>CAZNLJ010000025.1:0-62711 GCA_964573725.1 uncultured Saprospiraceae bacterium
CGAAGGTTTGGTAAACGTGTTCTGACGGGACGAACGGCTACCAAATCGCAAAGGTTGGGTAACCGGCTGCTATTCCGAGCGGGAAATCCGTTGGATCGGGAATTCTGACGGGACGTACGTTCACCAAATCGCAAGGTTTGGTAACCTAACCGAGGCTTTCCGATAGGCCTTAACTATTCTGCACTATTTGTCAAAGACCGTTTTTTACTACTGATTTTGCAGGATTGAGGTGCGGAAGATGAGATTACTGGAAAACGGGAATTGGACGGACGACGGGGGATTGTTCCCGGCCGCTTGGGTAGGGAATTCAGGGTTGGGACCACCGGGGTGGTGAAAGCGCTCCGTATTCCCCGCGGAGCGGATGGGGCGGGATTGGGTTCGGCTGTTCGGGATGGACAGGAATGCACATACGGGGGGGTGCATCGGCAATACATCCGAGGCATCGAATCCCGTCGGATACAGGCCCGGCGGAGGGGAGCCCGATGCTCAGAACAAAGTCCCTTGTTCCCCTTTACGGATATCGAATTCGATCGTATCTCCGGTATGGATGGAAGCGTCGGGGGCGGGCATCCCGGTGTCCGTCACATCGGGGTCGGCGGTCGTCGGCGGCGGGTTATCGTCCGGCGGAAGGAGGGTCACGGCCTGCAGTTTGTGTTCCACCAGCTTGTTGCCGATGGCTTTCCAGCCCTTGACATCGATGAAGGCGGCCAGGTCCACGGTGGCGGACAATTTCCGGTTCTTCTCCTTGAATTCATAGCGGACGACCGGATGGTCGGCAGCCGTGGCGAAGGAGAGGCGGGACTGCTTGTGGTCGGTCAGGAAGGAGAACCGTTGGCCGGTGGTCGTCGTCTCGATGCGGAAGCGTTTGACGAGCGTCCATTCCTTGTGGCCGTCGAAATGGATGGCGCTGACCACCGTATGTTCCGGGTCGAACCGGACGATATCCGCCAGGTCGTTGACTTCGAACCGTTTGGTGAGTTCGAAATCGACGATTTCGTAACTGCCGTCCTTGTAGAGGACGAGGAGTTGGTCTCCGGTATCGAAATCCCCCAGGTAGCGGCCCCGTTCATCGGTATTGAGGCGGCCGCTCACCTCATCCATCCAGATGCGGATAGCTCCGATGGTGGATTGACCGGCCTCTTTGAGGACGACCTTCCGGACGGGGTATTTGGTCACGATATTACCTTGGGAGCTACGGCCCTTGATTTCGAGCTCGGAGAAGCCGTAGTCGAACACCTTGATCCGGGCGGAGCAGGTCGGGCTGAGGGTGACGGTGACCAATTCCGCCTCTCCGTTCGGGTTGGCGGAGAAGTAGAGCACTTTGGAGTTCGGTTCCCCGGTGGTCAGGTCATACTCCTTGTCGCGGGTTATGGCGGTGACATTGAATCTTTTGGCCCGGCTGATTCCTTTTTTCCCATCGAGGTATATCAGGTTATAGGTAGTTCGTTCGTCCCCTTTTTTCCAGACGGCGACATGGATGACATCCTTGCCGACGAAAGTCTTGTCGGCGATCCGGGTGACGACGAAGCGGCCGTCGCGGCGGAAGACGATGATATCGTCGATATCGGAGCAATCGCAGATGAACTCCTCCTTGCGGAGGCCCATGCCGACGAATCCCTCCTTGCGGTCGGCGTACAATTTCGCGTTGGAAGCCACTACCTGGGTGACTTCGATGGCTTCGAAGCCACCGGAGATTTGGGTGCGTCGTTCGCGGCCTTTGCCGTATTTGTCCAGCAGGTGTTCATACCAGGAGATGGTATATTCCACGAGGTGAGCGAGGTGATGGCGGGTTTCCGCCAGTTCCTCGAGGGTGCGGGCGATGAGTTCGTCGGCCTTGAATGCGTTGTACCGGGAGATGCGACGGATACGGATTTCTGTCAGTCGGGTGATATCGTCATCGGTGATTTCCCGGAGGAGGGGCAGGCGCGGGTCGTTTTCGCCCGGTTGGTCGGAGGGGGTGGAAACATATTTTCGGAGTTCCGCATGGATGACCGCGACGACCTGTTCCCAGCTGTCGCATTGTTCGATATGGTGGTAGATGCGGTTTTCCACGAAAATCTTTTCGAGGCTGGCGAACATCCATTTTTCCTCGAGTTCCTGTTGGCGGATCTGCAATTCCCACCGGAGCAGCTGTTTGGTCTGTTCGGTACAGATGCGGAGGATGTTTTCGACCGATGTGAAGACCGGTTTGTTGTCCAGGATGACACAAGCGTTCGGAGAGATGGAGATTTCGCAATCGGTGAAGGCATACAAGGCATCGGTGGCGAGGTCCGGGGAGACGCCCGGGGCGAGTTCGATGGCGATTTCGACGGCGGCGGCGGTGTTGTCGTCGATCTTCTTGATTTTGATCTTTCCTTTCTCCGCGGCCTTGGTGATGCTGTCGATCAGGTTGGGGACGGTGGTCCCGTAGGGAATTTCCCGGATGACGAGCAGGTTCTTGTCGACCTTGTCGATTTGGGCGCGGCATTTGACCCGGCCGCCGCGTTCGCCGCCCTGGTAGTCCGAGACGTCGATGGTCCCGCCGGTCTGGAAATCAGGATACAGCCGGATAGGCTTTCCTCGGAGGACATCGATGGATGCCCGGCACAGTTCGATGAAATTGTGGGGGAGGATCTTGGTGGACAGGCCGACGGCGATGCCGTCCACCCCCTGGGCCAGGACGAGGGGAAACTTCATGGGCAGGAAGACAGGTTCCTTCTTCCGGCCGTCGTAGCTCAGTTGCCATTGGGTGGTTTGGGGATTGAAGGCGACATCCTGGGCGAATTTTGTGAGTCTGGCTTCGATATAGCGGGCTGCCGCCGCATCGTCACCGGTCCGGAAATCGCCCCAATTCCCCTGCGTGTCGATCAGGAGTTCCCGTTGCCCCATATTGACGAGGGCTTCCCCGATGGCGGCGTCGCCATGCGGGTGGTACTGCATGGTGTTGCCGATGATGTTGGCCACCTTGTTGTAGCGGCCGTCCTCCTTTTCGAACATGGCATGCAGGATGCGCCGCTGTACCGGTTTGAGGCCGTCCTCCATGGCGGGAACGGCCCGTTCCAGGATGACATAACTTGCGTAATCCAGGAAATAGTCCTCGTACATGCCGGAGATGGAAACCAGGAGCCCTTCCCGGTGGGCGGGGCCGGTTTGTCCGTCTTCGGCGGGGTTGCCGTTTTGGTCCGGAGGAGTGGTGCCTTTGGATGCCATGTCGCTTAGTATTTACCGGTAATCCGAATGCCGGTCGAACCGGCGGGTCTTTCCTGTCTGCTGTCTGCGGGCGGTTGGGGTCCGTTCGGGACCCGTCGGCAGGCAAA
Organism: uncultured Saprospiraceae bacterium; assembly: GCA_964573725.1. GTDB lineage: Bacteria > Bacteroidota > Bacteroidia > Chitinophagales > Saprospiraceae > UBA6168. The sequence continues at coordinate 3,297 of CAZNLJ010000025.1, forward strand.
AGTAGGAAATTGTTTTGATTTAAAAACAAATAGTTTTAAAAATACCGGGTCACGGCTTGGGCAGGAGGGGCAGGTAGCGTTCCCGGAGCAGGGCCAGGTGGTGGCGTTCGTGGCCGGCGATGATATACGCGATGGCGCGGGGGGAAGCGGGACAGCCGCTGGCGGTGCCGGTGCGGCTGAGGGCATGGGTGGGGAGGGACCGGAACAACGACAGGGTGGCGCGGCGCACCGACCGGTATTCCGCGAGGAGGGAGGCGGGGCTACGGTACCCGGCCCCGCATTCGGCGGCGAAGGCATTCTCATCGAATCCCGGCAGGGGGGTGGTATCTCCGCGGGCGATGCGCAGCGCGCGGTAGGCGAAGACCCGTTCGCCATCGACGAGGTGGAGCACCATGGTGCGCAGGTCCCATTTGTCCGGCGCATACCGGACGGACCAGTGGGCGGCGGGGACATCCCCGAGGAGGCCGGTCAGTTCCCGGGCACCCCGTCGCAGGCATTCCAGGATCTCTTCGTCCGGATCGATCCGCCGGACATAGGATTGGTAGAAGTCACCGTATTCGGTGTCGGGCGGGTAGGGGATGCGGGTGCGGTGTCGGGCCATCGGTTCGAGTATATCGGGTGTTGGTGGAATCAGGGCAACGGGTCAGTGGGCTTCGCGCCAATTTTTTCCGCTGCCGGTTTCTACGAGGAGCGGAACGGCCAGGTCGGGCATGGCCTGGGTCATGTGTATCGTGACGAGGTCCCGGACCGCCTCCAGTTCTTCCCGGGGGACATCGAAGACCAGTTCGTCGTGGACCTGGAGGATCATCTTGGTGCGGGGGAATCCGGTCTTGAGGGCATGGTGGATGGAGATCATGGCCCGTTTGATCAGGTCGGCGGCCGTCCCCTGGATGGGGGTGTTGATGGCCATGCGTTCCGCGTTGCTGCGGGCCAGGGAATTCCGGCTGCCGATATCGCGCAGGTAGCGACGCCGACCGAGGAGGGTCTTGACGAATCCGTGCCGGCGGGCGAATTCCACGGTTTCCTCCATGTAGTGCTTCAGGCCTGCGTATTGCCGGAAGTAGGTGTCGATGAGGTCTTTCGCTTCGGAACGGCGGATGCCCAGCTGTTGGGAGATGTTGGTGGCGCCGGCTCCGTAGATGATGGAGAAGTTGACGGTCTTGGCGTGGCGGCGTTGTTCCGGGCTGACGGATTCGTAAGGGATGTCATACACGCGGGCGGCGGTGGCCCGGTGAATGTCCTGTCCCTTCCGGAAGGCCTCGAGCATGGCTTCGTCGCCGCTGATGGCGGCGATGAGGCGGAGTTCGACCTGGGAGTAGTCGGCGCTCAGCAAAAGATAGTCCTCGTTGCGGGGGATGAAGGCTTCGCGGACCTTGGCGCCTTCCGGGGTCTTGATCGGGATGTTCTGGAGATTGGGGTTGTTGGAGCTGAGGCGGCCGGTGGCGGCCAGGGCCTGGTTGAAGGAGGTGTGCACCCGGCCGGTCCGGGGATTCACCTGGGCAGGGAGGGCATCGACGTAGGTGGACTTGAGTTTGGCGAGTCCCCGGTGCTTGAGGATATCCTCCACCAGGGGGTATTCGCCGGCGAGTTCCTGGAGCCGCGCCTCATCGGTGGCATATTGACCGGTCTTTGTCCGGGCGCCCTTGTAGGGGATTTTCATCTTGTCGAAAAGCATCTCCCCGATTTGCCGGGGGGAGGCGATGTTGAACGTTTGGCCGGCCTGCCGGTATATGTCTTGTTCCACCTGGGTGAGCGCCTCGTCCAGTTCGGCGGAATAAGCCTGCAGGAAAGCCGTGTCGAGCCGGATGCCGTTGTACTCCATGTCCACCAGCACTTCGACGAGGGGGAGTTCGAGGGTTTCGAAGAGTTCGGTCAATCCTTCCGCATGCAGGCGAGGTTCGAAAAATTGGTGGAGGCGCAGGGTGACATCGGCATCCTCCGCGGCATAGATGGCCACCTTCGCGGGGTCGGCCTCCCGCATGGTCAGTTGCCGGCTTCCTTTTCCGATGAGTGTCTCGATGGGGATGGGCTTGTATTTCAAATAGGTTTCCGCCAGGAAATTCATGCCGTGCCGCAGTTCCGGCTCCAGGAGGTAGTGGGCCAGCATGGTGTCGAACAAGGGACCTTCCAGGTTGATACCGTACCATTTCAGGACGATGGCGTCGTACTTGATGTTTTGCCCGATTTTCACCGTTCCCGGTTTTTCGAAGAGAGGGCGGAAGATCTCGACGAGGGCCCCGGCCTCCTTCCGGTCGGCGGGTACGGGCACCCACCAGGCTTCATAGGGCTTGACGGCGAAGGACATGCCCACGAGTTCCGCCTGGTTGGCGTCGATATCGGTGGTTTCCGTATCGAAACAAAAGTACGGGGAGGCCAGCAGCGCTTCCAGCAGTTGCCGGCAGGCGGCTTCCGAGTCGGCGATATGATAGGTATGGGGGGTGTCCTCCAGGGTCTGTTCCGCTACGGCATGGTGGGCCAGCACCGGGGCGATGGCTTCCTCCTGCCCCGGATCGGTTGTGTCCGCGGGTTCGAAGAGGTTCCCTTGCACGATTGTGTTCCGGGGTCTCGCGGCGGCGGCGGTCGGGGTGCCGAGGATCTTCTCGGCAAGCGTCCGGAACTCGAGTTCCCGGAAGATATCGGCCAAGGTATCCCTGTCGAAAGGTTCGAGGTCGAAATTATGCGCGTCGAAATCGATGGGTGCGGCGATGTCGATGACCGCCAATTTCTTGGAAAGCAGGGCTTGGTCTGCGAAAGTTTCGAGCCGTTCCTTGTTCTTTCCCTTTATTTCGGCCGTGTGCAGGAGGAGGTTTTCGATATTCCCGTAGGTGGCCAGGAGGTTGGCGGCCGTCTTGGGGCCGATGCCCGGCACGCCCGGGATGTTGTCGACGGCATCCCCTTGCAGGCCGAGCATATCCACGACCTGACCGACATGGTCGATGCCCCAGCTTTCACAGACCTCCCTTGTACCCCATATCTCGACCTCATTGCCTTGCCGGCCCGGTTTGTAGAGGAAGATATGCTCGGAGACAAGCTGGCCGTAATCCTTGTCCGGGGTCACCATAAAGACCTTGTACCCTTCCTTTTCCGCCTTTTTGGCGACGGTGCCGATGACATCGTCCGCCTCGAATCCTTCGAGGGTGAGGATGGGGATTTTCCAGGCATCGAGGATTTTCATGATCCAGGGAATGGCGAAGGAGATGTCTTCGGGTTGCTGGTCGCGGTTCGCCTTGTACGCCGGGAAGAGTTCGCTGCGGAATGTGGGGGTCGGCAGGTCGAAGGATACGGCCAGGTGGGTCGGTTGCTGGCTGTCGATCAGGTCGACGAGCATCCGGACGAACCCGTTGATGGCGCTGGTGTTCCAGCCTTTGGAATTGATGAGCGGCCGGGTGATGAAGGCGTAGTGGGCACGGTACACGAGGGCGTGTCCGTCCAGCAGGAACAAGCGTTTGTCTTCAGCCATGCGACGGATGGTTTTGATTCCCGAGGGAGCGGCTTCCGCAGCGGTGGGCCTTGGTCCGCCCGACGGTGCTGCACCAGGAAGGAGCGCCGGGGGCTTTGTCCCCGGAACCGCCAAATTAGGCAAATTAGGATATCCGACGGTATTGTTTTGGGTGGGTCGGTGATGGGCTCGTAAAAAATGGCGAACTTTACCCTACCGCCCCGGAGTCGGTCCGGCCGGCCGTGGTTGGCCGCCGAAATCGTTGGTCCGGCGGCGGATGGCCGTCATGTTCAAGCGCCTCTACCTAACCGACCGTTTCTTCCTGCTGTATCTGGTATCGGCGGCCTTGTTTGCCGCCGCCTATCCATTCGCTTTCCTGTTCCCGGTGGCGCTGGCGTTTTTCGTCGCGGCGGGGCTTTTCGCCGGGTGGGACCTGCTGCGGCTGTACCGGTCCGGCAGGCCGGAGGCGGTTCGGGAACTTCCCGGGGTTTTTTCGCTCGGCGACCCGCAGCAGGTCCGGCTGCGGATATCCCTGCCCCGGCGGGGCCGGTTCCTGGTGGAAGTGGTGGAGGAATTGCCCGTCCAACTCCAGATTCGGGATTTCTCCCGCGAGGTGTCCCTGGAAGGCGGCCGCGAACAGACCCTGGTCTACGATATCCGTCCCCTGGAAAGGGGGACGTACGGGTTCGGGGTCACCAACCTGTTCGTTCGGACGCCCGTCGGCTTGTTCCAACGCCGTTTCCAGGCCGGGACCCCGGCCGTGGTGCCGGTCTACCCCTCGGTCCTCCACATGCGTAACATGGAGCTCCAGGCCTTCCGGCAGGTCAGCCGCCACCAGGGATTGCGCAGGATCCGGCGGATCGGCCACAGCTATGAGTTCGAGCAAATCAAGGATTACGTTCGGGGAGACGACTACCGCAGCCTCAACTGGAAGGCGACCGGCCGGGCGAACCGGCTGATGGTGAACCAATTTGGGGATGAGCGTTCCCAACAGGTCTACTGCCTCATCGACAAGAGCCGGGTCATGAGGAACCCCTTCGACGGACTCACCCTGATGGAATATGCCGTCAACACCACCCTGGCGCTGTCGAATATCGTCCTGCTGAAATACGACAAGGTGGGATTGGTCACGTTTTCCGATGTACTCGGGGCAACGATCAAGGCGGACCGGAAACCCCGGCAATTGTCGACCATCCTGCAGGCCTTGTACAACGAACGGGAAAGACCGGTGGAGGCCAACTACGAGCTTTTGTACCAGGTGTCCCGTAAACTCGTCAACGGCAGGAGCCTGCTGTTGTTGTTCACCCATTTCGAAAGCCTCCCGGCATTGGAAAGGGTCCTGCCCCTGCTGCGCCGCATCAACCGCCTCCACCTGCTCGTGGTGGTTTTCTTCGAAAATACGGAAATCGAGGCTTTTGCCCTCCAGCCGGCGGATACGGTGGAGGCCATCTACACCCAGACCGCCGCCCTTCGCTTCCTCGAAGGCCAACAGACGATGGCCCGGGTCCTCCGGCAACACGGTATCCAATGTGTGTTGACCCGGCCGGAACAACTTTCCGTGGCCACCATCGGCAAGTACCTGGAACTGAAATCCAGGGGACTGATCTGAGCCGGACTCCCTCGCACCCCGCCGCCCCCGTTTTCGGACGTATCCCTCCCCGTCGGGACCGGGAGCCGCCCGCCGCCGGTACGGGAGGCACCGGCAGCGGGCGGATACCTAACGCAGGATGGTGACATTCCCCTTGAGGAAGAAGGTCTGCCCGTCGAAGCAGGTGGCCTTCAGGTAGTAGCCGAACATGTCCGGCGCCAGGCGCTCTCCTTTGAAGGTCCCGTCCCAGCCGACGGACAGGTCGGTCGTTTCGAAGACTTGCTGCCCCCAGCGGTTGTAGACGGCGAATTCCACCTGGTCGATGACGGCGCTGCGGACGTAGAGGAAGTCGTTCTCCCCGTCCCCATTCGGGGTGAAGGCATTGGGAACAAAGATATTGGGTTCCCGGCAATCGGGGCTGATGACAAAGACCGTATCGGCGCGCAGCACCTGACAGCCGGCCGGGTCCGTGACCAGGACGGAATAGCCGGTTGTTTCCGTCGGCTCCGCCAGGGGTTGGTGGCTGCCGGCATCGTCGAGCCCGTCCTCCGGTGACCATTGGTAGGTGTATCCCGGGAAAAAGGGAAGCACAAGCCGGGTGTTCTCCCCCGATCCGAGGATGATGGTATCGTCCTCCAGCAGGATGTCGCCGACCAGGTTGGCGATATCCAGGAAGCTGACCGTTGCGGATTCCGTCGCCGTACATCCGAATTGGTTGGTGGCGGTGACGGTGAAGGTGGTGGTGGCGTCGATATCCACGGTCACGACGGCACTGTCTGCATTTGCGTCGACGATGGGGCCGGCGGGGGACCACTGGTAGGAGAGGACCTGTGCGGGATCCAGGTTGGTGACCGCGATGGTCAGCGGTCCTTTTTCCACGCAGAAGTTGAATTGGTCATCCAGGTTGGTGACGACCGGATAGGCATCCACCGTGACGCTGGCGGTATCCCGGCAACCGAGGGTGTCCGTCGCCACGGCAAAGTAGGTGACGGAAGCGGACGGGGTGACCGTCAGGGAAGGTCCGTTGCCGAGCGGGACGGTCAGCGAAGGGTCCGTACCCCAGGTGATGTCCGTCACCAGGCTGCTTCCGGGCAGGGCCTGCAGGGTCAGGTCCGTCGCATCGCAGATCACGGTATCGGTCGGTGTGGTCTGCAGCGCGATGGCGGGGTTGACCTGCACCTGTACCGTGCCGGTCAGCGAACAGATGTCGTTGCCGTTGAATCCCTGGATGGTGACCTGATAGAATTGGTTTTCGGTCAGGGTGGCGGTCGGGTCCGGGCAATCGGCGCAGCTGAGTCCGACGGCCGGGGTCCACTGGTAACTCAGGCCGGAGCCGGCTGCCTCGGGATTGATGGGGGTGGGTACGTCCGGGCAGATGACGATGAGTTCGCGGAAAATCGGATCGAACACGTAGGTAGTGATGTCCAGCTCGGCCACCGTCTCGCAGCCGAACTGGTTGGAGACGGCCACGGAAAAGGTCGTTTGGGTGCCTGGTACGGTCTGGACGGTGGCGCATGCGCAGTCGGGGCAATCCAGGACGGTACCGTTTTGCCCGGCCGACCATTCGAAGACCAGGTCGTCGGTTCCGTCGAGGTTGGTGACACAGAGGTCGTAGGAAGGAGCCGGGCAGGTGTCGATGACCCCGCCGCCGGAAAGCAGGAGGTCGAGTTGCCGGTTGAACACCGACAGGGAAGTGGTGTCCGTGCATTGGTAGCTGTCCGTGGCGACGGCGAAGTAGGTATCCGCACTGTCCGGGTCTACGGAAACGGCGGGACTGTTGCCGGCGATCAGGTTGCCCTGGCCGTCATACCAGTCGATGGTGGTCGGAACGCCGTTCGTCCCGGCGACCAGCTGGATGGGTTGGCCGCAGGTCAGCGTATCCCCGGTGGTGGTGAGGGAGATCTTTTCCGGAACCACGACGGTCACCGAGCGGCTGAGCTGACAGGTGTCGAGCGTGAAAGTGGTGATGTCCACGGTATAGGTCTGGGTGGCGGAGGGCCAGGCGGTCGGGTTGGGACTGCTCGGGTCGCTCAGGGCCAGGTCGGGTCCCCAGTTGTACAGGTATCCGCCGACGGCGCCGGGGTACAGGTCGACCGAATCTCCCGGACACAGGTAGATGGTGTCGGCCAGCGTGACGACGGGAAAGTCGAAGTTGAGCAGGGCGGAACGGGTACCTTCGCAACCATTGGAGGTGCAGACCTTGAGCGTGATGCCGAAGGGTTGTCCCGCGTAAGCGGTGAACACCGGGTTTTGTGTGGAGGCGGACTGTCCGTCCAGGGTGGTCCATTCCCAGCAGGTGATGTCGATGCTGTTGATGAACAGTTGGGTGGCATCCAGGAATTGGACCTGGATGCTGTCTTCGTCGCAGTTCAGGAAATCATATTCGAAGTCGGTCAGGAACTGGGTTTCCTCGATCTGGATTTCCCGGAATGCCGTGTCCACGCAGGGAAGGTCGTAATCCATGGTCAGGGAAACCAGGAAGGTGCCCTCCGTCGGGTACAGGTAGCCGGGATTGGTCAGGGAGGAGCTGTCGGCGGGGGAGTTCGGGTCGCCGAAATGCCATTGGAAGGGGTGGTTGGCCGTGCCGGTGCTGAGGTTGGTGAAGCTGACCTGGAAACCGTCGCAACCGACGACGAAATCAAAATCCAGGTTTTGGTCGACATCCACGAGGGCTACGAGGACACTGTCCCGCAGTTGGCAGCCCCATTGGTTTTCCGCCTCCACATAGACCCAGCGGGTGCCCGGGACGGGGAGGTAAGCGGGGTAGGGGATATCGACGGGGCCGTCGAAAGCGTCATCGGGCGACCAGGTGTAGGTCAGGATATCGTTCGGGTCGAGGTTGTCTGCGCCGACCTGCGGGAGCGTATCGGCGCAGAGGACCTGGTCACCGGCGGCGGCCAGGTCGACAGGCCCCCCGGTGATCCGGATGGTGTCGGCATACAGACATCCCAGGGAATCCGCTGCCTGCAGCACATATTGCCGGTCACCGCTGACGGGGAGGGAGAGGATGTCGGTACCGGTGGCGATGACGGCTGCCGCGTCGTCGAACCAGGTCCAGCTCGCCGGCGGGAGGTCGGCGGCGGCGACCAGCGTGACCGAGGAATCGCAGGTCAGCAGGTCGTTGGGCAGGGATACCGCGAGGTCGGTCGGGACGGTCACGGTGACCTGACGGGTGATGTCGCAAGTATCGACGGAAATGTGACGGACCACGACCTGATAGGTGGTGGTCTGGCCGGGATTGGCCCAAGGGCTGGGGCAATCGGCGCAGCTGAGGCCGGCGGCCGGCGACCAGGCGTAGGTGTAGGCGGGGTTCCCGTTGGGGTTGAGCGTCACCCCGCCGTTGAGACAGCCCAGGGTTTCGCTGCCGTCAGGGAGGTCCGGAAGCTCGGTCAGGTCCACCGGGATGGATACCGGCAGGGAGGCGGACCGGCAGTCCTCGTCGGTGGTGATGGTCAGATGGACCGTCAGGTCGCCTTCCTGGGTCAGGACCACCGTCGGGTTGGGCCCGGTCAGGGTGTCGTTGTAAATGCCGCTGAAGACCCAGCTCCAGTCGGCGGTATTGCCCAGGCTGTTTTGGGAGAGGTCGGAAAACTGCAGGGTCAGGGCATCTTCCGCACAGGATTCGAGCTGATAGCCGAAGGCGGCGGAAAGCACCTTCTCCGTCAGGGTCAGGTCGGATTGGACGGTATCCCGGCAGACGGCGTCCGGGGCGGTGGCCAGGGTCACGGTGTAGCTGCCGTAATCAGGATATTGGTAGGTAGGGGTATCCAGGGTGGAGGTGTCCGAAAGGGTGGTGCCGTCACCGAAGTCCCACACATATCCGAAAGGGGCATGTTGGCTTTGGTTGACGAAGCGGACGACCCGCGCATCGCAGTCCGTGTCGGCCTCGAAGGCGAGGGAAACCGGTTCGAACACGAGGACGGTCACTTCGGCGGATAAGCTGCAAAGGTTGCCGAAAGCATAGATGGTGACCGGATAGGTTGTCGTGGAATCCGGCTGCACCGCCGGGTCGGGCTGGTCCTGTTGGTCGGCCGGGACCGGAGCGCCCCAACTGTAGGAAAAGCCGGCCAATGCGCCGGCGGGGTTGAGGCGGGCGGTATCCCCCCGGCAAAGCAGGATGGTGTCCGGCAGGAAATCGAGGGGATTGCCGCCACCGGTGGCATAATCCATCGTATGGGTGTCTTCGCAACCGAATAGAGAACCGGCGGTCAGGGTGACGGTGCCGGCGGAGGGTTGGACGAGGGGGAATACCGGGTTCGGCTCGTCGGAAGTCAGTGAGTCACCGTTGTCCGACAGCACCGTCCACTGCCAGGTGTTGACAGGCGAGACGGTATCCTCGGAACGGTCGGTCAGCACCAGGAAGGATTCCGATTCACAATCGTTGAGCACGAGGTCGAAATCGGCCGTCAGCGAGTTGTATTGGAGGAAAAGGGAGAAGGTGGTGTCCTGTTCGCACTGGTTGCCGGGCTCCGCGACCAGTCGGATGGTATAATGGCCGGTATCCGGGAAGGTGAAGACAGGGGCGGGCTCGTTGGAAACCAGGGAGGTGTCGTGGGGCCAATCGAAATACCAAAGGAAGTGCTGGGCGATATCGGTATCCTGGTCGAAGGCGACGGTGAGGTCGTCGCATTGTGTGGCCGGCGCCTCGATGACCGGCACGATTTCCTGGCAGATGCCGACATTGTATTGGAAATCGCGCCGGATGACGGACAATTCGACACCGTTGCGGTATTCACGGACTTCCACGCCGACGACGAACCGGCCCTGGATCAGGGGGGTGCCGGTGATCAGGCCGGTGGCCGGGTCGATGTGGAGCGGGTCGTAGGAGAAGCCCAGGAGTTGCGAGAGGCCGTAGCCGGGCATCCAGACCACGGTGTCGTTCCCGTAGGGGGGCGGCGAGGAGAACGGCGGCTGGGGGGAATCGTCCTCCGCGCCGGTGAAGGGGGTATAAAAGGCGTATACGAGGCTGTCCCCGTCGATATCCTCGGCACCGTAGGGATGATGCAGCGGCTTGTTCACGCAGACGTAGACCGGTGGCAGTTCCGAGAAATAGGGGCTGGAGTTATCCGCCTGGATGGATGCTGCAGACAGGTAGGTCCAGTAGGTGGCGCCGGTCTCCAGGGGGTTGACGATGCTGACGATCCCTTCGTTCCGGCAGCAGCGCTGGTAGGAGATATAATACCCGCCGCCGTAGGGCGGGAGGATGGTGGTGCCTTCGTAATGTGCCCATTCGACGCAGATGCTGTCCGGTGGGGCGACACAGGGGTCGCCGAGGATGTTGCTCGGGATGGAATCCGTGAACGAGGGGTTGAGGTTCAGGTTGTAGAGGTAGGTGCCGGCATCGTCGAAGAGGGAAATGCGGGCCGGGGCGTCGAAGCCGGCGTTCTCTGCACTGCTGCAATCCCGGTACACGTCGAGGATGATACGCCATTTATTGTTTCCCAGGCTTTTGTAGCTGATTTCCCCCCCGATGATATGGGTGGCGGCAGCCGGCAGGGCCGAGCCGAGGATACCTGTCAGCACGAACAGGGCGGGAAGGAGCAGCGGCGGGCGGTATACAGGACATTTCATGACCGGATGGGTTTGGTTCGCAAAAAGATCGATGGTATTGGCCATGGGGCGGGGCCGGCGGAACCGGCGCCTGTCAGTTGGGGTCGGCCACCTTCCGGGCGCCGATGATGGATACTTTCCTTTCGCTGGATGCGACGACCGAATAGATGCTGTTCCGTTCGTCATCCAGGCGGTCGCTGATATGCTGGGGGGCAAGTTTCTCGCCATAACCGATGACCTCCATGGAAATCATACCGTTTTCGACGAAAGGGCGGAGGGCGCCGTCCCGCCAGGTCAGGAAGTGGTTGCGCAGGCAATCGGAGCGCCGTTCGGACAAGTTTTGGTTGTAATTGGCATCCGCCCGGGGGCTGGTGAACCCCTGGATACGCAGTTCGATGCGGAATCCGCCGTCCCGGAGGACTTCCAGGGCGTTTTCGCAGAAGGCGTCGAGGCTGAGCAGGCCGTTGTTGACTTCCCTTTCGAAGAAGGCTTCCATCCGTCGGTAGGCGAAGAGGCTGTCCGGACCGGTCAGCCCATGGACATATTCCCGGATGAACTGGTCCTTCCGTCCCATGTACTGTTCCCAGTTCTCGCGGTAGGCCGTGCGGGTGGTTTGGCTCCGCGAGCGGGGATCGGGATAATCATTGTCGAAATAGATGCTGAGGGGCGGAAAGTCCTCGATGCCTTTGGGGGTCAGGTACAGGGACACTTCGAACAGGGCGTTGGTAAGGTCTTCGCGGAGGTCGACGAAGGCGGTGTCGGGGATGTACGGGACCTTGTTGCCGATGATCTCGTAGCGCCGGCCGCGTTCGAGGGAAAACCGGACCGTATGGCCGTCCGGGTTGCGGCGGAAATCGATTTCCTGACCGTCCACGACCAGCCGGACTTCCACCCCGAGCATCGGGTTTTCGGTCCGGGCATTGAAGCAGGAGACGAGCAGGTCGGCCCGTTCCGGCACGAGGAAGATTTTCCTTTCCAGGGTGCGCAGGTCCTGGAATTCGGGTTGCCGCAGGTCCAGGTCCAGCACTTGGGGCAGGAAGCCGGGCTTGGAGGCCAGGACCTGGTACCGGACGCCCTTCCGGAGTTCGAAGGCGGTGACGGGGGTCGGCAGCTCCCGGACGGCGAGGGGGAAGGCATCTCCGTCATCGGACAGTTCGAGGAGTTCCAGCCGGACGCCGGGGAGGGGTTGCCTGTCGCGTTGGTCGAAGGTGAGGACAGAGAGGTCGACCAGGTCGATGGAGAATTGGTAGAGGTCGTCGCAGCAGGCCTCGAATTCCGGTTCGAGGGTGAGGCTGCCGAGCCGGTTGGAGGCGAGGAATCCCTGGGTCCTTTTGTCGTTGAGCCAAAAATGGAGGTCGTCGTAGCTGCTGTTGTACGGCGGGGATAGCGGCCGGGCGGCGGACCAACTGCCGTCCGGGAGGCGGGACGCCTGGTAGATGTCGAATCCGCCGTACCCCTCCCGGCCGTCGGCCGAGAAATAGAGGGTTTGGCTCGGGGCATGGAAAAAGGGGGAGAGGTCGTTTCCCGGTGTGTTCAGGGCGGAGAGGTTGGTCGGGGCCGTGCATTGGCCGGTTTCGTCCACGAGTACGGACCAGATATCCAGTTGGCCTTGTCCGCCGGGTCGGTCGGATGCGAAGAGGAGCCAGTCGCCGGCCGATTCCGGGTCGTAACCGACGAAAGGGTCCGTGGCGGTGAACCCGGCCAGGTTGACCGGCTCCGGCAATTTGACCGCTTCGCCATAGGAATCCGGACCGAGGACAGGTCGGTACCAGATCTCACAACGTACGGCGGTGGATCGGTCCACGTAATCGCACAGGCAGTAGTAGATCCGGGAATGGTCCGTATTGAAACGGATATGGGCGGTATGGCGGACCGGGTCGTTGAAGGGGAGCTGTTCGACTTTCCGGGTGTCCAGGTCGACCCGTTGCAGGATGGAGAACTGCCGGGGATCCTGTTCGTTCCGGAACGGCCTGGCCTCGGACAAGGAGGAATAGTGGAGCAAGCCGTTGGCGAGGACCGGGGCGAAATCGCTGGAAGGGGTGTTGATGTGGTTGCCCAGCCGTTCCAGCTGGACGTAGGGGTCGGGCTGCCGGCTGCCGGAGAGGAGGCGGTCCAGGAAGGTGATTTCCTCGGTGGCCAGTCGGATGGCGGTGAGGGAATCCGGCGGGGCGACGGTGAGGAACTGCCGGAAATCGTCCCGGGCTTCCTCATACCGGCCCAGTTTTTTCCGCACCATGGCGAGCCAGAACCTGGCCATGGGGTACCGGCCGGCGGCTGGGCTGCGGAGGACCTTGGTATAGGCGGTGTCGGAGAAGGTATAGGAGCGCAATTGGCGGGCGGCCTCCGCGTAGTCGAACAGGATTTCGGGGTCTTCGCCCTGGATGGCAATGGCCTCCTGGTAGAACTTCATGGCGGCGTAATAGTTCTGTTGCCCGGCGGCTTCCGCGGCGGCACGCAGGTACTGGCGGGCCGTTTGGGCGGACAGGGGCAAGAGGACGGACCACGACAGCAGGAGCGTGAGAATGATGTTGTTCATAGCCTGTAGGTGTCGTTTCGGTATCGGTTGCAGGGGTTAGATGAGCGGGCAGGCCTTGAAGGCCCGGATGGGATAGACCTTGTGAAAAATATAGCGGAGGGTCAGCTCCGGACCGCCGTTCCGGTTGGTGGCCGTGGAGAAACCGGAGACGTTGACATCCCAGCTGAAGCCTACGAGCAGGTCCCGGTAATGGATTTCCAGGGCGGGGGTCAAGGCATCCCCGATGGCGTTGAAACGGTAGCCGGCACCGAGTTGGACCGCCATCTCCCGCGACCGGCGCGTGCTGAGGTGATAGCGGTAACCGAAGCCGGCGAGGGCCTCGAAATAGCCCCCCTGTACCTGGGCGCTGAGGTTGGCCACCACGTCGCTGGAAGGGGCGACCTGCAGGGTGGGCAGCATGTATAGGCTGTATCGTTTTGGAAGGGGGCTGTAGTCGTTGGGAAGGTAGTTCTGGTCCGGTTGGTTGAAATGGAAAAGCGCGACGCCGACGTCCAATTTGGTCCGCTTCCGCTTTTGCTGGCCCCGCCAGTTCACGCCGGCCGCCAGGTCGGGATAGGAAATGTTGTTGATGTCGAAAATTTCGTGGGTCGGGCACGATGCACAGAAGACATCGCTGACCCATTGGTTGTCGAAGGTGTATTTGCCGAACTCGAACCGGCGTTGACCCACGCCGGCCGCCAGGCCCAGGGTCAGGAAGTTCTCCTCATCCAATTTCCGGGTGAATGACCCCGACAAGGAAATGTTTGTCGTCGACAGGTTGCCGTCCCCCGCCCGGTCGTAGAACATGCTCATGCCGGCACTCAGCCACCAGGTGTCGTGCTTGGGCGAATAGAACTTCTTCTCCACGCCCGCCTGGAAGGTCCGGTACGGGGCATCCGCCGTCTGCCATTGGCTGCGGTAGACGCTCGTCAGCCGGATATCGCCGGCCGATACGCCTGTCAAGGCAGGATTCAATGTCAATGGCGAATTGTAGAATTGCGCAAAGTGGATGTCCTGGGCCTGCAGCCAGGCGACGCCCGCCACAAAAAGGGCCGTCAGGAACCGCTTCCGACCCTGCCGCATGCCGATCCGGTGCGTGTAAGTGGTTGTTTGCATCTCCATCTCGAATAGGGTTGACGGGTCGACTCCCTTTCTTCCGTGCCCCACGCACTTCCCCGGATCCTTTCCGCCCGGGGTCGGGCCGTCGGGCCGGGAATCGACAAGTCTTCTGTAAATAAAGTGATTGCCAAGGGATATTTCAAGGATTTCCGCCGGTAGGTTCGGAATTCTGAGTAGGAAGGCCTTTTTTTACTGCCGGAAAGGTCCTGCACAAGGCCCGGACCGATTCCGCACGGCGGACAGGCGGCTTCAGGCAACGGATCTCGTTGCGGAAAGGGATGGGTACTCATGTGGAGGGAGCGATGGGCGGTTTCCGGCCGCCGGCCGGTTCGTTCGATACGAATCCCGACAGGCTTCCGAGACACGCCTTCTGCAAATATACCGTAAGATTTTCAATTTTTCTTGTCCTTTTTTTTAAGACTTTGATTTTAATTATTTTTTAAAGTGTTTGAAAATCAAATTTTTAAGTATAAAAAAAAGTGGTACCCTATTCCGAAAGGGGGGAGAAGGCCGAAGTTTCGTGGGTTCCTTATCTTTGCCCACGGTCGTCGGCGAGTGCCGGTCCGTGCGCTTTTCCCGCAATAAGATGTGGCCTGTAATCCCCGACGGGCATCCCGCATCCGGACTTAATTCGATTTTATGTACAACGGAAAAAAGGTCATAGTGGTGCTGCCAGCATACAACGCCGGACGTACCCTGGCGCAGACATATGCCGAGATTCCTTTTCCCCTGGTGGACGAGGTGGTGCTTTGCGACGATGCCAGCCGGGATGATACGGTCGCGCGTGCCCGGCAGCTGGGAATCCGGCACATCCTGGTGCACGAGCGGAACACCGGCTACGGCGGCAACCAGAAATCCCTGTATCGCAAGGCACTCGAGCTGGGAGGGGACATCGTCATCATGCTGCATCCGGATTACCAATACACGCCCCGGTTGATTCCCTCCTTCGTCAACATCATCGGGGAAGACCTTTATCCTGTGGTCCTGGGCTCCCGGATCCTGGGGAAAGGTGCACTCGGGGGCGGGATGCCGCTGTATAAGTACCTGTCCAACCGGATGCTGACCCTTGTGCAGAACCTGTTGGTCGGATATAAGTTGTCGGAATACCATACCGGATACCGCGCTTTCAGCCGGCATGTCCTGGAGCGGATCGATTTCGAAAGGAACTCCGACGATTTCGTGTTCGACAACGAGATGCTTTCCCAGATCATCTACGCCGGTTACGATATCGCGGAGGTGACTTGTCCCACCAAATATTTTGCGGAGGCCTCCTCCATCAATTTCCGGCGGAGTGTCCGGTACGGACTCGGCGTCCTTCGGGTATCCTGCTGCCATTTCCTGCAAAGGACCGGATTGGCCGGCTTTCCGCTCTATCGGCTCCGGCCGGCCGGGCAATCGTCCTGATGCTCCGGTATTGCCTGGTTTCCGTTTGCTCCGCCGCTTGCAAGCCGGGAAGGATTCCCCCGGCCCCGGCTTTTCCCCGCCCAACCGCAACCCAACCCGGATCCCACCTGCCGGCATCCCGGCGGCAAGGCGCCAAGGCCCGTAAGCCTGGCCAACCGTCGGACCGACCTGGATCGGTTCCCGCTTCCCGCGCGGAAGGGAACAGGTAGTGCCTTCCTACCCGTGTGCCTGCCGCGGTTCCGATCGTCTTTTCCGAATGGGGAGCCTCATCTCCCGCACCGCAACCCTACAAAATAATTGATTGCAAAACATTGATTTTCTGTTGTCATTAGGCATCAAACCCGCTGATGTGCCACGCCCCGCACCAAACAGGGCGCGGAGCTGCGACCAAGCGCGCCGCCGGCCGCCCTGTCCAAAAGGCGGGAAGCACCATAAAGCCCCTTTGGTTGGGAGTAGCTTATGTTTTTATACAACCATGCGAACCTTGCCATCAAAATATCCGATTTGGTTTTTAAGGTGCGAAAGATGAGGGGAA
The DNA here is from genome assembly GCA_964573725.1 of uncultured Saprospiraceae bacterium. Taxonomy (GTDB): domain Bacteria; phylum Bacteroidota; class Bacteroidia; order Chitinophagales; family Saprospiraceae; genus UBA6168. The sequence goes on from CAZNLJ010000025.1 coordinate 19,447, forward strand.
CCTACCGGACCGCGGGCATTCCCCGCCACATCCGCTTCCCGTGCCGCAGGGAAAATTCCCGGCCCGGGGACGGCCTGCCCGGTATGGGTGCTGCGGCGCTCGCATGGGCGACGATCGGGTGTTTGGCTCGGGCCTCCGGGCCAAGCCGAGGGCCTTGGTCAGGAATCTTTGCGGTCCGCGGATTGGATGGCCTTGATGCCGAAATAGATGGCGGCGAGCAGCAAGGTGTAGGTCAAGGTGGCGGTCATCGTGGTGGTCCGTTCGTGAGTCGGTAGCGGGATAGGACCCCGTCGGGGCGGCAAAGATAGTGTTTTCCGGATATGGGTGTCTCCCTGTTTGGAAACGTTGCAGCCGGCGCATTATTGTGCGGGCAATCCCTTGGAATCGGGTTTTCCGCCCTGGTTCCGCCGGAAGAGGCCGTCGAATTCGCGGGAAATGCCCAGGCCGAACAGGGCGAAGTCGTATTTGACGGGATCTGCCGGGTCGAGGGTTCGCAGGACGGCATCCAATTCGCGGACGGCGGCGGCATCGTTTTGTTTGCGGGAGAGGATGCCGAGGCTCCGGGCGACCTGACCGGAATGGACATCGAGCGGACAGGAGAGCTGGGCGGCTTGCAGCGTACCGTTCCAGATACCCAGGTCTACGCCGCGGTTGTCGTGGCGGACGAACCAGCGCAACATCATGTTCAGGCGTTTGGCGGCACTGCCTTTCGCCGGGTCGGAGATATGTTTCTCGCTCCGGCGGGCGTGGGGGAGGCGGAAGAATTCGCTGCGGAACCGGGAAATGGCCGGCTGCAGGGTTTCCGGCGCTGCGTATCGCTCGAAAAGGGAGCGCAGGTTCCCGTATGCGAGGTAGACGTGTCGCAGGCCGTAGACAAAAGTGCGGAGGTCCTCGCTCAGGAAGGTGCGGTGGATGAATTCCAGCCGGTCGACCTGTCCCGGGGATGCGTGCATGACGAAATCGTAGGGGCTGTCCCCGAGCTTGTCCATCAGCCGGTGGCTGTTCCGGAGGATGGTCCTGCGGCTGCCCCAGGCGATGGTGGCGGCCAGGAAACCTGCGATTTCCACATCCTCCAGCCGGTGGTAGCGATGGGGGACGGACACAGGGTCTTCCGCGACGAATGCGGGACAGTTGAACGCCGCTGCCTTTTCCTCGAGGAACTCCCGGAGCAGCGGGTCGGGTATCAGGGGCGAGGGACTTGAAGTTTCCGTCGATTTCGAAGGGCGGCGTCCTTGCGGGTCCGTTTTCATGGGCCATCCAGGTTTTCCGGCGGGACCGGCCGCGGCGGGAGCCGGGGTCATTCCTGCACGTAGATACGTTTCACGCGGTCCGATACGGCGGTGAAGATTTCATAGGGAATGGTATCGAGGCAAGCGGCCAGTTCCTCGACCGGGAGGTCCTTGCCGAAGATGACGACGGGGTCTCCTTCCCGGGCGTCCGGGATGTGGGTGATGTCGACCATGGTCATATCCATGCAGATACTGCCGAGGATGGGGGCCCGTTGGCCCCTGACGAGGACGCTGTAGCGGCCGTTGCCGGCCTTCCGTTGGAGGCCGTCGGCATAACCGATGCTGATGGTGGCGATGCGGAGCGTTCCCAGCGCCACACCCTTGCGGCCGTAGCCGACGGTGTCGCCGGACGCCAGCAGCTTGATTTGGGAGATGGTGGCCTTGAGGGTGTTGACGGTCTGGAGCCGGTCCTGGAGTCGGCCGGTGCTGTCGATACCGTAGAGCCCGAGGCCCAGCCGGACCATTTCCATCTGGTCGTCCGGGAAGCGGACGATGCCGCTGGTATTGAGGATATGGCGGAGCGGGCGGTATCCCAATCCGGTGGCCAGTTGTTCATACATGTTCCGGAACCTTCGGATCTGGTCCAGGGTGAAAGGGTCGTGGGCGGGGTCTTCGCTCGCGGCCAAATGGGAAAAGACGGAGTCGACCCGCACGGTATCCCGGTACGGGGCGAGCAGGGCGATGATTTCGGGGAGGTCTTCCCCTTCGAAACCGAGCCGGTGCATGCCGGTCTCCAGTTTGAGGTGCAGGGCTTGACGGGCATGCGGGCCGTGGCGGCCGGGTCGGCGGCTTTCCGGTTGGGCGGAGAGGAAGGCGAGGAAGCCTCGGAGCAGCCGCAGGCTGTAGATTTCCGGTTCCAGGGCATTAGCCAGCAGCACATCGAAAGTGGCGGCCTCGGGGTTCATGACCAGGATGGGCAGCCGGATTCCGGCTTTCCGGAGGGCGACGCCTTCGTCTGCATACGCGACGCAGAGGCAGTCGGCCCGTTGGAATTCCAGCAACCGGGCCACTTCCACACTGCCGCTGCCGTAGGCACCGGCCTTGACCATGACCATGGTCCGGGTGCCGGGGCGGAGGAGTCCCTGATAGACCCGCAGGTTGTGCAGCAGGGCGCCGAGGTTCACTTCCAGGACGGTATGGTGGTAGCGGATGGCCATGCGGTGGGCAATCCGCTCGAAAGCGTACCGGCGAGCCCCTTTGAGCAGGATCACTTCCTCCCGGAATGTCAGCCGGTCGAAATCCTCCAGGAAAGCGGCCGTATCGGGGTAGAAGCGGCTGTCCATGTGTTCGGGCAGGAGGTCCTTGAGGAGGGAGACCGCCGATCCGATGCCGATGAAACGGTCCACCTGCTTGCCGTGCAGCAGGCGGGCGACGGTTCCGTAGAGGGCCATGGGGGATTGGCCGCTTTGCAGGATATCGGAGAGGATGACGGTCCGCCGGGGTACGGTGCTCTGTTGTTCGAGGAAATCCAGGGCGATATGTAGGGAGGCGAGGTCGGCGTTGTAACTGTCGTTGATGATGACGCAGCCATGAAGGCCTTGCATGAGTTCCAGCCGCATGGCGACCGGTTCCAGCCGGTTCATCCGCTGGGCGGCCTGCTGTGGCGGGATGCCGAGGAGTTGCAGGAGTGCCCAGCAATGGATGGCGTTTTCCACGGCTGCCGCATCGGAGAAGGGAATGGTCAGCTCCTGGGCCTGGTCATCTCCGGAACCGGGGCTTGCCGTCAGCCGGGTGGATGACGGCCCTTGGCGGACGGCGGTGACCCGGAGGTCCGCCGATTGGCCGGTCATGGACCAGGTGAAGTGGCGGCGGCCCGGCAGTTGCTGCCGCATCGCATCGGCGACCAAGGGATTGTCCACGCTGTAGAGTACCGTTCCGGCCGTCCGGAAAAGGGACAGCTTTTCCCGGAGTTTGGTCTCCAGGTCCGGGAACCCTTCGTTGTGGGCCGGCCCGATATTGGTCAGGATACCGATGTCCGGCCGGATCATGTCGGCCAATCTCTCCATCTCACCCATGCGCGAGATGCCCGCCTCGAAAAGGCCGATGGTATGGTGGGGGGCAATCTGGAGCACGGACAGGGGGACGCCGGTCTGGGAGTTGTAGCTTTTGGGGCTGCGGACCACATGGTGGTCTTCCTGCAAAAGCTGGAAGAGCCATTCCTTGACGATGGTCTTGCCGTTGCTGCCGGTGACCGCGACGACCGGCAGGCCGAACCGCTGCCGATGCCGACCGGCCAGGCGGTGGAAAGCGAGCTGGGTGTCCGGAACCAGGATGAAATCGGCCGGCGGGAGGCCGTCTTCCGCGGTCGGAAGAGCCGAAGGGTCCGATACCAGGAAACTCCGGATGCCCGACCGGCGCAACGCCGGTACGAACTGGTGCCCGTCGTGCCGACGGCCCCGCAAGGCGATGAAAAGCGACGTCTGCGGAAACACGACCTGGCGGCTGTCGAGCAACAGGTGCGCCACCTGTCCCGTTCCGGTTCCCTCCGCCAACTGCCCGCCGGCCATCTCCGCGACTTCCCGGATGGTGTATTGCATGACTGGATGAGCTTCGGTTTACTCTGAAATGTGCAAGCGGGTATAATTGTTTACCTTCGCGGCAGAATTCAACCAGATTCCCCGGTTTCCCGCCGCCGACCCCCGGGATGCCGCACCGCCGGCCCGCACCGGCCCTACAACGAGCGAACACCATGATTACCTTCGTAAAAGGTGCCATCGTACACAAGACCCCGACCTATGTGGTGCTGGAAACCCACGGCATCGGTTATCTCATCCACATCAGCCTGAACACCTATGCCCGCATCGAAAAGCTGGAACAAGCCAAGCTGCTGACCCACTTCCATGTGAAGGAGGACAGCCATACCCTCTACGGCTTCGCCGACGATGAGGAAAGGCAGCTGTTCACCCACCTCATCTCCGTCTCCGGTATCGGACCGTCCTCCGCCCAGGTCATGCTTTCCACCATGCCCCCGGATGAGCTCCGCGCCGCCATCATCGGCGAGAACGAGGCCGCCCTGCGCAAAGTCAAGGGCGTCGGGGCGAAGACCGCCAAGCAGATCATCCTCGACCTGAAAGGGAAATTGCTGAAATCCGGCGGCGAAATGCCCGCTTTCCCCACGCCGGCGGACAATACGATCCGGGAAGAAGCGTTATCAGCCTTATTGTCTTTGCAGGTCAATAAAATTCAGGCGCAGAAGGCCCTGAACAAAGTTTTGCAGGAACAACCCCTGGTAAAAACCGTAGAAGAGCTCATCCGGCTTTCCCTGAAACAATTGTCCTGAAAAAAGGCGGTCCGGTCACCGACGGTCCCTGCCCGCTCCGTCGGATGGACACCCCGGTCGGTGGGCACCCCCGCCCCTCCCCGACGGTTCCCGCCCCCTTTTGCCGGTCAGGCCCGGGTGCCGCCGCCCTCGCGAAGGGGTCGAAATGTTAAAATCATGCAACGGCATGAAGTGCCGCCCCGGGCGGCGTTTGTTTTTCTTTACCGCATCTCCGTCTGCGGATACTTTCCGCCGACGGGCCGGCCTCCGAACGTCCCGGGTACCGAATGAAACCGGTCCGCCCGCCGTCCGTAGGATGGTTTCCCGGATGTCCGGGTCACCCGCAAGCCTTACACGAAGTTACTGTTTTACACCCTATGGAGAATAGCGTACGACGTTACTGTTTACTTTTTGTGGTCGCCTGTAGCTTACTCCCCGTCGGAATATCGGCCGGCCCGGACGGGCCGGGATTCCTGTTCGACCTTCCGGTCCGCACCGCCGCGGATACGACCGCCCTTTTCCTGGTGCCGCCGGCTTCCCTGGATACCATCCCCCCGCTGCAGGACCGTGCCGGGGATTTCATCAACGACCCTGTCAACAACCCCTTCGACCTCCGGGACCCCTCCGATGTCCAGCAATCCATCGAGTACGATCCCGAAACGGACCGCTATATCCTCTACGAACGCATCGGCGACGATTACTTCCGCCCACCTACCTACATGACCTTCGAGGAGTTCCTCGAATACCAGTACCAAAAACAGGAAACGGAATATTTCCGGGACCTGTCGGGCGTCGGGAACGCCCTCGGCACCACCGGCCGGCCGGACCCGCTCGCCAAGATCGATGTCAAGAACCAACTCATCGACCGGCTCTTCGGCGGTACGGAAGTCGACATCCGTCCGCAGGGCAATATCGACCTGACCTTCGGCGCCGAATTCTCCAACACCCAAAACCCCAGCTACACCCAACGGCAACAGCGCATCGGCGGATTCCTCTTCGATATGGACATCATGATGAACGTCGAAGGCTCCATCGGTGAAAAACTGAAACTCAAGACCAACTATAACACCCAGGCGACCTTCGACTTCGACAACGTCATGAAACTCGATTACAATACGGACGCTTTCGGGGAAGACGATATCATCAAGAAAATCGAGGCCGGCAACGTCAGCCTGCCCATCCGCGGCTCCCTGATCACCGGCAGCCAATCCCTCTTCGGCCTCAAGACGGAACTTCAGTTCGGCCGGCTCCGCCTCACCGCCGTCGCCTCGCAACAGAAATCCGAACAGGAGGAAATCGTCCTCCAAGGCGGCAGCCAGTTCCAAACATTCGAGGTCAATGTGGACGAATACGACGAAAACCGCCACTTTTTCCTCACCCATTACAACCGCGAAAACTTCGAGGACGCCCTTCGCAACCTGCCGCAGATCAAAACCCTGTTCACCATCGAGAACATCCAGGTGTGGGTCACCGACACCCGCAACGCCACCCAGGAAATCCGCGATATCGTCGCCATCGCCGACCTCGGCGAAACCGGCCGCGTCACCAACAACTCCCCCGGGATGCAGCCGCCGGCCGTGCCGGTCTACACCGACCTGGACGGCGAGGCCCTGCCCGACAACTATGCCAACCCGATCTACGGAACCATGCTCGGCGACCCCCAGACCAAGGTCGTCGACCGCGTGGTGGCCCGGTTGAAATCCCCCCCCTTCAACCTCCAGCAAGGGAAGGACTTCGAAAAGGTCACCGCCCGCCGACTGTCGCCGACGGAATTCACCTTCCATCCCAACCTCGGTTTCATCTCGCTCAACATCAACGTGCAACCGAACCAGGTCGTCGGTGTCGCCTTCGAATATTCCTACGGCGATTCCGTCTATCAGGTGGGCCAGATCGCGGAGGATATCCCCCAGAACGCCGATACCACCCAGCAGAACGTCCTCTTCGTCAAGTTGCTGAAAAGCACCATCCAACCGGTCGACCTCCCGACCTGGGACCTCATGATGAAGAACGTCTACAACATCGGCGCCTACAATGTTTCCCGCGAGGATTTCAAACTCGACATCTTCTACGAGGACCCGGGCAAAGGCAAGAAACGGTTCCTCCCGGAATCCAGCCTCGAAGGGATCCCCCTCCTCCGGGTGTTCAACCTCGACCAACTCAATGTCCAGAACGACCCGCAACCGGACGGGGTCTTCGACTTCATCCCCGGCCTGACCATCAACCCCCGCAACGGCCGCATTATGTTCCCCGTGCTCGAACCATTCGGCAAAGGCCTGACGGACAAGATCGAGGAAGCCCAGTTCCAGGCCAAGTTCGGCTATCCCCAACTCTATTCGCAAACTTTGTTCAATGCCCGCGAATTTGCGGAGTTCAACCGCTTCACCATCGAAGGCTCCTACAAATCCAGCGTCTCCTCGGAAATCTCCCTCGGCGCCTTCAATATCCCGCCCGGCTCCGTTACCGTGAATGCCGGCGGCCAGGTGCTGGTGGAGGACCGCGACTACAAGATCGATTACCAGATCGGCCGGGTGACCATCCTCAACGATGCCGTCCTCAATGCCGGCGTGCCCATCCGCATCAAGTTCGAGGACAATACGCTCTTCGGCTTCCAGACCAAGACGATGCTGGGGCTCCGGGCCGACTTCACCGCCAGCAAACACCTGACCATCGGCGGGACTTACCTCCATCTCTTCGAGCGCCCCTTCACCCAAAAGGTCAACATCGGAGACGACCCCATCAACAACCGCATCGTGGGCCTCGATATGAACTACAGCAAGGAGGCGCCCTGGCTGACCCGTGCCATCGACAAACTGCCGTTCTACTCCACCAAACAAGCCTCCAACATCACCTTCACCGCCGAAACGGCCGCCCTTAAACCGGGCCACTCCCGGGCCATCAACGAATCCACCGCCGATAACGACAAGGGCGGGGTGAATTATCTCGACGATTTCGAGGGCAGCGTCTCCTCCGTCGACCTCCGCGTCCCCTTTATCGGCACCAACGGCTGGGTCATGGCCAGTATCCCCCAGAACGACAGCGAAAACAACAACCCCTTCTTTCCCGAATCCGAGTTCCGCGACACCACCCTCAGCGGCGTCAACCGCGCCCGGCTGAACTGGTACCGCATCGATCCCAGCCTCCGTGGCGGTGGACAAGGAAACCCCTATACCCAACCCATCACCCAACAGGAAATTTTCCCCAACTTCACCCCCCAGGGCCAATTCGGCGATACCTACGCCCAAATCCTGGACCTCTCCTACAACCCCCTGCAACGGGGCCCCTACAACTTCGATGTCCCGCAGGGTACCGCCTTCTCGGAAGGCCTCAACTCTGACGGTACCCTCCGCGAACCCGGCTCCCGCTGGGCCGGTATCATGCGGCAAATCACCACCAACGACTTCCAGACCGCCAACATCGAATTCGTGGAGTTCTGGATGATGAGCCCCTATCTCGATACCACAGGGGCGGCAAGCGGAAACCCCGAAGCTTCCGACGGCAGCATGAACGGCCATATCTACCTCAATTTCGGAAATATTTCCGAGGATATCATGCTCGACTCCCGGAAGTTCTTCGAAAACGGCCTCCCCGGCCCCGAAACCCAAGGCCTCCGTACCACCGAAACCGGCTGGGGTAAGGTACCCCTCTCCCAGCAGATCACAACCGCCTTCGATATCAATCCCAACAACCGCGACGCCCAGGATGTCGGCCTCGACGGACTCTCCGATGCGGAGGAGGCCGTCAAGTTCGATTATTTCCTCGCCGCCTGCCAGACCGGCCTCGCCCCGGCCGTCTATCAGGAAATCGAGGCGGACCCCTCCAACGACAACTTCCGCCACTTCCGCGATTATCCCTCCAGCGTACCCGTCCTCGAACGGTACAGCCGCTTCTACGGCACGGAAGGGAACACGCCCCTCAACACCGGCGAAACCTTCGTCACCTCCTCCACCCTCCTCCCCGATAGCGAGGACCTCGACGGCGACCGCACCCTCAACGAAACGGAAAGCTATTTCCAATACCGCATCCCCATCGAGTTCGATGGCGACCGCGGTATCCGAAAGGACAACAACCCCTTCATCACCGATGAGGTGGTCAGCGACGACGGCCGCCGGGTCTGGTACCGCTTCCGGGTGCCCCTCAACCTGCTGGATACCGACCCCAATTTCAAAAAGGTCGGCGGAATCCGCGACTTCCGCTCCATCCGCTTTGTCCGGATGTATCTCAAGGACTTCGAAAAACCCGTCAACTTCCGTTTCGCCACCTTCGAACTGGTCCGCAACCAATGGCGCCGCTACCGGCAATCCCTCGGCACCCCCTGCGCCGCCTTCGGTGGTAACGAAGGGGTCGACCTCACGGCCTTCGATGTCAATACCGTCAATATCGAGGAAAACAGCAAACGAACGCCTTTCGGCTATATCATGCCGCCCGGTATCAGCCGGGAACAAGCCCTCGGGGTCAATCTCAACGCCCTCCAGAACGAAGCCTCCCTCTCCCTGCGCGTCTGCGACCTCGAGGACGGCGATGCCCGCGCCATCTTCAAGAACATGCAGGAAGACCTCCGCCAGTTCAAGAAACTCAAGATGTTCGTCCACGGGGAGGAAATCAATTGCGGCAACGGATTCGAGGAACTCCAGGACGGCGACCTGTCCGTCTTCATCCGGATCGGCTCCGACTTCAAGAACAATTATTACGAATACGAACTCCCGCTGACCTTGTCCCGCGACTCCTCCATCGCCTATAGCGATTCCCGCTATCCCCGTGTGGTCTGGCCCCGGGAAAACGACTTCAGCATCGATTTCGACCTGCTCAAGACCGTCAAGATCGAACGGAACCAAAACGGCGAATTGGGCAAGGTCTGGCCGGTGGACGGCTACCCGGATCCGGAAAACCCCCTCGCCAAAGTCCGGATCAAAGGCAACCCCAACCTCGGTCTCACCAAGGCCGTGATGATCGGTGTCCGGAATCCGGCCGGCAATCCCTGCAGCCCGGATCCGTCCGACCGGAAAAGCGTGGAAATCTGGGTCAACGAACTCCGCGTGTTCGGCCTCGATGAACGCGGCGGCGCCGCCGCCACCGCCCGCCTCGACCTGACCCTGGCCGACCTCGGTACCGTCTCCCTATCCGGTAAGGTGAGTACCATCGGCTTCGGCGGCCTCGACCAACAACTCCTCGAACGGAGCCGCGAACAGATCACGTCCTACGATATCGCCACCCAAATCGCCCTGGATAAGTTCCTGCCGGAAAAAATGGGTGTCAATATCCCGTTCTATTTCGCCTACTCCAACGAAACCCGAAACCCGCAGTTCGACCCCTATGACCTGGATATCGAACTGAAGGACAACCTCGAGCTGGCCGAGACGCCCCAGGATCGCCAGGAACTCAGGGAACGCGCCCAGCAGGTCACCGAAATCAAGACCTATAATTTCACCAACGTCCGAAAGGAAAGGACCCGCTCCGACAAGGTCCCGCTGCCCTGGGACCTCGCCAACTTCAGCTTCACCTACGGCTTCGACGAAACGAGACGCCGCGACCCGATTATCGAACAGGATGTCATCACCCGGCGACGCGGCGCCATCGACTACAAGTATTCCCGCAAGACCACCTATATCGAACCTTTCAAGAAAGCCATCAAGAACGACCAGTACCTCAAGTTCGTCAAGGACCTGAACCTCAATCCGCTGCCCAATTCCTTCGGCTTCAGCACGGACCTCGACCGCCGCTTCAACACCACCAAATACCGTTTCGCCGGTGACAATCCCCTGCTCAATACCTATTTCAACAAGCAGTTCCTCTGGAACCGGTTCTATGACCTGCAGTGGGACATCACCCGAAACCTCAAGTTCCAGTTCAACGCCGATAACCAAGGGGTGATCGACGAACCGGACGAAACCCGCATGCTGCAACGCAGCCTGCTCGCACCCAACGACCCGCTCCACATCCCGGATGTCGCGCAGTACCGGCGGGATTCCATCCTCGGCAACCTCCAAACCCTCGGCCGGACCAAGAATTACCGCCACAGCTACAACGCCAGCTACAATGTGCCGCTGAAGAACTTCCCCTTCCTCGATTGGGTCAGTGTCAAGGCCCGCTGGGAAGCGGATTACAGCTGGTCCGCCGCCAGCCTCTCCCCGGGTGCCCTCAGCCTCGGCAACGTCATCCAGAACGGGAATACCCGCGGAATCGACGGTGACCTCGATTTCGAAAAACTGTACAACTATTCCGGCTACCTCAAGAAAATCAATACCAAGAGCCGGCCCGGCAGCAACCGGGACGGCGGCCGCGGCAAGGATACCGGCAGCAAGGCTCCCCAAAAAGGCGGCGCCGACAAAGGCGGCGGAAAAGGCGGCGGCCGCGACAGCGGCGGCGCCGCCCTCGGCAGTGCCGACGGCAAGGACCGCAACGACCGCAGCGACCGTAAGGCCGGCAAAGGGGCCGGGAAAAACAACCGCAGCGATGTCGACCCGCGCGGCGGCGGCTCATCCGACAACGGAAATGCCGATGCCGGCGGAAATGGTAAGGATGCCCGCCGGGAAAAGGATAAGGACCGCCAACCCTCCACCCTGGAACGCGTCCTCATCCGACCCCTCATGGTCCTGCGCAGCGCCAACCTCCGGTATTCCGAAAAATTCGGCACCATCGTGCCGGGGTACCTGCCCGACAGCAAACTGTTCGGCATGAACAACTTCACCTCCCCGGGCTGGGATTTCGTCGCTGGCATGCAACCCAACATCAATCGGGACGATTACTACACGGAACGCGATTGGCTCTACAATAACTGGAACTGGATCACCGGCGACCAATACCTCAACTCCCCCGTCGTCCAAAACTACAGCCAGACCGCCGAAGGCCGCATCAAACTGGAACCCTTCCCCGATTTCAAGATCGATGTGGATATGAAACGGAACCTGCAGCAAAACCACAACGAGTTCTTCCGCCGCGTGGAACTGCTGGACCCCGATAATCCCGACAACCGCTTCCAGCAGGAAATGAAACACAACATCCCCAAGGACTTCGGTTCCTACACCATCTCTTATGCCGCCTTGGGAACCCTGTTTGAAAAGGACCTCTCCGGTCTGTTCCAACAGTTCGAGCAGAACCGCCTCACCGTCGCCCGCCGCCTCAGCGAGAATCCCTTCATCCTCCACGAGGATTCCATCTATGCCGCCAAGGGCTTTCCCAAAGGCTACGGCCCCTTGCAGCAGAATGTCTCCCTGCCGGCTTTCTTCGCCGCGTACGTCGGCATGGACCCATCCACCATGCCCCTGTCGAACAACTACATGGGCGATGTCATCCTCAAGATCCTTCCCCGACCCAATTGGCGCCTGACCTACAACGGCCTGGCGAAACTAGCCCCCTTCCAGGACCTGTTCCAGAGCTTCTCCCTCAATCATGCCTACCAAGGGACGCTCACCGTCGGCTCCTTCACCACCGATCTCGACTACGACCCCGCCAACCCCGACAAGGTGAATACGGACAACCTGAACTTCTACTCCCGCTTCCGCGCACCGAACATCCAACTCCAGGAGGCGTTCAGCCCCCTCATCGGTGTCGATATGCGCCTCAAGAACGAAGTATCCCTCAAGTTCGACTACAAGACCAACCGAACCTTGAATGTGGAACTCGACCGGGGCCTGAACGAAAGCAAGGGTACCGAAATCACCCTCGGCTTCGGCTATAAGATGAAGAACCTGGAAATCGGCTTCCTCAAACCCAAACGGAAAGTCCGCAAACCCAGCCCCGAGGAGGAGAAACAATCCGGCATCGGCCGGGGTGGCAACCGGAACCAAAGCCAGGCCGGTGACTTCGATGTGACCTTCGACCTTTCCATCCGGGATGACATCACGACTTTCCATGCCTTCGACAGCGGAGGCCTGGAGGTGCCGACCCGCGGAAACCGCACCGTAACCATCCTCCCCCAGGCTACTTACCAGCTCAACAAGCAGCTGTCGATGCGCTTCTTCTTCGACTACCGCCGCAATGTGCCGAAGACTTCCCAGGGCTTCCCGACGACGAACGTCCGCAGCGGGGTGACCATCCGCTTCTCCCTGAATTGATGCGGCATGGCTTGCACGCCACGCACATCTTGCGTTTGTCGCCTCTTATTTCCCGGCTTCCGCCCTGTAAAAAAGGGGAGGACTGTCCCCTGCATTCCTTATCTTTAGCGGATGAAACATGTGATTTTCCTCCGCCTGGCCTTTTTCGCCGCCTCGCTGGCCTCGCTTCGGCTGCCGGCCCAACCCTTGCCCGTCGACCTGCTCGGCAACTGGCAGGACGACGCACTGGTCACCGTCCCCTGGCTGGACGGCCGCTATAACGAAGTGTGGGGCATCGCCGTCAATGGCCGCGAATTCGCCGTCCTCGGATCCACCGCAGGCATGCATTTCATCGATGTCACCGACCCGACGGATCCGCAGGAGGTGGCCCTGGTACCGGGCAGCTCCGCCGGCCCTATCGTCGCCCACCGCGACTTCAAGGAATTCGGCGGTTACCTGTACTGTGTGGCCGATGAGGGCAGCGCCGCCAAATTGCAGGTCATCGATATCCAAAACCTCCCGGACGGCGTCAACCAGGTCTACGCATCGAACGATTTCGTCACCACCGCCCACAACCTGTTCATCGATACCTCCGCCGCCCGCCTTTACCTGGTGGGGGCGCAGAACAAGACGGTCGTCCTCGATATCTCCGATCCCACGGCCCCCGGCTTGCTGGCCTTTTTTCCGAATTTCGGCTTCTCCCTGCCCTATGTCCACGATGCCCATATCGACAACCATATCGGCTTTATGAACTGTGGGTCCGACGGATTGTGGGTGGTCGATTTCAGCAATCCCAACAGTCCGGTCCTGTTGGGCACCATGACCAACTACCCGGGTGCCGGCTACAACCACTCCGGGTGGCCCACGGCGGACGGGAACCATTACATCCTCTGCGACGAGACCCACGGCAGCCCGGTCAAGGTGGTGGATATCCAGGATTTTTCCGACATGAACGTCGTGGCGACCATGGATGCCGGCTCCGCCGCCCCGACCCAAATCCCTCACAATGCACTCGTCCGGGAGAATCTCCTGTTCGTTTCCTATTACTACGACGGCCTGCAGGTCTACGACATCACCAATCCGCTGGTACCGCAGCGCATCGCCTTCTACGATACCTACGACGGCCCGGATGCGAACTTCTATGCCGGCGCATGGGGGGTGTATCCCTACCTGCCGTCCGGCAATATCCTGGTGTCGGATATCCAGACCGGCTTGTGGGTCTTCGCCCCCGTCATCGCTCCCCCGAACCTGCAATTGGTGCCGGAAACTTCCGCCTTGGCCGCCTGCGTGGGGGAGGAGCTGTCGTTCGGACTGACCATCGGGTCGGGATTCCTTCCGACGGGTGTCCTGTTGTCCGTCGAAGGAACGGACCTTCCTTTCACGGCCGTCCTTCCCGCCGATCCGGTGCCGCCGGGAACGGCCGTCACCCTGACCTTGACCGACCTGGCAAGTACCGGTTTCCTTCCCCAATCCTTCCTCTTGAAGGCGGATGACGGCCAGCAGGTGGGGACGGTCGGCATGACGCTGCTCGTCGGCCAGGTACCTGATCCGCCGGACCTGCTTTCACCTGCCGACCAGGCCCAGGATGTCCCGCTCCTGCCCCAACTCGACTGGGCACCGGTTCCTTTCGCCCAGGCGTACAAACTGCAAATCGCTACCGATCCGACCGACTTTTCCGCTTCCTTCGCTTTCGGGGCGGTCACGGCCGACGATGCCTTCACGCTGTCCGCCCCCTTGGCGCCGGACCGGGAATACTACTGGCGCATTGTCGCCCAAAACACTTGTGGGACCGATACCTCCGGGGTATTCGCCTTTCGGACGGAGGCGGCCAATGCCGTGGGGACAATCGGGGGAGGGTCAGAAGGGGGCTTGTTTCCCAATCCGGTCCGGAGCGGGGAGCCCCTTCAGGTCCGGCTGCCGGCCGGCCTGTCCGGGCGTTTGACCGCCACTTTGTGCAACTCGGCAGGGCAGCCCTGCTGGCGGCAGGAGCTTCTTCCGACGGCCGGTTTGTTGTCCGTACAACTGCCCGCCCTGCCGGCCGGCCATTACCGGTGGTCCTTGTCGGATGCGGAGGGGCCGGTTTCCGTCGAGTCCCTTGTCATCATCCGTTGAAACCGGCGGGCCGGACCCGGGGTCGCTCCCCGGTCCGGCCCGCCGGCCCGTCGCCCCTCCCCGGACGGGCCTTAAAACCAATCCTTATGCCGCCTGACGATCCGTCCGCCCAAAGTATCACCCATGCCCTGTTGGAGAAGGACATGTTCAGCCGATGGCTGGGTATGGAGGTCGTGGAAGTGGAGCCCGGCCGGGCCGTCCTGCGCATGACGGTCCGCCGGGAAATGGTCAATGGGTTCGGTATCGCCCATGGTGGTATCGCCTTCTCGCTGGCGGACAGTGCCCTCGCCTTCGCCGCCAACAGCCACGGACGGGTGGCTTTTTCCATCGAGACCGCCATTTCGCATGTGGCTGCCGTTCGGGTGCAGGATACGCTCACCGCGACGGCCCGGGAGCTGCATCGCACCCATCGCATCGGGCAATACGATGTCCGGGTGGTGAACCAGGAAGACCAGGCGGTCGCTTTTTTCAAGGGAACCGCCTATTTCAAGTCGGATCGGTGGCCGAAGGCTGGAATCACCTGACCAGGAAGCGGAGGCGCAAAACCTCCTATCTCCACCTGCCGTCCAGGGATTGGAAACCCGGCATTGTTGCGATTGACTCAAGAAGGGATAGTTGACAGCAAAGACGCGGCAAAGCAGCATTTATCGCCAGCCTCCGCCGAGTGCGCGGTATAAGTTGACGGACTCTACCCATTGCTGCAGGCGCAGGTCGACCAGTTCCAGCTCGGTGTCAAGTGCATGCTGTTGTGCAGTCAATACATCCAGGTAATTCGCCCTGCCGGAGCGGAAAAGTTCTCCGGATACATCTACAGCGGCTTCAATAGCCGAAATCTGCTGTTTCTTCAAATCAAACTGCTGTTCCAGGTTGTCCAAAAAGGCCAACCGGTAGTATACCTCGGCATATGCGTTGACAACCGTCCGGCGGTAGGCCGCCAAGGCTTCCAGGCGAAGGGCATCCGAGCGATTGAACTCGGCGTGAATGGCGCGTCGATTGACCAGGGGGGCCATTAGGCCACCGGCGAGGGTATAGGCCATGGAAGCCGGTTTTGTAACGAGGAAATCAGGGCGGAAAGCCTGTGTTCCAAATACGGCACCGATATTCAGGCTCGGGAAAAACAAGGCCCGTGCCGCGTTCAGTTCGGCCTTGGATGCAGCAAGTTCCAGCTCGGCGGCACGAATATCGGGGCGGTTCTCCAACAGGGCGGCAGGTAGGCCAGCCGCCGGACCATCCGGTAGACCAAACTCGAAGAACGAGGCGGTTCGGAGCAGGGGCTGAGGATATCTTCCGGCTATAAGATTGCCGGCATTCTCATACTCGACCATCTGCCGCTGTAAGTCGAGCCGCATACCGCGCAGGTCGAGCAACTGGTTTTCAAACTGCTTTACAGCCAGCTCATTCGCCATCCCGGCCTCTTTCTGGATACGCACAAGCTCCAGCGCGTTCTGTTGTAAGCCAATGTATTCATCCAGGATCTGGATTCTCTCGTCAAGCGATTGAAGCGTGAAGTAAATCTCTGCCACACCGGCCACCACGGCTGTTTGCAGCAATCTTCTTCCTGCTTCACTCGCCAGCAGTCGCGCCAGGGCCGCCTGCTTCAGATTTCCCAACTTGCCCCACAGGTCAATCTCCCAACCTGCCTGGGCTCCGATGAAAAGATCCGGCAAGTGCTCGGGGACTGGTTTGCCAGGAAGGATGTCTGTGGTAGCATTGCCGGCACCGTCCATGGTGTATAGCCCGAAACGGCGGACTCCGGCCGAAAAGGATGACTGGATGACCGGCCTCAGGGGCGCTTCCGCCGCCAATACCCCAGCCTGCAGCTGCCGGATGCGCTGCGCAGCTATCTGAAGGTCGAAATTCCCCTCCAAGGCGACGTCTATCTGGTTTTGAAGCAATGAATCTTCAAAGTATTGACGCCAGATTGTCGAACCGAGACTGGTGGAATCCGGTCCAACTGCGGTGTCCCGGCCATAGTCCGCCGGGATTGTCATCGCCTTTTCCTCCCGGAGGACGGTAACGGGTTTGCATGCCGTAATCGCCGAGGTCAGGCATGACACAAAGAAAAAAATACGGGTTATAGATATGTTTTTCATTGCATTCCAGTTATTTTTTTGAAAAAGGATTCCCTCAAAATTTTGAGTTATGCCGAATTGATTCATTTTTTCGCGACTGTGTGCCATGTCGAAAGCACCGCGCCGGCGTCTTACGCCTTCCGGGCGGTCTTTGGCAACCTTTTCCGGAAACGGGTCCGTACCGGTCGAATGAATTTCATGGTACGTGAGGTCCTTCGGGAGAAGCTCAAGTGTTCGGAGACCTAGTCATTCTTTCCGAAAGGCGGGCGAATGCGAAGTACAGGCCCGGAATCAGCAACACGCCGAACACCGTACCAATCAGCATGCCGCCGGCCGCCGCCGAGCCGATGGTTCGGTTGCCCACCGCACCGGCGCCTGAGGCGAACAGGAGTGGCAGCAAACCTGCTACAAAAGCGAAGGAAGTCATCAGGATGGGTCGCAGGCGCAGGGACGCCCCCCGGATAGCCGCTTCGAAACCGGGCAATCCCCGCAGATACTGTTGTTGCGCAAACTCAATGATGAGGATGGCGTTTTTGCCCAGCAAACCAATCAGCATCACCATGGCAATCTGCGCATAGATGTTGTTTTCCAACCCCATGATTTTCAAGAAAAGAAAAGACCCGAAGACACCGGTCGGCAAGGATAGCAATACGGGCAATGGCAGGAGGAAGCTCTCGTACTGGGCTGCCAGCAACAGGTATACGAACACCAGGCAAATAATGAATATATAGACCGCCTGATGGCCGGTCGCCACCTCGTCGCGCGTGATGCCGGCCCAGTCAATGTCGTATCCTTTGGGCAGCAGGGTGCCGGCCACCTCCCGTACGGCGGCGATAGCTTCTCCCGAACTCCGGCCGGACGCCGCCTCGCCGTTGATTTCGGCGGAGGGATACATGTTGTAACGGGTAACCTGGTCAACGCCATAAGTGCGGACAATGCTCATGAACGCCGACATCGGAACCATCTCGCCCGCATCACTCTTGACGTAAAGCTTCAAGATGTCTTCCGGCCGGGCTCGGTACTCCGGTAGTGCCTGCACCATCACCTTGTACATTTGCCCGAAGCGTATGAAATTGCTGGCATAGGCCGAACCGAGCATCGTCTGAAGGGAAGACATGGCGTTTGCCACTGTCACACCTTTCTGGGCAGCCTTGTCGTAGTCTATCGAAATTAAGTATTGCGGATACCCGGCATCGAAAATCGTGAAGGCCGAGGCGATTTCCGGGCGGCTTTTCAAATCCTCCGTGAACCGGCGTACCACGGTTTCCATCTTTGCAAAATCGCCGCTGCCCGTCTTGTCGAGCAGGCGCAATTCAAAGCCGCTGGCATTGCCGTATCCCGGCACCGCCGGGGGCGGGAAATATTCGATGTCGGCATCCTTGATGTGCGAGGTGCCCCGTTCCAGTAAGGCCATCACCTCCTCCACCGTCTGCCGGCGTTGGTCCCAAGGCTTGAGGTTGATGAGACAAGTACCGTAGGTGGCCCCCGTGCCATCGGAGAGGATGTTGGTGCCGGCAAGCGAAGACACGGATTCAACGGACTCCAGGGCCTGGCCGATGCGTGTGATTTCATCGACCACGGCCTTGGTCCGCTCGAGCGTGGACCCGGCGGGTGTGGTGATGCTGGCGTAAAAGGTGCCTTGGTCTTCGTTCGGGATGAATCCGGCAGGAACGCTTTTCCCCAGCCAAATGATACCCATGCAAAATACAGCCAGTACGCCGAAAGTCATCACCCTGCGGCTGACTATCTTCTCCAACAAGGACTTGTAACGGAACTCCAGTTGTGAATACCACCGGTTGAAGCCGCCGAAGCTTATGGCCGCATGTGTTTTCTTATCCGGCTCGTCACCATGTGTGCGCTTCAGCAGCAAGGCGCACAGCGCAGGGGTCAGCGTGAGGGCTATCAATCCGGAAAGCACGATGGAAATGGCCATGGTGACAGAAAACTGTCGGTAAAAAATACCGGAGGGCCCCGACATGAAGGCTACCGGTATGAAAACGGCCGACATCACGAGGGTGATGGCAATGATGGCGCCGGAGATTTCCTCCATGGCTTTCTCCGTGGCAAGCAAGGGCGACAAGCCATCTTTTTCCATTTTCGAATGCACAGCCTCGACGACAACAATGGCGTTGTCTACCACGATGCCGATGGCCAGCACCAAGGCAAAAAGCGTAACGAGGTTGAGCGAAAATCCGAACAGCTGTATGAAAAAAAGTGTTCCGACTAAAGACACCGGCACAGCTATGGCGGGTATCAGCGTCGATCGCCAATCCTGCAGGAACACGAAAACCACCAGGGAGACCAGCAGGAAGGCCTCCAGTAAGGTCTTGATGACCTCCTGGACGGCAGCGTCCAGGAAACGCGACACGTCATAGCTGATTTCATAGTCCATCCCGGGCAGGAAACTCGTCTCCTTGATTTCCGCCATACGCCTTTTCACCTCGGCTATGACCTCGCCTGCATTCGAACCGGGCAGCTGCTTGAGCAGGACCGCCGCGGCTGGCTTACCGTTGAGCCTGGCTTCCACATCGAAATAGGTGGTGCCGAACTCCACGTCGGCCAAATCCTTGACCCTTAGAATCTGCCCGTCCGGTGCGGATTTCACAGGTATGTTTGCGAACTGTGCCTCCGTGTTGAACTTTCCTGTGTACTTAATGACGTATTGCAGTGATTGTGATGCCTTTTCCGAGCTTTCACCTACTTTCCCCGGTGCAGCCTCCACGTTCTGGGCCTCGAGGGCTTCCAATACCTCGTCGGCGGAAACCTGATATGCCAGCATCTTTTCGGGCTTGAGCCATATGCGCATCGCATACTCCTTCGCTCCAAGGATGTCGGCGAAACCCACCCCCTTGATCCGCTTGAGCTCGGAGAGGATATTGATATCAGTGAAGTTGTAAAGGAATTTCTCCTCCAGGCTGTTGTTTCGGCTGTATACATTGAGGTACATGAGCATCGCGTTTTCTTCCTTGGCGATTTTTACCCCGTTGCGGGTCACTTCCGACGGTAGCTCACCCATCACGGAAGCGACACGATTCTGGACATTGACCGCCGCCAGGTCGGGGTCGGTGCCAACTTCGAAGATGACCTGTACCACGCCGACACCGTCATTACCGGCATCGGAGGACATATACTTCATGCCCGGGACACCGTTGATGGCTCGTTCCAACGGTACAAGCGCGGCTTTCGTGACGGTTTCGGCGTTGGCACCGGTGTACTCCACCGTGACGTTGACCTCCGGCGGCGCCACTGCCGGAAACTGGGTCATCGGCAGTGTAACCAGTGCCAAGCCGCCGAGCAGCGTCAATATGGTGGAAATGACAATGGATAATACCGGACGATGTATGAATATTTTAAACATGTTCTTGTATTGATTTAGGTCGGATACGCCGCGCAGGGTCAGCCGGCTGGGTTATCCACCCCCCCTGCGACCTTGTCGCGCGATAAAAACCCGGTTTCTCAAAGCTGCGCCAGCAGGGGTATGATTTGGGAAAGGGGTATGGCCTTCGCATCGATTTTGTCCCCTTCGCGAACCTGGCTGATGCCCTCATACAATACGCGGTCTGCCTGCGTGAGGCCCGACTCGACGACATACAGATGTCCCAAACGAAGCTTCGGCACAATGCTGCGCCGTTCCACCTTGTTTTCTGGGTCCAAGATGAAGACATAGGTCTTGTCCTGCACCTCGAAGGTGGATTTTTGAGGAATCACCAGCACCTCCTTGAGTTGATCGAAGACCTGTACCTTACCAGTCGACCCGTGTTTCAATACGTGCCCGGGATTCGGGAAACGGGCGCGGAAGGCTATGCTGCCAGTATTCTTGTCCACCACGCTCTCCGTTGTTTCGATATGGCCCCGGTATGGGTGCAGCCGCCCGTCGGCGAGTTGAAGGGATAGGTTCTTCTTCCATTCGGTCTCCGGCTTCATTTGCCATTCCAAGAATTCTTTTTCGGAAACATTGAAGTAGACGAAGACCTCCTTGTTGCTAGAAAGCGTAGTCAACAGGTCACCCTCGCTCAACAGACTGCCTTCCTTGAGTGGTTCGCGGTTAAGAATACCAGAAAACGGCGCACGGATTCTTGTAAAGGATAATTTGAGTTCAGCTGCCGAAACCGCAGCCCGGGCCTGTTCTACGCCGGCCAGCAGGGCCTCGAGTCTGGCTTCCGACATGTTGAGTTCTGGCCTGCCGACAATGCCTTTCTCAACCAATGCCCGGGTATTGGCCGCTTCGACCTCCGCTACCCTGGCCTGCGCCAGTGCACTGGTCAGCGCTGCCTCGGCCTGTCGTAATTCCTCTCGGAACAGCTTGTCACTCAAAGAAAAAAGAAGCTGGCCTTCTTGTACTTCCTGTCCCTCGTCCACATGGATTTGCGCTAAGAAACCTCCGACCTGTACCCGTAACTCGACATGCTGCACGGACTGTACGTCGGCGACGTACTCCCGGGCATACACCGTGTCAATCAGTATGGGTTGTGTCACCGGATACGTTTCAAGCCCAATGGACGTATCGTCCTGCTTTTCTGACTGGCATCCGAGCCATAGGATTGTCATTGTCAATGGAATAATCGCTTTATTTATGTTTGATTTTTTCATTTTAAAACATTTTAAATAGTGGTTATTCGGAATCCAGTATGCTTGAAAAACCTGTTTCCGGGATATCGGCACGGGAAAATGGCGTTTCTCTGCCTCGTAGTGCTTTCTTCTTGCCATACCAGGATTCCGCTCTCCTGTCGCATTCAAATGGAAAGAGAAATGAAAATGCGTCCGGATTGCCGGATCTTCGCAACAAGTCTGCTTGGAGTCATGAGACACTTGATACTTGAAACGGTCGGCCGGAAAAGATTGGTGGAGTACGCCGGTACCTGATGCGAATGAAAACACAAACGTATGGTGGTACAGGAAGCACAGGGCAGCAGCCTGCCGTTTGAAGCATCCTTGAACGGAGACCCGAAAGAGAGGGACAAACTTGTTTGCGACGGAGAAAAAAAGTGCGGGAAGGCTATTTTTCAAAGGCCTTGCAAATCACACACACCACCCGGTCAGGTGATCATTGATCACACGGCTTTTGTTGGAAAGAAGCGGCAACTTTTGCCTACACCGCGCAACAAGCTTGTGGAGGCTTAGACCTCGGGGGGCTGGAACAACTCGCTGGTGGCCGTTCTGTCCGAGAAGAAAAGAATACCGAAATTAGGGGAGTTTTTGCGGGAATAATCGGCGATCAGGGACATGTTGACCCCAAAGGATTTATAAAAAGGCTGGAATTGCTGGTCGTGCTTGGGCAGCTTACCATGCTCACTGTCATCGTCGTCGTATTCTGGAATAGCGTTCTCGATTTCACAGACATCTTCCAATAACCACTCGACAACAGACTCGATGTCATTGAAAGACAAGTCTTCCGCTACCGTGTTTTGATGGAAATCCGGTGCATCCACACTGAGATTGAGGATAGTAGCAGTCACTAATCCCAAAAGAATGCGCGTGATTATATGTCGGCGTAGGTACCGCATGAATGCATAACGCGGCAACCGTGATTTTGTTTTCCCCGGGCCATTCTCTTGGACCGGCTTCCGCCCGGGATTCAGGTACCACAAAAAGATAACGGACGGATGCCCGGCATCCATCCGTTATCTTCTTTCCGGCCGAATTCGGCAAACGACGATGTAAGAAACCCCGGCACGGGTCATCCCCCCCTCAAATCGCCTCCGGCTTGTACCCGCCCCGGGAGCGGAAGTACAAGAGCAGCCCGATGTAGCAGAGCAGCATGAATATCGGGAACAAGGCGACGGTCTCCAAAGCACCTTTCTTCGCGCCGGCCTGGATGGCCTGGATGGGTTGCCGGTCCGTTTCCGGGGCAGCCTCCACCTTGTTGAGGTCGACACTGGTATATTGTCCGAATACGCCGGTTTTCTCCTGGATGACATAGGTTTCCGCCAAACGGGTCTGGTTGGCCTGGTCATAGGCGCGGACTTCCTTGGCGACCTGCGTGTCCTGGATATAACCGAGGAAGGGGCCGCCCACGATACCGGCCGCCAACATGCCGACACCGGCCACTGCATTCAGGGTCAGTGCGCCGCCTCGCGGGAACTGCTCCGCGACGACCCCCAGGGTGGTCGGCCAGAAAAATGTCTTGCCGACCCCGTACAAGGTCGCCGCCACCAGGATCATCGCTCCGGTCGCGGAGGAGAGCAGGTACAGCCCGCCCGCCGCAATGCCGGCACAGACCGCCAGCAGGCCGAGCGGCGACAAGCGGTGGATGATCGGTCCGGCACTGAACCGCAGGATCATCATGATCAGGGAGGTGTAGACCAGTACCCACCCGCCGGAAATGCCGAGTTGTTGCATCTCCCCGGCCATCAGGTCGGAAATCCAGCTGTCTACCCCCAGTTCCGTAATGGCCAAGGGTATCATGACCAGCAACAGGATGATGAAAAGCGGCCGCCCCAGCGACCGGGTCGTGATGCCGAACCAGGCCGCCGCCGCCAGCGTCAGCCCCCAGATCAGGGCATCCGCCATGTCGAAGATCCGCCCGATTTCCCGAAATACCAACAGGCTGATGATCAGGGCACCGATGGTGCCGACCTCCGCCAGCATGTCCCGGTAGGATACCCCGGCGGCCACGCGCTCGTTCACCGGAAAGGTACGCCCCCACAGCATGACCGCATAGGCGATGGTCGGTATGAATATCAATCCGACCTTGGCCTGCCATCCGACATTGGTCCCCAACAGCAGGATCAGGATGCCCCCCAGGACCATGCCTCCGGGCCAGCCGGCATGCAAGGTGTTCAGCCACTTGGTCTTGTCCTTGCTGAACAAGGTCGCCGCCACCGGATTGATGTAGGCCTCCACCGTGCCGTTGCCGAGCGCCACGATGAACGTACCGATGTACAACCACCAGTAATCCTTCGCAAAAATGGTGATCACCGCACTGGTGACGTGGCAGACCAATCCGAATATCATCGCGTTCCGATAGCCGATCCGGTCGATGACCAGGCTGAACAACACGATGCTGATGGCAAAAGGCCATAACCCGACGCCCAGTAACTCGCCCTTCTGGGTTTCCGTCAGGTTGAAATCCGTCGCCCAGTCCCCGATGATCAGGGCCCGGATGATGAATCCGAATGATGTGGCGATCAAGGCGATGAAACATCCCCAGAACAGTTTCATGTCCGGTGCTTCCGCCGCCGCTTGCTGCTGGCTCATAATGGTGGATTTTTCGTTGGTGAATGTATTGGTTGTCCGATAACTTCCCCGGAAGTTCATCGACGGCGAAATTTATGGAATTATCGGTTATTTAATTTGGCATACCCAAAATATTGTTCCAATCCTGCGTCTTTTTCCGCTATCTTACGCAAGGATTCCCTGTGGCAGCCGCGCCCCCGGCTCCCCCGCCGCTGCCGGGAAAACCGCCCCGACCTGCCCCGGTCGCCCCCTTCGGGGAATTTTTCCGGCCCTTCCGGGGCACCCGGCAAAGGCAGGCTCCGTGCCTGTCGTCCGGTACCGGCGGACTCCAAGCTGAAATGACCCGGGAAAGCGTTTCTGCCGGAATTGCCGTAATATTGTCCCGGCCCGTCCGCAGGGTCCGAAACGTCCGCCGCGGACGGGTCGGCCATGGCCTGCACCAAATGACACCTATGCCCTTTGTAGATTTCACCGGCATCATCCGGGAGGCCTGGGAGGCGTACGACAACTCCCGCGAAATCCTGCGCATCACCGATATCAGCGCGAAGGTCTCCACCAACCACGTCTATCGCATCACCTTCGCCGATCACAGCATCATCATCGGCAAATTGTCCTTTTTCGGTCATTTCGAACATTTTGTGGAGGACCACCGCATCATCAACTCGCTCTCCAACAACCTGCCGGCACCTTTCGAGAATTTCCTCGCCCGCTCCCTGATGAAAGGGAACCGCCTGTTCGTGTACCGCCATAGCAGCGAAATCATCGACGCCTGGGTGGTCTTCTACCGCCCGGTCCGCATCATGAAGCGGTTGCCCCGAAGGCTCGAACCTGCCCACATCGCCCAACTGGGCGAACAGATGGCCTCCTTCCACCTCGCCTGCCACAAGATCCGGCATACCTTGCCCCCCTCCTCCAAGACCCTGGCCGTCGATATCCGGCAGCTCCTCCAGCTTACGGACGCTCCCGAAAGCCGCTTCCTACTTCCGGACGACCTCCGGGAAACCCGCCGGCAATGCCAGCTTTTCCTGGACCGGTCCCGCGAATTGCAGGCGGATACCCTGGATATCATCCCCGTCTTCGTCGATTGGAACATCGGTAACTTCTCCGTCACCGGCAGCCTGAAGTTCTTCTCCCGCTGGGATTACGACTGGTTCCGCATGAGCACCCGGATGATGGATTTCTACTTCATGAGCAGGGTCTGCTCCGATGTCGGCGACCGCACCGTCTTCAGCTATAACATCGGCCCCCTCATGGAACCCCGGTTCCGCATCTTCCTCAAGGCCTACCACGCGGTCTTTCCGCTCCAGGACCGGGAAATCCGCTTCCTCCGGGAAGTGTACCGTTTCTTTATCCTCAATTATGTCATCAAGGACGGTCGTTATTTCTTCCATGAAAAATTTGCCCGGAAACTTCAGCAGGAGGCCTTCGACCAATATTTCCCTTCCATCGAACGGGATTTCGACCCCGAGGTGCTGATCGCCGACCTGCACGGCTGACGAACCGGTCCCCGGCCCGGCCCACCGGTCCAAGCCCGTCGTCCCTGACATCCTTGGACGGGGGAAACGCCTCGCTTTTTCCCCCGACCGATTCCGCGCAGCGGACAGGAAATCCCCGTCGACACCCGCGTGTCGCGTTGCTTTCCAGGCTCGCCGGCCCCTTCAGGGTGGCTGGCTACGGCGGGGCGACCGACATCCCATGCCTGCGGGCTTTCCTGGTCTGTCCGGTGGCAGGGCAGGCCGGGCACCTGTCCTTACGGGGCCGATGGATAGGGTGGACTGGGAATCATGCCGCATCCGGTGGGAACTGCCTCCGGGATGTGCATCCGTTTCGGGAACCGGAACCGGTTGGCGTCGGTTTGAGCAGGGGGCCATGACGGAATCAGGCTGCCGTTTCCGCCCGGCCTCTTGTCCGCCCCTCCCGGATACGCGGGGGTTGTAGACCGGTCGATTCTTCCGCCCGGCCGATGGGCAGGTTGCCGGCCATGGGGGCGTCCGGGCCGGACAATTTGGTTTGCGCCGTCCGGTTTTCCGCCGTATCCATTTTTTTATACCGGTAAGTATTGTGAAATTTGTACCGGTCCGGCTTCCGGCCTGCATGTGGAGGGCATCGGTCGGCCGCCAAGCCAGGCTTCCCCCTCGGAAGCCCTCGGACCGGATACCGACGACACTAAACAGCGACACATTGAAGCCATCAACCAAAATCACCCTGCTGATCGGAATGGTCCTGGTATTGGACCAGGCCCTCAAGATTTGGATAAAGACCCATTTCTATTACGGAGAGGAAATCAAGTTGCTGGGGCTCGACTGGGCGCTGCTGCATTTCGTGGAAAACGAAGGGATGGCCTTCGGCATCACCTTGGGTGGGTCGTACGGTAAACTGGCGCTCAGCCTGTTCCGAATCGGAGCGGTCGCCTTCCTGTTCTATTTGCTGCGCATGTTGCTGCAGCAGCGGATGGCCTTCGGCCTGATTGTCTGTTTTGCCCTGATTATGGCCGGTGCGGTGGGCAATATCCTGGACAGCGCGTTCTACGGGTTGATCTTCTCGGAAAGTTCCTATCATATCTCCTCGCCTGCCACCCTTTTCCCGGCCGACGGCGGTTATGCCGGTTTCCTGCATGGAAAGGTCGTGGATATGTTCTATTTCCCGCTGTTCGAAGGTTTCTTTCCGGACTGGCTGCCGCTATGGGGCGGGGAACACTTCCTTTTCTTCCGGCCGGTATTCAACCTGGCCGACGCCGCCATCACAACCGGCGTGCTCAGCCTGTTGGTTTTTCATCGGGATTTTTTCAGCAGCAGCCATCCCATCAACCAGCTGGGCCGTCCAGCCGACACCCATGGCCAGGAACCGGATGTGCCGGCCGACAACCAGCCGGTGCCGGAGAATCCCGCCAAGTGAAATAACGGAAGTATCCTTTCCGCTGATTCCGCCGGTTTCCCCCTTCTTTTCTGAAACACTTCCCAAGGGTTTCCCCCCTTCGGTGCATGGGCCGGGAAAGGCCCGTCCTGCTCATCTTTCGCACCTCACAATCCAAATCGAATATTTTGATAGCAAGGTTCACTTGATTGTATAAGAACGTAAGCTACTCATAACCAAAGGGTACTTATTGCGCTTCTCGCCTTTTGGACAGGGTGGCCGGCGCCCTTTCCCGGCGGGCCGCCGCCCAGGAGCAAGTTTGATAATCAAAAAAAAACGTCTGAAAATCAGGTTGTTATAATTGCCGATTGTATAGGGTTCGAGTGCGGTAGATGAGGTCCTGCGGCACCATCCCGGGTATCCGCATCAATGATGGGGCCGGTACCCATAAAACGGGAAACATTCCCCGCTGCGGAAATCTTGGCGGTCTTTCGGCAGTTCGAGGAAGCCGTCCGCCGATGCCAGGTTTGCCAGGTCGCCGGAACCGTGACCGGCCACCGGTGTCGCAAACAGGCGGCCGTCCGGGTCTTGGCGGACCGTCACCTGCAGGAAATAAGTCAAGGTCGGCGTAAAGGTGAAATCCGCCGCCAGCACCGCCACGACGGGCGGGGCGGGGGGCGATCCCTGGACCGTCCGCAACCAGGGCAGTACATAGCGGAGCGTGCACATGAACGTGGAAACCGGATTTCCCGGCAAGGCGAAGACCACTGTCCGGTCGCTGCGGCCGAACCACAGGGGTTTGCCGGGTCGCTGGCTGACCCGATGGAACAGCGGCCGGACGCCCAGCTCCGCCAACACTTGGGGGACATGATCGAATTTTCCCATGGACACCCCGCCGCTCAAGACCAGCAGGTCGTTGGCTTCGAGCAAGGAGGCCAGCCGGTCGCGCAGGGTCTCCGGGTCGTCCGGCAGGTGGCCCGTGCCCGCCCGCAACCCATGCGCCCTCAGCAGGGCGGCGAGGCTATGGACATTGGACTGTCGGATCTGATGGGGGAGGGGTGTTTCCGCCACGGCGACCAGTTCATCGCCGGTGGACAGGACCATCGCCGTCGGCAGGGCCGAAACGAGCAGCCGATGCTTCCCGACGGTCGCCGCCAAACCGATTTCCGCCGGTGTCAGCAAAGTGCCTTCCCGCACCAGCAAGGCCCCCTGCCGTCGGTCGCTTCCCTGCCGATGCACATGCTGCCAGGGCGGCACTTCCGCCAGCCGGATTTCCGCCCGGCCCGCTTCCATCACCAAGTCCTCATACCGGACCACCGCATCGGCACCTTCCGGCAGGACCGCACCGGTCATCACTTCCATGCATCGGCCGGCACCGGCCAGTGCCGACCGGGGCTTGCCCGCCGCCTGTATCCCCGCCACCGGGAATATCCGTTGTCCGTTCCCGAAATCCCGGGCGGAAATGGCGATCCCGTCCATGGCGACGCGGTGGAATGGCGGGAAGTCGCGGTCCGCGAGCAGGGGCTCCCGCAAGATCCTGCCGCAGGCCGCCGCAAGGGATACTTCCGTGGGTTCCGATAAGAGGGCTTCCTGTTGAATGAGCCGGGTGGCTGTTTCTACCGTAATCATACCTGGACGTCGGTTGGTACCGGTACCGCCGGTGCGGTGTCGGGCCGGGTCTGGCCCGGTGGCTGCCGAGGCGCTTCCGCCGGTGCAGGGACGCGGAAGCGCCGGCGGACAGCGGTGGGGGAAGCCAGCTAAAATTGCAAAAAAAAATATCACCGTACCGCAGTACGGTGATATTTTTTGTTGTCCGGATACCGGCATGTCGGTCCGGGCTTAATCCCGGCCCCAGGAAGGCATCCGCCCCGGCGTGTAGGGGGCACGGGCTTTTTCCAGCGCCTCTTCCAGGGGCATCAGGTGTTGGTCCCAAAGATTGCGGACGCTGCGGAGCCCTTCCTGGAAATCCCGGGAAGCCAGGCTGAGCTGGGCCTGTTGGGTGGCCGTCGGTGCGGCGGTGGCCGACCAGATATCGTATCCGGACGCCCAGACGCGGTTGGAGAGGGCGGGTTTGGACGGGATATCCAGGCGGGCGGCGATATCGTCCCCGTAGAATTGTTTGCGAAGCAGGTAAACCCGGTCCGACAGGTCGTCGGCCGATCGGAGCAGGTCCGCCGGGGAGCCGACGGCCTGGATGGCGACCTGGATATGGCGCAGGCGGTTCTCGATGTCGCCGAGGATGGCGGTCGCCCCGCGCCAGGCGCGTTCCAGTTCCGCCGTTTCGCGGATGTAGGCGTCCAGGGCCGGCCGGTCTTCCGCCGGGAGGGTACTTCCGGTCAGCGTCTCCAGGGTGAACGGCACGCCGGCCACCAGGGAGCGGATCGAATCACCGGCCACCATGTCCAGGGAGACGGTGTAATCACCCGGCATGACCAGTCCGCCGCCTTCGGGCGACTGCCAGGGCATGCGTTCGGCGCGGTTGAGGCGGACGGGATCCTTGGGCGTATACCGGCCGTTCCAGCCGATCCTGTGCACGCCGCGTTTGGGGCTGGTCTTGATCTGATGGACCAATTCTCCGTCCGGGGTGCGGAAGGTGAACAGCAGGTAGGGTGCCGTCTCCCGGGATTCCGCCTCCAGTTCCTCGTAGGTGGGGTAGCGGATGGGATTGCCGTCCTGGAGCTGTTGTTTTTCCCAGGCTTGCCGGCGGCTTTTCAGCGTCTTGTAATCGTCCTTGATGAAGTAGGTGAAGGTGGCGCCGACGGGTGGGTTGGAAGCGGTGAAATAACCCGCGCCCTGGAAGCCCTTGCCGGTGGTGTACCCGATGGGAGCGGCTTCCACGTACAGGAGGCCGGTTTTGACCGGAAAGATGCGGGCGGGCGCCTGGAGGTTGTCGGCGGACAGTTCGCGGAGCGGACTGTAATCGTCCAGGACGTAAAAGCCGCGGCCGAAGGTGCCCAGGACGATGTCGTTTTCCCGGCGCTGGATGGCGATGTCACGTACCGCCACGGTCGGCAGTCCGGCGGAAAGCTTTTTCCAGTGCCGCCCACCGTCGACGGTGAAGAAAAAGCTGAACTCCGTCCCGACGAACAACAAGCCGGGCCGGACATGGTCCTCGGCCAGGGAATAGGCGGAGCCGCGTTCCGGCAGGTTGGTATGGATGGACTGCCAGGTGCGGCCTTTGTCCGTGCTCTTCAGCACATACGGGCGGAAATCGCCGCGCTTGTGGTTGTTGAAACAAGCATAGACGAGGTTTTCGTCGTGCCGGGATGCGACCAGCATATTGACGTAGGTGAATTCCGGCACGTCGGGAAACCGGCCGACGGCATGCCAGGACTTGCCGCCGTCTTCCGTCACCTGGACGAGGCCGTCATCGGTGCCGGCGTAGAGGAGCTCGGGATTGAGCGGGCTTTCGGAGAAAGCGACGATGTTTCCGTATTCGCTGGTGCTTTGGTTCTTGGCGACGGCATCGATGCTTTGGATCCTTCCCATGACGGGCAGGGTGTTGCGGTCGATCTGCCGGGTGAGGTCGCCGGAGATGGTTGTCCAGGCGTTTCCACGGTCATCGGAGCGGAAGACCTTGTTGGCGCAGAAATAGAGGCGGGTGGGCTGGTGATGGCTGACGGCGAGGGGCGCGTCCCAGTTCCAGCGGTAGCTGTCTTCCCCGTCGGCAGGTTGGGGTTGGATGCTGGTCATTTCCCCGGACTTGCGGTCGTACCGCACCAGGACGCCGTGCTGGGCCTGGGCATAGACGATATCCGGATTGTTCGGGTCGATTTGGCTTTCGAAGCCGTCCCCGAGGCTGGTCACATACCAGTCGGCGTTGGTGATGCCGTGGCCGTTGCGCGTCCGGCTAGGGCCGCCGAGCGAGAAATTGTCCTGTGTGCCGCCGTGGATATGGTAGAAGGGGAGGGTATTGTCCACCTCGACCTTGTAAAACTGGGTCACCGGCAGGTTGCCGTGGAATTTCCAGGTGGCCCCCGCATCGAAACTTTCATAGACACCACCGTCACAGCCGGCCAGGAAGTAGGAAGTGTCGTCCGGGTCGATCCAGATGACGTGGTTGTCGACGTGTTTGAACTGTTCCCCCAGCCGGTTCCAGCTTTTGCCGCCGTCCCGGGAGACCTGGTTGAAGACATCCATGGCGACGACCGTGTTCGGTTCGGTCGGGTGGGCGAATATTTCGCAATAGTAATTGCCGGAAGTGGCGTAACCGCTTTGTTTCTGCCAGCTGGCACCGCGGTCGTCGCTGCGGAAGAATCCACCGCCCTCCGCGGCTTCGACCATGGCGTAGATGATCTCCGGGTCTGCCGGGGAGATGGCCAGCCCGATCCGCCCGATGTCGCCGCCGGGCAACCCGCGGGCCGCCTTTTCCCAGGTTTTTCCCCCGTCCGCGGACCGGTAGATCGTGCTGCCTGGACCACCGCCCACATAGGTGAAGACATGCCGGCGCCGCTGGAAAGCGGCGGCATATAGCACGTCCGGGTCGCGCGGGTCCATGACCAGGTCGGTTACGCCGGTATGCGCATCCAGCAGGGAGTTCCCCTGGTCATCGCGCAGCACCTGTTCCCAGGTCTTGCCGCCGTCCGTGGTCTTGTAGACCCCACGTTCCCCGCCTTCTTTCCAAAGGGGACCGATGGCGGCCACATATACGACCTCGCTGTGACGCGGATCGACGATGATTTTTCCGATGTGTTCGCTTTCGGGAAGGCCCAGGTGCTCCCAGCTCCGCCCGCCGTCCCGGGACCGGTATACGCCGTCTCCGTAGGCGACGGAGCGTTGGTTGTTGTTTTCTCCCGTACCGACCCACACGACCTGGGGATTGTTGGGGTCCAGGGTGATGCAACCGATCGAGTACGACCCTTCCCCGTCGAAGACTGGCTCATAGGTGGTTCCGGCATTGACGGTTTTCCAGACGCCGCCGGAGGCGGTCGCCACGTAATAGGTGCCACGGTGGCCCGGATGGACCGCTATGTCGGCGATCCGGCCCGATGTGATGGCCGGACCGACGCTGCGCCACTGCAACCCGAGGGAAACCGTGTCGAGGTAGTGCTTTTCCGGTGTGGGTTCGGCGGTGGCCGCTTTCTTACGCTGCGCCGTGAGCGGAAGGGCGAAAAAGATGCCCAGCAAGAGCCAGGCAAAGGCTTTCTGATCCATGTCTCCTGTTTTTGAAATACCGGCCCGCCGTCTCTCGGCACCCGGCCGGATACGGATAGGGTCGGACGAAAATCATGGCGGGAAAGTTAGTAAGAATATAAGCCCGTACCAAACCGGATACAAAGGAAGTCGGGTCGCAAGTAATTGCGAACGCAGCGTAAAAAGAGGCCTAAGTCCGACGGTATGCACTATATTTGCCGGTAGTACGATCACAAACACTCATCCGTCATGTCATTGCTAAAAGAAAAGACCGGCGTCATCTTCGGCG
This sequence comes from uncultured Saprospiraceae bacterium, assembly GCA_964573725.1. Classification (GTDB taxonomy): domain Bacteria; phylum Bacteroidota; class Bacteroidia; order Chitinophagales; family Saprospiraceae; genus UBA6168. The sequence continues at coordinate 51,660 of CAZNLJ010000025.1, forward strand.
CCCTCGACGAACAATCCATCGCCTGGAAAGTGGCGGAACGCTGCCATGCGGAAGGCGCCCGCCTCGTCCTTACCAACGCCCCGGTCGCGATGCGCTTCGGTGCCATCCAACAACTGGCGGAGCAGGTGGATGCGCCCGTCATCCCCGCAGACGCCACCTCCGTGGACGACCTGGACAACCTCTTCCGTCAAGCGACGGAACATTTCGGCGGGAAAATCGACTTCGTGCTCCACTCCATCGGCATGTCGCTCAATGTGCGCAAGAAAAAGGAATACACCGACCTGAATTACGAGTGGATGAAGACAACCTTCGACATCAGCGCCATTTCTTTCCACAAGATGATGGCGACCTTGTTGAAACAGGATGCCATGCAGGAATGGGGCAGCATCGCCGCCCTGAGCTATATCGCCGCCCAGCGGGTATTCCCCGATTACAACGAGATGGCGGAGTCCAAGGCCCTGCTGGAAAGCTTCGCCCGGAGCTTCGGCTATCATTTCGGTACCCAACGGAAGGTGCGGGTCAATACCGTGTCCCAGTCGCCTACCATGACCACGGCGGGCAGCGGCGTCAAAGGCTTCCGGGAATTCTTCGATTATGCGGACAAGATGTCTCCCCTCGGAAATGCCTCCGCCGCCGCTTGCGCGGATTATTGCGTGTTCCTGTTCTCGGACCTGTCCCGTATGGTGACGATGCAGAACCTTTATCACGACGGCGGATTCTCCGCCATGGGCATGAACCCGGCCGTGTTGGGCTGATGGGGCGGCGGACCGCCCGCATTCAACGGCGCTTCGGCTTGTAGCGGGATCGGTCCAACAATTCCTGCGCGTCCCGCATCCGCAGCAGGTCCTCCGGACCTTGGTCGGGATGGCGCTCCATGTAGGCCGCCACAATCCGTTCGCCCATCCAGTTGGCGGTGCGGCCCGGTGATTCCGGCGGCATGCCCGGCGAGGTGGGACTCGGCTCCACCAGCTTGCGGTACCGGGACCAATCCGTTTCGTACAACAAGGCTTCCGTCAACAGGTAGGCCCATATCTCGGCCTCGTTGTCCGCGCACCAGTCCACCTGGGCCCCGGTATACGCATGGATGATGCTGTCGGGGGTTTCCGGCAACAGCAGCCGCTTGAGGTAGAGTTTCTTCCCGTTGTGGATCATGTGGTCGACAAGCCGCTCGCCCGGCACCGGCCCGACCAGGTCCTCCACCAACAAGCCGATCGATTTGGCAACGAGGTGCTCCGCTGTGAACGTCCGCGTCAGATAATCCGAAAAATTAGGGTTGGTCGGATCGTACCGGCGATAGGGATAGGTACTGCCCAGGTAGAAATCCAACCCGACCGCAATGGAATTGTCCCCGTACAGAAACCCGCCGACGGTATATTCGGACAGATAGGTCACCACCTCCCCGGAGAGGGGTTCGTCCGGGAAGTAATGCCGGAACAACCGGAAGGCTTGGGTGAACTCCGCCCGGATGTCCGTCAGGTCCGGATAGGCCGCCTGACAGGTGTCGTACAATTGCCGGACCGGCGGATATTTCAGGAATCCGGCCACATAGGCCGCATGCCCCTCCGGGGCCACCAGGCTGTCTCTCGACCCCAGGATCTGGGAGAAAAACAGGTCGGCGAACAGGCCGTACGATTCTTCCAACTGCGCCAGGCCCGGCGCAAGGTCCAGGGTGTCCAACCTGAATAAATCCTGCTCGAAACGCCTTATTTCAACGGATATGGGAATACCCGACACATCCGGAATCTCCTTACTTTTGCCACATCGGCAAGCATGGACGGAAAGAAAGGTCAACAGTACAAGATACAGGCTGTTCCTGGCGTTCATAAGCTGTTCGGATTTGGAGGCCCTCGCAACAGCCGGGGCGGTGGTCCCGTCCGGCCTGCGCACCGGCTTGGTTGTCCCGGCGGACTTTCACCTGCAAAACTAAACGCGGATGAAAAAAATTGTGGTTGCTTTCGTCTTTTTTCTCGGATACGCGGCCCTGGCTTCGGCACAGGAGGCGGATCTCCGCATGGGCTTCCAGGTCAGTCCGACCTTTTCTTTCATGGGGACCGACCAGGGTGACATCTCCGGGGAAGGGGTCAACCTGGGCCTGAAAATGGGCGTGAGAGGCGAAATCTACTTCCGGGAAAATTATGCGTTCCTGGTCGGCCTCGGTTTCGCTTTCAACAGCGGCGGAACCCTCCGCTACGACCGGAGTGTCCCGGGCTGGCCCTGGCGCTCCCAACTGCCTCCCGGCGTGCTGCCTTCCATGCCAAGTGGGACGGACCTGAAATACAGCGTGCAATACGTCGAAATCCCGGTCGGAATCAAACTGCGGACCAAGGAAATCGGCTACCTCCGCTACTTTGTGGAACTTCCCGTCATCACGCCCGCCTTCCGGTCGCAGGCCCGCGGTACCATCGAATACAGCGGCCTGCGCGAGGAACGCATCGACATCAAGGACGATGTCCGGGCCCTGGCGCTGTCCTGGGGCTTCGGCGGCGGGGTGGAGTACAGCGTCGGCGGGAACGCCGCCCTCGTGGCCGGTCTTGGTTTCCAACGCCTTTTTACCGACATCAGCAAGGATTATTCGGACACCTTCTCCTCGAAGGACCATGTTTCCGGCATCATCCTGCAATTGGGGATGTTGTTCTGAGAACGCGGACCGGTACCCGGCCCGCCTTCATCGGGGAAGCTTCCGCGCTGCCGTCGGTAGCCCGCCGTTCGATATCTTCCTTTTTCCATATGAAATGGGGTTGACGTCGCTTCCGACTTCAACCCCATCCGATTGTTTCATCCTGGCTGTGCAGCTGTCCGCTGTATCTTCAAGCGATTTGACACGTAACGCTCCCCACAGGTGGTCCCTGGGCTGTTCGACAGGTATGGAGGCGGTATGAGCCGCCGTCACACCGGTTGCAATACCCCCAAAATCCTTGTTATTTGACCGGTTCCCGAGTCGGTTCCACCGGGCAAGGCGTCAGGAATGCCGGCTATACCGTTTGGCAGACCCATCCGCATTACGGATATCCGGTAAAACCGTCACCAATACCGCGGAAGCGGTTCGCCGACAGCTTGCGGCAAGCGATAGTCGGGCGCTTCCCGGACTTCCTGCGCCGGTTGTGTCGCCGGAAATTCGGGGGAAACACTTTCTTCCGGCACCACCATTGCCACCACCGGCGTCTGTAGCAGCTGGAATGATCCGGGGTCTACCGGGGTCACCGTCCACGACCCGGAAGGTTCAGGATCAACCGCCGCCACCGGCGCTTCCTCTTGCACGGCCGATACCACCTCCGTAGCCAATACCTTGAATTGTTCCACGGGAACCGCCTGGTCGTACAGGTACAGGGCGTTCTCCTCAATGAGCCGGATCAGCTTCTCCGCATACAGGCTGTCCGTGGCATACCCGCATCGCCGCAACCCATGCGCCCATTGCCGGTAATCGTCCGCGGGCAACAGGAACAAAGGCCGGTAGCGTTTGTGGGTGGTCAGAAAAAGGGAATGGTCGCGGAACGATTCCGCAACATCCGGGTAGATGCGGAAATGGGAAGGGAGCACCTCGTCGTCCATCTCCTGGATACAATCCCCGCTCCAGTCGTTGTTGCACTTGATTCCGAAGAAGTTGTTACCCGATACGGCAATTCTTCCCTTGCCCCAGCTGGATTCCAATGCCGCCTGTGCCAGCGTGATGCTGGCAGGGATACCGAAGCGCATCATCTCGGTGGTGGCCATGCCGGCATAGGTCTCGATGAATTGATGTTTTTCCTGGTCATTGGCCTTGCCGACCTGCAAGCAGGCCAAAGCGAAGGTCAGGGTTATGAACGGGCGCATAGTCAGGGGTGTTTGTACGACCGGCTGACACAATAGCTTGATACCCCGTACCGGTGCAGTTGCTACGGTCGGCTGTTGTTGTCACGGTCGTTCGTTCTGGATGATGGCACGGACCGGTGCAGCTGGCACAAGCCCGTGACCCGTCCGGTGGAAACCCACCGGCGATTGACGGAACGCCTCCGGCGGCAACGACGGAAGTCCTCCTGTCGGTCGGCCGGAAACAGTTCCGGACCGTCCGCCTTCCTGCTGACGGGTAGGCAGCCGGAAATACGGACGGGTCCTTTTTCCTCAGATGTTCACTTGTGTAGGTGGAGATAGTAACGCGGTGCCGGATCTCTCCCCATGTTCATAGGGCCTCACCAGCCTTCCGGGGTTTCAACCTTCGCAGGTCGATACCCGGACAGGGTGGGTGTTCAGTTCTCTCATGTCGTTAGTACTCCTGCTGTTCATATTGTCGGTACTTCTAAAGTATACAATTTAAGTACCAAACTGCGTACGATATATGAAAAAATAAATGCGTTTGCTTGTAAAATGTCTTCCCGTTCCTACGGGTATGTTCCCATCTGCCGTGTCGCCCGCAGGTGGTCGGGACCTGTCGGCCGGCCGCCCGGTGATGCGGCCGGGAACGCTTGGGACCAGGCCCCGGGGATGCCCGACGGAAAGCTGCCGGAACCCGTCCGCGAGGCACGACGACTTTTGTCTTCCTAGGTAAAAGTAAGTTTCGGATGCGATTTGGGACAGCTTGGCTGTCAGGGAGGGCCGGACCGGAGATGGAACGGTGAGGCCCATGGCAAATCGGTTGTTCCGATGAAAACCGCTTTCTTGCTGCTCATGGGCCGGATGGAATGCCGGTTGTTTCGCAATCGGAACCGGCATTTGCAAGGGAACCGATAAGTCCCTGCCGGCCGGTATTTCTTTCCTGAACGAAAACAAATTAAAAAAGATACAATATGATTCCGGGAAAAATGGATTTTCCGGAAAAAAAAATGGTTTCAAGCCGCGCTCGTGAATCGGCGGAAACGGAATTCCTCCCGGGGCCAAACGAAAAACGCCCCTTTCCTGCGGTAAGCCCGATGCAGGAAAGGGGCGTCATTTTGGGAGCTCATCGGATCCGTCCCGGGTAAAAGGATTGTTTTCGGACGGGCTGCCCCCGTTATCCGACCGGTATCCCGAAAGGGTGCCGGAGGGGGGGTGAAAAGGCCGCAGGCCTTGAATGCCTCAATCCCTGCCGAACGCCCCGAACTTCAGGGTGAGGGTCGCGCCCATGCCGGACAGGTCCTTGTCATTGAAGTGTTCTAGGTTATCCAGTCCGTTGACCCACCGGTAGGAAGCGGTGGCCGCGATGCGGAAAAAGGAAAAGACGTTCACCTCCAGCCCGGCTTCCGGGGTCAGGACGAACAGTTCGTCGTTCCCTTCCCCCAATACCTGGTTGGTTTGGAGGTCCGTGGCGGAACGTCGGGCCTTCCCCCAACCCATCCGAACCGATCCGTAAGGATGCAGCACCTTGTGCGGCATAGGGGTATATCCAAGCCAGAAACCACCGTGCTTGAACCGGATGTTTTCCTTGATTCCTTCCGCATCGATCCGTTTGGTCGCATCCATGCTTCCCATCCCGTACCCACCCAGGAAAAAATCGTTGAGCACCACCGCACCCCCGCCGCCGCGGCTCACCTGTATGTCACTGCCGGGGTCGAGGTATTCGAACAGCGGCCCGCCCCAGATGCCGGACCGGTCCACGCCGCTGAACAGGGTTTCGTCTCTTTGCGAATAAAGGCCGGTGGCAGCCACCAGGACCAACAGACTTGACAATAATTGCTTCATATGCGTCATGTTTTGTGAATGTGCCGATTCGAGGGCCTGCTGCCCGGCTTGCCCCGGTAGGTCCGGGCAGCTGTTTCGCCGGGACTTGTCCTTCGGGAGGTCTACGGGACGGAAGGGTCATACCGGACTGCCCATCCCGTAAGCCGACGCTTTGCCCTGCAGGATTCATCCTGTCGGATAACGAAATCCGCCCGGCGAAATTTTATACCATTCCGGTTTGTCCCGGCCGGGTACCGGTTCTTCCCGGCCCCGGGCGGTCGACCGGTCCGCCTACTTGCGGGGAACAGGATTCCGGGCGGACCATACGCCGGGCCCAGGCTCTTGTACCTTCCTGGCATGGCCTTCCGCTTTCGGTTTGGGGAACTTGATAGCGCCACATGGCCCCGTGCACCAGGAATCCAGCGCAATTTTCGGCCGCTTCCGCCGGTCGGTCGTTTTTTTTTAGACGGAGTGTTTATTTTTGGAGACAAGACAAGGATGCAGCCGCTTTGCATGGGTCCTACCTGGGGAGCGCCGTCGCATCCGGCGGGTCAACCTGTCCTTATTCCTGACTACCTATTGGAAACCATCACCGGACATATTGAGCGGATAACCTTCCACAATCCGGAGAACGGATGGACGGTCGCCCGGCTGCAGGAAGCGGGCAAGGCGGAACTGACGACCGTTGTCGGGACGCTCTCTTCCGTGCAGTGCGGGGAAACGCTCCGGTGTGCCGGTACCTGGAAAAACGACCATCAGTTCGGCATCCAGTTCATCGTCCGCTCGTATGAGGTGACCCGGCCGGCATCGCTCCGGGGTATCCAGAAATACCTGGCCAGCGGGATGATCCGCGGCATCGGGGCGCATTTTTCGGAGCGCATGGTCGCTTGCTTCGGGGAAGATACCCTGCATGTCATCGACAAGACTCCGGAGCGTTTGCTGGATATAGAGGGTATCGGTCCCCGCCGCCTGGCGCGGATTGTGGAAGGGTGGAGGGAGCAGCAGGCGGTCCGGGAGGTGATGACCTTCCTGCTCGGTCATGGCGTCAGCCCCACCTATGCCCTGAAGGTCTACCGTACCTACGGTGACGACAGCATTGCGGTGTTGCAATCCAATCCTTACCAACTGGCCAGGGATATCTGGGGAATCGGATTCAAGACGGCGGATGCCATGGCCCGGCAAATGGGTATCCGAAAGGATGCCGTCGAGCGGGTCGATGCGGGCATCGAGTACTGCCTGCATGAGCTGAGCAACGACGGCCACACCTGCTACCCGCTGGATGCTTTTCTGGACACCGCCCGCCAGCTGCTGGAATGCGAGGCCAACCAGGTGGCGGAACGGCTGGCGGTGATTGAGTCGGAGGGCCGCATTGTCAGCGCCCCCTTGTCGGTCGACGGTCAAGCCCCCGTCGCCTGCGTCTGGCTCAAATCGCTGTATGCCTGTGAAACCGGCATCGCCGCCGAGTTGCACCGGCTCACGTCTTCCGTTGCGCCCGAACTTCCCTTCGAGACCGGCCATGCCGTCGACCACGCCACGGAAACGCTGGGCATGGAGCTCGCACCCAACCAACGCGCCGCCGTCGAATCCAGCCTCCGGGAAAAGGTCCACATCATCACCGGAGGCCCCGGTACCGGTAAGAGCACCATCACCAAGGTCATCCTCCAGGTGTCGCGGGAAGGGACGACCCGCATCCTGCTGACGGCGCCCACCGGCAGGGCCGCCCGCCGGCTGGCCGCCATTACCGGAATGCCTGCCGCCACCATCCATTCGCTCCTGGAATTCGATTTCGCCATCGGCGGGTTCCGCCGCAACCGGGACCATCCGCTCGCCTGCGACCTCCTCGTCGTGGACGAGGTCAGCATGGTGGATACCACCCTCATGTTCAGTCTCTTGAAAGCCGTTCCCGCCCATGCTCGGCTGCTCCTCGTCGGGGATGTGGACCAACTTCCCAGCGTCGGCGCCGGCAATGTCCTCGCCGACCTCATCCGCAGCGGGAAAATCCCCTGCACGCGCCTGACCGACGTGTTCCGCCAAGCCGCCACCAGCCAGATCATCCGCAACGCGCACCGCATCAACCAGGGAATCTTTCCCGACCTCTCCAACGACCGGCAGGGCGATTTTTTTTTCCTCGAGGAAGAGCATCCCGACAAGCTGACGGACCTGATCGTGAACCTGGTCGACAGCCGGCTCCCCGCCGCCTATGGTTTCGACTCCTTCGACGACATTCAGGTCCTGGCTCCGATGAACCGCGGTGTCATTGGAAACAGGAACCTCAATGAACACCTGCAGCGGAAACTTAACCCTTCCCCGGATCCCCTGGTCAAGATGGGCCGTACCTTCCATGAGGAGGACAAGGTGATGCAGGTCCGTAATAACTACGCCAAGGAGGTGTCCAACGGTGATATCGGCAGGATCAGGCGTATCGACCGCACCGAACAGGAAGTCTCCGTCTCCTTCGACGGCCACGAGGTCCGCTATGATTTCGCCGACCTCGACCAACTCACCCTGGCCTACTCGGTCAGCATCCATAAGTTCCAGGGGAGCGAATGCCCCTGTGTGCTGATTCCCCTGGTCATGGGGCATTATGCCATGCTCTACCGCAACCTGCTGTACACCGGCATCACCCGCGGGAAAAGACTGGTCGTCCTGGCAGGCTCCCGGAAAGCACTCTGGATGGCCGTCCGAAACGATACCGCCCTGCGCCGTTATACCGGCCTTGCAAAGGCCTTGCTCGGGTGAGTCCTTCCGCGCTTTTTCCCGCTACCGGGTGCCACGTCCCCCGCCGGTCCTTCCTGCCGGTAACCATCGGCACAAGGCCCGGGGCAGGATACCCGCCGATACCGGTGCCGCCCCCAGGAATTCCCCGTCGGCCTCTACCCATACCGGCCCTTCCCGCTCGGCGGCGGTCACGGTCACTTCCGATACCTGGTACAGCGAAACGGCCGGATGCCAGCCGATCTTGCCCAGGTAGAAAAGCGGTGTGGCCAACAATACCCCCGCCTTGCTGATTTGGCGCACCAGCGTCAGGGCCAGCCGCCCGTCTTCCGGATCCGCCTGCGGCACGAGCTGCATGCCGCCCCCGGAATACCGGCAGATGCCGATGTTGACCGTGTAGAGCCGGGCCGTAACGCTTCGTTCCGGCATCCGGACGGTCAGTTCCGGAACGACAAACCGGAACAGGCTGCGCCACATCAGCCCCATGTAAAATATCGCCGACGGCATCCTGCCTTTTTGCGCCGCCGATTCCCGGGCCAGGTATCCGTCGTACGACATGCCCGCTACATTGATGAAATACCGGCGGACCGGCTGCCCGTCCGCCTGGCAACTGATCCATCCCACATCCTGATACCCGACCTGCCCCGTTTTCAAATACCGCACCCAGGCGGCCCGGCGCCGGGGGATTCCGTGGGTCCGGATCCAATCGTTGCCGGTGCCGACCGGGCAAACCGTGAAAATGACCGATGCCGGCGGACAGTGCCGCTGGTTCATGATGCCGTTGGCGACTTCATGTGCCGTGCCGTCGCCGCCGCAGGCGACGATTTTCCGGTACCCCCGGCCTATGGCCGCCTCCGCCAGCCGCGCTGCCTCCGCCGGCGCATGCGTCTGCATGACCGCGAAGGAAATTCCGGCGGCCTGCAGGCTTTGTTCCCAGCGGGGCCATACCCGTCCGGCACCGCCGCCCCCTGCCGCCGGGTTGACAATGAATATCCATTTTTCCGTCGTATGTTTGTTGTTTCCTGGCATGGCAGTCATGGTTGCGGGTGGCGCCCCCGGCCCCTGCGGTCCGCTTCCGTTCGAAACCCGGAACCACTTCCTGCGTAACAGGATGCAAACAGGGGGCGCTCCGACGGTGTGGTTCACAAAATAAGCGGAATACACCGCTTCTTGACCCACGGACTGGATTTTCCCGCCATGGTCCGGTACTTTTCAATAGATGGCTATGAAAATTTTGATGGTTTGCCTCGGCAATATCTGCCGCTCCCCCCTGGCGGAAGGCATCATGACGGATAAGGTCCGGAAACTCGGTCTCGATTGGTTGGTGGACTCGGCGGGTACCGGGGCTTGGCATGTCGGGGAACAACCCGACCACCGCTCCATCCGGGTCGCCGACAAATATGGCATCGATATATCCCGACAACGCGCCCGCCAATTCAAACCCCATGACCTGGATCGGTTCGACCTCATCCTGGCCATGGACAGCAGCAACCACCGCGATATTCTCCGCCATGCCAGCCTCCCCGCCCACCGGGAGAAAGTCCGCCTGATCATGGACTTCGTCCCCCAAACCTCCGATGCCAATGTTCCAGACCCATACTGGGACGACAATGGATTCGAATCGGTTTTTTCCATGTTGGACCAGGCCTGCGATCGCGTGCTCCGGCACTTGATGGCCGACAGGTAAACGGATTTCCCCTGGCGCCAATCTCCGGCCGGAGAGGCTCGCGCCCGCCCTGCCTGCCGCTGGCCGCCCGCGGCATTTCCCCTTTTCCCCGGACCTGCCCGGCGGCCGTACGCCCCCTACATGCCCCTCCTGTAAGCCGTTGCCTCCCGGTGGCCGGATATAGCATGAGATTTTTTTTTCGCCGCCTTGTATACTATCAAAGTACCGCCTATATTTGCAACCGCTTCGATAGGGAGGCGATTGTCAAAAAGGGCGCATAGCTCAGCCGGTTCAGAGCATCTGCCTTACAAGCAGAGGGTCGGAGGTTCGAATCCTTCTGCGCCCACCTTTTTTTTGTAAAAAGCCCTGGCAGGAAATCCCGCCAGGGCTTTTTTGTATCCTTTCCCCACGATTACCTTTTTTCGATGAAGCGATTTCCATGGCCGCTTTTCCTCCTGCCTTTTCTCCTCCTCGCCGTCCGCTTGCCGGCCCAGGTCATCGTCAAGGGTAAAGACATCAACGCCATGCCGGATGTCGCTTTCTGTCAGGTCATTTCCCCGTCGGTGACGTTCCTGGTTCCCGCCCGCGTCCGGATCGATTACGGGCAGGCACCGGGTGCCATCGGATTCGACCAGGTGACGGGACCGGACCGCCGGCCGGCAACCGTCTATTCCCTGGCGGGTATCCTGAATTTCATGCATGGAAACGGCTGGGATTTTATAGACAATTTCGTCGCCGGCGATGCTGCATCCGGCTTTACCTACCATTTCCTTTTTCGAAAAAGACAAGCAACGTCCCCCAGGAACTAAATCCGGCTTCGGTACTTCCGCCTCCTTGTCCGACTTCGGATGCCATCGCCAGTCATTTGGCTCCCGTCGATGTCGATATCCAAATTTTTCTTTTTCAAGCGCATCCTTCGCACCTTAAGAACCAAATCGAATATTTCGATTGCAAGGTTCGCACGGTTGTATGAAAATGTAAGCTACTCATGACCAGGGGGTCATTAGGGCGCTTCCCGCCTTTTGGACAGGACGGCCGGGGGGGCGCCCCACCCCGCCCCC
>CAZNLJ010000026.1:0-35015 GCA_964573725.1 uncultured Saprospiraceae bacterium
CGTCCGCGTCCCAGATCTGGAAGGAGACCGTCTCGCCCGTCACCGAATTGCTGTATACGGTCAGGAAGGCGAGGTATTTGTCCAGCGTGGCATCGTACTGCAGGCGGGCCGTTCCGCGGAGTTCGCCATTGACGAAGGCACCCACCTGGTCGAGTTTGTCCGTAGATACCTCCCCTTCGATATTGAGCTGCACGGTGAGGTTCATCGTGTAATCGAAGGCATTGGTATTGACCATCCATTCGGGGCCGTGGCAGAGTTTGCGCAAGTGGATGGCCATGGGTTCGTCACCCAGGGCTCCCTGGGCGTAGATGGTGTCGCGGTATTCCCCGCGGGGCAGTTCCGGGGCGAAGGAGAAGACCACATTTTGGGAGGATGCCGGAGCGACGCTGCCCTCAAGCGGGAATACCTCCACCCAGTCCGGCACGTCCTCGATCATATAGGACAGGGCCTGTCCGCCGATGTTCTGGATTTCGCGACCCAGGTCGAGCCCTTCCCCTTCATACACCACCGCCTCGATGCTGCCGCCCAGCCAACGCAGGGGGTTGCGGTCCACGAAGAACTCCCAAGTGGTATGGCCGAACTTATTGCCCGCCAGGTCCTGGATGGAATCCACCTCCACGCGCATCACCGTATTTTCGATGAAGCGGTTCGGCACATTGGGTACCAGGACGACCTTGTCGCCGCTGCAGGTCATGACCGCATCGACCAGGTTGCCCGTCTGCGCGTTGTACAGGCCGATGTTGTTGTTGTTAAAGAAATCGGCCTGGATGATCTGGTCGCAGCGGATGGGTTCCGAGAAGGTGATGCTGATTTCGTCACCGATACCCAGGACCCCGTCGGCCGGCTCCGGCGTGCCGAAGATTTCCGGCGGTTGCCGTTCGAAGCGGCCGGCAATGACCGTAGAGACCCCGGCGTTTTGCCCGCCGGTACATTGCGTCACCGCCCGTATCTCATATTCGCCGTCCTGGAGTGCCGCGGTGTTCCAGGGAACGAGGTGGAACACATCGTTGGCCAAGTCCGCCTTGAGCACCTCCGCGATGTTGATCCAGGCGCCGTCGCCCTGTTTGCGGCGGTATTGGACCCGGATCAGTTCCAGGTCCGCATCGTTGCGGTCGAACTCATTGAGCGTGATGAAAAGGATGTCGCCGTCCGCCGGGGTCACCACCCAGTTCTGGAGCGGGAAGCCGATATCGATCGGGCTGCAAGGTTCGAGGAAATAGACCGAAATCTCGATGCCTTCGTAGAAGGGCGCGGGTGGGAAATCCCCATCACCCAAGGCATCGTAGCGCGCCCCTTCGCAACCCGAATAACCGCTGATGAGCAGGTTCTCGTACTCGTAGGCCACCGGACCACGCTTGACGGTCAGCGTCACTTCCTGCGATTCACCGGGATTCACCAGGAAAGAGCCCACGAAGCTGCTGGTACCCTGTACCTGGATGGTGGCCCCGTTCGGGTTCGAAGCCGGCCAGAGGTCCAGGACATAGTAGCGGAATTCGTCGGTCTGGCTGGTATTGCCCAAATTGAACTTGAACACCGCCAAGTCGTTTTCCAGCACGTTCGCTGCGATGGTCTTGTCGACCGTCAGCGTCATGGCATCGCGGGGTACCGTATTCGGTTCGTAGGGGCAGGAGGAGTTTCCGGACACCGTGCGGAACACCGGCGTGCCGTAAACCCGGTCGCGCAGCACATCCACGGAGAACACATCCCCGGGATCGTCATCCGCCAGGGTATAGGCCACCGTCTGGGAGATGGAGGTGGAGTTGGTGGATTCCGTGCTCACCCCGAAGCCCAGGTCCAGGGTGATCTTGGTTCCGACTCCGAAGTCATTGACGAAGAAGCCGAGCTGAAGGGCGGCGCTGGCCTCGATGGTCACGTCGAAGCTAAGGGAAGAGGATTCGGTCCGCTCCGTGGTGGTCGAGCTTTCGTAGGTAACGCCGGCATCGAAGGAAAGATTCTTTTCGAAGATGGCCTGGTTCTTCAGTTCCTTATTGTATTCGAGGATATTGCGCCACATGTTGGCGCTGGTGGTATCGCCGACCAGTTCCAGGTTGGGGATCACCGTCCGTTCCACCTGGCGGCCGGTGTAGAGATAGGTGGTATTGAACTTGTCCGGGAACACCACCAGCCCCGTATCCACATAAAAGCTGCAGGCCAGGGTATCGAAGCGCAGGTCGTCGGTGATGCCGAAGAGCAGGTTCAGGGCGCCGCCGACGTAGACGTCCGCATCTTCGCCCAGCACCACATCGCCCGATCCTGTCGAGATGGTTTCGTTGGCGCTGAAGCACATGTCCGTGGTATTGCTCACGGTGTTGCTCACGGTGGATTTCAGCCCGAAGGTGAGGCTGTTCTCGATTTCCGTCTCCAGTTTGGTAGCTACCCCGATACCGGTGGTGATACCGGTGGTGGTACCCAGTTTCAAGTTCAGTTCCACGCCGGCCGACACGGAGGAGTTGAAGCCAAGCGTCCAGCTGTTGCACACGGTGGTACCTTTGGAGATGGAGGCGCTGGAATTGTCGCCCGGCGGGTCGCGCAGGATCATGACCGGAATCTGGGGCGAGCTGGAGGTGAAGTTCACCTCGCGCGGGCGTTTGCCCAGCACCACGGCTTGTGTGGAGAAGGTGTTCTGGAGTTGGTTGGCGCTGGCCAGCACGGTCATGGTTTTCAGGTAAGGGGAAGCGATGTTGGGGATACCCGCCTTAAAGGTGTATTTGAATTCCCCTTCCATGACCGTGGTGTCGAACATCGGCGTATCCCCCGGGTCGGCCATGAGGTTCTCGATATGGAGGTCGAAGGTATCCAGGTAGCAGCTGCCGCCGTCGTAGGGTTGGTAAACCTTGATTTTGGTGGTGTAATCGATTCCCTGTTCCAGCATCTGGTCGCCGCAGAGGTTGGTATCGAGGGAGGAAAGTTCGATTTCCGGCGGCGAGTGGTAGATGAAATCGATGGTATCGTTGACGTCCGTCAGGTCTGTTTCCTGACCGCCCTGCAGTTGGAAATAATTATAGACGATGTTGTTGGAGTGTTCCGTGACCGCCACGGCGAACTTCAGGGGCGGCAGGTCCGTGAACATGAAGTTGCCGTCCTGGTTCGTGATTTGTTGTTCCTGGTAGAAGCAGCCGTCGAGCGTCTCCACCTTCACCTTGACGATGGCCCCGTCGGGGATGACGCTTTTGCGGCAGTATTCGTTGCCGGCCATTTGTCCGGCGATGGTCCGTTTGACCTGGTTGCGGAACAGGATACCGGCGACCGGGGTGGCGATGTTGTCTATATCCCAGAAAGCCGGATAGAAAGTATGTTCGTTGAAAACGGGCGTCAGTTTGGCGGTGGCGCCCGGTTCGAACTCGATGGAGAAGTAGCCGTCCGCATCGGTGAACACCGGGGGGGAGTTTCGTTGGCCGTTGACCAGGATCTCCACGCCGGCCTGGAAGCAATCCGTCCCTTCGAAGCGGACGTAGCCGGAGACCGGGATGGTGCTTTGGTCGGTGAAGTCCACCTGGTCCACGCTGGTGTTGGTGGGATTGAGCGTCACGAGGCGGGAGGCCGGGGTGAACAGGTGGGGTTCCTCCTTGGCCACCTTCACCACGGTGCTGTACTGGGCCCCGTGGATGGTGCCCTGGCCGCTCAGTTCGGTACCGAAGTCCTTGAGTGCCGTCCCGCTGCCTTCGTTGAGGGGGAAGTAGTTGGCCAGGTCGCTGCGGGTCAGGTCGGTACCCACGTTGGCGGCTGCCTGGAGCACGAAGAGCGGTACGGCGCTGTTGAAGAAAACGGCCTCGTCGACGAGTCCCGAGAAGAAGTTCTCCAGGGTAGCGCCGTCCCGGCCGGCGGCGAGTGTCCAGGGCGTGCCGCCGGAGAAATCGGCCGCCACGCCGGAGAAGGTATGGTCGCCGGCCAATTCCCCGTTCTTATACAGGGTCACCAGGGCCGAGCTGCCGCCGTCCGGTTGGGTGATGACGAAGGACAGGCGGTAGTAATCCATGCCGAGGGGGCCGAAGTCATGGGATTCGCCGCCCATTTCCAGGATCAGGTTGCCGGCGTTGAGGTGCAGTCCGAAATGGGTCGTGCCACCGTCCTGTTTGGTGAGGATGCACTGGTTGCCGGCGAAGTCGAATGCCTTGACCACCACTTCCACCGTGGCGCTGTCGGCCAGGTCGAAATCCGTCAGTTCGGCATATTCGCTGTTGACGGCATTGAATTCCAGGGACTGGTTGAAGTAGAACTTCTTGGCGGGGCTGGCCGTGAATACCGTACCGGCCCCGTAGTTGATGCCTTCGATGCGGTAGGAGCCTGTCTCGTCCGTCATGCCGGCATTGACGACGCTGGGTTTGTCGTTGGACCATTGGGTGCCGCAATGGTAAGCGGTGAGGTTGTTCTGGGTCAGGTCGAAGGCTTTGGAGCCGGTGCCCTCGTCGAATTTCCAGTAGGCCACCAGTCCGTCCGAGGAGGAGGAGATGCTCTGGTTTTGGAACATCTGGATTTCCGTCTGGGAGAGTTGCCGGTGGAAGAAGCGGAGTTCGTCAAGGAGGCCGTTGAATTTGCCGCTGCCGTCCGGTTTTTGGCCCAGGAAGAGGAAGGACGAGGCCGTATCGATGGGTGCGACGGTTGTCTGGACCAGTTCCCCGTCGACATACAGGAGGGCGGAGGCGCCGTTGTAGGTGACGGCGATGTTGTGCCAGTCGTCGGCGGTGGCGGCCGGGAAGACATGACTGAGGCCGGTGGTGGTGCCGGCGCTGCCCATCCCGAAGGCCACGCCTTTGCCGGCGGCGGCGGCGGTGGTGTGCAGCCACCAGTTCCGGTTGAGGTCGCTGCCGAAATCGAAGATGGCCGACTGGTCGTTGCCGTCACCGATCTTCACCCAGCAGGAGAGGGTGAAGACATCGCGGGGCAGCACGGGATTGTACTTGACCAGGGAGTGGGCCGTCTGGTCGAAGGAGACCGAGCGGCCCGTGGTGGGGGTCAGGGTCACCATGGCATCCGGCACCGGGTTGCCGTTGAGCGACTTGACCTGGCCGGTCACCACCCCGTTGGGGTTGAGGAAGCCGAGCGTCCCATTGCGCCGACCTTCGCCATAATCGTTGACACCGGCGATCTCATAGGTGTAGAATTTCCCGGCTATGACATTGAAGTCGATGAAAGTCAGCACTTCACCACCCACCGTAGCCAGCAGGGAGCCGTCGCGGTAGAGGTTGTAGTTGTCGGCGGCCGGAGAGAGGGGATCCGGCGTCCAAGCCACCTCGATGCGGTCTTCGAGGTCCCCTTCCGAGGCGATGAGAAAAGGGGGCAGGGGCGGCAGTAGCATACGGCTCCAAAAGCCGCCCTCGGTGATGAACTCGTCCGAAAACTGCGAGCCGATGATGGTCTGGCCATAGACCACGCTGGTCCTGAAACTCAGGTTGTAGGTATTGGGACTGCTGCCATAGTTGAAATACAATTCACCGAATGCAATTTCATCCTCCGTGATGTTGCATTCCTGCGAGGATTGTGCCTGCAGGCGGACGGTGATAAGCAAGGCCAGGCCCACCAGGGTAAATAGTTTTTTTTTCATAAGGGATGTTTTGTTCCGGGAACCTTGCCGAAACAGCTTGACCGGTTCTAAGGCTTGTTCCCGGGATGATGGCGGATGCCTGATCAATATTTGATGATGTACTGCACAACTCGGTTGCGCGGCCGGGTTTCCGCATCGCCGCCGCCGGTGATGCTGACGGTATGGGTGTGGGCGCCGGCAGAGGAAGTGCTTGTGGACGCCGTACCGATCGGACTAAAGAAACCTGCAGCAACAGCCTGCTCGTTTTCATGGTTTGCGGCAAAGATGTTACCATGGACAACGGTGGAATGCGTGTGCGCCCCAGCCGAGCCGGTCGCCCCCGTGAAGGCATTATTAGGCAAGCTGGTGCTTTGCGCCTGTGGGGTTTCGAGGTATCGGCCCGGGTCGATTCCCCGGCCGTCGTCCCAACCGCGCAGGAATTCGCCCCGGTAATCCGGCACGTTGAAGTTCTTATCCGGGCCGGCATTAATCCCGGAGGAGCCGTTGCCGTAGTTACCGCCGATGGCATTGTACAGTTCCGGATATTGGGAGGAGGATAAAGCCTGGCCATTGCATTTCAGCCAACCGTCCGGCGGGTTGTAACCGGCGAAAGCCATGACGGCGCCGGGCGGCACGAATCCTGCCGTACTTGTCAGGGCGCCTGCCGTCGCGGCATATTGAACGAACATGGTGTAAGGGGAATAGGACAATTCGGAGCGAGGCAGCAGTTCCTTGCCATTGATGACGATTCCCACATACAGGGTCTGGCTGAAGCTGGCGGGATCCAGCGGGGTCACGCTGCCCAGCATGTGGGCATAGACACCGCCGACGACTTCCACCGTGGCCTGCTCCTCCCAGACGGCCGTACCGCCGGTTGCGCTGGGGAACAGCTTGAAGGTGATATCCTGGTTGCCGTCGGGCACCGTCACCCCGGTACCTTTGCGCAAGGTTCCCTGCACGCTGATTCGCGGGGAGTTCTGGGCAAGGAGGTGTGTGGAGGACACCAGCAATAGAACCGTAAGAAATGCATTGATTTTCATTGTTGAATAAATTTTGTGGATGGTTAGATAGTATCTGTCTTTTGCGGCATGACGTATCACCGATACCGGAGCTGTCCCTTGTGAGGAACCCTCGTACCGTGACCTTCCTGCCGATTCAATTTCGAAAGGGAATCCTTGTGATGGAAAACCTGACACCGGGTGCACGATTGCCTGCCCGGCAAAACATCCGTGGAAGCCTTGTACGGTGCTGCGAAACGGCTGCACCGGCTGTTTTTTCAGACGCGCAAATATATCGAGACCTTCGGTCTTCGGCATGAAAGTCCGCGTTACAAAACGTTACACGCCGATGGTATGTCAGCTGTAATACATATCGAATCAATACCATGTCAATCCTGGCCGGACAGACAACAGCGCCGCGACCTGACCATCGGGCCGGAAGTATCCGGGGTGGAACAGAAGGGTAAGACCGGCCATATAAAGAAATAATGGTAAGGCCTCGGAGGGATTATCCTGGAAACTCGGCAGCGGGCTTGCGGGCCGGAAGCGGCAGGGAATGGCATCCGAAGATCCGGAAGAGCGAATCGATCAGGAGACAAGGATGAGTATGACCACCCCTCTTTGTCGTCCGCGCACACCACCGTATGTACTTACATGTACGGCGGTTTCCTCAGCGTGGGTTACGATGTAGCAACCGATAGTTGTCAGATAGGCTGCAGTCGAAAAATTTCTACAGGTCTATGTCCACTAGCCTGCTCTTACCCCTTTCACGACCGGACAGCACCGTACTCATGCCAGATGCGCCGGGTGTCTTGGGCGAAATCCGAAACTGCTTGGGGAAAACGTCGGGTCGTACAGCTCCTGCACCACTTGCTGTATGGCTTGGTGTACCACCCGGTCCCTGATTGACGGTATCCCCGGTTGACGTACCCCCCATTCGGCTTGGGTATCGCTAACCCTGTCACCGCCTGCGGTTCGTAGAAGCCCGCCAGCAGTTCCGCTTGAAGGTTCCTCCAGTCTTGAATAAACCGGTCCCTGAGCTCCTCCACGCTCATCCCGTCAACACCGGCACTGCCGCCGTTCTTCCGTTTTCCGCCCTTTCTCATCGGCTTTCAGTTCTGCAAAGAAAATCTCCTCGCCGCCAAGGATTCGGCCCTTCGCTCCATCCCTTTGGCAGGGACTTCCTCGCAACCATGGACACGGCTGACTTCTGGACCGGGGCCTTGCCATACCGGTTCGCTTACCGTCGCCTTGGCTTTTCCCGTCCAGGTCTCCTACGGTAAACTCCTATGACACCTTCCCTGCAACCAACATGATTTACTACCACCATTTACGACCAATCCCAGGGCTTCGCAGTCCATGGCCCGCTCACCCATAGGAAAAGCCTTTTATCATGTTATTGTCCGTTCGGTCGCAGTCATGACGCCGGCTTCCTTCAGATTCCGTTCACCCGGAACACCCTTGCCTTTGGTTGACGATTCCCATTGGCAGGCTCGGCAAGGACTTGCACCCACAAGTCATAGGGTATGATGCATAGCGCACCAATGAAAAAAGCCTTTGCCGGGAAAGGCAAAGGCCCCAAAATGGACAGGATAATAAATTTTCAAGGGGTCATCAAATACCTTACTTCCGCCCTTGAATCAATGGGTATGAAGAGTGATTTCTTACGGATCGAAGGTATTACCGGGCAGAAAGACATCCTGCGAAGTTGAAAAAAGGTGACATCCCGAGGCGGGATGTCACATTCAACTTAAAACTAAATGGTAATACATGAAACTTTATCCACGACAAAGGTAGCCCCAGGACCGGCAGTCAGGCTACGATAATTTTGACCTTTTTTGGTGCTATTTTAACCAAAAAAGAAAAATATTGGGAACAAGCAGTTAATTTTACCTTATCACAAAAAGAAAAAGCCGATGGAAGACCAAAAGGCCCCCTTGCGGAAGCCGATGTTCGAGCATATCAGCCCGAGTTTCGGCAGTTCCTTTACAGTGCGGAAATTCACGGAATCGGATGTATCCGGGTTGCCGTATTGGCATTGCCATCCGGAGTACGAGATCGTCTTCATCTCGAACGGTCGGGGGAAGCGGCACATAGCGGACCACATCAGCCATTATTTCGAGGGGGACCTGGTGATGTTGGGGCCGAACCTGCCGCATTTAGGATTTGCGCAGGAGGCACAAGAGCAGCACGTGCAGGTGGTGGTTCAGATGAAGGAGGAATTCCTGGGTCGGGATTTTTTCCAATTGCCGGAGATGGCCGACATCCGGCGGCTGTTCCAGCGGTCCTTGTCGGGATTATCGTTCCATGGGCACACGCGGTGGGAGGTCGGGCAGATCTTGCAGCACATGGCGGAGATGGACCATTTTTGGCGGATGGTGGAATTGCTGCGGATATTGCAGATCATGGCCAATTCGCAGGATGTATGGCCCTTGAACGTGAACTACCGGTCCCTGGAGGTCAAGCCGCAGGATTATCGGCGGATGCAGGCCATATACAGTTATGTGGAGGCGAATTTCCAAAGGCAGTTTACCCTGGAGGAAGCGGCGGAGGTGGTCAGCATGACGGCCCCGGCCTTCTGTCGATTTTTCAAGAAACTGAACCACAAGACCTTCATAGAATTCCTGAACGAATACCGGGTGGCGCATGCCTGCAGTCTATTATCGGAGAAAGCCGACAGCATAGCGGCGGTCAGTTTCGAGAGCGGCTTCAACAACCTGTCGCATTTCAACCGGCAATTCCGGGTAGTGACCGGTGTGACGCCGACCCAATACCGTCGGGAGCTGCGGCAGTTCGTCCGGTCGCAGGTCAAGTGAGGGCGAGCGGCAAAAAACGGCAGCGATGACATTCCGAACCATCAATCCTTCTACCGGCGAAACGATCGGCCGGATTCCGGCCCTGGCGGACGGTCCCTTGGCGGCGCGGCTGCAACGGAGCGGCGAGGTACAGGCACAATGGCGGGAACGGCCGATGGCCGACCGGGTCGCAGCGGCGAACCGCCTGGCGGCGCTATTACGGGCGGAATCGGAGCGGTATGCCCGCTTGATTACGGCGGAGATGGGCAAGCCGATCCGGGAAGCCCGCGCGGAGGTGGAGAAATGTGCCTGGACGGCGGACTATTATGCGGCGATGGCGCCCAGATGGCTGGCCCCTGTCGCGGTGGAGACAAGTGCCCTGCGCAGCGAGATACACTACTGCCCGCTCGGGCTGGTATTGGGCATCATGCCCTGGAACTTTCCGTTCTGGCAGGTATTCCGATTTGCCGTACCGACCTTGATGGCCGGCAACGGCGCATTGGTCAAGCATGCCCCGTCCGTGCAGGGCTGTGCGGCGGCCATCGAAGGCTGTTTCGAGGATGCCGGATTTCCGGCGGGGCTGTACGCCAACCTTCCGATAGCTGTCGGACAGGTGGAGCAGGTGGTGGCGCATCCGGCGGTACAGGCGGTGACGCTGACCGGCAGCGGGCGGGCCGGCCGGCAAGTCGCCGCCCTGGCGGGTGCCCATCTGAAGCCGACGGTACTGGAGCTGGGCGGCAGCGATCCGTTTGTGGTATTGGCGGATGCCGACCTGGATCGGGCGGTGGCGACCTGTCTGCAGAGTCGGCTGGCCAATGCCGGGCAGAGTTGCATCGGTGCCAAGCGGATCATCGTGACACGGATTTTGTTCGACGACTTCCGGGATCGGTTGGCGGACCGCCTTTCCCGCATGGTGGTCGGCGACCCGATGGCGGAGACGAGCGACATCGGCCCGATGGCCGGCACGGCGCACCGGGACCACCTGCACCAGCAGGTCGAGGCGAGTATCCGGCTCGGTGCCCGCTGCCTGACGGGCGGAGTCGTTCCCGAAGGGCCGGGGGCGTACTACCCCCCTACCCTGCTGGTCGACGTGCGGCCGGACATGCCTGCCTGGCGGGAAGAGTTGTTCGGTCCGGTGTTCGTTTTGGTATCCGCCGATGACGATGCCCATGCCGTCCGGTTGGCCAATGACAGTGCCTACGGGCTCGGGGCGACGGTTTTCACCGGCGATATGGAGAAAGGCTACGACTTGGCCGCCCGGCAGCTGGCCGCCGGCAGCTGCTTCGTCAATGCGATGGTACGCTCCGACCCCCGGCTGCCCTTCGGCGGTATCCGGCAAAGCGGTTACGGGCGGGAACTGTCGGCGGAAGGTATCCGGACCTTCACCAATATCAAGACGGTTTGGGTGGAAACCTGAACCGGGTCGGGTGAGACGGGACACGGACCGGCGGGACGTTTGAAAATCCCGATCCGATGAACCGGCATATCCAGCAGTCCGGAAATCCCGGGACCGGCCAGTTGCGTTTTTCGCCTCCCTGCATCAGGCGTGGCAGGTTATCTGTTGATTCCCCGAAAACGATAAAAATGTCACAATTGGGAATTAATGCGTAATTTTAGCATTGTTTCCCGGTCTTTCCGCAAGGGCATGCATGGACCGGTCGCATAGCGGAAAGCGAGAAAAATCGACCGACCGATACGAATGCCACGCGCGCTGCAGACCAAGTACTGAACCAAGGGTATGCAATCCGTCAACCTAGAGACCCTTTCCGCAGCGGGCATTCCGCTGCGGGGCATCCACTGGCCCCGTCAGGAACCCGTTGCGGCCGTCTGCCTCGTCCACGGACTGGGGGAGCATACCGGCCGTTACCACCGGTGGGCGGCCCGGCTCTGCACGGCGGGCGTTGCCGTGGCCGGATACGACCTTCCCGGTTTCGGCCGGTCCGGCGGCATCCGGGGGCATGTCGCCGGCGGCAGTTCGGCGATGTTGGCCGTTGTGGACCAGACCGTGGAAGACCTGCGGCGATGGTACGGCCCCACCGTGCCGATCATCCTGTTCGGACAAAGCATGGGCGGCAACCTGGTGCTGCGGCATCTCCTGGACCGGGAGGGCCCCGTCCAGGGGTACATCGCTTCCAGTCCCTGGATCCGGCTACCCCGGCCACCGGGTGCCTTGCGGGTGGCGGCCGCCCGGATGGCGCTGCGGTTCCGGCCGGAGCTGACCCAATCCAACGGACTGGATGTCGGCCAATTATCCAACGATCCGGCCATCGCGGCCGCCTACCGGTCCGACCCTTTGGTGCACGACCGGATTTCGGTGGAACTGGGTTGGTCGATGTTACAGTCCGCCCGGCGGCTGGATACATTCCGGGGGCGCATCCACAAGCCATTGCTGTTGATGCACGGGCGCGCGGACCAACTCACGGATTCCCAGGCCAGCGAACAATTGGCCGAGCGGACGGACGGTCCTGTCACCCTTCGGATTTGGGAGGGCCTGCTGCATGAGCTGCACAACGAACCGCGGGCGGCGGAGGTGATGGACTTCCTGCTGGAATGGATGTCCGCCGTGACCACCGGAGCCTGACAAAGCGGCGGTAACAACCGAAACCACCACAAATGGATTTGAACAAGATACCGAAAATAGCCATCGAGCATGCCGGCGATTTCATCCGGTCCCTTCCGTCGGCCGTAAAGCCGGAATGGCTCCGGGACATCGACGATACCAATTTCCATTTCGACATTTCGGGGAAAGGGGGCGGAGCGTTCACCGTCCTGGTCAAGGACAAGCGGCTAGAGGTCCACGAAGGATTCGTCGGGGAGCCCAAGTGTAAGATTACCGCCAAGGAAGAAAACCTGCTCAAGCTCCTGCGGGGGGAACTGAACCCGATGATGGCGGTGTTCACCGGCAAGCTGAAGATCAGCAACACCGCGGAAATCATGAAGTACGCCAAGTTGTTCGGCATCATCTGACCCATCGGAAAATATTTCCACTACCCGTTAAACCGCCGGCGGCGGCGGCCGTCCAATCCGGCAAGGGTCGGCCCGGCATCCCACCAAGCCCCTGCCGCCGGTCCTTCCCCGACCTGCGCAATCAATTCCTATGAAGAAAAGGACTACCAACCACCGGCCCTCCGGCCGCACGACCGACCAATCGGCGGAAACGGCAACGATTACCCTTCCCGTCGGCAGCGGACTGGCACCCTACACCGGTCCCTTCGGCCGGGAACAGGCGGCACACCTCTTGCGCAGGACCGTTTTCGGCGCGACACCGGCCGAAATCGGGCAAGCGGTGGCAACCGGGCTGGAAGGCACCCTCGACACCCTGTTCGCCGACATTCCCCCGCCGCCGCCGCCCGTCAACCATTTTTACACCCAGGACCCCAACGTGCCGGTCGGCTCGAGTTGGGTCGACGCCCCCTACCTCGCGGGAGATCCGCAAATCCCCGCCTATCGACTCCAATCCCTCGGCGGCTGGACCATCGGTCTCCTGCTCTCCACCGGCATGCACATCCGGGAAAAGCTGACCTTGTTCTGGCACAACCATTTCGTGGTGTCGGACATCAACGACCCAAAGTTCGTATACCGGTATGTCGAGCTGCTGCGGGCGCATGCGCTGGGCAATTTCCGGGAGCTCACCAAGGCCATCACCATCGACCCGGCGATGCTGCGGTACCTCAACGGCCGGGACAACACCGCCGGCGCACCCAATGAAAACTATGCCCGGGAGCTGTTGGAACTGTTCACCGTCGGGAAAGGGCCATTGGCCGGTCCGGGAGATTACACCCATTACACGGAGGACGACGTCATCCAGATGGCCCGAATCCTGACCGGCTGGCGGGATACCGGCTTCTTCAGTCCGCTCGCCGGCGTACCGGTCGGGTCGGTCTTCCTGCCGGGGCGGCACGATGCGGGAGACAAGCCCTTGTCACACCGGTTCGACAACATCGTGGTGACCAACCAGGGGGCGGACGAGTACGCGCAGCTGGTGGACATCATCTTCAGCCGGCCGGAATGTGCCCGCTTCCTTTGCCGAAAGCTATACCGATGGTTCGTCTACTACGAGATCGACGATGCCATCGAGGCGGAGATCATCGGGCCGATGGCCCAGCTGGTGACGGACCACGACTACGATATCGTCCCGGCCCTGCAGGCCTTGCTCCGGAGCGAGCATTTCTTCGACATCCTCCAGGTCGGTCCGATGATCAAGAGCCCGGTCGATTTCGTGCTTTCCGTGCTTCGTCCCCTGACCGGCGGGCTGGCCGGTGCCAACCTGAACCAGCGGTACCGGCACGGCTGGAACATACACCGGAACATCCTGCCGGCACTGCAACAGGCGTATTACGAGCTGCCCAGTGTCGCCGGTTGGAAGGCGTATTACCAGGCGCCGGGGTATTACCGAAATTGGATTTCCGCCACCACCTTGGACCTGCGGATGCGTTTCACACAAATGCTGGTCGGCACCGGAATCACCCAGGCAGGATATACCCTGCAGGTGGCGCCGCTGGAATTGGTGGCGCAACTGGAGGACCCCTACGACCCGAACGCCGTCATCGACGGTTTCGTGCGCCTGTTGTTCCCGCAACCTGTCACCGCAGCCCAATCGGCCGCCCTGAAGGAAGTGTTGATACCGGGCTTGCCGGATTTCGAATGGACCGTGGAATACACGGATTACCTGGCCGACCCGGGCAACCAGAACCTGGCGGCGGCGGTGGAGACCAAACTCCGCAACCTGCTGCTGGCCATGACCAGCATGCCGGAATTCTACCTCAGCTGACCGACCTCTTCACCGCCAAAACAAAATCCTTATGAAAAGGCGACAATTCCTGCAAACGACCGGGCTGTCCCTGCCGGTGCTCCTGAACGGATTCTCCCTGCGTGCCCTGGCGGGAACCCGGTCCTTCGCAGCGGCCACCACCGCTACGGACCGGGTGCTCGTGCTGCTGCAACTCAACGGCGGCAACGACGGACTCGGCATGATCACCCCCCTGGACCAATACGACCAGCTTGCCAACGCCCGCGGCAATATCCTCGTGCCGGCCGGCCAGCTCCTGGAGGTCGGCTTCGACAACGCCTTCCACCCCATGATGACCGGCATCATGGGGCTGTTCGAGGAAGGCAGGATGGGGATTGTACAATCCGTCGGTTATCCGGACCAGAACCGCTCCCACTTCCGGAGCACCGACATCTGGACGTCCGGTTCCCCGGCCGATCAGGTCTGGACGACCGGCTGGCTGGGTCGTCATTTCGAGCAGGAACACCCGACTTTTCCGGAAGGCTATCCGAATGCGGATTTCCCCCATCCCTTCGCCCTGACCATCGGCTCGCTGGTGTCGGAAACCTGCCAGGGGACGGCCGCAAATTTCAGCCTGGCCATCAACGACCCCTTCAACCTCAACCCATTGGCCGATACCGGCGGCGATATCGTCCCGGATACCCCATATGGGAAAGAGCTCACCTTTCTCCGCGACACCATCGCCCAGACCAATGCCTACAGCGGCCTCATCACCGAAGCGGCCGGCCTGGGCACCAACTTGGCCAGCTATCCGGATGACAACCGGCTGGCCCAACAGCTGCGCAACGTCGCCCTCCTGATTTCGGGCGGACTGCAGACCAAGGTCTTCGTCGTCAGCCTGGGCGGTTTCGATACCCATGCCAACCAGGTCCTCGATGGCAATCCCGGGCAAGGGGAGCATGCCGCCCTGCTGCAACAACTGAGCGAGGCCATGGTTCCTTTCCTCGCCGACCTGCAGGCACAAGGGCTTGAACAGCGAGTACTTACCATGACTTTCAGCGAGTTCGGCCGCCGGATCCGCTCCAACGACAGCTTCGGTACCGACCACGGGGATGCGGCCCCCCTCCTGCTCTTCGGCACTTGTGTCAACCCCGGATTCCTGGGTGACAATCCGGCCATCCCCGCCGATCCGGACCCCTTGGAAGCCATCCCCTACCAGTATGATTTCCGCGATGTCTACGGCACCGTGCTGACCGATTGGTTCGGTATGGCGGAGGACACCGTGCGGGAGGTCCTGTACGATTCGTTCACCCGGCTCCCCCTGCTGCTGCCTTGCGAACCCTTGGACACCCGGACCGTTCCGACGCCCGGTGCCGACCTGCACTGCCACCCCAATCCGTTCACGGACCAGCTGCAGGTGCAGTTCAACTTATCCGACGCCGGCGCCGTGCAGCTTTCCGTTTTCGATACACGCGGCCATTGCGCGGCTGTCCTTCTCGACGGACACCTTCCCGCCGGGCACCGATCGGTCACCTTCGACGGGAGCAGATTGGCACCCGGCGTCTATTTCATCCGCCTCCAACCGGCGAAAGGACCGCGGAAAATACTCCGAACGGTCAAGGTCCGCTGATATTTAATCATCCTTAATATAAGGTAAGCCTTGAAAAGTTTTGTTATTTGCGTCAATTCCCTACATTTGTCTAACTTTTTCACTGGAAATTGAACTTTTTATCGATTGGTTCCAGGCATTGGCTAACCTAACACAACAGACAAGTGGACAAAGACAGAAAACTGGAAAGTGTGTATTCGAAAAAAGTACGGGCGGGCAAGCGCCGGACGTATTTTTTCGATGTCCGGCGCACAAAAGGGAACGACTTCTACCTGACCCTGACGGAAAGTACCCGGCGCTTCAACGGCAACGGATACGAGCGGCACAAGATTTTCCTGTACAAGGAGGATTTCAACCGGTTCCTGCACAGCCTGGAGGAGGTCATCGACTACATCAAGAAGGATTTGATGCCGGAATACGATTATGAGGAATTCGACCGCCGCCAGGAGGAGTGGGAAGCCCGCCGCGAAGAGGAAGGGTACCAGGATTACGACGAGGACATCGACGAGGAGGACGACAACCGCGGTAACCGTTTGGACAATCGCGGCCGGGTGGATGACGATATGGCCTGGTAAATTCCCGCACCTGTCTTCCACCCACCCGGTTTCAGCCGATTTTGCTCCCTGGCTTCCGTCGGTCGAATCGCACCATTGCGGCCTGTAAATCTCATTTCCCCAACTGCTCGTCCAATTCCCGTCCTGTCTTCGGTGCCGCATTGAACCGGCTCCCCAGTTCTTTCCGCATGTTTTCCAACTCCCTGGCATCCTGATATCGGAACAGTATACCGACCCGATACAGCTGGTCCACTTTCTGGGTTTCCGCAGCGAATCCGGCGGCGGATAATTCCGCGGCAAATCGGGTGGCGTTGGCGCGTACCCCGAAGCTGTGAACCACCAGGAAGACCGTCGTCCCGGTTTCCGAAGGACCGGAAGGCACGCCCGCAATGGCGGTTGACGCCACTTCCATGTCCTCATGCAAAGGACTTTCCGCTTCCGGCATTCCCACCTCCGCTTCCCGGTCGTCCGCCTCCGAAGCGCCTCCGACCGGGTCCATCGCCACCGGTTCCGACGCGCCGGCCACCGGCACACCGGCGGCTCCCTGTTCCAATACATACCGGTAGACCCAGACCGCCAGCAACAAGGCGGCCAACACGACCAGCCAGGGGACGGCCCGCTGCAAGCGGAGGGGGAGCTTGCTGGCAGCAGGAGCCGGCCGGTCGACGGCCGGGGAATCACCGGCCCCGTTCGGACGAGCCGTAACGCGCTCCCGCACCAAGGGCGTGAAACTGACACCCGGCAATCCGAATGCGTCCGGATTGAAGTTTTCCCCTTCCGGCAGGAAACGCAGCTGCTGCTCATAATCCTGGTAGATCCGCCCGACGCCGGGAATCTCCACAATTTCCCGATTGGCCAGCATTTGCCGGATATTTTTCACAAAACGGCCGATGGCATCGGTCGCCTCCGAAGCCGACACGGTATAGTTGTCCTGGATCTTATGGGTCAGCAGCCCGTCGTTTGTCACCAGGTTGGGTTTGAAGGCCAGTTTGCTACCCGGCGGAAAGATCATTCCCTGCACATAATCCAACACCGCCATGCCCTGCTCCCGGGTAAAACCACCCAAGCCGGGGACAATCACCACCGGATGTTCGTACAACAATTCCTTGATTGACTGGTCTACCTTGATTTCCATCGGCCGATTGTTTTGCAGCGTGCGGTCCGCCCCACAGCACCCCATGCAGGTATGCGACACGTTCCATCCGAACATGCACAAAAGTATAAATTTTTATTATCATATTAATCCGTTCGATATCCATCCCCGGCGGTACCCCTGCCGCGCTTTCTTGCGGGCTACCACCGGAAAAAATTATCTTTACCCGACCGAATCCCGACGGGTCCGGGCCTGTGGACCACGCAGCCCCTCCCGCCATCACCAACTTATCGCAGACATGCAGGAAGGAACCCAACTCCTACGGACGGTCCTCGCCCTCGCCGCCGCCCTGGTACTTTCCCGGAGCACCAGCGCACAAAGCGGATGGTACGACCCCGCCCTGTTCGACCGTGCCGATACCCTGCGGGGTATGCTCCGCCCGGAACGGACCTGTTATGACGTCACCAGCTATGCATTGGACCTGGCGCTGGACATCGGGGGACAACAGCTCGAAGGAACCGTCGACCTGTTCTTCCGGACGACCGACTCCACTTCCCGCCTGCAAGTGGACCTGTACCGGAACATGTCCATCCGGGACATCCGCATGGCGGAGACCGAACTCCCCTACCGCCGGGAATACGATGCCGTTTTCGTCGAATTACCGGCCGCACTGCCGGCCGGCGTGGACACGAGCCTACGGATCCGGTATGCCGGCAGTCCCCGCGTAGCCAAGAACCCGCCCTGGGACGGTGGCTTCGTCTGGAGGACCGACCCCCAAGGCAATCCCTGGGTCGGCGTCGCCTGCGAGGGAGACGGCGCCAGCCTGTGGTGGCCCTGCAAGGACCACCTGTCCGACGAGCCGGACAGCGTGTCCGTCCGGTTGACCGTCCCGGGCGACCTCACGGCGGTCTCCAACGGAAACCTCCGCGAGGTCATCGACCTGCCCGACGGCCGGAAACGGTTCGATTGGTTCGTCTCCTATCCGATCAACAATTACAACGTTTCCGTCAACATCGCCCGATATGCCCATTTCCGGGATACCTGGCAGGCGGCGGACGGCGATACCCTGGCGCTGGATTATTACGTATTGCCCCACAACCTGGAGAAGGCGAAACGACATTTCGAACAGGTCAAGCCCATGCTCACCTGTTACGAACATTATTTCGGTGCCTACCCCTTCCCTCGCGACGGCTTCGCCATGGTCGAAACCCCCTACCTGGGCATGGAACACCAAAGCGGCATCGCCTACGGCAACCGCTACAACCGGGGCTACCTGGGCGGCATGATTCCTGCCGACATGGACTGGGACTTCATCATCATCCATGAAAGCGGCCACGAGTGGTTCGGCAATGCCGTCAGCGTCCGGGACCATGCCGACATGTGGATCCATGAATCCTTCACCACCTACATGGAGGCGCTGTATGTGGAATGCCGTTACGGCTACCAGGATGCCATCCGGTACCTCGAAGGACAACGCCCCTTCATCAAGAACACGGAACCCATCGTCGGACCGCCGAATGTCAATTTCGACCGCTGGACCTCCAGCGACCATTACTACAAGGGCTCCTGGGTCCTCCATACCCTGCGGCATGCCATCGGAGACGACGACCGCTTCTTTTCCCTGCTGCGGGGGTTCTATGACGAATACAAGTACAAGACCTGCGAGACCGCCGATTTCACCCGTTACGCGGAGCATTTCCTTTCCAGGGACCTGTCCGGATTCTTCTCCCAATACCTGTATCATGCCGAGCCACCGACCCTGGAATATTCCCTGCGACGCGCAGGGAAGGACCTGGTCGTCCGCTACCGCTGGCTCGCCGAGGCGGAAGGCTTCGACCTGGCGGTCCGTGCCGGCCGCCGGGATGCCTGGCAGGTACTGCGGCCGGTGACCGGCCGATTCCGGGAGACCGTCATCCCCCGGACAAATCCGGCCGATTTCCGGATCGCCACGGAGCTGGCCTACATCCGGACCCGGGAAGTGGAACCCTGACCCGCCGGCCGGGACCATCAATCCGGTCTCCGCATGCCGAAAGCCCGCCCCGTCCGTTCCACCGGAACGGCGCGACGGCCCCGGCTTCCCCCGGACCGCCGACCCCATATGGACCCTTACCCAACAGGCTGAAAGAAGGATGAAAGGACCCGGTTACCTATTTACCGAAGACCACGGACAGACACTCTTCGAATTCGAAAGCGAAGGCCCCCGGGGTACCATCACCAAAGTGGTATGGTTCGCCAGGATCGCCCCGTCGATGTGGAACCTATCGTTCGGCGACAAGGCCGACGATCCCGGCCAACTTCTCCTCGACACCGTGGTGTCGAACAACGGCGACCTGCGGCGGGTCATCCAAACGGTGGTCAACATCACCTACACCTTCCTGGAAAACCACCCGGGGGAACAATTGGTCATCTATCCGGTCGACCAGCGCCGCAGGTCGCTGTACAACCACCTGGTGCGCCGGCATTGGCCGGTGCTACGCTACCGATTCTTCCTGTTCGGGCTGCGGGAAGACTATCTGGAGAGCTACCAGCCCGGAAATTCCTACGACGCCTTTTTTCTGTCGCTGAAATCCGGTATATTTGAAGCATAAACCAGCCAACGCTCATGAAAGCAACCAACCCGTCGACGGTTCCCCTCCGGTCCCTGCGGCCGGTCCGCACCGATTCCGCCGGGTCCATACCGACCGGCGGCACCGGATATTTCCATTCCGCCCCCTTCCTCAAGACCCTCCAGCATTTGTCCCGGCTCCGCCTGGCCTGGTTGCACCATCGCCACCCGGAATGGAAACTGACGGATATCATCCGGGATATGAAAAAATGGTTCGACAAGGACTTGCCGACCGAAGTCATCGCCCAGGTGCTCTCCTCCGTCAAGTCGGAATGGAGAAAGAAAACTTTCCTGGATATCGAGACCACCCAGCTGGACCGGCTTTTCGACAGGAAACCCATCGGTTGACCGATTCGGCATGCAAGAACATCCCGCCTTCCGTCCCTCGCTCCCGACCCTGCTGACCGCCAGCCTCCTCGGGTTGCTATGTACCTCTTTCCTGTTGCACCACTTGCCGCGGCACCCTTCCGCCCTACCTGCCGAAAGGAACCTGCACGACGAAGCGGGTCGCACCGCCGCCGGCTTATTCCTTACCGATACCTTGCTCCCGATGGACTACAACCATCTTTTCGCAGGCAGCGGCGCCTGTCAGCAGTGCCATGGGTTGGACACCCTGGGCATCGCCAGTGTCGATGCGGACGGAAAGGATGTGAACGTAGTCGACGATTGGCGCGCCACCATGATGGCGAACTCGGCCCGGGATCCCTTTTGGCGGGCCACCGTCACCCACGAGGTATCCCTCCATCCCCAGCACCAGGCCGCCATCGAGGACAAATGTACCTCCTGCCATGCACCCATGGGCCACTTCAACGCCAAGCACCTGGGCGCCACCCACTATCTCCTGGCCGATGCCCTGCAAGATGCACTCGCCCTCGACGGGGTATCCTGCCTCGCCTGCCACCAACAGGACCAGACCAGCCTGGGGACGGCCTTCTCCGGCCAGCTGGATTACGACACCTTCAAGGTCGCCTACGGCCCTTATGTCGCCCCCCTGGTGAGTCCGATGCTGACACAGACCGGCTACAAGCCTAAACACAGCCCCTTCATGGACGATGCGGAACAATGCGCCGCCTGCCATACGCTCGTCACGGAAACCATCGGACCGGACGGCAACCTCACCGGCCAGACCTTCGTGGAGCAAGCCACCTACCACGAATGGCTCAACTCCGCCTACGCAGGCAACCAATCCTGCCAGGGCTGCCATATGCCCAACCTCGACAAGCACCCGGTGCACCTGGTCACCGGCGCACAGACCGAACCCCGCAACCCCTTCTACCTGCATGAACTGGTCGGAGCCAATGTCACCATGCTGCGGCTCTTGCGCGACAACGTCTCCGAACTCGGCCTGAAAGCCTCGCCGGGCCGATTCGACGAGGTGATCGCCGCCACCCTGCGTATGCTGCAGGACAAGACCCTAGACCTCTCCGTCGAACTCGCGGAGCGCTCCGCGGATTCCGCCACCTTCCTCGTCCGCCTCCGGAACAAGGCCGGCCATAAGTTTCCTTCCGGCTACCCCTCCCGCCGGGCGGTCCTATCTTTCCTCCTGCGCCATCCGGACGGAGACACCCTGTTCCACTCCGGCCGTATGGACGGAACCTTCGAGGTGGTCGGCCACGATCCGGATTTCGAACCTCATCACCAGCTCATCACCGACCCGGAACAAGTACAGATCTACGAGCAGGTATTGGGAGACGTGGACGGACAAGTCACGACGGTGCTGGTCCGCGCCGCCCAGGCCTTGAAGGACAACCGCCTGCCGCCGGTCGGATTCACCTCGGAACATCCCGCCTACGATACCACCCGCATCACCGGCAAGGCCCTGGAAGATCCGGACTTCAACCGGGAGAATGGTACGGAAGGCAGCGGCACCGATACGGTCCGGTACCGGGTGGCCCTGGCCGGCGACGCCCAGGTGGCGGCCGAAGTCCAGGTGTATTACCAAAGCACGCCCCCCCGTTGGATGGCCCCCCTGCTGGCGGGCAGCACGCCCGCTATCGACCAATTCCGGACCATGTTCGAAGCGGCGGACCAAGAACCGGTCCTGGTACAGTCCGCCGAACTGGCCGTCGGCCCCCTGGTCGCGACGCCGCCACATGTACCCCGGTATAGCCGCTCCGCCACCGTCTTCCCGCGGTTATCCCCGGACGGCCTCATCCATATATCGGCCACTTTCCGGCATGACATCGCCGTCTATGACCTTTCCGGCCGGCTTGTCCGTTCGGCCAAGGACCGGCAGGGCACCACCCGCCTGTCCCTGGACCGGAAAGGTGTCTTCCTGGTGGTCGTCGGGGATGGGACGGGATGGCGGCAGGTGGAGAAAATCCTGTTCCCCTGAAGCTACCGGGAAAGGCCTCATCGGAGAAAAATCCCGCCCAGATCCCGGACCACCGCTCGATGATTGACCTGCAAAAGCACAAACACACCACCATGCAAAGCCTCACCTTTTCCACGGCCCGGACCGGCGCATGCCTGCTCATCGCCGGCGCACTGGCCATCCTCTCCTGTGATTCCGCCCCGGCGCCAGCCGACCTCATTCTCTTCAATGGGAATATTTGCACGGTCGATTCGCTTCGACCGCAGGCAACAGCCCTGGCCATCCGGGACGGCTTGCTGGTGGCGGTCGGTTCGGATGACGAGATGCAGGCCTATCAGGGCACAGGGACGGAACGGAAAGACCTCCGGGGAAACTTCGTCATGCCCGGCTTCATCGAGGGACATGGACATTTCTCCGGGATGGGATACAGCCTGATCGACCTGAATTTCCTCAAGGCGAAAAACTGGGACGAGATTGTGGCGGCGGTCGAGGCAGCTGCCCGCCAGGCCAAACCCGGCGAATGGATCGTCGGTCGCGGTTGGCACCAGGAGAAGTGGGACCGCGCCCTGGAACGCCATGTGCAAGGGTATCCCTGGCATGACCATCTCAGCGAGGTATCCCCGGACAATCCGGTCCTGCTCCACCATGCCAGCGGCCATGCCCTCATTGCCAACCAGGCCGCCATGACGGCCGCCGGCGTCAGCCGCGAGACACCCGACCCCCACGGCGGCCACATCGTCCGTGGCCCGGCGGGTGACCCCATCGGTGTGTTCGAGGAACGGGCCATGGCCGCCATCGCCGCCGCCCACCAATCCTACCTGGAAAGCCTGCAACCGGCGGAGCGGCTGGAACGGTGGTACCGGGGCATCGAACTCGCCCAAGCCAAGTGCCTGGCAAATGGCATCACCTCCTTCCAGGATGCCGGCTCCAGTTTTGAGGAACTCGACCGGTATGCGGCGCTGGCGGAAGAAGGCCGCCTGGATATCCGGTTGTGGGCGATGGCCCGGCATCCTTCCGATGTGCTGCGGGAACAATTGTCCCGCTATCCCCGCATCGACCTCGGCGACCGGCACTTCACCTGCCGCGCCATCAAGACGGAACTGGACGGCGCACTCGGCTCCTATGGAGCCTGGCTACTGGAAAGCTATGCCGACAAGCCAGGATTCACCGGACAAAACACCACCCCGCTGACGGAAGTCGAGGCCATTGCCGACCTGGCCTTGTCGCATGGTATGCAGCTCTGTGTGCACACCATCGGCGACCGGGCCAACCGGGAATTGTTGGACCTGATGGAAAAAATCACGGCGGAAAAGAAAGGCGGCGGACAACCGCTGCGCGAGCTTCGTTGGCGCAGCGAACATGCCCAGCACATCGACCCGGCGGATATTCCCCGTTTCGCCGAACTGGGGGTCATCGCTTCCATGCAGGCCATCCATTGCACCAGCGATGCACCTTTTGTGGAGAAAAGGCTCGGCAGGGCGCGTACGGAAACCGGGGCTTACCCCTGGCAGCAGCTGCTCCAAGCCGGTGCCGTAGTCACCAATGGCACCGATGTCCCGGTAGAGGACATCTCCCCGCTGGAGAACTTCTATGCCAGCGTCACCCGGAAACGGCACCAGGAAGCCTACCAAGGCTTCGCGTTGGCCCCGGAACAACGGATGACCCGGGAACAGGCGATTTACAGCTACACCATGGCCTGTGCATACAGTGCCTTCGAGGACAGCTGGAAAGGATCCCTCAGTCCCGGCAAAGTGGCCGACCTGGTGGTCCTCTCGCATGACCTGCTGACTTGCCCGGATGAGGATATCCTGGAGACGAAAGTACTGACGACCCTGGTGGGCGGAGTGGTGAAGGCCGGAAGCTGGTGAGGGCAAACAGCCCGCAAAGGGTGTAGCTCACCGGGGCACCGGACACCCGCCGAAAAAACCGGCACCCACGACACCCACGGTACGGAAACAAACCAGGCACCCATATCCCGC
Source organism: uncultured Saprospiraceae bacterium (assembly GCA_964573725.1). Taxonomy (GTDB): domain Bacteria; phylum Bacteroidota; class Bacteroidia; order Chitinophagales; family Saprospiraceae; genus UBA6168. The sequence goes on from CAZNLJ010000026.1 coordinate 24,198, forward strand.
CGGAGCGCATTCCATTCAGCGTCCGATGTCGCAAGCCCCCGGTCGACCGACACACCCGGATGCCGGACATGGCCCCGGCAGACAGGCCATCCTGCGGAAGGACTCCCTGCCAATGCAATCAGGCGGTGGTATGGCCCGAAGGCCGTCCCGGGTTCCGGCCCGGCCACCAAGCCTCCGATACGGCCGAATCCTCACTTCCCGGCGATACCGGTCGGTGGCCCGGCTTCCCGGGCCACACGGGTGTGGGGGCAAGTCCGCTTCCGTTTGGTGGATGTGTGGCATGCCATCGGCACCGTCCGCACAGACTGGTCGACTGCAAGTGTTGACAGCGGGCGAGACCCGGTTCCGCAACCCGAAAGGGACCGGGGCATCGACATGCAGCGAATCCCCGGAATGACCGCTACCGCCCTTCGAAAAACAAAGGGCGGAACCGCCGGTAGGCATTATCACAAAAAATGGCGCGGAGAGATTCCCCGCGCCATCCGGCGATAGGTCCGTCGAGACAGACCTTGCATACGACCCTGCTCAGCTGCCGAAATCGTCGAATGCGATGTTCTCCTCCGGCACGCCGAGGTCGTAAAGCATCTTTTGGACAGCGGAAAGCATCAAGGGCGGACCACAGAGGTAATATTCGATTTCCTCCGGTTCCGGGTGATTCTTCAGGTAGTTGTTAAAGACCACGTTGTGGATGAAGCCCACGTCGCCGGTCCAATTGTCCTCCGGAAGCGGTTCCGACAAGGCGATGTGGTAGGAGAAGTTATCGAAATCCTTTTCGATGGCGCGGAAATCCTCCGTGTAGAAAAGTTCCCGGAGGGAGCGGCCACCGTACCAGTAGCTGACTTTGCGGTCGCGCGTCTTTTGCGTGTGGAACAAGTGGAAGATATGCGACCGGAGCGGAGCCATACCGGCGCCACCACCGATGTAGACCATTTCCTTCTTGGTCGGCTTGATGAAGAACTCGCCGTAAGGGCCGGAGACCGTGACCTTATCGCCGGGCTTGCGGGTGAATACATAGCTGGAGCAGACGCCGGGATTGAGTTTCATCCAGTCGTTGGCGGAGCGGTCCCAGGGCGGCGTAGCGATACGGATATTGAGCATGACGATATTACCTTCCGCAGGATGGTTCGCCATCGAGTAGGCGCGGAACTGCGGTTCGTCGTTCTTCATGGTCAGTCCCCAAAGTTTGAACTTGTCCCATTCCGCCTGGTACTCATCGGGTTTCTTACCGGCCATACGGGGATGGGCGGTGATGTCAATTGTCTTGAAATCACATTCGATCTTAGGGACATCGATTTGGATATAGCCGCCGGATTCGAACTCCAGGTGTTCCCCTTCCGGCAACTTGACCACGAACTCCTTGATGAAAGTGGCCACGTTGTAATTGGAAACCACCTCGCATTCCCACTTCTTGATCCCGAAGATTTCCTCCGGAATCCGGATCCGCATATCGGAGCGGACCTTGACCTGGCAGGCCAGGCGTTCGTGTTCCGCCACTTCCTTGCGGCTGAGGTGATTCAATTCGGTGGGCAGGACATCCCCGCCCCCTTCGTCCACCTTACAGCGGCACATGGCGCAGGTTCCGCCGCCGCCGCAGGCGGAGGGCAGGAACACGTTCCGGTTGGACAATGCAGACAACAGGGAAGAGCCGGGTTTCACGAGGAGGGGGTTCTCCTCATCACCGTTGACGATGATCTTGACATCACCTTGCGGGACGAGCTTGGACTGCGCCAGGATCAGCCCGAAGGTGAGCAGCAGGATGACAGCCGTGAAGGCAACCGCTCCCCAGACGACGAACATTACATCGAAGAGAAGTATCATGACGATTATCGATTGGGTCCGGGGCTGCGCCGGTGAGCCGAGCCAGGAGGAGAACGGCTACCTGCGAAAAGCCCGGGGCCTGGTTTACTGCATGTAATTCGAGGGGTTGATCCCCATGAGGCTCATGAAGGCCATTCCCATCAACCCCGTCAGGATGAAAGCGATACCGAGACCCCGCAGCGGGGCCGGCACGGCGCTGTACCTGATTTTTTCCCGGATGGCGGCCATGACCACGATGGCCAGGAAGAAGCCGACGCCGGAGCCGAAGCCGAAAGTAGTAGCTTCCGCGAAATCATATTCCCTGGCCACCATGAAAAGGGCACCGCCGAGGATGGCACAATTCACCGTGATCAGGGGAAGGAAAATCCCCAGGGAATTGTACAGGGAAGGAGAGAATTTCTCCACCACCATTTCCACCAGCTGGACAGATGCGGCGATTGTGGCGATAAAGAGGATGAAACGAAGGAAGGTCAGGTCGGTCTGGAAAAGTCCGTTGGCACCCAGGATTTTCTCATTGATCATCCAATTGATGGGCACCGTCAGCGTCAGGACGAAGATGACCGCCGCACCGAGGCCGACCGCCGTCTTGACCGTCTTGGAGACGGCCAGGAAGGAGCACATCCCGAGGAAATAAGCGAGGACCATGTTCTCGATAAAGACCGACTTGAGGAAAACATTCAATAAATCTCCCATGATGGTGAAATTTTAGACATCATACAAAAAGGTGTACGTGGGCGGGAACGGACGCCTCCGGTCAGCTCACATCCACCAGTTTCGCGTTGCGGGCGCGCTGTACCCAGATGATCACCCCGATGACAAAGAGGGCTGCTGCCGGCAGTACCATGACGTTGTTCGGCATGTACCAGGAAAAATAAGGGTTGGTGGTCGTATCAATCAGGTACTCGGAAGTGTTTCCGATGATCTTGAAATCCAGGAGGCTGCCTTTGCCGAACAGTTCGCGTGCCGCGGCCACCATGACCAGGATGATTCCGTATCCGGCGCCGTTGCCGATGCCGTCGAGAAAGGACCGTTTCGGGTCGTTGGCCATGGCATAGGCCTCCAGACGGCCCATGACGATACAGTTGGTGATGATGAGGCCGATGTAGACCGACAATTCCTTCCAGATGGGATAACTGGCGGCCTTGAGCACCTGTTCCACGACCGTGACCAGGAACGCGATGATGACCAGTTGCACGATCATCCGGATCTGCTTGGGAACACCTTTTCGCAACAAGGAAACGGCCAGGTTGGAGAAGGCGATGACCAGGGTGACGGCGATGGCCATGACGATGGCTTTGCTCACCAAAGTGGTGACGGCCAGCGCCGAGCAGATACCCAGTACCTGGACGGTGATGGGATTGTTGTCATTCAAGGGATCCACCAACAATTGCCGTTCCTTTTTCCCGAAGAGCGGTTCTTTTTCTTCTGCGACCTTAGTTTGTACTTCAGCCATGATTTTTCAATTTAAAGATGAAGCGTAGGGTACCTTCCCTGGGCGGGCCGTCCGGACCGGACCGGGAAAGCAGGGGAAATCATTTCCGGATCGATTCCAGGTAAGGCAGGTAAACCGCCAAGCCGTCCTTGAGCATATCCGTCACCCCGTTGGAGGTGATGGTGGCGCCGGTGATGGCGTCGACCTGGTGGGCTGGATTGCGAACGCCGCCCTTCACCACCGCCACGGAGACAAACCGGCCGTCGTCGAACAACTCTTTCCCCTGGAACTGCCGGGAGAAGGAGGGATTGTCCGTAATTTCCGCACCGAGGCCGGGTGTTTCCCCGACATGGCCGAAGGAAGTGCCGATGATGGTGTTGAAATCGTCCTTCACGGCGATGGTTCCCCAAATCTTGTCCCAAAGGCCGTTGCCACGGACGGACAACAGGTAGGCGCTCGAGGCGTCCCCCCGGTAGATGAACACCGGGTATTGCCTTTCCGCAGCCGGTTTCTTTTCTTCCTTGGCCATATCGATGGCTTCCGCACTGGCACCCTCGACCGGCTGGCCGGCGGCATCGATGACCACCTGTTCGATGCGCTTCGAGAACAGGTTCACGACCTCCTCATCCGAGAGGCTGGCCAGGTCCGTACCCAATTCGTCCTTGATGGCACGAAGGACATCCCGCTTCTTGAAGACCGCTTCGTTCGTTTCGTGCACGGGACGGAGACCGGTGACGACGACAGCCAGTACGACGGAGACCAGCAGGGTCATCACGACCGTATAAACGGTGACATATTTATTGCTATACATGGCGGTTGAATGTTTTTACTGGTTGAATCCGGTGGAGAGGATACAGCCTCAGGCCGCCGGCTTGCCGCTCCGCTTCAGGCGTCTTGCGACATTGGCTTCGATCACATAATGGTCGATCAGGGGTGCGAAGATGTTCATGAACAGGATGGCCAGCATCCATCCCTCGGGATAGGCGGGGTTCATGACCCGGATGATGATTCCGAGGGCACCGATAAAGAATCCGTAGAGCAATTTACCGGTATTGGTGGAGGCTGCCGTCACCGGGTCGGTGGCCATGAAAGCCATCGCGAACCAGAAGCTGCCGATGTAGAAATGATAGTACCAGGGAATATTCATGTAGGCGTCGAAACCCCAGGCATTGAAGGCGATGGCCATGACACCGGCACCGATGAGGCAGGATACCATGATGCGCCAGCTGGCGATGCCCAGGACCGTGAGGAGCAGGGCACCGACGATGATCAGCGGTTTGCTCGTCTCCCCGATGGAACCGGGGATGGCACCCCAGAACATCTGCATGGGGGAATAATGCGCGGTGACAGCCTCCCAGCCTTGCGATGCCAGCCCGAGGGGAGTGGCCCCGGTGAATCCGTCCGCCACCGCCCGACCGCCTTCCCCGAAGGTGGCGAGGCCGAGACTGCCGAACAGTCCGTCGAATACATGATGGGCCCATCCATAGGTTTCTCCGACCGCCTGTGCGCCGGTATATTCGATGCCCGAGACCCAACATTGGTCGCCCGAGATAGTGGTCGGGTAGGCGAAGAAGACGAAGACCCTGGCCAACAAGGCGATATTCACGACGTTCATTCCCGTACCTCCGAAGGCCTCCTTGCCGAGGATGACGGCGAAGGCCACGGAAAGGGCGAGGATCCACAGCGGGATGTCCGGCGGCATGATCAGTGGGATCAAGGCACCTGAGACAAGGAAGCCCTCCTCGATCGGATGACCCTTCTTGGCTGCATAATAGAATTCTATGCCGAGTCCGACGACATGGGTGACCACGAAAATCGGCAGGACCTGGATGAGGCCGTACGCGATCTTCAGGTGCAGGCCCTCCAGGAAGGAGGTGTATTGGCCGAGTGCCAGGAAGTGCTGGTGACCGATGTTGACGGTACCGAACAGGTAGCAGAGCTGCAGGGCCACCACCACCATGACCATGGTCCGCTTGAGGTCCATCCGGTCCCGGATATGGACACCCGGGCCGCTGGTCACGGCATTCGGCGTAAACAGGAAGGTAAAGAAGCCGTCGAACAGGGTGTGAAGGAATTTCTTCTCCTTCGGCGGTTCGAATTGTTGCTTTATTTTTTCTGCGAACTGGTTCATATTGTTAAGATCGTTGAAGACTACAAAGGACAGGGAGGCTTAACCCTGTTCGTTCACCATATCGAGTCCCTGGCGGAGGATCTTTTGCAGCGGTTGTTTCGAGGTACAGACGAACTCGCACAGCGCGACGTCCTCCTCGATGAGTTCATAGATGCCCAGCCCCTCCATCCGGTCGTAGTTGTTCGTCAGGATGGCTTTCATAAGGTGCTGCGGGTAAATATCCATGGGGAGCACTTCCTCGTACTGGCCGGTCACGACAAAAGCCCGGGTTTCACCTTTTGTATTGGTGTCGGCCCTGTAGGTCGAATCGGGGAAGACCCAACCGGGGAGCGCGCGGGAGGCGCTCGGGGAGCTGAGGTCGGGCAGCAACCAACCGAAAAGCTGGTATTCGTTCCCTTCGCGGAGAACGGTCAGTTGGTCGTCGTGATAGCCCAGGAAACCGGTCTCCGACTGCTTCCGACCGGACAGCACATCCCCGGAGACGATCCGGAGGTTGCCGTTTTCGGGAAGCCTGTCCTTGAGCAGGTCACCGATGTTGGCCCCTACGAAGGTGCGGACATAGGTGGGGGTGGAAAGTTCCGAACCGGTCAGGGCGACCAGCCTTTCGGCATGGAAGCGTTGTTCGGTGAAGAGCTTGCCCAGGGTGATGACCGCCTGGACGCCCATGGTCCAGACACAACGGCCGGGACCGAGCGGTGCGACGTGGTGGATCTGTACGCCGACATTCCCGGCGGGATGTGCGCCCTTGAACCAGTGCCGGCGGACGCCGGTCGCCCGGCGGAACGCGTCGGCCGGCGGATTGGCCGCACCGGCATCCAGGCCGAGGTGGACCTGGCCGGCGGTCAGCCTGCCCAGGACATCCAGTCCTTGTTGGAATGCGGATTCGTTGCCCTGGACGACGAAATTGAGGTCCGGAGCGAGGGGGGCGGTATCGAAGGTGGAGACGAAGATATCATCCGGTATCCGTTGCGGATCCGCCATCACGTCGAAGGGCCGCTGCCGGAGCATCGGCCAGACGCCGGCATCCAGCAGGAAAGCGACCAGTTCATCCCGGCCGGCGGTGGCGGGATCCAGGGTCGGGAGCGTGCGGTATTGCTGCTCCTTGTCCGCGAGGATCACCACTTCCTGAATGGCGCGGCGTTCGCCACGCCGGATGGCGATGACCTCTCCGCTGACCGGTGCGGCATAGCGGACCGCCTCGTGGTTCTTGTCAAAGAACAACGGGTCGCCGGCCTTGACCACGTCCCCTTCGGAGACGAGGAGTTTCGGTATGGGCGACAAGCCGCGGAAATCCACGGGCTGGATTGCGAATGTCAGTGCTTTGGCCGCTTCGTCCACCCCGGGACGTGCCGCACCTTCCAGCTTGATGTCGAAACCTTTGCTCAGGATGTAGGCAGGCCCGTCCACCCAGGCGGGGAGCCGGGGGCGGAACAGGTCGCGGAAGCCCGGGAACAGGGATACCTGCCGGGTTCCTTCGCCGCCGATCTTGCCTGCCTCGATGCGAAGCAGGTTGTCGGAGACCTGGATGATGACGAAGAAGGCGATGAGGAGGACGACGGCCAAAAGGGCCATCAGCAGGGTGTTGTCACCGGTTTCCCCGACCGGTTGGGCCGATAGGTCGGAGCTGGCCAAGAGGAGGACGACCACCGGGAATAGCCACATCGAACGCTTACTCATGCTGCGTTTCTTTGATTGATAAGATGGATTGCCCCGAGGGTTCTGTATGCGGATCCGCAGCCCGGGCCGGGTGTCCGATGCGTTTCCCTCCAAAGCGCCGCAAAAATATAAAACGTTTCCTTGCGAAGCAGGAAAGCCCTGTGCAATATTGAACGCGCAATCTATTTAGATTCATTTTAAATAAATGCGAAAATAATGCCTGCCATGTTCCGCTTTCGCTATCCGGACAATACCCTGGCATCCCGACGCATGCCCTGTCCGGGACGGCCTCCCGGAGCGCCTTGCGACGGGATAGGGACACGGGGCTACCGGAATCCGGCGAACGGAAACGGGTTCCTTGCCTCCACATTGAAAAATGGAAAGCCGGCGCGGATAATTGGCGGACCGGCGGGGCGCCGGCACGCTCCCCGGAAGAAGAAGATGAGGGAATGGGGTCTCGCCGACCGTCATGCCGTTTGCCTCGTCGACCCCGATGCGGAGGATGGGGCGCCGCCGGCGGACGGAAGGGGACGGTTTGCGGTGCGGTTTCGTCCGTTCAGTCCGTCATCGGTTCGCCATGTTGCTCCTGTAAGGCATCCATGACGGACGCGGCGACCGTGAGGTAATCCTCCCTTCGATTCTCGGCCCGCTTGCGATTGCCACATGCCGGACAGAAGATGTTCTTGTCGCGTCGGAACTGTCCCCCACAGGCACAAGGTTCCTCCAAGGCGACCCGAACCCCCTCCACGGACGGGAGGTCGCTCCCGGCATACCGAAGCAGCCCGCAGCCCTGACACTGGTACTGGTCCTGGTCCTTGTGTCCCTGGCTGGTGGATACGGACATGTAACCGCTGAATACCGCGGGTTCGAAACAAGCCATACATTTGGCACGCAAGGGTATGTAGGGATCGAAAAATGGCAGGTACCATTGGCGCAACGGCAGGTCGTCGTCGTCGTCGTCGTCGATTTTTGGTTCCTCCTCTCCGGGGTAATAACCCTTGTGATCGTAAAACCATCCCCGGTAGAAATCATCGAAATTGGCTTCGGCTTTCGCTCCGTCATCATAGATCCACTGGATTTTTCCTTCACAGATATCGAAGAACAGCAAGTCCTTGAAGGATAACAACTCTCTGGCAACATAGATGGAGACATCGTCGATCCAGTCGGTCATAATGGTTTCGCAGGTGGACTTCAACCAATCCTGAAAGTTAGCTACGAACTTTCTCCACAGCTCATCCTCATAGTCCGGATTTCCGTTGGTGGTTGGTGCGTCGACAAATACTATGTCGGTACAATTGTGAGGTAAACGAATGAAGTTTCCGTCGTAGGTGGCGGAATCGAGGATTTTACGGATACGGGCGGACTTATCCGGCTCGAAGGATTGGGTCAGTAATTCCTCGACAAACTGGGGGTCGACCATCCTGACCCGAAAGATGGCCTCGATTTCAATCGAAATACGCAGTGGTTTGGGTTTGTCCATGGGGCAATCATGTTTTGAAGTGGAGGGGAAAGATGAAAGATTGGGGATAACCGCTTACAGGTGAAGGCGGTCCTTCCGGGCGAGCAGGGTCTCGTTGGACTCGCGCCGTTCGGGATCGGGGACGCAGCAATCAACGGGGCAGACGGCGGCGCACTGCGGCTCCTCGTGGAAACCGACGCATTCGGTGCACTTGTCCGGGACGATGTAGTAGTAGTCGTCCGCGCGGGGGTCATGCTTATCGTCGACAGCGGTGGCGCTACCGTCCTCCAGGGTGTAATCGCCCTTTACGGTGGTGCCGTCGGAAATGGCCCATTCGACCCCGCCCTCGTAGATGGCGTTGTTGGGACATTCCGGTTCGCAGGCGCCGCAGTTGATGCATTCGTCGGTAATCATGATGGCCATAGGAAGGAACGTTTAGGTAAAGGAAGCGACCGGTGGTCGTACGCGGTCGGTTTGCAAATTTAACGGGGTACGGCGGAAAAACAAAGGCTTTTTTCGAACATCCGGACTTGCGGGGGGCGTTCCGAATGCCGGAGGCCGGCCTGCGTCGCGGCTGGTTTCCGTCGCGGGCCGCATCCGTTGCAATTGCTCGATGGGGAAGGCCGAAAATTCCGTGTTAAACAGTAGCTTTGTGGAGCATGCGGACTGAATCCGGATATTGCGGCCTTGGTCCGGTACAAACCAATACGAACACCTAACGACAAGCACATGAACAGCACCATCCGACCCATGGGGGCACTCCTCTTGGCGGCGATTGTCGCAACCGGTTGCGTACCCACCCGAAAGTATGAGGAGGCGGTGGCTGCCCGCGACCTGTATAAGGCGAATTACCAGGACATGGAGCATACGAGGAAAGAGAAGGAACAGTCGGATGTGCGCATCCGGCAATTGGAGGCGCAGCTGACCCGGTCGCAAGCCCTGGTAAGCCAGTATCGGCAGGACATGGAACGGATCAAGACCTACCATGAGGAATTGTCCGCCCGCTATGAGGAATCGGTCAAGGACAATGCGGTGTTGCTGCGCAACCATGCAGCCGAAAAAACGGCCCTCGAATCCGTGCTGGCGTCCCGGCAGGAAGCGGTCTGGCAACAGGAGCGGATCTTGACGGGCTTGGGTGTGCAGCCGGACAGCCTGGACGCAGCCATGCCGATGCCCGGGGACTTCACCGGACGAAGCGGCACCATCCTTCCGCCGGGAACGGGAATCCGGGATGAGGCTTTCCTGTTGGGCGTATCCCAAAATCTGGCCTCCCGCTTGTCCGCCTTGCCGGCGGACGGATACTACCTGGAACGAGAAGGCGGCACCATGCGGCTTACCTTGCAGGAAGGACTGCTCTTCGGCGGGAAAACAGCCGACCTGCAGCCCGACGGGCGCCAGGCACTGGAAGTAGTGGGCCGTGTATTGGCTGCACTCGCACCGATGGAAGTGACCGTCATCTGCCATTCGGACGGTGACGGGTCGGTCCTGGCGAACTGGCAACTTTGCTTGTCCCGCGCCGGTTCCCTGGTACAGGCGCTGGCCGAGGCAGGGGTCCCCTCCAAGTTGTTGACAGCCGCCGCCCGCGGCATGCACCGACCGCTCGTACCCAACGCCACCGATACCAACAAGACCTTGAACCGCCGCACGGAAATCCTTCTCAGCCCGGTTCGGTAGTCTTGCCCTTCAAATCGCCCGTGACTTACGGGGCTGTACCATGGCCATAAACCTGACCAATCCGCATGGAACCGGGATTTCCCGGAGCCTTTCCTGTGATAGGGTCGCAACGGCATGACTCGGAACGAAACAGCGTCCGGGATGGTCCCGACTTACGCCTGGTAAACTTCACCCTCCCCGGAAAACAACATCCGCTAAGTCCAAGCAGCTCTCCCGGGATGCGAATGGATGGCCGTTTCCGCAATATCTCTCCGCAGTTGGTCTATTCTCCCGCTCATTCGCAAATCATGGTTCCACCACTGTGCCGGTAGGATGCCAGGATCCTCCTACCGACCTGTTTTTTGATTGCCCATATCAATCCCATCCACCACTCACCGCACGCACCGGAGGCGGATGCACCGGCTGTCAGGATGACAGATGTGTTTGGGGAGAAGGTGGCTCGCCCCCCCGATGAATCAGGGGGTTACAGGATGATAGATGTGTCCAGGGGGCAGGCACGCCCACGTCCCGATCACGCAGATGTGTTTGGGGAGAAGGTGGCTCACCCCCCGATGAATCAGGGGGGTACAGGATGATAGATGTGTCCCGGAGGTAGGCACGCCCGCGTCCCGATCACGCAGATGTGTTTGGGGAGGTGGCTCACCCCCC
>CAZNLJ010000026.1:35115-62207 GCA_964573725.1 uncultured Saprospiraceae bacterium
GGCACGCCCGCGTCCCGATCACGCAGATGTGTTTGGGGAGGTGGCTCACCCCCCCGATGAATCAGGGGGTTACAGGATGATAGATGTGTCCCGGAGGCAGGCACGCCCGCGTCCCGATCACGCAGATGTGTTTGGGGAGGTGGCTCACCCCCCCCGATGAATCAGGGGGTTACAGGATGATAGATGTGTCTTGGAGGCAGGCCCGCCCGCGTCCCGATTACGCAGCGGCGGACGGGATGTCGGATGATCGGACACACCATGATTCCATTGGAATACATGATGCCCGCCCTATTTTAGTTGTGCGGTACCACCCATTCGATGGGAACCTTCCAATTGACTTACCGGACGAAGCGAGCGACGCCCTTTTCCTGCCCCGACCTCTTGCGGGAAGCCCATGTAAGCCGACGGGTCACAAAGGCCCCTTCCCGCCTAAGGAATCGAGACAGTCCCGATCTGCGCCGAAGCCTGCTGCAAGCGGAGGAAATTTCCGCAGGCAAGCCCGTGCCGGTTACCGGTACGTACCGCTACCTGACGGGCCAGGGACAGGGTCAGGAAGAAATCCGGCTGCCTGTCGGTGCCGCGTTTCGGGCGAACGGCAAAGTCCTTCAGCAGCAATGGCCGTCGGATGCCGTCGTGAAATTCATAAGTGCCGCGCATCCATTTGCGTAGGGTGGACAGGTAATGATGCGTCGGGAGCGCCAACACCCGGTACAGGTCCGATGCCCGTACCACGCGGGTCCCTTTCTTGCTGGTCAATACTGGTATCATGGCTATTGGGTTTGATTCTTCAAAAATAAATAAATTGTTTTAAATAGCCAAATGAAAAACTTTTTGTTTTCAATAAGATCGGACCCGAATCAAATATTTTTTATTTTAATGTTTGGCATCAAATATGCCTTAGGTGGAAAGACCCCGCCACCACACACAACAATTTCATGAATCAGACAAGCAGCCAATCCACCGCGGAAAGGTTATCGGACATACGGCTGATGTTATTCCGGTTGCAGCAGCGTTCCGGATCCGCGGAACGGGCCCGGCAACTGATGGCCTTGCAAGGGATGGGGAACGAACTGGCACAGCTGGAGGCGACGGAACCGGCCCTGACCCGGCAGTTGGCGGCGCGGGAGCATCTCCTCGCAGCGACATCGGAGACCTCGCCGGCGACAGCCCGGCATCTGGTGGAAAAAGCCTTGGCCCTCGACCCGCACTGTCCGGAAGCCAACCTGGCCATGGCCCGCCTCAGCGACACCATTGAGGAATCCATGCGCCATTACCAACGGTGCATGGATGGCAGCCTCCTGCTCCTGGGGCCGGAACGCATGGCCCGCAGCATCGAGGCCTTTCGGGACCGGCCCTGGCGGGACGAGACCCTCCTACCCTACCTCCGGGCAAAAGTGGGGCTGGCGGAAATCCTGTTTCGAAACGGGTACTACGAGACGGCGGCGGTCCACTTCGGGGAGCTGCTGGAATGGAACCCTACGGATGACATCCAGTTGAGGCCGTACCACTGCATGTCGCTCTTGTGCGGCGGTCGGCCGACGGAGGCCGCCCGCACCTTGCGGCAGGCTCCGGACCAGCACTCGGTTGCCTGGATGTATTGCCGGGCACTGACGGCCTATGCCGGGCGGGGGGATTGTGCGGAGAGCCGGGATGCACTGGCTGCCGCCTACCAGGTGAACCCCTGGGTGCCCGTCTTGCTGCTGGGCATGCGACCGATGCCGTCGAACCGCCTGCTGCAATGGCGCAAGGCCAACCGGCCCCTCCGGCGGGGCAGCCAACTCGAGGCGGCCGATACCGTCCGTTGCCTGGGCGCCTACCTGCTGCACCAGGAACAATTGGCCGGCTGGTTGTGGCAGACCCTCCAGGCCTACACCGAAGCGGCGGACCAGACTAGTTTTTCCTGAATTTCTTGATGTTGCGTACGATTATCGGCGGTAACAGGTCGTTCGCCAGATTGACCATGCCGTTGAACACCGTCATCGAGGCGCTGTCCTGGCCCTTCCGGGCGGCAAATGTGGTGGTGATCCGCTTGCGGTTTTCCTCGCTGACCTCCGATTCCGGCCGCCCATTGGTGTAGTAATACAGGGCGAGGGATTTCCGGCTGCGGTCGGGTGGACAGGTCAAGGGATCCGGATGCCCGTGCCAGGAATAATCCGTCGTGGAAAAAATGGCCATCCGATTGAACAGGGGGGCAATCCGCGTGACACAGCGGGACATGTCCTTTTCCCATAGTTCGAAATGCCCGCCGTATTCCTCCTTCCAATCATCGTTGAGATAGACAAGCACGTTGACGCGCCGGTCGAGGTTCATCGCCTTGTGCTTGTGGAAATCCACATGCACCTTCAGGAATCCGCCCGCCTTGATCTGATGGCACCCGCCCCCCTCGAAGTAGGGGTCCGGCACCAGGGTCTCCTTGATCCCCGTCAGTTCCTGCAGGAATTCCAGGAAGGGCTGGGAGTTCAGGAAGTGCATGAACGCCTTGGTATGCGGGCCGAAACGGTACTCCCCCTTGGAGGCGAACTTGACCTCGTTCGGATTGGCGTAATGGACCTCGTTGGTGCCGCCGCTCAGGTCCGGAAACTCCGCCAGCACGGCCCGCAGGGCCTCCTCGTTGAAAAAGTTGTCGTAATAGCCGCTGGGGAACGGCGCAGCCCCCTCGTAAGCCGGATGATGACGACGGCCCGATTCGACCAGTTCCTGGTCGGACAAATCCACGAATCTCATTTCCTGCATAACATTTAAATGGAATGGGTCGGTAAGCCGACGGGCCGGTCTTCCCGTTCATCGGTGGAACGACCTGCCGGCCGGTGCAAAATTAGGATTTATCAACCATTACTCCACCTTGCCGGGCCCACGTCGCTGAAACTTGCTCGGCGGTCCGGCAACCGGCGACTTATCCACATGCTCCTTCGGCCGGTGGCATAGGCAACCGTCCCGGCGCTCAATGCCGCGCCGAGAAATCCGCCCCGTCGCCCTCGTCCAGGTCCGAATCACAATGATAATGACCGTTGCGGCGCCAGCCGGCGCGTTGGGTGCGGCCCCCTTCCTTCTTGACCTCCAGCATCCGCTGGATCAGCCGATGGCGTTCGGCAGCGACCGTGCGGCGGAGTTCCGCGTCCTTTTCGCGGTCGAAATAAGGGATGCCGTCCACGAAGGTCATATCCGCCTTGGCATAGACGGAGAGGGGGTGGTCGCTCCAGATGACCACATCCGCATCCTTACCGGGTGCAAGGCTGCCGGTGTAGGCATCGATGTGCAACAACCGGGCGGGGTTGAGGGTAACGAACTTCAGCGCGTCCTCCTCGGAGACCCCACCGAAGCGGACGGCCTTGCCGGCCTCCTGGTTGAGACGGCGGGCCATTTCCGCATCGTCCGAATTGAAAGCGACCGTGACGCCCTGTTCATGCATGATGGCACCGTTGTGCGGGATGGCTTCATAGACCTCGTACTTGTAAGCCCACCAGTCGCTGAAACTGGAGCCGCCCGCCCCGTGCGCCTTCATTTTGTCCGCCACCTTGTAACCCTCCAGGATATGGGTAAAGGTGTTGACCTTGAAGCCGTGTCGCTCCGCCACATGCAGGAGCATGTTGATTTCGCTCTGCACATAGCTGTGGCAGGTGATGAACCGTTTCCCTTCGAGAATTTCGAGCAGGGCCTCCAGTTCGAGATCCGGTCGGTAAGCCTGGCCGGAGCGTTTGCGTTCCCCGTACTTGCGGGCTTCCGTGAAATGGTCCTCGAACACTTCGGCCACCCCCATGCGGGAATCCGGGAACCGGTCGTTGCTGCTGCTGCGGGAGCGTTTGACGTTTTCGCCGAGGGCGAACTTGATGAACGGACTGGCCCGTTCGTATTTCAGTTCCTCCGGTTCCCGTCCCCATCGGAGTTTGATGACGGCACTTTGGCCGCCGATCGGGTTGGCGGAACCATGAAGGACCTGGGCACAGGTGACCCCGCCGCTGAGCTGGCGGTAGATGTCGATGTCCTCGCTGTCGAGGACATCCCCGATCCGAACTTCCGCGCTGCTGGCCTGGGTCCCTTCGTTGACACCCCGGGTCACGGCGATATGGGTATGTTCGTCGATGATACCGGGGGTGATGTGGCGGCCGGTGGCATCGACGACCTGGACATCGGATGCGCGGAGCCCTCGGCCGACGGCGGCGATCTTGCCGTCGCGGATCAGGACATCCGCCTGGGTCAGGATCCCTTCCGCCTCATTGGTCCACACGGTGGCATTCCGCAACAGCCAGGTCCCCGCCTGCGGCGCTTCCGTCCACCCGAATGCGGTGAACGGATAGACGACGGGGCCGGTTTCGGGTTGTTCCGGCTCCTCCGCCGACTTGCCGTCCTTTCTTTTTTCCTTTTCCGGGGCCGCGGCCGATTCGGTCTCCACCCGTTGGGCGGACCAATCGACCCAGTTGCCGGCGGCATCCTGGCCGGACCCTTTCCAATCCCATTTGCCGATGACCCCGGACAAGCGGGTAAGCGCCGACTGGCCGGGCAGCCTGAAAGACAAGGAGATCCGTCCGTGCCGGACCTGGTGGGTCACCTTGACTTCCGTCGTATCATCCGGTTTGATGGTCAGCTTGAAACCGTCTCCATCGGGTTCCACCTGCAAGGTGTGTACGGCGCCGCCAAGGAAAAGGCCGTACTGTCCGGCCAGGTCCGGCGCATCGAGTGATTTCAGGACAAATGGCTTTCCTTTGACCCAGTTGTGGAATATGCGGGTCTTTTCGGAGAAAATATCTCCGTCCGTAATCAGGAAACTGGCCCATTTCCCTTTCTCCAGGGACCCGAGCTGGTCCAGCGCGCCGGCCAGTTCCGCGGGTGTCCAGGTCAATGCCTTCAGGGCGGCCTCCTCCGAAAGTCCGTGGGAGACGGCTTTGCGGACATGGGGCCAGAAGTCGTCCTTGCGGGCGAGGTCGGCGGTGGTCAGGGCGAAGGGGATGCCGGCCTGTTGGACCCTGGCGGCATTCGAGGGCGCCAGCTCCCAATGTTTCATATCCGCCAGGCGGACCTGGGCGGCTTCGTAGGGATCCGCCACATCATAAGCCGCCGGGAAATTCACAGGCAGGACGAGGGGGCAACCGGCGCGCCGGATGGCCTCCAGCCGCTGGTATTCGTCCCCGTTCCCCTTGATGGTGTACCGCACCCCGAATTCCTCACCCAGTTGGATGGCACGGAGTACATCCAGCTTGTCGCCCGCCTCGAAAAATTGCCGGAGTGCCGCGGCCTCGTTCCAAGCCTCCAGGGAGAGGTTCGTCTCTTCCCGCCCACCGGATTGCCGGTACCATGCGGCATCCAGGTACGTCTGCCGCAACAAGGCGACGGCCCCCATCAGGGAACTGGGATAGCTCTGGGAGGAGCTTCCCTTCCGGAAGGAAAGATGATGGCCGACCTTTTCCCGAAGGATGGCCTCGTGTTCCCGGTCGCTGCCGAGGCTGACCAGGGCGGAGGTCCCCCGGTCGATACCGTCCATCCGATGGGTCAGCACGGCACCGAAGCCCAGGTTCCGGAAGGCCACGGCGTCCTTCTCATTGGTCTGGAACACCGAATGGGCCTGGAATTCAGGTTTCAGGGCCTCATTCCAGGCGTAGGCCCCTTTTTTTCCGGTCAGGTGCTGGGTGGAGCCGCGCCCGCCGCCGGCCCGGGATTCCGATTTTTGCTCGGGAATGCCGTATTCGGTATACAGGTCTATAAAAGATGGATAGATGGTCTTGCCCTTCGCATCCACCACCACCGCATCCGCGGGAATCCGGACGTCCCGGCCGACTTCCTCCACCTTGCCCTTGCGGATGAGCAGGGTCGCATCCTCCATTTTCTCCTGCCAGGAGGTATGGATGGTTGCATGGGTGAAAGCGTAGAGACCTTCCCGTTGGTCGGCGACACCGTTGCGGGGGAATGTCACCTGGGCGATGGCGGAACCGGTGGCCAGGAGTTGGAGGACAAGTAGGCCGGTCCGTATGCGTAGCTTCATGTTTGCCTGTTTTTTGTTGAAAGAGGACGGATTCATATTTGCAGGTCGGCTGCACAGGGTGACCAAAGGTACGGTTATTTTGAAATTTTAGGTAAGTCCGGCCGGCCGGGCAGCGAAAGGAAAGGGTTCCCGGTCCGCTTTTCATACAGGTAGCCCGTGGCGATGAGCCGCGGCCGATCGGTCGTCTTCTTCCGCACCTGCGGATGGCCATCGCGTCCAAAACCCCGGCGGGTGCTCCCACAGCTTGCCGACCGTGCGTATATTTAGCCGGCGGTTATTGTCCCGCACCGCTTCGCGGAGGGACCGGGCTGCGGATTTTCCGGGTCGTTCCCGGCCAAAGGACGCTGCGGATCGGATCCCCCCGCCGTTCCCTGCGACCGTGCCGGCGAATGCGTGGGGGTGGCAAGGCATGGGGATTGCGGCCGACCACAAAGCCGACATCCATTCGCCTTTGCCGGCGAAGCACCGCCTGTTGAAGGAATATGACGGCGCAGAATCCGGAGGGGAGAGTCGGAGCGCCTTCCCCCGTCCGGCGTGGCCGTCCAAAACACGAGATCATGAGCTTGTTGATAAGAAACATACGGCAACTGCTGCTGCCGGAAGAAACACCGGTCCGGGAAGCGGTCCGCGGAGCCGCCCTGGGCAGGATGCCCGTATTGGAGGATGCCTGGGTATTAGTGGAAGCCGGCCGGATAGCGGATTTCGGCCGGATGGGAAGCTGTCCGGAGCGAGCCGGGGAAATGGTGGACGGCACCGGCCGGGTGCTGATGCCGGCCTGGGTGGATTCCCATACCCATCTGGTATTTGCCCACAGCCGGGAGGACGAATGGGTGGACCGACTGGGCGGCAAGACCTACGAGGAGATTGCCCGGCGGGGAGGCGGCATCCTGCATTCGGCCCGTCGGCTGGGGGAAATGCCGGAGGAGGAACTGTACGAGCGCAGCCTGATGCGCCTGCGGGAGATCCGGCGGCAGGGCACCGGAGCGGTGGAGATAAAATCCGGATACGGACTCGACAAAGCGGGGGAAATGAAGATGTTGCGTGTCATCCGCCGCCTGAAGGAAACGGGGCTGATGGCAGTGAAGGCCACCTACCTGGCAGCGCATGCCCTGCCGATGGCCTACCGCGATGGCCGGCGGGCGGAATACATCGATATGGTCATCCGGGACATATTACCGGAGGTGGCGGGAGAAGGATTGGCGGATTATATCGACGTGTTCTGTGAAGCGGTGGCATTCCGGGTGGACGAGATGGAGCGGATCCTGGCGGCGGCGGAACGGTACGGTCTTCGTCCGAAAGTACATGTCAACCAGTTTCATTCCCTCGGCGGGGTCGGGGCGGCGGTCCGGCTGGGAGCCGTCTCCGTCGACCATCTGGAGGTTGTGACGGCAGCGGACATCCTCGCCCTGCAAGCGGCGCCGACCATCGCCACCTTGTTGCCGACTGCCCCTTTCTTCCTGCGCGACCCCTATCCGCCGGTCCGGCAGCTGATCGATGCCGGGGTGGCGGTCGCCTTGGCATCCGACTTCAACCCCGGCTCCTCTCCTTCGGGAAGGATGCCTTTCGTGGTATCCCTGGCCTGCATCCAGATGGGGATGTTGCCGGAGGAGGCCTTGCAAGCGGCCACCTTGAACGGCGCCTTTGCCCTGGAATGGGGTGACCGTTTCGGCAGCATCGCCCGGGGGAAGCACGCCAACCTGCTGCTGACCCGCCCGGTCCCCTCCTATACCTACTTACCATACGCCTTCGGTACCGATTGGATCGAAACGGTGTTCGTCGAGGGCCGGCCCTGCTGAGGCGCCGCCTTGACGGAGCGACACACCAGGCTGATAAGAGCCTGCCAATCCGGCATTTGTCCAAAGACGTATTTTCCCGTCGGAGAAAACCCCGCCTGGCAAGTCCTACCGGCTTCGACAAAAAAAGAAGGCACCCGCCTGTCCCCGTCGTCCGGCGCTTGGCCGTCGAACGCTTACAGGGGGTGCCCTCCGTCGAGGCCCGTGGCCTCCGCCGAAACGGTCATGCCCTTTTTACCCACAAGGGGATGGAGCTTATGACCGCACAGCCGTCATAACTTGAACATCTAAGCAGTAAACAACATAATTCAGAGAAGCGCGAACAGTAGAAGCTGTCAGGACAGCAGCCATACCTTGGGGAAACCGCCTATGGGAGGCGTCCTGCCCATCTGCAGGTAAAGCACATAGTGTGAGGACCGGCTAAACGTCTGGTCACCTTGGGAACAGCGGACGGCGGCTCGGACAACCTTGAATGGGTAAAATATGCCGAATCTACGGCAGTGAATATCCTACGGCCGGGAGCGCGTTTTTTTCCGCCGGTAAAAGTAGCACCAACCTTTTTTATTTGGAATAGCCCGGCACTTACATTTTAGAAGTCCGGACAAAAATCCAACTTACAATTTATTGACAAGCCTTAATAAATAATAGATATTCAGTTGATTAGTATTAACTAAAGACCTGCGATAAAACTGACCAGCGCCGGGTCTTCCTCCTCCTGCAAACCCAGCTTCCGGCGAAGCCGGGTCCTGGCGACATAGATGCTGTTGATGGATTGCGTGGTGATGGCGGCGATTTCCTTGGTGGTCAGGTTCAGCTTGAGGAAGGCGCAGAGGCGTCGTTCGTTGGGCGTAAGGTTCGGGAAGGCGGCCTGCAGCCGGTCGAAGAAACCTTGGTGGACCTGTTCGAAACGCAGCTCGAAGGCTTCCCAGACCTGTTGGTCGAGGGTGCCTTCCAGTCCGCGGACGGCACGCAGGACCGACTCCCGGACTTCGCGGTTGGCGACGCGGTGGACAGCCAGCAACTGCTGGACCGTCTCCCGGACCATTTCGTTGTTCTGGAGCCTGCGCAAGGCTTCCGAGGCCAGTTGTTTGTCCCGTTTCTCCAATTCCGATTGCAGGAGTTCGGTCCGCAGCGCGAGGCGGTCTGTCTCGAGTTCCAGGTTCATCCGGTCAAGCCTTGCCAAGCGGTTTCTTCTCTGCAGGAGAAACCAGGCCAGGGCACCGGAGGCGACCGTCAGCAATAACATGCCCAACAGCAAGCCGTTGCGGCGTTTGAATTGCGATTGTTCGGTCAGCCGGGAGGCTTCCAGGCGCGCGAGCTTTTCCAACAAGTCGTTTTTTTCCAGGACTGCATCGGCTCTCTCCAGGGCATACTGCTGGTTGAATTCCTGGGCGCGGCGGCCATACTGCAAGGCCAGTTCCTGGTTGCCGGAGGACTCGTATATCTCGGACATCCGGGAAGCCAGCCTACTGGTCAGCGCAAGTTGACCTGCCCGCCGCGCCAAATCGTAGGCCTCCACCATGTAGCCGAGGGCTGCGGCGGTATCCTGGAGCGCCTCTTTCCACGCGGCCATGTGAAAAAGGGAGGCGGCTTCCATTGCATCATACCCGGCACGGCGGCTGTCTACCCGGGCCACTTCAGCGGTGGCCAGGGCGGCCTCTGTCTTTCCCATCTCGAATAGCAGCATACTATATACGTTCTGCAGTTGCAACCGGTATTTTTCGGCGGAGGGATGACGGCGGGCCACCGCCAGCCCTTTCCGCAGGTACTGCTCCGCCGACGCGAAATCCCCCTCCGCCTGGCACACCATCCCGAGATTGTTATAGATGCCGGGCATGAAGCGAAATACCAGGGACGTATCCCCTGAGGTCCCGACAATATCCTCCGCCAGGCGCAGCAAGTCCAGCAACTCCTGTTTGATACCGTCGTTGTTGTCCGGGTTTATCAGCCGGATGGAAATCAGGTTGAACCGGATCGCCAGCAACATCGGTTTGTCATCCAGCGCCAGGGCCTGCCGACGTGCCTGGTCGTAGTAACGCGCGGCCGCATCGACCACACCGCTGTAGAAAAGGACGGCACCCATCTCCATATTCGCCCGGAGGACCAATTTGGTATTTTCCCTGGCCCGGGCCAGGGTCAGGGCCCGGTAGGCATAATCGAGCGCCTTCCTGGTATCGGCATGTTCCAATTCCTTGCTCAAGGCCAGCAGATATTCCACCCGTTGACTATCCGACAGGGCACTGTCCAGCAAATTCTTCAGCGAATCCGCGGTGCCGGTCTGCGCCCGAATACCCGACGACGGCAGCCGGACGCCGCCGACCCACAGGAGTAGCAGCAGCAAGGTCGGACGCCACAGGTCCGGGGATCGGAGCAAACACAAGAAGATTGTTTTCAAATGACAAGATTTGGTGGTACGATCGACCACAGTGAATCCACCGGGCCGAAGCGGGGCGGGGTAGGCCGCCCCGGACGAATCCGGGCTACAGGCCGATTTCCGGGCCTTTCGTCCCGGTTATGTCAAAAGCGCCACCAAGGACGTAGCAGTCCGGTCATCCCGTGCAGCCGGATTTCATATTCTTCCCAAACCCGGCGGGCGGACGTAGTGACCGGTGCCGGGAATGGCATCGGTTCCCCGTGTATCCCGGCGTGGAAATTATGGACGCAGGCGGGCAGGACCTGGACATTATAGCCTCCTTCCAGGGTTGCGAAGACAGGGCACTGCCGCCTGCGCAATTGTTCCCCGATAAAATGGAAGCTGCTTTCCGTCACCCGCAACTGCAGGAGGAGGTCGTAGCGGTGGGCGTCGAAGCCGGCCGAAACGGCGATGACATCCGGCTGGTATTGGTCCAGCACGGACAGGCAGGTCCGGACCGCATCCCGGAACACATCGTCCCCGCTTTCCGGCGGAAGGGGGATGTTCATCGTATAGCCCCGGCCCTCGCCCCGGCCGAGCTCATCGTACCAACCTTGCCCCGGGAATGCCGGGTACTGGTGGATGGAACAATAGAACACCTGGCTGCTGTCCCGAAAAACGGCGGCTGTGCCGTCTCCGAAGTGTCCGTCGAAATCAAACAGGAAGACCTTCCTGCCTTCCAGGGCCAGTTTTTGGGCGGCGACGGCGATGTTGTTGAACAGACAGAACCCGCTGGAATGGTCCGCATAAGCGTGATGCCCGGGTGGCCGCACCAACGCGAATCCACCCGACCCGGCGGCGTGCACCGTGGCTCCCACCGCGTAGCAGGCGGCTTCGAAACTGCCCTGGCTGGTCATGGTGTCCGGATCCAGGTGCCTTTCCATCGCGCAGGCGACCCGGACGTTCTCCACATGGTCGGCCGTGTGGACCAACCCCAGCCACGGGGTGCCGTCCGGTACATCGGTCACCGGCAATTCCCCGAACACCGCCAGTCGCTTCGCATTTTCAGGATGCATTCCTGTATCGTGCCGGAGGAAGACCGGATGATAAATCAATTCCATACTTTTGCTTTCCCCTGTAATGTACAATTTTCCGCCCAACGGCACAGGTGATTTTTGTCAGTATGCCGTTCCGGCGTAAAAAGTCCGCCCCCGGGTGCGGACCGATTGGCGGAATCGTCCTATTTTCACTCCCCGGCAGGAACGGGTGCGCCCGGCATTCCTGGCGACACCTGCCCGGCCGACCGGGTAGGGAAACAACTTATCACAAAATACGACCGCATGCGTCCACGCTTATCCAGGTTCCTGACCGCAGGGCTGTTGCTCTGCCTGACCGCGGCAGCTGCCCAGCCGCTCCCACTGGCACAATTCAAGTCCTTCCGGCCCCGCAACATCGGCCCGGCCGGCATGAGCGGCCGGGTGACGGCCATCGACGTTCCCGCCGCCCAACCGAACACCATCTACATCGGTGCCGCCAGCGGCGGGGTGTGGCGCTCCGAAAACGGTGGCGTCCGGTGGGAACCCCTCTTCGACGAGATGCCCGTCCAATCCATCGGGGCCATCCGCGTCAACCCGCGCAACCCCGCAGAAATATGGGTCGGCACCGGGGAGGGCAATCCCCGCAACTCCCAGAACAGCGGGGAAGGCATCTACCGCAGCATCGACGGTGGCAAGAACTGGCAACACATGGGATTGGAAAAGACCAAGACCATCCATCGGGTCATCCTCCACCGGGACGACCCGAACACCCTCTTCGTCGCCGCCACCGGCTCCGCCTGGGGGCCGCATCCCGAACGGGGGGTCTTCAAAAGCACCGATGCCGGAAAAACCTGGCGCAAGGTGCTCTTTGTCAACGACTCCACCGGATGTGCCGACCTGGTCGCCGACCCATCCAACCCCAACAAACTCATCGCCGCCATGTGGGAATACGGCCGCAAACCCTGGACCTTCACCTCCGGCGGCCCCGGCTCCGGCATCTACGTCAGCTTCGACGGTGGGGAAACCTGGACGAAACGGACCGACAAGGACGGCCTGCCCAAAGGAAACCTCGGACGCGTCGGCCTCGCCATCGCCCCTTCCCGGCCCAATATTGTCTATGCCCTCGTGGAGGCGGCGGAAAACGCCCTCTACAAGAGCACCGACGGCGGCTTCCGTTGGCAAAAAACGGCCGCTGCCAATACCGACGACACCCAGGTCAGCAACCGGCCCTTCTACTACCATGAAATCTATGTGGACCCGAAAAACGAAAACCGCATCTTCAGCCTCTGGAGCATCCTGTCGAAGAGCGAGGACGGCGGCCGCACCTTCCAGGAATGGGTAGGCTGGAAAATTCACCCGGACCACCACGCCTTCTGGATTTCCCCGGACGACCCCGATTACATCATCGAGGGCAACGACGGCGGACTCAACATCACCCGCGACGGCGGCCAGACCTGGCGCTTCGTCGAGAACCTGCCCCTGGCCCAATTCTACCACATCAACCACGACATGGCCATCCCCTACCGCGTCGGCGGCGGCATGCAGGACAACGGCTCCTGGGTCGGCCCCTCCGCCGTCTGGAAATCCGGCGGCATCCGCAACACCGACTGGCAGGAAATCTACTTCGGGGACGGCTTCGACGTCGCCATCCGGCCGGATGACGGCCGCTACGCCTACGCCATGTCCCAAGGCGGTAACCTCGGCTACGTGGACATGCTGTCCGGAGCCACGAAGAACATCAAGCCGGTACACCCCGATGGGACGGAACTCCGTTTCAACTGGAACGCCGCCTTCGCCCAAGACCCCTTCCACGACTGCGGCATCTACTACGGCAGCCAATTCCTGCACCGGAGCCTCGACTGCGGCAACAGCTGGGAAATCATAAGCCCCGACCTGACTACCGACGACAGCACCAAGCAACAGGCGGACAAGAGCGGGGGACTCACCATCGACGCCACCAATGCCGAAAACCACTGCACCATCCTCGCCGTCGGGCCCAGTCCTGCCGATGAACAGGTCATCTGGGTCGGCACGGACGACGGCAACGTCCAGCTCACCCGGGACGGCGGCCGGACCTGGCGCAACGTCGCCGACCGCATGCCCGGGTGGAGACCCGGCTGCTGGATCCCCTTCCTCGCCCCCGGCCGAACCGCCGGGGAAGCCTTCGTCGTCATGAGCGATTACCGCCGCAACGACTGGAAACCTTATGTCTACTACACCGCTGATTTCGGAAACACCTTCCGGCGGCTGGTCGACGAAACCCAGGTACAGGGCCACGCCCTTTGCCTGGTCCAGGATCCGGAGGCCGCGGACCTGCTCTGGCTCGGCACCGATTACGGACTCTGGTTCAGCCTGGATTTCGGAAAACACTGGCAGCCCTGGACCAACGGGTTCCCAGCCGTATCCACCTACGACCTCAAGGTGCATCCCCGCGACCACGACCTGATCATCGCCACCTTCGGACGGGCCGCCTGGATCCTGGACGACATCCGTGCTTTCCGGGAAATCGCCCGTACCGGCGGGAAAGCCCTGGAAAGTCCTTTCCGCGCCTTTTCCGCCACGGACGGCTACCTCGCGGAGTGGCGCAGCTACGACGGGGTCCGGTTTACCGGCGACGGTATCTTCAGCGGCGACAACAAATCCGCCGCCTCCCTGCTGACGCTCTGGGTCCGGCCGCCGGCAGAACCGGCGGCACCGGCCGAACCGGCCGCCGCCGACAAGAAAAAAGGAAAGAAATCCAATGAAAAGACGACGCCCGCCGCCGATACCGTCGCCGCGGATACCACCCGGGACCTTACCGACCGGAAAGCGGACAAGAAAGACGACAAGATCAAGGTCCGGGTCGTCAATGCCGACGGGGATACCATCCGTACCTTCTCCATCCGGGCGGATACCGGTATCATCCGCACCAGCTGGGACCTTCGCCAGGACGGGGTCCGCTATCCGAGCCGCCGCGAAACCAAACCGGACGACGACCCGCCGGGGGGCTTCGACGTGCTGCCGGGCACCTACCGGCTGCTCTTTCACTATCAGTCGCATACCGATTCCCTGCAGGTGACCGTCCACGACGACCCCCGCATCGATTTTCCCCTGGAACGGCGCAAAGCCCAACAGGACGCCTACCGCGAATTCTATCAAACGGTCGAACTGGCCAGCGAAGGCTTCCGGCGGATCCAGGATGCCAGGAAGGCCGTCGGCCTGGTCGACAAGGCCCTGACCCATGCCCCCGACAGCCTGAAAAAGGAAATCGCCAAAACGGGGAAATCTTTGGTGGACAGTCTGGACCGGCTCGAACGGCGCTACATGATGCCGGAAGGGCTCAAGGGTATCCAACGGGACCCGGAGAATATCCAGGGCATGCTCTGGCGCACCGGCAGCTACATCGGATCTTCCGAGGGTGCCCCCAACGCATCCGCCCGGACCATGATGGAACGGACGAAGCGGGAAGTATCCCAGGTGGTCCGGGATATCAATGCACTCCTGGAAGGACCCTTCGCCGACTACCGCCGGCAGGTGGAGGCGGTGCAGTACTCCTTGTTCCAGGATATGCCACCGTTGCGGACGGAGTAGGAACCCGGCGGCGGGTTTGAATCCCTTGCTGCGAACACTTGACGAAAATGGTTCTTCGGCAAGGGGAACCTTTTCGGAATGGAAGGGATGCCGATATTAATCGGCATCCTTTCCTACATTTCATGCGGACGCCCGGGCGTCCGCTCACCCGATCGGGATTCCTGGTGTGCCCGGCCCATACCCCGCTTCACTTGGTTCGCTCAAAGTATCCGGCACCGTACCCCGATACGGGCCCACCAGCTGTAGAATTCCTGTTGCTGCACGACATCGGGAGACCCCAGGTAGTAGCGCAAGGGCGTATTGGCCAGATTGACCCCGTCGGCAAAGAGCTGGACCTCGTCACTGATCCGGTAATTCATGGTCAGGTCGAACCGAAGCGCCTTGCCGTAGTATTCGTCCAGGTCGGGATCCGGCCCCAATTCCACCAGGAAATCATCTTGGAAATTTGCTAATAATCTGGCAAAAAAGCGGTTATTGTCATAGAAAACCCCGATGTTCAGGGTATGGCGGGCTTGGCCAGGAAGGGGAATTGTTTCTTCGCCTTCTGTAGCGAAGAAGGCGCTGAGGTCGTCCGCCAAGGGGTTGAGAATAACGGCGGAGGCATAATTGGCGGAAGTCCGGCGCGGTATACGAGCTTCGGAGCGGGTGAAGGTATAGTTGAAATAAAGACCGACGTGCCGGAGAAAAAAATCCAGTCCGTCCAGTTTGAACTGAGCCTGGGATTCCAGGCCCATGACACGGGCATTCCGGCCGTTGAGTGGTTTGGTGAACTCGAAGACCGGATAATTTCCGGAACCGGGGGCACCTTCACGTCCGAAGCGCTGGAAAGTGAAGACGAAATCCTCGATATACTTGTAAAAGAAGCCGGCGGAAAAGATACTTTTCCGGTGGTAGCGTTCGAGCATCAGGTCGAAGTTGCGGGCGGTGGGGAACGCGAGGCCCGGGTTTCCGACACGGACTTCCTGCCGGTCCTCCTCTCTGGACGGGATGACCTCGTCGTAGTTGGGACGGGAATAAGTTTTGGTGATGGCCGCCCTAAGATTGACGGAAGGGGACAAGCGATATTTGAATTGGAGCTGGGGAAGCAGGAGGTCGATGGTACGTCGGTTGTCCAGGGTATCGATACCGATGAATTTGTTGCCGTCCAGCAAGACGCCAAAGCCTTGGTTTTGCAAGACCGTTGTGTTTTCGAACCGCAAACCGCCGAGCAGCATCCAATCCTTTCGATCGAACCGGAACATCGCATAAGCTGCAAAGATGTTTTCGCGGTAGCGGTAATCCTGGTTGTAGGATTGCTTACGGGTTTCGTTCCGGTCGATGATGAAGAACTGGGGGAAGAAGGCATGGAAATCGCGCAGGACGGGCGCGGAGGGCATATGGGACATACGGAAGCCACGGTTGAGGAGGTTGTTTTCCGAAAAACCGTCGGATGCGGATATCAGGTTGAGCGGATCTCCGGTACCGGGGTAAAGGATGGACGTTTCTCGGTAGGCGCCGAACTGTTGAGCACGGACATCCCGTTCCTTCTGGCGGGAGCGGAGTTTGGCACCGAAACGGATAAAGCCGTTTCCGGAACGCAAGCGGACAGGCAGCGTCAGGTT
Organism: uncultured Saprospiraceae bacterium; assembly: GCA_964573725.1. GTDB lineage: Bacteria > Bacteroidota > Bacteroidia > Chitinophagales > Saprospiraceae > UBA6168. The sequence continues at coordinate 51,444 of CAZNLJ010000026.1, forward strand.
GATGCGCGGGGTAAGCAGGAATTCGTGGGAGCGGTGTTGCTGCAAGCGCATTTCATCGAGTTCGAAGCGGTCATAGGCGGTGGCCAGGGCGGCAGAGGCCTGGTCTGGAAAATGCGGGACCGGGAAATCCGGATCTTCCGTATCGAAGTCGATGATGACGGCCTGGCCTGGGCTGTCGAAGCGGGCTTCCAGCCGATCGGGTTCCGATTCGGCGGCGACAGCGGCCAACAGCTGGTAATCCAGTTGGAGGAAAGGCCATTCATGGCGTCCGCCGAAAGAAAGGGTACCGAGGTATTGTTGTTTGGTCCGTTCCCTGACATCATGGGAGATACCGCCGTAGAGAAAGTAGTTGGCGTTGAGGGGATCTTCCAGTTCATAGATGAGCCGGCGACGGATTTCCCGGTCGGCGAAATGGTTGTACATGCCTTTGAGGAACCAGCGGTGTCGCTTGTCGAGCGAATAATCGAGGGTCGGGCTGAGGCTGATACGCGTCCGGCGGATATCGTAATGCCGGAACTGCGCTTCCCGATAATGGACCTGATAGTTATCCGTACCGCTGTTTTGGCTGTTGCTGTTGAAGAAAGGGCCTTTCACAAAACTGAATTCGAGGTTGTCGGCACCCATTTGGTTTTCGAATAGACTGGCATTCAGTTGAAAGCCCAATTGGCGATAGCGATGGCCGTAGGCCAACTGAAGGCTGTAGTTGGGGCGTTGTCGGAGCTTGTTGTAGCCTCCTGCCGCAGTCAGCCGGAACTGGGGTGCACCATCGCGGGCCGCCTTTGTTTCTATATTCACAGAGCCGCCGATACCGTCGGCATCCATGTCGGGGGTCAGCACCTTGGTGACTTCCACCGCTTCGATCTGGTCCGCGGGAATGATATCCATCCCGACGAAGCGGTAGCTGCCTTCCGGGGAAGGTATTTGTTCCCCATTGATATTGAAATTGGTCAGGGCGGGCGGAGTGCCCCGCAACTGGACGAAGCGGCCTTCCCCTTGGTCCCGTTGGAGCGTGACCCCGGGAATCCGTTGCATGACTTCCGCGGCGTTCATGTCCGGAAAGGTCAGAATTTGGGCGGCCGTAACGACATGTTTGATATTTTCCGCCTGCCGCATCTGGACCATGGCGGCGATTTGCCCTTCGGCCACCCCTTCCACCGTCACTTCCGACAGTTGTATGCCGGCCGGTTCCAGTTCGATTGTTTGGAAAACGGTTTGTCGGCCGGACCACACGACGACCGAACGGGCGCGTGTGTAACCCAGGAAATCGACCACCAGGACCGTCGTGTCGCCGGTCAGACCGTCCAGCCGGAACGTACCGTCCAGTTGCGTCACGGTACCGAGAGCGGTATTCTCCGCCGCTACGGTGGCATAGGCCAGCGGCTGGCTGGTGCGTACATCCCGGACGACACCCCCCACCGCATACTGTCCGAACATCGCCACCGGTATCACCGACAACAACCAAACAGAGAACAAGGGGAAGCCGGATTTCCCGGTGATGGATACATATTTTGAAAAAAGATGACCCACGGTTAGCCCGATTTGAATGAATGTAAACGATTGATAGTTCTATTGGAACGCACTCGCCAAGGGGAAACGCAATAGATCACATAGGCCCACGAGCGGGAAAACGGCCTGACCTACCAAGAACGGACCCTCGATACCGGGGAATGCAGGCCACGAAACCGCACACAGGCGGGCCGTCCCCGACCTAAAGCTTGGACAGCCGATCGGAAAGCGGACGACCCGCCTGGTTCGTGAGGACAAAGTCGAGGGCGATGCCTTGGAAGGGGGCATCCGAAAAGAAAATCGACCGGTAGGATGCCAATCAGCAGCCCCCCCTGTCAATGGTTGACCACCAGTTGCTGCACATAGGAACGGCCCTCCTGTAGCACCTGAACCGTGTAAAAACCGGGCACCCAATGGCCGACAGAGAGCCGAAACAGGTCCTGTCCGTTCGTTTGTCCTTCAAATGCAAGTTGTCCACCGGCATGAAATATCCGGATAAGCGCAGGCGAGGATTGTTCGAGCAGAATGGTCACGTCTTGGGTGGCCGGATTCGGAAAGAGACGAAGCGGCAGGTTGGCGGCGAATGTCGACGCCACGCCGGTGGATTGGTTGGGAGACGAATAGTAGACGAACAGCCGGGGCACCCGTTCCGGATGGTTTTGGCCGTCACCACCGTCTTCCGGGTCGGCGATATTTTCGTAGGATTCCCATTCGCGGGCATTTTCGACTTCCGAAACGCCCTGGTTTTCACCCAGGAAGAGAAAAGCCATGGCATGACCTTGCTGCCAGCCGCCGCGATTGACCACTTCCTGGACGAGTTCCTGCAGATCGGCCGTGCGGTGAGCGGTCCATAAGCCCCAGGGTTCCGACACTTCCCAAATCACGGAGGCATCGGTTCGGGGGCGGTCCGAAATCAGGGCATCCTCCGTGAATGTCTGGGCATGGTCGGCCGCTTCCGCATATATGGTGATGCGGGCAATATCCTCGGCGGTTTTGGACTCATGGGAATACACCACGATGAAGGCGGAGTCGATGACGGCCCCCTGGGGAATACCGACCTGTTGAAAGCGCAGCCCTGCCGTCAGGATGTTCTGGTCCTCCGGCGCACCTTCCCAGCCGGCATCGATATCATCGTCAAAAAGTGCGTCCATCTCGTTGTTCTCCTGTTCGGCATCATCGGAGGAGGCGGGAAAAATCACACCATTGTCCTCGATGGTATCGGTAGCGACGATGGGCTGGGAGAAGGCCCCGCCTTCCACGGAGTAGTACACCAACAGTTGCGGTATCCGTTCCGGATGATTCTGACCGTCCCCGCCGTCTTCCGGATCGGCGATATTCTCGAAGGATTCCCACTCGCGTGCATTTTCCACTTCCGAAACTCCTTGGTCTTCACCAAGAAAAAAGAAAGCGAGGGACTGCCCGGAAGACCAGCCGTCCCGGTCGACAATTTCCTGCACGATGTTCCGCAGGTCCGGGGTACGGTGCGGCGTCCATAATCCCCATGGTTCATCCACCACCCAATCAAGGGTATTGACGGTCCGGGGACGATCCGTAATCAGATTATTTTCGTCAAAGGTGAAGGCATCGTCGGTCGCTTCGCCGGCAATGGTGATTCTGGCGACGTCTTCCGCGGTCTTCGCTTCGTGGGAATGAACGATGATAAAGGCGGAATCAATCGTGGCTCCTTTCGGAATGAATACCTGGCGGAAGCGGAGGCCGGTAGAAAGGATGTTGAGATCTTCCGGCGCACCTTCCCAACCGGCATCGAGGTCGTCATCGAAAAGCGCATCCATCGCGTCGTTTTCCTGTTCGGCATCATCGGAAGAGGCCGGGAAGACAAGGCCAGCGTCTTCGATGGTATCGGTCGCCAAGATGTATCGGGAAAAGAGGAGATTCTGGCCCATGGCCTGTTGCCATAGGAACAGGAAGGCGCTCGAAAGAAACAGGAGGTGTCGTCGTTGTTTCATGTGCTGATGAATTTTGGTTATGTATTAAGAAAGTCAGTAGGCATGGATTCGCGCTTGGTTAGCATCGGCAGAAAGGGCGGTCATCACTCTTGATGTCCCGAAACGGCACCCATTGGCGGAGCCCCGCCCACCAGCCGCAGGACATCGGCCATGTCCACCCCCTTGAAGTTCTGGTTGGCCGGGCGGTTGTCCCCGTCCTGGGCAAAAAACATCCCCTGCAGGTAAGGGCCGGTCGGATGGCTGCTGACCTCGATGCCGTCGGTTTCGGACACGCCGCCGAGAGAACCGGCGGCGGCGATGCGGAAGCTACCCAGGTAGGGGTTGCCGTCCGTCCGCGCGTAAACGGCGAAGCTGTCGTTGCCCTGGCTGGAAGCGAAGAGGTATCCTTTCCCTCCCGACTGCCGGTACAGGGCCAGCCCTTCGATGTCCGCCCGCAGGTTCGGATTGCGACGGACATCGTCCACCAGGACCCGGTCGTCGCTGCTGTCCGGATCGGCCTGGTATCGCCAGATGCCGCGGTCTTCCTCCGCCACATAAAGGACATGGTGCTCATCATCGGCCACCATCCCCTCGCACTGGCTGCCGACCGAAAAGCGTCGGACCCGCTCCGCCGTCAACCGTCCTTCCGGATCGGGCGACAAGCGGTATTGCTCCACCACGCCTTCCTTGCCGGCCACAAAGGCATAGGGGGCGTCCGATCGGTACAGGCAACATCCGTAGACCTCCTGTACGCCGACGGATACCGGCGACCGATGCAAGGTCCGCAAGGCCAAAGTCGCCGTATCCAGGTCATAGAAAACCAAGGTATTGTCCGACCGGTTGGTGGCAACCACCAGCGTGAGGGCACCTCCCGGCCAAGGAATCTCCCGCCGCAGGTCCACATTGTTGATTCGGCCGACGGGATACGCGTGCAGGATGTCGCCGGACAGGTTGTACACGACCAACCCGTATCGTTTGTCGGTACCGACCAGGGCTACCTTTTGCGGGTCGGCGGGATGGACATAGACGGCCAGGTCATCCGCCGCATCTTCCTGCTCCCGCACCGGTATCGTCTCCATGCGGGCCGACACCACCGGAAATTCCCGGTAGCAAGCGTACCAGGGCAACAGGAAAAGCAGGGCGGCGATAGGTCGGCAGGTCTGTTTCATAATGAGGATGGTGATACAAAAATAAGGGGCGGCCGGTCCGCGGACGATGCGGGTCGGTCTCCGGACACCCGATTTGACGGATCCTTAATATCAAGGGTAAATTTTTTACAAACCGATAAGGAAAACGGGTGGTCCACTTAATATTTGTCCTTGCATACAAGCCGGGAATCGTCGGAGGCATTCCTGCGGGTGCGAAAAGCCTTGCCGAACGGGGGGCGATAAAAGCGCAAGCCATCGACAATCCTGCCTATTCTTGGCTCGCGGCCTTTTTACAGCTTCACGGTGGGGACGGAAGGTGAATCAGGTGGATGACGGCCTATTCCTCCTGTTCCATACTTGGGATAAAATGAGCGTGGAGCCGCCGCGGGTATCCGTTTTTTCCGCTGGTGCGACGGGTAGCAGAGGCCACCTGGTGGGCAGCGGTACAGGCAGCAACGGAATGGTCCACCGCAGGATTATCTGGGTTTATACGCAAGGAATCCACCGGTACCGGAATGTTACCCGAGCTTTTTACCTCCTGAAAAAGATGCTGCTTGCGGCGGTACACGGGCGCAGGCACCTTACCTTTGTAAAACAGTAAACCCACCGGATATGATAAGAACGAACCTTATCCTGGCCTTTCTGACCGCTTACGGGATGGCGGGCGCCACCACTTACCCCTTGGTCGCCACCGGCGACTGGAACGACCCGGCGGTCTGAAGTCCGTCGGGGATTCCGGCCGCCGGCGACAATGTGTATTCCTGGACAAAGGGAGCTCCTTACGACTCACCCTGACGGAGGATGCCCCCCTCGGTTTCCGCTGCAATGCTTACTTTTGCAGGAAACCCGGTGACCGCTCTTCGGCCACCACCTTACCTTGACGCATCGAGCAAACACCATGCAAGCACCGACCCTTTTCACCGACCGGCTCCACCTCCGACCTTTGACCCTGGAAGACAAGGAGCCCCTCATGGCATTTTTTGAAGATACCGTGGCCATGACCTATCTTCCTATGCATGAGGAACCGGACCGGTTCGCGGACTGGTGGCTCCAACGGCAGCTACGTCGGTACGAATCGACCGGCCACGGGCTGCTGGGCGTGGAGCTGCGGTCCACCGGAACCCTCATCGGCCAATGCGGCCTCATCATGCAGTTTGTCGACGGTATCCCGAAATTGGAGGTCGGCTACCATCTCATCCGCCGGTATTGGGGCCAGGGTTATGCGACGGAGGCGGCCATGGCTTGCCGCGACCATTGTTTCTCCCGGGAACTCGCCGAAACGCTCATCTCGCTCATCGATGCCGGCAACAGCCGCTCCGTCGCCGTCGCCACCCGCAACGGTATGTCCCTCTGGAAAGAAACCGACTTCAAAGGGCTGCCGGTACAGGTATACCGCATCCGACGCAGCGATTGGGAAAAGACCAGGCAATCGGCTTAGGGGCCGGCGCCTTCACCGGGGTTCGGGCAGCCAGGGCTTTCGGGACAGGATCACGTCCGCCGCCTCCGCCGGCCTGGACAAGAGGTCGAAGAAACTGTCCAGGTATTCCTCCATCTCCAGCCTGGAGGTCATGGACAGTTGCTTTGTCTCCCGGATTTTCTTCCGCAGGGACTTCTCCTTTTCCATCCACCACGGAAAGGCCGCCTGCAAGGTGGCCGCATCGGTCTTCCTGCCGAAATACACCCGCTCCGATAAGTTCCGTTGCCCGATGTGGGTCTTGGGAACGGCATAGGGCGCGTCGACGATGGCGCTGAAATCAAAATCATACGGAACGGGTATGTGTTCCGCTCCGTCCCCGATGCGCAGGATCTCTATGTTGCGTCCCGGCTGGTACCCCCAATCCACGTTTCCGATCATATATTGGAAAAGGGCGACCCGAATTTCATCGTCCGGCCGCATGGACGACACCGGCACGGACAAGGGATCCACCAAGGTCAGGCCGTGACGGGCCGCCAACTGACCGTCGTCCTCCATCAGGATGGCCAACCGGATCCGGTCTTCCCCCGAGCGCTCGTTGCGGTAGTGGATGCGGGCCAACAGGGTGCGTAAGGACAGGTCGCTCAGTTCCTGGTACAACTGGTAGACGAGGTATTCCCGCAACAACAGTTCCTTTGCCGTCGGGTCGGCATCCATGCATTGGTTGACAATCTTGAAGGTGCCGTAGGTGTTGTATCCGGCCTTCTCCAGCGCCGCGCTGTCCAGTTTCATCTTGAGCGGTGGAAATTCACAACGCATGCGCCGGAATTTTCCGCGCTGGCGGACCGAAAGCGGCAAGGTCAGGACCGTCTTTTTGCCGTCCTTGAGGTGAAAAGTGCCCTGGATGTAGTTTTCCTGAAATTTCGTGGCCAGCAGGGAATCCATGTCCAACACCATTTCGATCTCCGGTTGCTTATACTGCGCCAGGGTTTCGAAGATGCCGGGTGGGGAATCCGCCGGGGCGGATTGCGCCGACAAGCGGAACGGCAGGTTCATCAGAACAATCCACATGCAAAGCAAGCCAAGCCTGCACCGGCAGCACACCGGCGGTTTCAGCCCGGCGGGTGGCGGGGCGACTTCGGGAACAAATCTTCCTGTCATGATGGGGGGATTTATGATGACCACTGTTCTCGCCGGTTGCCGATCGGGGAAAGCCGGGAATGGCCGAATTTTCATCCTGCAATACAAATATGAGAAATAAATCGGCAAAAACAGGGGTGCTTGTCGCCTCCTGTGGCAAGTCTTGACAACGGCGACTCAGGCCGGCTGATTTGCACCCGGTTATGGCGGGTCGACCTCGGTATTCCATACCGGGAAGCGACGCCTACCTGGCCGACTGACCGACCGGCCGGCATGGGCAGGAACCTCTACGCCTGTATTCTCTTCTTTCCCTTCTTTTTACTGCACACTCCAGGACGGCCCGGGCGAACCGGTAACCAGGGCTTGACCATGTGGATACAGGGCAGGTCCATCGATAAAGTCCCGCAAAGGCCGCCCTGACAAGCGTACCCTAACGAACTTGCTTCTTCGGCATATACCCTTGTATGCCGCACCAGGTAGGGCATAAAAAAAAAAAAACCGGAGCAAGTCATTCGCTCCGGTTGTATTTGAATGGGGATGTACATCGCTTACAAAATCCGATAAATTTTTCCCCCTTCCGGGATTGGGTTCATGTGGCAGGATACCCCCTTGTGTCAATACGGAATGATGGCCATCGTCGCCATCGGCTCCATGGATACCGTGCTGCCGTCCTCGACGAGAAGCGTGCGGCCGACGGCAAGCACGCCGGCGGGGACCAGTACGGAGTGGCCGGCGGGGATGATGACGTCGTTGCAGGTATAGGGCGTGAAACCGGTGTCCCAGTTCTTGCCGTCGCTCCAATGCAGTCCGTCCCCGTTCCCGGTCCAGGTAACCACTTCATCGGCCACTGTCTCCACCACTTCCGTCACCGGCGGGAGGGTACAGCCGCTACCCCCGAATAGTGTGGCGACGCAGACGTAAGCACCGGCGGTGAGGTTGTCGTGGACCGGATTGAACTGGTAGTTGTCGCCCGCATCCACGGAGTAACCCCATTGGCCGCCGGCCGGGCCATTCAGGATGGTCATGGTGATGGTCCCGTCGAATTCCCCGCAGTTTTCGGGTGTACTGGTCACGATCAGGTCCGGGGCGTCCACCGTCACCGTTGCCTGGCAGGTCCGTGTGTTGCCGTTGCCGTCGGAGACCGTCAGGGTGACCAGGTTCGGGCCGTCGTTGATACAATTGAACTGGGCGGGGCTGACGCCGACCGGCTGGAGGGTACCGCAGTTGTCATAGGAGGCAATCTGGTCCAGCACCGAGGCCGGATCCAGGATAACCAGGCCGGCCAGGACGATGGTGGTGTCCTTGCAGACCACCACCGGCTTGATCTTGTCCTGCACGGTGACGGTCGAGGTACAAGAGGCCGTGTTGCCGTGGATATCGGTGGCCGTCAGCACCACCGTATTGGCGCCGAGGTCGGCGCAATCGAAAGCCGTCTGGCTCAGGTACAACGTATCGATGCCGCAGGCATCCGAAGTATTGTTGTCGACCTGTGCAACGGACAAGGTCGCCTGGCCCGACATGTCCAGCTGGATGGTGACCGGCTGGCAGCCTGTGGCCGGGGCGACCAGGTCCTGCACCGTTACGGTCGACTGGCAGGTGGCGGTATTGCCGTTGTTGTCCGTGACCGTCAGGGAGAGCGTGTTTTGTCCGATGTGCGAACAGTCGAAACCCGTCTGGCTGAGCGACAGGGAGGCGATGCCGCAGGCGTCCGTCGAGCCGTTGTCGACCGCTGCCGCCGTGGTGCTGCCGATACCGGCCGCGTTGAGGGAGACCGTCACGTTTTGGCAGCTCGCCACCGGGGCGACCAGGTCCTGTACCGTCACGGTCGACTGGCAGATGGACGTGTTGCCGTTGTTATCCGCGACCGTCAGGGTCACCGTATTGTTGCCGACGTGTGAACAATCGAAACCCGTCTGGCTGAGCGACAGCGAAGCGATGCCGCAGGCGTCCGTCGAGCCGTTGTCGACCGCTGCCGCCGTGGTAACGCCGGTGCCGGCGGCGTTGAGGGAGACCGTCACGTTTTGGCAGGTCGCCACCGGGGCGACCAGGTCCTGTACCGTTACGGTCGACTGGCAGGTGGCGGTGTTGCCATTGTTATCGGTGACCGTCAGGGTTACCGTATTGTTGCCGACGTGCGAACAATCGAAACCCGTCTGGCTGAGCGACAGCGAGGCGATGCCGCAGGCGTCCGTCGAGCCGTTGTCGACTGCTGCCGCCGTAGTGCTGCCGATACCGGCCGCGTTGAGGGAGACCGTGACCGGTTGGCAGGTCGCCACCGGGGCGACCAGGTCCTGCACCGTTACGGTCGACTGGCAGGTGGACGTGTTGCCGTTGTTATCCGTGACCGTCAGGGTTACCGTATTGTTGCCGACGTGCGAACAATCGAAACCCGTCTGGCTGAGTGACAGCGAAGCGATGCCGCAGGCGTCCGTCGAGCCGTTGTCGACTGCTACCGCCGTGGTAACGCCGTTGCCGGCCGCGTTGAGGGAGACCGTCACGTTTTGGCAGGTCGCCACCGGGGCGACCAGGTCCTGTACCGTTACGGTCGACTGGCAGGTGGCGGTGTTGCCATTGTTATCGGTGACCGTCAGGGTTACCGTATTGTTGCCGACGTGCGAACAATCGAAACCCGTCTGGCTGAGCGACAGCGAGGCGATGCCGCAGGCGTCCGTCGAGCCGTTGTCGACTGCTGCCGCCGTAGTGCTGCCGATACCGGCCGCGTTGAGGGAGACCGTGACCGGTTGGCAGCTGGCTACTGGGGCGATGAGGTCCTGCACGATGACCGTCACCTGGCAGGAATCCGAATTGCCGTGATTGTCCGTCGCCACCATTGTCACGGTGTTATTACCTACCTCGGCGCAGCTGAAGCTCGTTTGGCTCAGCACCAGGCTGGCGATACCGCCGGGGTCCGTGGTGCCGTTGTCCACCATGGCGGTGGTCAGGGTACCCTGTCCGGCAGCATGCAGTTGGACGGTGGCGGATTGGCAGGCCATAGCCGGCGGCAGGATATCGGCCACCGTCACCGTCGCCGTACAGGAGGACGAGTTACCGGAGCTGTCCGTCACCGTCAGCGTCACGGTATTCGGACCGATGTCCGCGCTGGTGAAACTTGTCTGGCTGAGGGTTAGGAATTGGATGCCGCAAGCGTCCGTCGAACCGTTGTCGACCGATGTGGCCGTGGTGTTGCCGTTGCCCATACCGTCCAGATTGACCGTCAGGTCCTGGCATTGGGCGGCCGGCGAGACCGTATCCAGCACCGTGACATCGGCCGTGCAGGTCGAACTGTTGCCGGAGGAATCCGTGACTGTCAGGGTCACCGTAACGCCGATACTTGATTGGCTGCCCGGCTTCTGAGCCCCGTAGCTCAGGTCGCTGCAGTCGAAGCTGCTGTCGTCCAGGACCCGTGTTTCGATGCCGCAGGCATCCGTGGAGCTGTTGTCTATATCCGAAGCATTGATACTCGCCTGACCCATGCCGTCCAGGTTGACCGTCACATCCTGGCATTGGGCGGCCGGCGAGACCGTGTCCAGCACCGTCACATCGGCCGTGCAGGTGGAACTGTTGCCGGAGGAATCCGTGACTGTCAGGGTCACCGTAACGCCGATACTTG
>CAZNLJ010000027.1:0-62187 GCA_964573725.1 uncultured Saprospiraceae bacterium
ATCCCCAAATAGGCCGTCCCATCCCAGTCCATCCTTCAAATCATATGGAAATCCCAGTTCAAAAACAGCCCCCCATCCCCAAATAGGCCGTCCCATCCCAGTCCATCCTTCAAATCATATGGAAATCCCTGTTCAAAAACCGACCAAACATCCGCAAACACCGTCCGAATTCCCGATCCAATAAAAAAAAGCGGGAACGGAGATTCTCCGTTCCCGCTCACCGTTCAGGTGACTGTTCATCCGGCGAAAAGACCTGGCCGAGGCCGGTTCCTTTCCGGATTCCGTCCGGGTTCGTACCGGCTTAGCGGACGACCTGGAATTTCTTGGCGCGGTAGCCTTCCGGAGTTTCCACACCCATGAAGTACATGCCGGAAGCCAGGTTGCTGACATCGAAGCTGTAGGTACCTTGCTGGACATTGTCCAGTTGCTGGCTGCTGACGAGGCGGCCGTTGAAGTCGAGGATACGGACGTTCACCGTGGCGGCGGGCTGCTCGAGACCCAGGCTCAGGCGGACCACATCCGTGGCCGGGTTCGGAGACAGTTCGATCTTCTGTTCAGCGAGCGGCGTTTCGGTATTGGTGAAGCCGTCGAGGTGGAGGCGGATCACCCCTTTCCAGTCGCCGCTCCAACCACCGGTATAGAAACGGTCGGTGAAGACAGCTTCGCCCAGGCCACCGGCAACAGGGCCGGCACCGCCGTAGGCATACCAGGGAGCGATGCCGAGGCCGGAAGCTACCCCGTCGTACTGGACCATCAACAAGTAGATCTTGTTGGCGTCCAGGGTGATGGGATCTTCGAATTCGACGGTCAACATGTCGTAGGGCTGTTCCTCGCCGGTCAGGGAGTAGGATGCGATGCCGACGTACACGGCCCCACCACCCGTTTCGTTGAGGGCATCGTAGGAATCGGCATCACCCGGTACGTCGCCGTTGCCATCGGGATCCGCATCATAGAGGATGATTTGGAAAGCATCCGCCTCGGGGTCGCCGGAGAACAGGGAATCCGGGTTGGCAAGCATGAAGGACATGTGGGTTGCGGTCTGTACGTCCGCGCCGGTGCGGTAGAAGTTACCGAAATCATAGCGGAAGCCACCGTCGATGAAGGCTTGGTTGCCCGGCGCGATCCAGCCGGCATCGGTGTTGACCTGGACGTCGTTGTTGTCCTGGGCATAGGTGTAGGGCGTGATGACGAAGGTGCTGGAGAGTTCCTCCGTGTTTTCGGAGTTGGTGAACTTGGCCGTGTAGGTGCCGACGGCTTCCGGCGTGTACGGCGTATCGAAGATCCAGTCGATGACGGTCTGGCCGGGGATGTCGGTCACTTCCTCCTCAATCGTGGTCACCTGACCGTTGGGGTCCGTGATTGCTACCGTCAGCGTCATGGACGGGAGCGTATCGGTGTTGAGGTTGATGTAGCGTACCGACATGTCGGTCAGCGGGAGAATCTCGCTCTCCGGGGTGTGGTAGGAATAAGCGGCGACGGCGTTGCCGAAGGAACGGACTTCGAAAGAAGCCGTTACGGAACCGCCGTTGTCGATGACGCCGGTGATGGCTTCGCAGGTGCTGCGGGAAGCGAAGACGGCGGGGATGGTGACGGCGGCGGCGGAATCACCGGCGGCCATACCGACCAGGGAGTTGCCGTCGTCCGTGGCGGTCGCGTAGTGGTTGCAGATGATGACACCTGCGGCACCGGCCAGCTGTGCGTTGTAGGTCTTGAGACTGAAGGTGCAGGCACCCCGACGGATCAGGGCCATCTTGCCGGTGACATCCGAAACGACGGCACCACAGCAGAGGCTGTCCACGGCATCATAAGCCCAGACGACCTCCCCGGTCACGGTCTGGCTGAGGGTCGGTCCCCAGTCTTCCGTCTGGGTTCCGTAATCATATGCGCCGGCGATGGATGCCGGGGCGTTGACGACAAAGTCCACCGGAATCGGCGAGCCGGCGTTGATCTGGGCATTCGCTACCCCGGCCAGGCACACCATCGTGAACAGGAATGAAAATGTAGTAAACATTTTTTTCATAAGGACTCAATTTTGGTTTGATTGATAATGGTTGCGTTCCAGCGCGTAAATATAGAAATTATCTGTTTTTTTATCGAAAAACTTATGGAATTAACACCGGATGCCCTTGGGAGGAGCCGGTCGGAGGGGGCCACGGCCCCTGCGAGGGTCGCCATCCGGGAAAAGGAAAAAGCACACCCGTCCGCGGACAGGTGTGCTTTTTTTGACCGGAGTCCGGATGTCCGGCGGAAACACGCGGGGTGTCCGCCGGCCGGCCGTATTTATTGGACGACCAGGCGTTGCGTCAGGGTCTGGCCGCCACTGCGGAGTTGCAGGAAGTATAGTCCGGAGGACAGGTCGGCCACCGAGACGGGAAGGGTATGGCTGCCGGCAGCCATTTGTCCGGCCGACCGGGAGCGGACCCGGCGGCCGGTCTGGTCGAACAGGTCGATCCAGGTATCGGCGGCATCGGGGGCGGTCCAGGACACCTGGACGGTTTGGCGGGCCGGATTGGGCATTATCGACAGGGTCGGGGACTCGGGCCGGGGTTCCGCCGCCGTGTTGAGGCCCAGTTCGGCCACATCGATCGCCAGGTAGTTGATGAAGTTGTCCGCCGCGGCGTCCATGTCACCGCGGACAGCCAGGCCGGGTTCGAAATCCCCTTGGTAGCTCAGGTGGACCTGGTCGTCGACTTGGCGGTCCATCGCCGGGAACATGGTTTCGTAGAGCGGCAGCAGGTCCGGTTCGATGACCAGGTCCTCCCGGATGATATCCACCGGGTCGCTCCAGGTTTCCCCCTTGTCACCGCTCCAGCTCAGGTAGATGTGCCGGCAATGCTGGCCGGGGGTGGGGGTCGACAATTCGTGGGTGAAGTCTTCCGTCAGGCCGGAGTATGCGAGGAAAATGTTGCCGGCAGCATCCATGCCCACGCTGGGGTGGGAGGTCAGGGAGGAAAAATAAAGGGGGATGACGTCGATACCGGTGATGTCGGCGACACCGTTCGCATTGGCGTCGATGATGCCGGAGACGATGACCCGGGTGGAATCCTCCCCATAGGTTTCGTTCCAGTAGCGCAGCCCCATCCAACCGGGGAAGTAGGAGAAGTTACCGTCGGTCAGGTCGCTGTCTACATAATACATTTCCCCGTACCAGGCATGGACGGTCCCGTCCTGGTCGATCAGGATGGCACCGGTGTTGTCGGAGGACTGGATGGCGAGGGAATCCGGCGCGAGCGTGTCGAGGGGGATGTCGTCAAAGGTGTATCCCTGGTCGACGGCATAGGCATCGATGGGGAAATCCTTGATGGTCCAGGTGGTCCAGGTATCGCCGTTGTCGGTGGATTTGGAGACTTTCACATCGCCGAAGTCGGCCATCAGGGCGATGGCGACGGTATTGCCCGAAGCGTCGATGGTATAGGAATCGGCATCCATCCGGGTGTAGAAAGCCTGGTCGATCTCGGGCAGGATGACATCCTGCTTGTCCCAGGTCGCCCCGCCGTCCAGCGAGCGGTAATAGAGGACGTGTCCGTCCACCCCCGCATAAGGGGCGCCGCCGTTGGCGGAGGGGTAGGTCAGGCCGATGACATGGATGGTGTTGCCGTCCGGTCCGCCGACCGCCATCCGGGGCCAGATGACCCCGGTCGTCACGGCCGTCGGGATATTGGCATGTACCCAGGTGTTGTTTTGCCAGCGGCTGAAGTACATGAGGTTCAGGTCTGTCCGGTGGGCGACGACCACGGGGGACCCGTCGGCGACCACATCGACGTTGGCCCAGCCGCAGCGGGCATCCTCGATGCGGGTGTCGGGTATGTCGCCCCAGGCGCCGTTTTCCTGGCTGTTGAATCCGGATCCGCGGTCCGGATATCCGCTGCCGGCATTGTTGCCGATGGTCCAGACCCCGTAGCGGACTCCGTCGGCATTGGTGGCGAGCCGTCGGGGGGTGCTGCTATTGGATTGGAGGTCGTAGACAGTGATGCCGATGGTCACCTCCTGGTCGGAACGTTGGAAGAGGAGGTGGTTGGCGTGGGCGGGAACGGCGGGTAAGGTTTCGGATCCGGTCAGGGCAGGTGCGAGCCGGGGCCGGGCCACTTGGTGGAAAGGTACCTGTTGCGGACGGACCTGTGTTTGGGCCGTAGCGTGCAGGCAGCCGAACAAGCAACTGATGAGGAGTAAATGCTTAGTCATGGTGCAATGATGTGGTTGTGAGTGGAAAAGTGGAGGGCCGGTTGTTCCGGCGGACAGTCGGCGGACCGGGTGCGGGAAGCGGGCCGTGCCCGTCGGTCGCACACCATCCGCCGGGACTGCCGTCCCGGGCCTTCCCGCCTGTCGGAAGGGAAGATAATGGCCGAAAAGTTATTCCAAAATAGACAAAATTTCTCATTGGGCGGATGGGGAAGTGTTTTTTTGTGCGCCGGCGGTCAATTCCAACCATTCCCGTACGGTATGGGCGCCGGATACGGCGGTCTCCAGGAAGACCAGCCGCTCGGCCTGCAGGTCGGCATGGATGGTGGTGCCGGCCGGGAATGCCCCGGCGAGGAGGAGCCGGGCGAGTTCGTCGAGCAGGAGGTCCTGCAGGGCCCTTTTCAGGGGGCGGGCGCCGAAGGCGGGGTCGTAGCCGGCCTCGACGAGATGGTCGATGGCGGCGGCGGTGAGGCGGAGGTCGAAATGCTGGCGGGCCACCCTGTCCGCGACCTGCTCGAGCAGCAGGAGCAGGACCCTTCGGATATCCGGGCGGCGCAGGGGCGGAAAGACGACGGTTTCGTCGATGCGGTTGAGGAATTCCGGCCGCAGCTGTTCCCGCAGGACGGCGAGTACCTCCTGTCGGGTGGTGTCGACGACGGCCTGTCGGTGTTGTTCTCCGAGCGCCTCGAGGTCTTCGAAATTCTCGAGGATCTTATCGGCCGCCAGGTTCGAGGTCATGATGATGAGGGTGTTGCGGAAATTGGCGGTCCGGCCTTTGTTGTCGGAAAGGCGGCCTTCGTCGAGGATCTGGAGCAACAGGTTGAACGTGTCGGGATGGGCCTTTTCGATTTCGTCGAGGAGCAGGATGGTGTAGGGGCGGCGGCGGACGGCTTCCGTGAGTTGGCCGCCTTCCTCGTAGCCCACGTAGCCGGGCGGCGCGCCCGTCAGCCGGCTGACGGCATGGCGTTCCTGGTATTCGCTCATGTCGAGCCGGACCATGGCATGTTCGTCGTTGAAGAGCAACTCCGCCAGGGCTTTGGCGAGCTCGGTCTTTCCGACACCGGTCGGGCCCACGAAGATGAAGGACCCGATGGGGCGCCGGTTGTCGTGGAGGCCGGCCCGGCTGCGGCGGACGGCATCGCTGACGGCCTTGACGGCGGCATCCTGCCCGATGATGCGGCGGCGCAGGTGTTCCTCCAGCAAGAGCAGTTTCTCCTTTTCCTGTTGCATCATCCGGGAGACGGGTATGCCGGTCCACCGGGCGACGATGGCGGCGACGTCATCGGCGGTGACCTCGTCATTGGTATACCGCCGGTCCGGCGGTAGAAGGGCCAGCGCTTCTCCGGCCGTCTTGAGTTGGGCCTGCCTGCCGGGCAGTTCGCCGTAGCGGATGCGGGCGACCGTCTCCAGGTCGCCGGAGCGCTCGGCCTTGTCGGCTTGCTGCTCCAGGGCATCGATGGCCTTCTTGAGGGATTGGATATGGTCGATCTGGGACTTTTCCTCCTGCCAGGCCTGGCGCACGGTATCCCGTTGTGACCGGGCGTGGAGCAGCTGCGCATCGAGCAGCCTGACCTTGCCGTCCTGTTGCTCCCGCAGCAGGGCGGCCCGTTCGATCTCCAGCTGCCGCAGCCGGCGGTCCCAGGTGTCCACCTCCTCCGGAACGGAATCCAATTCCAGCCGCAAGCGGGCGGCGGCCTCGTCGATGAGGTCGAAGGCCTTGTCCGGCAACTGCCGGTCCGGTACGTATCGGTGCGAAAGCTCCGCCGCCGCCACGAGGGCTTCGTCGCGGATGTATATCTTGTGGAACACCTCGTACTTGTCCTGGACACCGCGCAGGATGGAAATGGTCTCCGCGACATCCGGCTCGTCGATGAAAACCTGTTGGAACCGGCGGACGAGGGCCTGGTCCTTTTCGAAATGGAGCTGGTACTCGTCCAGGGTGGTAGCGCCGATGGTCCGCAGTTCTCCCCGCGCCAGGGCGGGCTTGAGGATGTTGGCCGCGTCCATGGCGCCGTTGCCACCGCCGGCACCGACGAGGGTGTGGATCTCGTCGATGAAAAGGATGATCTCGCCGTTGGACTCCTGGACCGAACGGATGACGGCTTTGAGGCGCTCCTCGAATTCCCCCTTGTACTTGGCGCCGGCGATCAGGGAGGCGATGTCGAGGGTAAAGATCCTTTTGGTCCGGAGGTTTTCCGGGACGTCCTGGCGGATGATCCGCCAGGCGATACCCTCCACGATGGCGGTCTTCCCGACCCCGGCCTCCCCGACGAGGATGGGGTTGTTTTTCTTGCGGCGACTGAGGATGTGGAGTACCCGGCGGATCTCCTCATCCCGGCCGACGATGGGATCCAGTTTCCCTTCCTCCGCCAGCGTATTCATATCCAGGGCGTATTGCTGCAGGGGCCGCAATTGTTCGTCGTTTGCCGCTGCCTGGGCGGGGTTGCGCTGCCGATAGGCCTGGATGGCCTGGACGAGCACCTCCTCCGAGGCACCCAACGTACGCAGCAGCCGGCCGACCTTGTCCTCCCCCTGCACGATGCCCAACAACATCAGCTCGAGGGTGATGTGACGGTCTTCGAACTGCGGCAGGAATTTCTTCGCCCTGGCCAACGACATGTTCGCTTCCGGGGTGAGGTATTGCTTTTCCGTCCCGCTTACCTTGGGGGTGGCCCGGACCAACTCGGCCAATTGTTCCCGGAGCTGGTGTTGGTCGATGTGGCAGCGTTTCAGCAGGAAGGCCATGCAGGATGCGTCCGTCTGCAGCATACCCTGCAACAGGTGCGCAGTGCCGACACTTTGCTGCCCATGGTCGGCGGCCAGTTGTTGCGCCTGGAAGATGGCCTCCTGGGATTCGGCCGTGAAATCGTCGTAGGTCATGCGGTTGGATGGTTTCGAAGTGTCCTCGTCCCGAAGCGGACGCCAAGGGCAAAAATGGTTTTTTTTCCTTATCCGGCCGGAGGGAGGGGGATATTTTTTCCCGGTGCTTCCACCCGTCTACATGTTGGGGACATCCAGGAGTTGGCCCAAGGTCCGGATGCCGCGCTGTTGCAGCCGGGCCAGCAGTTTCAGCAGCAGTACGGCGGTGATGTAGGTGTCGCCGGCGGCGGTGTGGCGTTCCTGGTCCGGGATGTGGTAGCGCCGGCAAAGGGCGTCCAGGCTGTAATCGCCGGGTTGGTAGCTCAGGACGGATGCCCGGAAGGGGTGTTCCACCCGGATGGCCAATTGGACGGTGTCCAGTACCTGGTTGCGGAGTTTGCCCGCACCGTGCCGCCGAAGGGCGGCATTGAGGAGGGTGGTGTCAAAGCCCGCATGGTGCCCGACAAGTACGCTGGGGCCGCAGAACGCCAGGAATTGCTCCAGGGCGGTCCTTTCCGGCAGCCCGCCGGCGGTCTCCTGCCGGCGGATACCATGGATGGGCACGCTTTCCGCACCGTGTTGCTCCTGATAGACCAGGCAGTCGAAGGTGTCGGCCATGTCGAGCTGCCGGTGGCGGACACCCGCCGCCGCAATGGACAGGATCCTGTCCCGCTTCGCATCCAATCCGGTCGTTTCGGTATCGAGCACGACGAATCGGACCGATTCCAGCGGGGTCTTGCGGGATGGCTCCGTGCGGAACCCGTCGAGATAGCGGGTGTAGAATTCCGGATAAGGCCGGCGGCCCAGCAGTTTTCGAAACATGGGGCGGGAATGTGCGGACGCCGCGTGGCCGGCAGCCTCCGACGGGGGACGGAGGCTGCCGGCCGTGGCGACAGGATGGGGGCCTGGGGCGAGGGGCTCCCGTCTTGGCCGGCGGGATGCCCGTCGGCTGTTCCGGAGGCCGGACAAGCTGCGGCGGGTCGAGTCGGCTGTCGGCGGAACCGTCCGCCCCAGGCAACCGGGGTGGTCAGGAGAACCGCAGCTGCCGCAGGTAAGCGGCGTCCACCTGTGCACTTTGCAGGGAAGTGGAGTTGTCGTACCGTTCCTGCTCCACGATGAAATAGGTCATGCCGGTATCTTTGGCCACCTTGAGGATGGCCGGGAAATCGATGCTGCCGGTGCCCAGGTCGCAGGAAGCTTCCTTTTCGGTCGGCGGGGCATCCTTGATCCGGTCCTTGACATGGCAAAGACGCCAGCGGCCGGGGTACTGTTCCAGGTATCGGGTCGGGTCGGCTCCCGCCGCCACCACCCAGTAGATGTCCATCTCGAAATCCACGAGGTCCGGGTCGGTATTGGCCAGCAGGTAATCCTGGGGGATGGTGCCGTCCTCCAAGGCCACGAAGGAGTAGTCGTGGTTGTGGTAGGCGAACCGGATGCCGGCTTGCCGGCAGATGCCCCCGAGTCGGTTGAACTCGTCGGCAATCCGTTTCCAGTCGTCCAGGGCGGGCTGCGGACCGACCCAGGGGGAGAGCAGGTGGCTCATGCCGATGGAGGCGGCTTCCGAAGCTTTCCGCTCGAAGTCCTCCTTGGTGTTGCAATGGCTGGAGATGCAGGTCATGCCCAGGGAATCGAGGTAGGCCTTGAAATCGGCCGGGGCCATGCCCCAGAACATGCCCTGCTTGCCCTCGTAGCTCTCCACCTGCTTGTAGCCGAAGGAGGCTACCTGGCTGAGAATGTCCTTCGGATTCTCTCCGATGACGTCCCGGAGGGTGTAGAGTTGGAGCCCGAACTCCGCAAGGTCTCCGGTTACGGCAAGGTTGGTATCCGTATCGGCTTGGTTGGCGACCTGCGGTTCCCCCGTCTGGCATCCCAGCTGGGACCAGACGAATGAGCCGGCAGCCATGGTGCCGGCGTAGCGGATGAAATTTCGGCGATTGTAGTACATAGCGGTGATATTAGGTTGCCCCCGGCCCCATCCGAGCCTGCGCTTTGCCTGCCGCCGCCCCCGCTTGTCCGGCGGGTCGGCGTTCCGCCATGCTGCGGGAACCAGGCAGGCTCGGGATGCCGGGCGGTATTTTCAATTCGGCTAAGGTAAGGAATTGTAGGCATATTCCGGACGGAAGTTGGCGCTGCCGGTAAGGGCCGCCCGGGGCTTGGACGGTGGTCGGGCGACCGGATGCCGCCCCGGTTCAGAAATTGAGGCTGTACTTGGCGGAGACCTGTTCGGAAAAGCTCACGCCCCGGCCGGTCTCCCATTCGTTGAAGGGCTTGCCTGCATCGGTTTTGAACACCAGGATGTCGTAATCGTAAAACAGGTTGGTCTTGACGGATACGGAGAGGTTGCGAACGAGCCTGGCCGCGAATTCGGCGTTCCATTCCACGTCCACCCGTTCCGGATGGTTTAGGTAGTTGGCATACAAGGTCAGGCTGGAGGTCAGTTTGAATTGTTTCTCCCGGTAGGTGTCCGTAAAGGTGAGGTTCAGCAGGGATCCCAGCTGGTTGTCCGTCCGCTCGTACGAGACGACCTGCCCGTCCACCCGGACCACCGGGTTCCCGTGGATGCCCAGGGCGGCGATGCGGTCGTCGTGCACGATGATGGCCTTGTAGGCGATGGGGGTGTAAAGGGCCGTGAATTTCTTGTCGTTGGATTTGAAGGAGACGGAGGGGGCCACCTCGAGCCGGGCCGGAGAGAGAAAGCGGGAGATGGGATAGCCGGAACCGTCCTCGGTGACATCCTTGAGGAAATTGCCGGGGTAGGTGGGTATGGCCTGGCTCAGGAAGGTGAAGTAGCCGCTGAAGTAATAGCGGGTGCCGGGTGCCATTTTCCGACCGATGACCGTGTTGTACCCCAGCAGGTCCATGCTCTTGCTGAAAGGCAGCGAGCCGCCGAACGGCAGGGTGCCCGCTCCGACCCGCTGGATGCCGATTTGCCAGCTGACGGTGTTGTTCCAGAACAGCGAGGCCGCATCGTATTTGGATTGAAGGGTGGTGTTCCCGCCCAGGTTGATGAAGTTGGAGCCGCTGCCCGGTCGGGGATTGATCACCAGGAGCTGCCCCAGGTCGATGCCTTGCGCATAGGTGAACGCCCACGGGGAAACCTTATCGGTCGTATCCGCCGGGGTTTCCTGGGCCCCGGAGGCAATGGCAAGTGACAGGAAAAGGAGCAACAAGACCCGTCGGACGGGCGGAAAGGGGTGATGACGCATCGCAGGCAATGGTTTTCGACACCGGCAGCGGCCGCATGGCGGCCCCGGAATGGTCGGGGCTTGTCCGACTGGATGGATATGTCCCCGGGGCAAGGACCCTGGCGGTGTCTGGCGCGGCCTTGTCAGCGGCCGCAGGTTTGAAATGGATCAGCGGACATCGGGAGACGCGCCCGGTAGTTCGCAAAAATTCATTTTTTTCCTTTTTATCCCAAGTTGTTCCAGGGTTTATTTGAAAAGACCGGCAATCATGGTGCCGCCCGGCCAAGGCACCGGCCTGCCGCGAACGGGCAATCGCACCTCCCGTTTCCGGTCGGTACGCCGGCAAGGCCCGGATAATGCGGACAAGTCGCCGCCCGGCAATGGTGTGCGCACGAGTCGGCGGGACGGGCCGTTCTCGCCTCGGGATGGGGCATCGACCCGCCGGCGGGCACATCGCCGACTCCCCGGCGCCCGGTGCAAGATCCAGATCTCTTGCCCGGACCGGACCCATAGAAGCGGATCGGTCGGATGCGAGGTCAACCCGGGAAACCGGCCATGGGCCGGCCGATACAAGCTCCGCAGGGCCGTTCTCCCGCATCCCGTCCGGTACATCGGGGAGTACCCCCCGCACCGGGGCGGCCGGGGCGGCCAGGAAAATTCGATGCGGCCGCCCGGACCGGGCGAAAAATTAGGGGTTTTTTGTTTTCTTTACCCGCATATGCGGCAACAGGCCGGATATTTAAAAACGAAACGGATGAACAAACCACTTAGCTGGGCCGGGCTGTTGTCGCTCGCCGCCCTCGGTTGCCAGCCGACTCCCCGGCAAGTAGACTGGGCTTGTTACCTGGGGGATAAGCAGGGCACCCAATTTGCAGCCATCGACCAGGTCGACCTGTCCAATGTGGACCGGTTGCAGGTGGCATGGGTGTATCATTGCGGCGGTGCGGACACGCTCCGGAACCGCTCGCAGCTGCAGTGCAATCCGCTGGTCATCGACGGGGTGCTGTACGGGACGACACCGGACATGCAGGTGTTCGCGCTGGCCGCGGATTCGGGGGTCGAGCTGTGGCGGTTCCAGACGGGCTACCGCAGCGGACTGACCATCAACCGGGGGCTGGCCTGGTGGGAAGCGGATGGGGAACGTCGCCTGCTGGCGGCCGTCGGTCCTTTCCTGTACGCCCTGGATCCCGCGACCGGATTGCCTGTCCCCGGTTTCGGCGACCAGGGGAAGGTGAGCCTGCACGACGGACTCGGAGACGCGCACCGGCATAAGTTCGTCATGGCCAATACGCCCGGTGTGGTATTCGAGGACCTGTACATCGTGGGCAGCCGCGTAGATGAGGCATGGGGCGCCGCGCCGGGCCATATCCGTGCCTACGACGTACGGACCGGGGCGGTCCGGTGGGTCTTCCATACGATTCCCCAGCCGGGGGAAGCCGGGTACGAAACCTGGGACGACCCGGACGGCTGGCGGGAAGCGGGGGCCGTCAATTCCTGGTCCGGCTTGTCCCTGGATGAATCCACGGCGACGCTCTTCGTACCCACCGGATCCGCGGCCTATGATTTCTGGGGGGGCAACCGGACGGGGGCCAACCTGTATGCCAACTGCCTGCTGGCCCTCGACGCCCGAACCGGGGAGCGCCGTTGGCATTTCCAGACGGTCCATCACGACCTCTGGGACCGCGACCTGCCGGCCCCGCCCAACCTGGTGACGGTGCGCCGGGAAGGCAGGAAGGTTCCGGCCGTGGCGCAGGTCACCAAATCCGGCTATGTGTTCCTGTTCGACCGGGCCACCGGCACACCCTTGTTCCCCGTCGTCGAGGAACCGGTCCCTGCCAGCGACCTGCCCGGTGAGGTCGCCTGGCCCACCCAGCCCCGACCCACGGCCCCGCCTCCCCTCGTCCGACAATCCGTGACGGCGGAGGACATCAACCCTTATAGCCCGGATCGTGAAAAACTGGCGGACAGCCTGCGTCGGATCCGCCATTCCCATATGTTCCTGCCGCCCGGCACCCAACCGACCCTCATCTTTCCGGGATTCGACGGCGGCGCGGAGTGGGGTGGGGCGGCAACCGATCCGGACGGGATCCTCTACGTCAACGTCAATGAGATGCCCTGGGTACAGACCATGGTTCCCGCGCCGCCTCCGGATCCGGCTGCGCACCCGGGACGCCGGCTCTACGACCGGTATTGTTCCACCTGCCATGGATGGGACTTGGAAGGGGATGCCCAAGGCGCGTATCCCGCCCTGAATGGTTTGGCCGACCGGCTCGAAAGGCCGGCGGTGGAATCCTTGCTGGCGGAGGGCCGCAACCGGATGCCTTCCTTCCGGCAGCTTTCCCCCGATGCCAGGGCGGCCCTGACAGCTTTCCTGTTCGACATGCCGCATACGCCTGCCGAGGCGACAAAGGCGGAAATGCAGGACCCTATCCCATTTCATGCGGATGGGTACAACCGGTTTCTCGACGCCCGCGGCATGCCTGCCATCTCGCCCCCTTGGGGCACCCTGGCCGCGGTAGACCTCAATGAGGGGACTATCCGCTGGCAGGTCCCGCTGGGCGATTGGGGACTGGATCCCGACCGGCCTACCGGCACCGAAAACTATGGCGGACCCGTGGTCACATCCGGTGGTCTGGTCTTCATCGCCGCCACCCGGGACGAAAAGATCCGGGCCTTCGATGCGCGAAACGGAAAACAGGTCTGGGAAGCACCGCTGCCGGCCGGCGGCTATGCCACGCCGGCCATATATATGGTGGACGGGGTCCAATACATCGTCATCGCCTGCGGCGGTGGCAAAATGGGAACCCCCTCCGCCGACGCTTGGGTCGCTTTCGCGTTGCCCCGGCAGGAATGACGGTTCCCGTCCGGCCCGCCGTCCTTTTGTTCCGCCGGATATGCATTCCGACGGTACATTGTTCGCCTTTTGTGACAGCTGCCCGCTAAAAAATGGTAAATATTTGACAAACACTGCGGCTTGTCTTTAACTTTACAAACTTTTCCCTTGTATCATGAATGATTTTTTTGGGGGATAGGATGATTTTACGCGTAGCAACTTCATGATTTCAAATATTTTGTGACCGGAACGCATGGACGGCCGCAGCTGTTGCCGCCCGTCCGCGGACCCTGCGGCCAAATACCCCGATTACCGGAAATGACTGTCGGCCATACCGACCCGACCACTGCGGATACAAGAAACAAACCTGCTCAAGCAGGTTTGTTTCTTGTGCTTCCTATCGTTCATGTTGCTGTAGGCTGCTTGTCCCGACCTGCCGGAAAGTCCGGTCCGGAAGGACGGAGGGCGTCGGCCGGGGAACGGTCCTGCCCGTCGGAAAGCCGCCGAAAAAAGCAAAATCAAAACAAATCGTTTGATGAAGAGAATCTTTACGCTGTCCGTACATTTCCTCCTGTGCCTGTCGGCCGCCATACGGCTGAACGCGCAATGTAACCAGGAACTGTGCCCCGGTGTCCCGCCGCCGGGCTTGTGTGCGGAGGATGCCTGCATCATGTGCGATCCCTGTCTGCTCAGCGGATACACCGGTGCGACGGTGCCCGGTACCAACGCCTGTGACGTGCCCGGACCTTTCTGCGGAACCATCGAGAACAACCAATGGTTCGCTTTTCTGGCGCCCCCGTCCGGGACGGTGACCTTCAACTTCAATGTCTTCAATTGCGTCCAGAACCAGGGCATCCAGGCGGAGATCTATTCCACCAACTCCTGCAACGATTTCGTCTCCGTCTCCAACTGTTGGAGCCCGGGGGCGGCGACGCAAGGTTCCGTGTCCGCCTCGGGCCTGTCGCCGTACTGCACCTATTATCTGATGATCGACGGTTTCGCCGGCGATTTCTGCGAATATACCATCACCACCACCGATTGCATGGTGCCGCCGAACCCCGGCCCGCTGTCGGTCGTCGGGCCGACGGAAGTCTGTCCGGGGGCTACCGTCACCTACTCCATGGTGCCGCCGCCCGCGGAAAGCTGCGGAAACAATTCCAATGAGATCCAATGGTTCGGCATCGAACCCAACGGCGTGATTGTCGGTCCCAACGACGAACCCACGGTGAATGTCCAGTGGCTCAATGTCGGGGTGGCCACCATCTCCGCCTCCTACAACAACGTCTGCTTCGGAGGCAACATCAGCACGCCGATCGTCGTGAGCATCCAACCGATTCTGCCGACATTCGAGGAAATAGACGCCTGCCTGGGCGATTGTGTCCCCTGTGCCGGACAACTCGTCTGTACACCCGGCATCACCCCGGTCGTCATGACTTCCTGGCTGGGCTGCGACAGCCTTGTCAACTGTGTCATCAATCCGATCTTCCCGGTCTTCAACGACCTCGGGGAAGTGACCATCTGTGCCCCTCAGACGTTCAATGTCTGCGGAACCACTTTTACGGAATGCGGCCCCATCGCCCAAACCTGCGAAAACTGGCAGGGCTGCGACAGTACCGTAATCGTCGACCTCGCCATCCTCAACCCGAAGTCGGTCATCGCCCAACCCGGTGTGCTCGATTGCACCCCCGGTTCCAACATCGTCATCGACGGTACCGGCTCCACCGTGGCGAGCGACTGCCATGCCAATGCCACCACGGCCTATAACTGGTCCGGCCCCGCCGGCGGCATCGCCGGTCCGGCCAACGGCCCGACCGTCAGCGCCACCCTGCCCGGCCAGTATTGCCTGACCGTCACCCATGCCCGCGGCGGTGTCTCCTGCTCGGAAACCAAATGCGTGACGGTCATCAAGGACGACGACCTGCCCCAGACCCCACAGGTGAACGGGCCGACCAACCCCTGCGCACTGGATACGGTCCTGTATACCGTCACGCCGGTCGGCCAACCCGCCCCGACCGGTTACACCTGGTCCACCTCGAACGGAGTCCCCGTCGGCCAGGTGGACCCCACCACCGTGGCCGTCAGCTGGCCCGGGCCGGGAACTTTCCAGCTCTGCGCCACGGCCGACAACGATTGCGGTTCCAGCAACCAGGCTTGCCTGACCGTCGTGGTCGCCTCCGCGCCCACCGCCACTTTGTCCGGCGGCGGACTGGTCTGCACCGGCAGCGGGGATTCGGTGGCGCTCACGCTCATCCTGACCGGTATAAACCCCTGGACCGTCGGCTATGAGGTCAACGGACAGGCCCAGACACCGCTCACCATTACCGCCAGCCCCTTCACCCTCCTCGTTTCCGAAATCGGCACCCACACGCTGACCAGCATCGTCGGCGGGGCCGGATGCCCCGGCTCCGTCATCGGCACCGCCACCGTCGCTGAGTTCGATGTCCCGACGGCCACCCTCTCCGGCACAGGAAGCATCTGCCAGGGCAGCGGCCAGACCGCCGCCCTCTCCGTCAGCCTGACAGGCGCCGCCCCCTGGACCGTCTCCTGGGCGGTCAATGGCATTCCGCAAGCCCCCTTCACCGCCTCCGACAGCCTGCATACGCTCTCCGTCGGTCAGGCACAGGCCGGCGACATCACCCTCCTGTCGGTCGCTGATGCCAACGGCTGCGACGGAACGGTCGCCGGTTCTGGTACCGTGACGGTCAATACCGCCCCCACCGTCAGCAACATCTCCACCTCCTGCGATGCCACCAACGTCAACTATTCCGTCTCCTTCACCATCAACGGCGGAACGCCCCCTTATTCCGTGACCCCCAATTCCGGTACCCTCACCGGCAACGTCTTCACCAGCGACCCGCTGCTCAGCGGAACCGGATACTCCTTCGTCGTCGATGATGCCAACAGCTGCAATCCCCTGACGGTATCGGATGATATCGTCATCTGCGATTGCGATACCAAGGCGGGCTCCATGTCCCTGGCACCGCTGGAAGTTTGCGGGGACGGCCCGGTCTCCGCCGATTATGACCCCGCCAACCAGGTTTTCGATGGCAACGATACCCTCGCTTTCGTCCTCCATCTCGGCAATGGCGTCAATATTGTCCCCCCCATCCTCGGTACCTACCCGACGCCGGAAGTCTCCTTCCTGCCGGCCTCCATGGCTTACGGAACCACTTACTACCTCTCCGCCGTGGTCGGGGACCAAAACGGCAGCGGCGGGGTGAATCTCGGAGACCCCTGCCTCGACGTATCCCAGGGCACGCCCGTCACCTTCTATGCGGTGCCGACCGCTACCCTGAGCGGCGATCCCGTGGTTTGCGCCGGTACCCCCGCCACCCTGAGCATATCCTTTACCGGGACAGGACCCTGGAGTGTCACCTATGAAACCGCCGCCGGCCAGCAGACCGTCAACGGTATTACCGCCAACCCCTTCGCACTGACCCTCAATACCCCGACCAGCACCACGGTCTCCCTCCTGTCCATGCAGGATGACAACTGCCCGGGCACCGTGTCCGGCAGCGGGTCGGTCACGGTCAATACTTCCGTGAACGCCGTGGCCGAGACCATCTGCGACCTCGGAGGAACCTTCTACACGGTCCAGCTGACCATCACCGGTGGCGATCCCGCCAGCTATTCCGTGACGCCCGCCTCCGGAACCCTGGCCGGAAATGTCTTCGTCAGCGACCCCATCACCGCCGGGAACGGCTATCTCTTCGTCGTGACCGACGCCAACGGCTGCTCGCCGAAAACCCTCCAACAGACAGAAGTGTTCTGCGATTGCACGACCGACGTGGGCGTCATGACCGGCAATGCCATCTCGGTGTGCGGAACCGGTCCGGTGACCGCCGTGTACGACCCCACCGACCAGGCCCTGGATCCCGACGATGTCCAGGTCTTCATCCTGCATACCAACAGCAGTACCAATCCCGGTACCGTCCTGGCGACCCAACCGGATGAGCCGACCTTCTGGTTCAATCCCGCCAATATGGCGTACGGGGTCACTTATTACATCTCCGCCGTCGTCGGCAACGGCCTGCCGAACGGTACGGTGGATCTTGCCGACCCCTGTCTCCAGGTGGCGCAAGGTACGCCCGTGACCTTTTATGAAATCCCCACGGCGACCCTCGCCGGCAGCACCGCGCTCTGCGTGGGCGCTTCCGCGGAACTGACCATCGCCCTGACCGGTGAACAACCTTTCCAGTTCACCATCGATGGGACGGACCTTTCCGGTATCACCACCACGGACCTGACCTACACCGTCTCACCGGCCTTGACCACCACCTATGCGATCACCAATTTCCAGGACGAGAACTGCCCCGGTACGGTCGACGGGCAGGCCCTGGTCCAGGTGAACACCGCCCCGGTGATTTCGAACGCCTCCTCCGCCTGTGATCCGGACACCAATACCTATACGGTGGTCTTCTCCATCACCGACGGTGACCCTGCGTCCTATTCCGTATCCCCTTCCAATTCCGGATCGCTGGCGAACGGGGTGTTCACCAGCAACCCCATCCCCAGCGATGTGGTGCACACCTTCATCGTCTCGGATGCGAACGGATGCGGCACGGATACCCTGACGGGGGTGCTGGATTGCAATTGCGAGACATTCGCCGGTACGATGCCGGCCGGGCCGCTGGACGCCTGCCTCAATGAAGGGATCGCCATCTTCGGCGGTAGTGCCGGCGAGGTGCTCGATCCGGATGATGTGCTTTGGTATTACCTGCATACCGGCAGCGGTACCACCCTTGGTACCGTGCTGGCCGTCAATGCCCAGGCCGGCTTCAACTTCAACCCGAACACCATGCAGGCCGGGACGACCTATTACATCAGCGCCGTCGCCGCCAACGACGACGGAACCGGCGCCATCGACCTGAACGACTTCTGTCTCAGCGTGGCGCCGGGTACGCCGGTGGTATGGAATCCGCTGCCGGAGGTCGACCTGGCCGCTTCGGATGCCGTCTGCGAAGGAACGGCCGCCCAGGTGGTGTTCAGCATGAATGGGGTGGGCCCCTATAACATCAGCTACACGGTCAACGGTGCCCCCACCAGTTCGTCCAATATCGCCAGCCCGTACACCCTGAACCTCAATCCGACCGTGGAGACGGTCGTCCAGATGATCGCCGTGACGGACCTCGGGGCCGGTTGTGCCACCCCGACCACGTCGGCGGATACCATCCTGGTTTCCGCTGCCGCGGATGCAGGGCTGCCCGGAAGCCCCTTGTCTTTCTGCGAAGGGGACGGGGCCATCGTCGACCTGGCCACCCTGTTGTCCGGTGCCGATCCGGGCGGAACCTGGCAGACGGCTGCCGGCAACCCCGTTCCCGCCGGTGTAGTGAGCATCAATACCCTGCCGATCGGTACGGCCACCTTCACCTATGTCGTCTCCGCCGCGCCGCCCTGTACCGACGACCAAGCCTCCGTCCAGGTGACGGTCTCGTCCGCCCCGCCCGCTGTTGCCGGTCCGGACCAGGGCCTCAATTGCGACCTGGCTTCCGTCACCCTCGGTGCCGCGCCACAGCCGGGCCTGTCCTACCTATGGCAGGGAGGGGTTGACAATCCCGCCGCCGCGAACCCGACCACTTCCAATCCGGGCACTTACACCTTGGTGGTCACCGACAACCAATCCGGCTGTACCGCCTCCGATGAGGTGACGGTCTCCCAGATCGTCACCCTCCCCGAACCGCATATCACGGTTTCGGGCGTCAGTTGCTTCGGAGACCAGGACGGGTTCATCCTGGTCGACAGCATCACCAACGGCCTGCCTCCTTACCTTTGCGCTTTCAACGGCGGACCGTTCACCAACCAAAAGCAGTTCACCAACCTGTCACCGGGTGATTACACCCTCGAAATCGTGGATGCCGCCGGTTGTGAACGGACGGTCACCTTCGAAGTGGCCGAACCTTCCCTGGTGGACGTGACCATCGTCATGGTCAGCGAAGGCGATGACCAAATCATCAGCCTCGGCGATTCGGCGCTGCTGACCATCGATGTCTCCCCCGCCTTCGACTCGCTGGATTCCGTCGTTTGGACGCCGGAAGATGCGGTTCCCTGTGCCTCCTGCCCGGAAAACTGGGTCAGCCCGACCACCCAGACGACTTTTTCCGTCAC
The DNA here is from genome assembly GCA_964573725.1 of uncultured Saprospiraceae bacterium. Lineage (GTDB taxonomy): Bacteria > Bacteroidota > Bacteroidia > Chitinophagales > Saprospiraceae > UBA6168. The sequence continues at coordinate 19,162 of CAZNLJ010000027.1, forward strand.
CGTGGACAGGGGCGGGTGCCAGGATTCGGACAACCTGACGGTCTTCGTCCGCAAGGACCGGCCTGTCTATGTTCCGAACGCCTTCTCTCCCAACAACGACGGGGTCAACGACCTTTTCCAGATCTATGCGGGACCCCAGGTACTCCGGATCAAGTCCTTCCTGGTTTTCAACCGTTGGGGGGAAACGGTCTACCAATGGTTCGATTTCGATCCCGCCGATACGACCATCCACTGGGACGGCCGTTACCGCGGCAAGCCCGTCGACCCGGGTGTCTTCACCTGGTTCGCGGAAATAGAATTCGTGGACGGCAGGCTCCAATTGTATGAAGGCGACCTGACCCTCGTCCGCTAGGGTCGCCCGATCCGGTCCGGGCTCCTTTTCCGGAAGGGCGGTGAAGGTGCCCGGACAGGCGCGCCGAACCGGTCCTCAATGCCGCCGCCCATGCGCATGTCGATCCTGATGCCTGTCTACAATGCCATGCCTTTCCTGGTGGACTGCCTGGACAGTGTCTTGGCCCAGGATGTTTCCGATTGGGAATTGTGGGCGGTGGACGACCATTCCACCGATGACAGCCGGGGCGTGCTGACGGATTATGCCGCCCGGGACGGCCGCATCCGTTGGTATCCGAATCCGGGAAAAGGAATCGTCCCGGCATTGCGGTCCGCCTTCCGGCAATCCGGAGGCGGGCTGGTCACCCGAATGGATGCCGACGACCTGATGATGCCGGGCAAACTCCGCTGCCTCCGGGATGCCCTGCGCAGGCACCCGCATCGACGGGCCGTCGCGACAGGAGGGGTTCGTTACTTCGGGGACCAAACGCTGGGCGAAGGCTACCGACGGTATGCGGATTGGTTGAACGGCCTGGCCCTACACGGGCGGCATTACCTTGAAATCTATCGGGAATGCACCATCCCTTCTCCCTGCTGGATGACCTGGCGGGAGAACCTGTCGGCATGTGCGGCGTTCCGGGAGGATATCTATCCGGAAGATTACGAGCTGGCCTTCCGCTTCCGTGCGGCGGGGCTGGAGGTCCTGGCTTGTCCGGACCTGCTGCATGCCTGGCGCGACCACCCGGAGCGGTCGTCCCGGACCCAGGCGGTTTATCGGGACCCTACCTTCTTACCGTTCAAGGTGTCGTGGTTTCTCCGGGCCGACCACCGGCCCGACCGGCCGCTGGTCCTATGGGGGGCTGGCCGGAAAGGAAAACAGGTCGCCGCCCTGCTGGCCGGGCGGAACATACCTTTTGCCTGGGTTTGTGACAATCCGCGGAAGTTCGGCCAGTACATCGCCGGCGTGCAGCTTCAGTCTCCGGACGGCCTCCGGGAGCTTTCCCGGCCGCAGGTGGTGGTGACGGTCGCCGCCCGTGGGGCCGGGGACCTCATCCGCCAATGGCTGGGCCAGCTTGGGCTTTCCGAAGGGTACGACTATTTCTTCTTTTGCTGAACCCGGGTTCCTGGACCGGCCCGCCCGGAGGAAGGCACTGACAGGGAGCCTGGCGGCGGGGAATATGCTCCACAGGCTTGTAGCGGGAACGGTGGTCCGGCTACCGTCGACGGAGGTCCTTGGTGGGGCCGCCGGGACGAGCTCGAAGCCGGCTGCCGGGCTAAGCGGTCATGCGGCGGGAATACCTGCAGGCACATGGTGCGGCGGCCTCGGCGGACGGATTGTCCGGTATTGGCCGCGGATGTTCCCGGGACGGGATCAGTCATTTATCTTGGAAGCGCTATGCTTTGGAACGATATCATCAGGACGGCCCTGCTCGGTACGGACCAATCGGTCCTTCCGGCTTCCGTGACGGCGTTCCTGCAGGCACAGGGGGTGGCGGGAGCAGACCATGCTCCCGCCGGCTTGTTGGCGATGGCGGCGGTATTGGACCGGCAGTTCGCAAAGGCGGGTGTGTGTGCGGAGGTCTTGTCGCCGGAATCGTGGCCGGTACCGCCGGAGGTACCGGCGGAAGGAAGGGGCGGGCTACGGCCCTTTCCGGCCGGCGTCTCATCCTTGGCGGAAAAGATATTGGAGGGGGAGGACGACCTCCTGTTGCATTTCCTGGCGGACCGTTTGAAGGCGGGCGGGTATGCATTCCCGGCGGAATACCTGCCGGCGCTCCTGATGCGACCGGATGCGGATGGGTGGATGGTCCGGCTGTTCCGGCAATTGGACGATGTCGGGCAATGGTTGTTGCGGCAGCATCCGGAATGGCGGTACTTCCTGACCCCGCCGCCGGCGGATAAGGGGGCACTCGGCGCCTTGTCCTATCGGCGGGCGGTTCGGTATCTGCGGTTGACGGACCCCGATGCCGCCAGGGGGCAGGCTTTGCGGGGGTGGCCGGACTTTTCGCCGGCCGAAAAGAAGGAATGGCTGTCCCAACTGGCCGAAGGCTTTACCGGTGAAGACCAGGAATTGTTGCTCCGGGGACTGGCGGAAAGCCGCAAGGAAGTCCGGCAGGCCGCCGGTGCGGTATGGGAGTCGATGTATGCGGGGATGGGTGATTCGGCGGTTTGGGAAAGCCGTGGGGTAGCGATGCTGGGGAAAGCGCAGGGAAAGCTCATCGTCCGGTTTCCCGAAAGCGATGTCCGGGAGCGGGACCAAGCGCAGTTGGCCTGGGACGTCATGGCGTGGCCGGGCGGGGAAAAAGCGGTCTATCTGGGGAAAGTGCTGTCGAGGGTTCCGCCGGTATGCTGGGAGCGGCACCTGGAATGGCCGCCGGCGGTCATCGTGGACCGCATCTGGTCGTCGGATTGGGGGAACGTTCTTTTTCCCGCCATGTTGAAAGCCGCGAGCTGGTTTCAGGACCAAGCTTGGCAGCAGCTCCTGCTTCGGCGTTTGTTCGAGCTGGAGGAGGGGGATGCCGTTCGGGACCATCCGGCCGTCCCATTTTTCCTGCAGGGATTGCCGCCCGGGATGGCGGTGGCGGCGGCACATACTTACCTGGCCGACCGCCGGCAGCTGCCGGAAGAATCGAGTCCGGTCTACCGGCTGCTTTTCCGGGAGCCGGCGGTTTGGGACCCGACCTTGTCGGTCCTGCTCCGGGACCGGCTGCAACAGGCTTTGGGCGCTTACCCGGGGGGGCGGAAATGTAGCCGTTTGGACCGGCAGCTGTTGCGTTGGCTGGGCGCGTGCACCCCGCCCCACGCGGGGGCGGAGCTGGCGGCCGGCTGGCCGGACGCCCACCTGTTGTCCCCGGCCTGGCGGCAGGAAATAAATCGCATGTGGCAGACCATCCGGCTGCACCAGGAACTCATGGACCGCTTGCCCGTATCGCCCTCGGTCGGCCCATGAGGCGGAGCGGGCGAGCGGGTAACCAAATCACACGTTATGGCTATCATCAAGCAGGTAAGGGGCTTTCGCCCGAAATTGGGCGCGCGTTGTTTCCTCGCGGAGAACGCCACCCTCGTCGGGGATGTCGAGATGGGCGACGACTGCAGCGTCTGGTTCCAGGCCGTCATCCGCGGGGATGTGAATTTCATCCGGATCGGCAACAAGGTCAACATCCAGGATGGGGCCATCCTGCACGGGACCTATCAGCACGCCGGCACGACCATCGGCAACCAGGTAAGCATCGGCCACCGCGCCCTGGTGCACGGCTGTACCATCCATGACAACGTATTGGTCGGTATGGGCGCTATCGTGATGGACCACGCCGTGGTGCAGGAGCATGTGCTAATCGCCGCCGGGGCGGTCGTCCTGGAAGGGTCGGAACTCGTTTCCGGGCATATCTATGCCGGCGTGCCCGCCCGGAAGGTCAAGCCCTTGCCACCGGAAGTGTTCCGGCACAACATCAGCCGGATTGCGGACAATTACCTCCTGTATGCCGGTTGGTACCGCTGAGTGTCAATTCATGGAAAAGGCGGGATCCTCCACGGTTCCCGCATGGTAGAAGGTGAGTTGGCTGACCTCGTACTGCATGAACCGCGTCAGCGGCAGCATGTCCAGCAATCGGCAAACCTCCTGTTCGGAATCGGCGGCGACCACCGCCCATATCCGCGGGTTGTCCAGGGAAAAGGCGTAATTGACCAGTTTGCCTTCCCGGAGGAACTGGCTGACCCGCGACCGCTGTGCGGGAAGCATCCGGAAGAAATCCTCGGACAACCCTTCCGGCATCTGAAAGTCGACCATATATTGGTAAGCGCGGGACATGCTGCTTGAATTTGGCATCCTGACCCTTGGCAGCTGCGGCAGGGCACAGGAAAGGCCGGATGTGTTGGAAAGTGGTTCGGATTGTCGGCGCCGGTTGGGACGGGTCGACCGTAACGGGAAACCTGGACGGACAGCCCGAAGTTTTTCAGGAAAAAACCAAAGGGAACAAAAATATGCCTTTTTGCGGATAAATGGCGCGGCACGCTTGTCAATCCAGGGAAAGGTTGTCTATCAGACGAACATCCCCCAGCCAGGCGGCCACACAGGCGACAGGGTGTGTGCTGTCCGAGACGCGTTCCAGGGGTCGCAGGCTGTCGCCGTCCACAATCGAGAAATATTCCGGCCGGAATCCGGCTGCCGACAGCTGTTGCAAGGCTTCCTGCCGGACCGATTCGGGCGGGGTGTCGGCTGAGGCATCCCTCGCCCGGAGCAGTACCTGGTAGAGCAGGGCCGCGGCGGGTCGGAGCGTCGGGTCGATCCGGACGTTGCGGCTGCTCATCGCCAACCCGTCCGCTTCCCGGACGATGGGGCAGCAGACCAGTTCCACCGGCAAAGCTTTTGATTGCAACAAGCGGCGGACCACCGCACACTGCTGGAAATCCTTCAAGCCCATATACAGCCGGTCCGGCGTCACGATTTCCAGCAAGCGCAAGACCACTTGGGCCACGCCCTGGAAATGGCCGGGCCGGAAGGCCCCTTCCATCGTCTGCTCCAGGAACCCGAGGTCGAACCGTTCCGTCGGGACGGCCCCCTCCGGATACATGTCGACGGAATCCGGACGGAACAACACCTGGCATCCTGCCTGGTACAAGGACAACAGGTCGGGTCCCGGTGTCCTGGGGTAGGCGGCCAGGTCGCTTTGCTCGTTGAATTGGGTCGGATTGACAAAAATCGAACATACCGTCAAGTCCGTTTCCCGGCCTGCCTGCCGGACCAGCGTCAGGTGGCCTTCATGCAAGGCCCCCATGGTCGGCACGAAACCGATCCGGACCCCCTTCTTTTTCCGGGACTGGATATAGGAGGCCAAGGCCTCCGGTTGCTTGAAAAGTAGCATAGGGTTTTCCTGTTCGGTTACCCGCGGAGCGGACTGTCCCGGGTAGCCTGGAAACAAGGTGGTTGCGGAAGCGGTTCCCCCGGAATGCCCCGGTTCCGGCCGGAAGCCAGAGAAGGATACCGGCGGGAAAACGCCTGCCCGAACCACGGTCCGGGAACGGAAATATCCGTTTTTTGGTTATAAAAACGACAAAAATGGCAAATTTTTGTTGGAATGGCGGTGCAAAAATCCCTTGTTTTTTTTACTATCTTTGCAACATGGTTTGACAGCGGTCATTAATCACTAAAACTCGTCCCTGAAATGGTAGAAAAGAAGAAAGTATTATTTGTGACGCAGGAGATGGAACCTTACACCGCGCTTTCCGAAATATCCACCATCGTACGTAAGCTACCGGAATATACACAATCCAACGGAATGGAAATCAGGGTGCTGATGCCCCGGTACGGCACCATCAACGAGCGCAGGCACCGCCTGCACGAGGTGGTCCGCCTGTCGGGGATGAACATCATCGTCGACGACGACGATTTCCCGCTCATCATCAAGGTGGCTTCCCTGCCCGGTGCCCGGATGCAGGTTTATTTCCTCGACAACGACGACTTCTTCAAACGCAAATCCGTTTTCACCGATGATGCCGGCGAACCTTTCGATGACAATGCGGACCGTATGGTTTTCTTCTGCAAAGGGGTCATCGAAACGGTCCGCAAGTTCGGATGGTCCCCGGATATCATCCACTGCCACGGTTGGATGACGAGCCTCATCCCCCTGTATGTGCGGGAGGCCTATCGGACGGAACCGCTGTTCCAGGCCTCGAAAATCGTTTATTCGGTGTATGCCGGCACCATGGGACACCATTTTTCGGAATCCTTCCTGGAAAAGGCCTCCATCAACAACCTGGAAAAGAACGACCTCCATGCCTATCTGAACGGAAAGGGCATCAGCCTCCACCAGGGGGCCATCCGTTTCGCGGATGCCCTGGTCGTCGGCAGCGAGGAATTGGCCGCCCCCCTCGATACCTTGATCCGGGATTCCGGAAAGCCTGTCCTGGATTTCACCAAGGCGGAAGACCTGCCGAACGCTTGCCTGGATTTTTACCAGGAATTGTTGGAAGCGGAAACCGTCGATTGAAGGGGCCGTTCCGGATCCCGTTGCGGCTCTGCCGTGCCGCCCGCCCGTATCCACCCGTCATCGGAAGCGAATTTCCGACACCCTGTGCAACCTTCGGGCCGAACAGGGACACCCTACATGCAACGTTCCGACCCTTTGGGAAGGCCCATTCCGAAAATCCCGCTTGGCGGGCGACAATTTCTTTTGAAAACCCGACTCCGTTTCCGCCGCCCGTCGGCCAGCCGGTGCCAGGAAGGTATCCTTTCGCCGGAATTCCCTCGATTTCGGATGGCTTCAGGCGCCATTTCGGTTCCCGGAAACGCATAAAAGCTTGATACCGCGCATGAACGTCCCGCTATTGCCTGCGGCTTTGGCCGCCGCCGCCCTGATGACCTGTACCCTGGCCTGCAACGACCCCACTTCCATCGGATCCGAACTCCTGGCCGAAGATGGGCTCTCCCTGGCGCACAGCGATACGTTCCTGGTCCGGGCATGGTCGGAACCCGCCGATTCCGTCAAGATCTACGACCCGGCCCTCTTCGCCACCAATATCGGCAGCCTGCCTGTGGGAATCCTCCAGGATCCGGTGTTCGGAACTTCCACCGCCACCGTCTATGCACAGCTCAGCCTCAATTCGGTGGCGCCTTCCTTCCTGGGCGGGACGCTCGACTCCATGGTGCTGGTGCTTCCCTATCAGGCCGACCTTTCCTACGGAAACCTGCTGGAACCCCACGCCCTGGACGTGTACCTGCTGTCGGAGGACTTATCGGATACCACCCGGTATTTTTCCAACAGGGGCTTTGCCACGGATCCGGAATCCGTCGCGACGGCCCTCTTCTATCCACAGGTGAACGATTCCGTCCAGGTGCTGGTCCCCAACGGCGACTCCATGGTCGCCCAACAACAGGTCCCGCAGCTCCGTATTCCTTTCGACCCGCTGTTCAGTACCCTCTTCTTCAAGACGGATACGGCCCAGCTGAACCGCAATACGGATTTCCAGGCCTTCTTCAAAGGAATCCAACTCCGCCCCACTCAGCCTACCTCCGGATTGGTCAGTTTCAACCTTCGGGATGCCAGGGCCGGAATCTGGGTATACTACAAGGTGGATAGCGTCGCCCGGTCGTACCAGTTCCCCATCCTGTCGGGCGATGTCGTCACCGCCCACTATACGCACAACTACCAAGGGACACCCGTCGAACCTTTCCTCCAGGATGCGGACGGTCTGTCGGACAGCCTGCTTTTCCTGCAGGGAATGTCCGGCACGGATATCGTATTGGAGGTCCCGACCATCGATGACCTCGGGGATGTGCTGGTCAATCGGGCGGAACTGGTGCTTCCCATCCTCCGTTTGCCGGGTGACGACCCCGCGCTCACGCCCGTCCCCCAGTTGCTGGTGTCCGAACTGGTCACCGACTCCACTACCCGGGTCATCGACGACCTCACCATCGCCATCTCCCGGGTCGGGGATTCCTTCAACTCGGTCTTCGGCGGAAACGCCACCGCGGAATCCGATGCCTACACCGTCAATATCACCGCCCATGCCCAGGATATGATCCGTGGCCTGTCCGGTAAGAAAATGCGGATCAGTGTCTATCAAAAGGCCCGACAACTCCAACGGGTCGTCCTGTACGGCCCCGGTCACGCCGTCCGGCCGGCTACCCTCCGGGTGAGCTACACCCGCTATTGAGCAACAGCCCCCGGCATACACCCGACCGGTGGCCACGGCGAAATTTTCCTATTCGCCGGAAAACAGTACCTTCAACCCCGGCGTGTCTTATCTTTGCATGGATTCGCAACAGGATGCGCGCTTAACGATTCATTTTTACATGGAATACAATTCGAACAGGGAAATTTTGGTCATTCCCGAATATGGCCGCCATATCCAAAACATGCTGCGCTACGCCAGGGAAATTCCCGAAAGGGAAAAACGGCAACAGGTCGTCGAGCAAATCGTCGGCCTCATGATGCAGATGCACCCCCAAAACAGAAATCTCGAGGATTACCGGGATAAGCTCTGGCGGCACGCTTTCCAAATCGCCGAATATAAACTGGATGTATCCACGCCGCTGGGATATACCCCTTCCCCCGAGGACAGCCACAAGAAACCGGAACGGGTTTCCTACTCCATCAAGGATCCCCGATTCCGACACTACGGCAACAACGTCCAGAAACTGATCGCCAAAGCTATCAGTATGGAAGAGGGGGAAAAGAAAAACGGTTTCGTTCAGGTCATCGGCTCCTACATGAAACTGGCCTACCGCACCTGGAGCCGGGAACATTATGTCAGCGACGATATCATCATCGAGGATCTCGAAAACCTCTCCGATGGAAAATTGCGCTTGATCGAAGACGCCCCCCTGGACAACCTCACCCGCTCCCAGCGCAAGACGGTGGGCAATGGTCCGATGCCCCAACCGCCTCAGTTCATGGGCGGCGGACGGCCAATGCCTCCCCAGCCTCGCCAACCTATGTTCCGCCCCGGTATGGGCAATGGCCCCGGAAACGGCGGCGGCCCTCGGGACCGCGACCGCGACCGCGACCGGGGAGGCAATATCCAGCGCCCACAGCCTATGTCCCCCCAACAACGCCGGAAGCGTAAGAAGTAATCGCTCCCCACCTGATTGGGTGTAACCCTTGCACCGGCGACCGCTCCGCCGAGCTGATGTCCCGGATGGTATGCTACTGTCCGGGACTTCTTCTTTCCTCCCCCCCAACCCCGGGATAAAATTCTCCCGATTCGCCCAATCCATATAATTCGCGGACCCAATCCCCGCGCAGCGGGGACAAAAAATCCCCGAATCACCAACGCGCCCTTCCCCCGACCCTCCCCCCAATAATCCCAGGAAAAAAATTCTCCCAATTCGCCCAATCCATATAATTCGCGGACCCACTCCCCGCGCAGCGGGGACAAAAAATCCCCGAATCACCAACGCGCCCTTCCCCCGACCCTCCCCCCGATAATCCCAGGAAAAAAATTTCCCCAATTCGCCCAATCCATATAATTCGCGGACCCACTCCCCGCGCAGCGGGCAAAATCAATCGCATCAAGTCTTCCCCTTTCAATCCGGCACTAATTCCATTCCCGGACAGCCAAACATACGCCCGCCGCCACCGGTCCGGCAGGTCCGGAAACACCCTGCAGGCCGTTCCCGGCACATCGGAACCGGAAACGGGAGAAAAAACATGGGCGGTTCCCCAAAAAAGCTAACTTTATGCAAGGAACTTCATCACACGAAAAAAAATAAGTCATGACTCCACTGACAGCCGAATTCGTCGGTACCATGTTGTTGGTCTTGTTGGGAGACGGCGTCGTCGCCGGCGCCATATTGAAAAAATCAAAGTCGGAAAACGCCGGCTGGGTCGTCATCACCCTGGCTTGGGGGCTGGCGGTGACCATCAGCATCTATGCGGTCGGCCAGTACAGCGGCGCGCATCTCAATCCGGCCGTCACGCTGGCCCTCGCCCTTGCGGGAGACTTCGGCTGGGAATCGGTTCCCGGGTACCTGTTTGTCCAACTGGCCGGTGCGATGGCCGGAGCGGGCCTGGTGTGGTTGCATTACCTCGGGCATTGGCGGGAAACCGAGAGCCACGCGGATAAGTTGGCGGTATTCTGTACCGGACCGGCCATCCGGTCCTTTTGGCCGAACCTCCTGAGCGAAGCCCTCGGGACCTTCGTCCTGACGGCCGGTGTGCTATTCATCGGTGCCAACCGCTTCACCGACGGATTGAATCCCATCGTGGTGGGTGCCCTGGTCGTCGCCATCGGCATGTCGCTTGGCGGGCCGACCGGCTACGCCATCAATCCCGTCCGTGACTTGGGTCCCCGCATCATGCATGCCCTGTTGCCGCTTGCCGGCAAAGGCGGTTCCGATTGGTCCTATGCACCGGTCCCTGTCCTGGGACCCTTGTTGGGTGGGGTCATCGGGGCCGGTTTCTATTGCGCCCTGTTCCGGCAGGAGGTATCGGGGCTCACCTGGATTGCAGCGGCCTTGGCATTGGCCCTGGTCGGCATGGCCCTGGCTGTCGGACGAAAAAGAAGCGGTGCTTCCGGCGCCGACCGGCAAACATCGGACGCCTGAAAAATGTTGTTCCGATAGGCGGGTTGATGCGTACATCCCGTATTCCCGGCGAACGGGTGGGGTATCCCGATCGGAACGCCCCGCCGGACGTTCCCGGAAACGACGGGTTGTCCGTACAATCCATGAAATCGATCGGGGCTCCGCCCATATTCACCTGCAATGAAAAATCCGGAAAAGGATATTTTCCCCATCTTGTCCCCCGGGGACCTGCCCGATGCCGCCTCCCTGCTGTTGGATGGCTGCGGGTCGGCCCGTGTCTTTGTGTTCCGGGGAGACCTCGGCGCAGGTAAAACCACCCTGATCAAGGAATTGTGCCGTTCGTTGGGGGTGACCGAACCGGTCACCAGTCCCACCTTCTCACTGGTGAACGAATATCGCGGCTTTTTGCCGTCGCTCGGCGCCTTCCCGGTATTTCACATGGACCTTTACCGGCTCGAATCGGCGGAGGAAGCCCATGCCATCGGATTGGACCAGTATCTCTACGGAGACGGGTACTGCTTCATCGAATGGCCCGACCTCATTGCGGCGTGGTTACCGGAGGAAACCCTGCATATCGAATTGGTTATCTCCGGACCGGAATCCCGTATCATGACCGTAGCCAGGTCCCTTCCGACCGGTAGGGAAGCGGCAGGAAGGCCGGGCTGAGCAAAAAAACGGGTTAGATAAGACATGGCATCATCATCGATGAAACAGAAGATTCCTGTGCCGCGGTCCTTGACCGAGGGGCACTTGCAACCCCAAGCGGAAACCTTGGAAAGGGAACCGAGTAATCGCCGGCTGCAAATAGGCATCCCGAAGGCGGACCAACGGCAGGAAAACAGGGTGGCCCTGGTTCCGGCCGCCGTGTCCACCCTGGTTGCCAGGGGCCATACGGTGCTCCTGGAAGCGGGCGCCGGCGAACAGGCCAACTACGGCGACATCCGTTACAGCGAGGCCGGTGCCAGGGTCTCGTACGACAGGAGTGAGGTATTCCAGTCGCAGGTATTGCTCAAGGTCTCTCCCCCGACGCTGGAGGAGGCCGCCTTGTACCACCCGGGACAAGTCATCATCACCCCATTGACCTTGCCGATGGTGTCCCGGGAGCTGATTGAAAAATTACAGGAAAAAAGGGTTGTCGCCTTCGCAATGGAATATATCCAGGATGACAACGGCTCCTTTCCGTTTGTCCGGGTCATGAGCGAAATGGCCGGACTCAATGCGGTGTTGACGGCGGCGGAGCTGTTGTCGGTGAGCGGTGGGGGGAAAGGGGTCTTGTTGGGGGGAGTCGCCGGTGTGCCGTCCGCCAAGATCGTGATCCTCGGTGCCGGTGTGGTGGGGGAGTCCGCCACCCGGGTCGCATTGGGACTGGGGGCGGAGGTCCGGGTCTTCGACAACGACGTCTACAAGCTGATGCGCCTGCAACGCCACATCGGCCAGCGACTCAACACCTCCACCCTGAATCCTTTCCAGTTGGAGAAAGACCTGCTCAACGCGGATGTCGTCATCGGGGCCATCCATGCCAAGACCGGCCGCACCCCGGTGGTGGTGCCGGAGTCCATGGTGGAGCAGATGAAACCGGGATCCGTCATCATCGACGTGAGCATTGACCAGGGCGGATGTTTCGAGACGTCCGAACTGACTTCCCACGCGCAACCCACTTTCCTCAAACACGGGGTCATCCATTATTGTGTTCCCAACATGGCATCCAAGGTGCCCCGGACGGCCTCCATCGCCATGAGCAATATCCTGACGCCCTGGTTGCTCAGTGCCGGTGAGGTCGGCGGGGTTACGGAATTGCTCTATGACCACGCCGGTTTGCGGAATGGGGTGTTCGTCTTCAAAGGACTGCTGACAAATGCCTACCTCGGCCGCAGGTTCGACCTGAAACATACGGACCTGGATTTGCTCATCGCCAGCCGGCTCTGAACACCTTGTCCAAATAAGACGCAGCCTTTCCGCGGCCCTTCGGCATGCCCGCCCTGCGTGGGCGGCAACAGGCTGCCGTCGTGACCCGAAGCCGCCTGTTTCGGCACCCTTCCTCATCGGGATCCGGTACGATGGTACGAAAAAGGCGGGTGGATCGACGACCGATCGGAAGTCGATCCACCCGCCTCCCTTGGGAAAAGACGGTCGGTTGTTCCGGGTTCGTCCTAACCCGCGCCCCTGGTCTCCGGGGGTAGGGCCGGATGGACCCTGCCTCCGGCGCCTTCCGGACTTAAGCCAGCTGTTGGTCGATGATTTGGCTCAGGTTGGCCTGGGTGGTTACGCCGACATGCTTGTTCACCACCTCCCCGTCCTTGAAGACCAGGATGGTCGGGATGCTGCGGATGCCGTACTTCATGGCAATCTCCGGGTTGTGGTCCACATTGACCTTCCCGATGAGCGCTTTGCCGTCATAGGCGGAGGACAGCTTGTCGATGATGGGGGCGATCATGCGGCAGGGGCCGCACCATTCCGCCCAAAAATCCAGTACCGCTACGCCCTGTTTGTCGATTACTTCGGATTGGAAGTTGGCATCCGTGATTTCAAAAGCCATGATATGTTTTTTTTATGTGAAGAGAACCACCGGGAGGTGGCTGTGTCCCCCTTTTTTTCCAGGAGCGGGAAGACGGCAAAGGAGGTGCCGCAGGGGTCATTTCCGTTCGTCATTTATCTGCTCCGGTCGGTGGGGATGGCAGCTACGCCCCCCTTTCTTTTGCACAATAACAACTGTTTCCCTGCTTGGTTGACGGGCGTATCCTTAAAATTGCGGGACAAGCACGGACATTTGCCGCTTCGTGCTTCGCCCGCTCCGGGCCCGCCCGCTTGGCTGCTATCCGGGTAACCGGTCTACATATGGTCAAAATGGACATGCTGCAAAATTATTTTAAAAAATTCAGTGCATTTTCAGTTTAATGTTTTACAGCTTCCCGTAATTTTGTTTCCTCCCGGTGGCGGTATGCCACATCCAAGGAAGCATTCGGCAGGTACGGACGCGCGGATTGCCACCGCTTCCGGTTTCCCCTCCCTTCGGTTTCCGAAAGGAAGGCGCGTTTTCTTTTTTGTTTGGGTGCAATGTTTCCAGGGACAAGTAAATAGGGTTTTAACGACAAAGCGGAGAATTATTTTTTGAAAATGAACAATTTCGCTACATATATTTTTATTATAGCGTCTGAGATTCTTATCAACAACAAAAAAACAACAGAACCTAATGGCAGAAAAGCTGGATCGGACCGACCTTAAGATATTGAAAATTTTGCAGGAGAATTGCAAGATCACCAACCTCGAACTATCCAAGAAAATCGGCTTGTCACCCGCTCCGACCCTGGAGCGGGTCAAGAAGCTGGAGACTTCCGGATTCATCGAAAGTTACCATGCCCAGCTGAATCCGCAGAGCATCGGTCTGAATGTGCAGACCTTTGTGCAGGTGTCCCTGGCGTGGCAAAAGGAGAATGCCTTGAACAATTTCCTCGAGAAGGTGAAATCCATCGACGAGATCGTGGAGTGTTACATCATCACCGGGGAGGCGGATTTCCTGATCAAGATTGTATGCAAGGACATCCCAACCTATGAGCAGCTGCTGTTCAAGACCCTGTCCCAAATTGAGGAAATCGAGCGGTTGAAAACCTTGATGACCCTGTCGACCGTCAAGAATTCGAAAATCCTTCCTTTCGAGTACGAATGAACGGGGGGCGGCGGCAAGCTGCTGTCCGCTCAATGAAACGCCAGGATGACACCGATGCCCGGCGTCATCCTGGGTATCGATTCCCGCCTACCGGGGGAAGTATCCAAAAAGGCGGGTTGCATCCGGAGGCTGAGGTCGTCGCTGACATCGAAGGTTTTCAGGTGGCTGTCCACGAAAGCCTCCGCCGCCTGCACCAGGTGGAGGCCGACCATCCCGATGTACGAGAGCTGTTTGTTCTTGTCGAATTGGTCCCGCAGCCTACGTAAATCGTTCGCCTGCAGCCGGGTACCGGAAAAGGGGTGTTCCTCACCCGCGAGTTCGGCAATGTAAGCGTCGCGCAACAACCGGTAATTGCGGGTGTTGTAATCCGCCGCATAGGCCAACGCGACGAAGCCGCCCCAGACAATGGGTACTTTCCACCATCGTTTGTTGTACAATTGCCCGCCGCCGGGAAAAGCCAACGAAAGGTAGATGGCTTTCCGGGGATCCGGATAACCGGCCCGCAGCTCCCGGCGGAACCGGCCTACCCAGCCGCTCCGCACCGTGTCCGACCCGACGGTATCCCGGGCGGGGTCATCCGGTCCGACAAGCTGTCCCTGCGGGGCGGTGGTGTCGGCCTGTACCTGGGGAGCCTGTGCGGCGGACCTGCCGCACAGCAGTAAGGCCAGGGCCGGGATGAACCCGGTCAGGAAGTACCGGCGACACGTGGGCAATGCTGCATTCATCGGGTGGACGATATGGCTACGGGCATTCGGACCGGCGACCTCACTGCTCCAACAAGTCGAGGAGTCGGTTGAGGTCTTCCGAAGACCCGAAAGGGATGGTAATCAGGCCGCTGCCGTTGGATTTTACCTTCAGTTGGACCTTGGTGTCGAAGAAACGCTTCAAGGTGTCCTCTACCTGCTGGTAATCGGCACCCAGCCGGGGACCTGCCGCTTTCTTCCGGGCCGGCTCGCGGTAACTCCTCACCAAATCTTCCGTCGCCCGGACCGACAAGCCCTTTTCCGTCACCTCCTTGTAGACCCTGGCTTGCAGCAGGTAGTCTTCCAGCCCGATGATGGCACGGGCATGCCCCATGGAGATCAGCCCTTGTTTCAAGCCTTGTTGAATCTCCACCGGCAACTTCAGGAGCCGGAGGTAGTTGGTGACCGTCTCCCGGGCTTTTCCGACCCGGTCCGAAAGGCGATCGTGGGTCAGTTCACATTCCTCCAGCAGGCGCTGGTAGGTGATGGCGATTTCGATGGCGTTCAGGTCCGCCCGCTGGATATTTTCCACCAGCGCCATTTCTATCATCTCCTGGTCGTTCGCCAGGCGGACATAGGCCGGCACTTCCGTCAATCCCGCCATGCGGGAGGCCCGGAAGCGCCGCTCCCCGGAAATGAGCTGATACTGCCGGTCCGTCAGCCGACGGACCGTAATGGGCTGGATCAGGCCGTGCACCCGGAGGGAATCCGAGAGGTCCTTCAACGCTTCCGGATCGAAATCCTTCCGCGGCTGGAAGGGGTTGACTTCTATTTCCGCCAAGGGAATCATCGCCACCGAGTGGGTGAGTTCCCGAACGACTTCCTGCTGTCGGTCCTTGGTCTGTGTCTCTATGTTGGAAAGCAAGGCGCGGACACCCAGGCCCAGCTCCCTTTTGTTCGTCAGTTTTGCCATGTTCAGCCGGCGGTTGTGGTGAGTGGATTGGTGGCGGCGTTCCGGGCCAGGAACTCCTTGGCGAGGTTGAGGAAGTTGACCGTACCCCGGCTGGCCGCATCGTACATCACAACCGGCAGGTGCATGTTGGGCGCCTCGCTGATCTTGGAATTGCGGTGGACGATGGTGTCGAACACCTTGTCCTGGTAGAAACTCCGCACTTCGCTGACCACCACGTTGGCCAGCCGCAACCGCCCGTCGTACATCGACAGGACGATACCTTCTATGTCCAGCTGCGGATTGAAATTCTGCTTGACCAGGTTGATGGTGTTTTGCAGTTTGCCCAATCCTTCCAGGGAAAAATATTCGCATTGGACAGGGACCAACACCGTATCGGCCGCCGCCAGGGCGTTCAGGGTGATGATGCCCAACGACGGCAGGCAGTCGATGAATATGTAGTCGAAGGAATCCCGGACGGTGGACAGGATTTTCCTCATCACGTATTCCCGTTGGGGGCGCGTGACAAGCTCGAGTTCCGCACCGACCAGGTCGATGCTGGAGGGCAGGACGTACAGGTTGGGGGTCTCTGTCTCCAGGATGGCTTCCGCCGCGTCCGTTTCATTGACCATGCAATCGTACAGGCTGCTGGTGATATGATTCGGGAAGATACCCACGCCGGATGAGGAGTTCGCCTGTGGGTCCGCATCGACCAACAGGACCCTTTTTTCCAGGATGGCCAGGCAGGCGGCGAGGTTGATGGCGGTGGTCGTCTTGCCGACTCCGCCTTTCTGGTTGGCGATGGCGATGATTTTTCCCATGGTCTGTCGTGTGAATTTGATGATCGGATCCGGCCGTCCGCACCGCTCCTTTTCCGATTTGTCCCTTCCTGGTGTCGGTGAACCTCGCTTGATTTATTATGCAAATGTCGGTAGAATATCGGGAAATCGGAAAGTACGTCCGCGAAGTATTGCCCGGACAGGGTCGGTCGATGGCCGTAGCCGAGGAATCCGTACCCCGGGCCGGTTCATCGGAAGGGCACCACCTGCCCGATTTCGGGTAATATCAATCGCTTGTTTTTCCGGGTAAATGCTTCCGTCGCCTCCTGCCTGGGGAGGACAATGGCCGGAAAGGTGTCGAAGTGGCATCCGATGATGGTGTCACAGCGGATGAACTCCGCCGCCAACACCGCTTCCGAATAGCCCATCGTGAAATTGTCGCCGACCGGAAGGATCGCCACATCCAGGGTCGGACAAGTGAGCGGGATCAACTGCATATCCATCGTCAGGTCCGTATCTCCGGCCACATACAGGCAGCCCTCCTCGTTCCAGACGACGAAACCGCCGGGATTTCCCCCATAGGTCCCGTCGGGCAGGACGCTGGAGTGGGTGGCGTACACGTATTTGACGGTCCCGAACGGAAAGCGCCATTTTCCGCCGTGGTTCATGGGGTGCCCTTTCAATCCTTTCCGCTCGTACCAGCTGACGATTTCGAAATTGGAGATGACCTGGGCGCCGCAACGCCCGCCGATTTCCTCGGCATCGCCCACATGGTCGCCGTGGCCGTGGGTCAGCAGGATGTAATCCGCGGTGAGGGTCCGGCTGTCCACTTCGCCGGCTTTGGGGTTCCCGCTGATGAACGGGTCGAACAGCAACCGGTACCCTTTTGTTTCGACCAGGAAACAGGAATGGCCGTAATAGGTGATTTGCATATGGTGGGGGCGTTTGTGTAGTTCCCTTTGCAAGTATAATCAATTTCCTCCGGGGAAGGGTAGTCTTTCGTCGCCATGCCGGGACGCGTCCGTCCCCTGGTCCTGTCCGGCCAGCAGGGACAGGACAGCTTCCGCCGATAGGTCGGGGGTCCCTCCCGGTCGGGAAGCGACGAGGGCACCGGTGGCACACGCGAAGCCAAGGCATTCCGCCGGTGCGGCCCCGCGGAGGTGCCTGGACAGGAACCCGGCGAGGAAGGCGTCCCCGCTGCCGATGGTATCGGATACCTGCACCGGTACGCCGGCATGGGTATGCCAGCCGCCGGCATCCAGGTAGGATGCACCTTCCGCTCCCCGGGTGACCAACATGCCGGCCAGGTCGTAGTGTCCGCACAGGTATTCCATCCTGGCGGAATCCGTACCGCTGCGGTGGTGCCAACCCGCGATGATGTCCAGCTCCGCTTCGTTCATCTTCACCAGGGTGGCGAGGGACAGCAGGGTGTCCAACAACTCCCGGGTATAGAACGGCGCCCGCAGGTTGACATCGAAAATGCGCCGGTCGGCCAAGGGAAGCAAGGTCAGCAAGGTCGTGAGGGTCGGTTCCCGCCGGCCGGCCAAACTGCCGTAGACCAAGGTGCCCGCACGCTGGACCGCAAGCGCGGCATCCGCATCCGCCGTGAGGTTGTCCCAGGCGGAAGGGTCGACAATGTCATATCGGGGGCTGCCTTGTCCGTCCAGCTGTACCTGCACCGCTCCGGTCGGCAAATCCGGATCCCGCTGGATCCACTGCGTCGGCAAGCCTTCCGCTTCCAGGAACGCCAGCAAGGCCCGCCCGGGCTCGTCCGCCCCGACCCGACTGATGATGCCGGCCGGCAGCCCGAGCCGGTTGGCATGGACGGCTACGTTCAGGGGCGCCCCGCCGACCATCCGCCCCCCGGGCAGGTGGTCCCAGAGGACTTCCCCGAAACTGATGACGGATAAGGATGTTTTATTCGACATGTAGGGTGATATATGGTTGGATGGAAAGCTTCGTCCGAAAAGCATCCCGATACGGTGCTGTTCGACGGCTTACCTTTATGCTTGCCCAAACCGGGTGGTACCCGGCGTCCGCCGGTTGCCCCGACCCGCCTTACAGACGCCTGCCCCGGACCAGCAACCGCTCCAGCTCCTCCAGGGAGCGGCCTTTCGTCTCCGGCATCATCCGCCAGGTGAACACCAGCTGCAGGACCATCATCAGGGAAAAGAAGGCAAAGACCGGGGCCGGCCCGACCAGCTTGAACAGGAAGGGAATGGACGCCGGTATGATGGCCGCCAGTACCCAGTGGACCGAACTGCCGAATGCCTGGCCGTCCGCCCGCAGGTGGTTGGGGAAAATCTCGGAGATGAATACCCAGATGATCGAACCCTGGCCAATGGCGTGGGACGCGATGAAGATAAACAGGAAAATGGGCACCGCCATGCCTTGCCAGCCGTACCGGAAGGCCATGGCGACCAGGGCCAGGGACACGATGTACCCGACCGAACCGATATACATGAGCCGCCGCCGGCCGACCCGGTCGATCAGCAGCAAGCCCGTCAGGGTAAAGACAAGGTTGGTAATCCCGATGCCCGCACTGCTGAGCAAGGCGGCACGTTCCGCCAATCCCGCTTCCTGGAAGATGCGCGGCGCGTAATACAGGAAGGCGTTGATACCCGAAAATTGGTTGAAAAAGGCCACCAGGAACGCCAGCATCAGGGGAAAGCGATAGGCGGGGGAGAAAATGGTCTCCCGGCGGGCCGCGTCCGGCCGGTCCGCCAGGATCCGGTCCATCTCCGCCTCGATATCCGCCGAGGGGTCCACTTGTGCCAGGATCCGGGCGGCGGCCGTCCGGTCGTTGCGGCGCACCAACAACCACCGCGGACTTTCCGGGATGTTCAGCACCAACAGCGTATACAACAAGGCCGGTATGCCCTCCACGCCCAGCATCCAACGCCAGGCCTGGTGCTCGATGGCAAGACTCAACAGGTAATTCGACAGGAATGCGACCAGTATGCCGGTCACCAGGGAGGATTGGTAGAACATCACCAGCCGCCCGCGGTCCCGCGCCGGCGCAATCTCCGAAATGAAGGCCGGTGCCGCAATCGTGGAAGCCCCCACGCCCAACCCGCCGATGAACCGGAACAAGGAGAATACGTTCGGGTCGTCCGCCCAGGCGGATCCGACCGCAGACACGAAATACAGGACGCCGATCCAGATCAGGGTGCGCTTGCGGCCGATCCGCTCCGTCGGCAGGTTGCCGAACATCGCCCCGATTACCGTGCCCCATAGCGCAGAAGCCATGATGACAAAGCCGTGGTATAGCTCTCCCTTCGGCCAAAGCGCCTGCAGGGCCTGGTCGGCCCCGGAAATGACGATGGTGTCGAATCCGAACAGGAAACCGGCCAAAGCCACCGTGACGGACCAGTACAGGACTTTTTGCTGTCGCATTTTTCGCTTGTTTTGACAAATGTACGGTTCCTGCCCCAAATTATTCCCTGTCCTCCTCATTTCGGTTGTACCAGCAGCTTGCCGGTCCAGGCCCGCGGCTCTCCTTGGCCGATGCCCTGCAGGAAATAGACGCCGGCCGCCAAAGCCGATACGTCGAGGAATGCGGCCCCATCCCGGACGGTCAGGCTTTCCTCCCCCACCTTGCGTCCGTCCGCAGCGTATATCCGCAGGACCATGGGGCCCTCCCGCCGGAGGCTGAGCTGGACCGTACCGGCCGCAGGATTCGGAATCAGGGCAAATTCCTCAAAGACAGGGAGCTCCCGTTTTCCGGTGAAATAGGTTTCCGCATAGCGGAAGGCATGGGTCCCGATGACTTTTCCGATGCCGCGGGCCGGCATATCGTCGAACGGCGGATGGATCCCGCCCCAGATCCGGGACAGGCTGCATTGGTCCGCCGCGTCCCGGTAGGTGGCCCATTGGAGGGTGATGTCGGTGCCGGGACCTTCCTCGAAAACCAGGAATTCGTTCTTTTTGCATTCGAAACTGCCGATTCCTCCCGGAAAGTAAGGGTCTCCCGTCAGGGCGGTCAATACCTCCGCCGCCGCCCGGCTGTAAGCGGAATGTCCGGACAGGTAGCCGCCGAAGGGCGGCGATACGAAGGTCGGCCGTTGGTAGGACAACCAATCCTTGGCCCGTATCCAACCTACACCGGCCCGGTCCGTCGCCGGATCACCGATGGCCTTCGTGCCGAGCCAGGTGTACAGCTTGACCTCTCCGACATGCTGCTGGTCCGGTCCCGCCAGCGAATCCGCCGGACCGATCAGGGCGGAAACCTCCGGTACCAGGGGCAGCCCCCCCGGATGGTAGTTGGGCAAGGCCGGATCGGTGCTTTGCCCCGCCTCGGCCATCCCGCGCAAGGCCGTGATCGGCCGGGAACTGTCGTACCAGCCCTTGATGCCCCATATGCCTACTGCCACGTCGTGCAGGGCACCCCCCAGTGCGAAGTAGGCTTTCACATCCCATTCCAGGTCCGTACACACCGGGCCCTCCCCCCCGATCCGCTTGGTCAGGGCAGGGTGGTCGCTCACCTTGTTCAGGATGCTGTACCAATGGCCCGGCGGTGTTTCGGAATCCGGCCCGTCGGCCCAGAATTCCGCCAATACCCGGGTGTAATCGCCCCTTGGGACGACCTGCGGCGGATACGGCTCCCCGGTGTAGGGGTTGACCGGATGCCCCGGACTGTCATCCCCCCCCGTTTCCAGGTCGTAGAAGGAGGGGTAGTCGCTCCAGGATGCGGGCGTCTCGGTCCGGTTGCCGATGGCACCCGGCGAGATGTCCCACCAAATGCCGTCCGACGGGTCGAGATGCCCGCCCCAGGCGGACACGAGCAGGTGGCCCCAGCGGAAAATGTCGGAGGTTCCACCCCCCTCCAGGGTGTCCAGCATGGGCGGAGGGCCGGGATCGAAATAGACGGGATAGTCGAAACTGTCGCGCCGGTACAGGACGCGGTCCTCCGGTTGCAGGGCGAACGGAAGGACCGCCCCCCATTCCGGACTGAGGAATTGCTGGACGTTGCCGGCGATCGGGTTGCCGGATTGGTCGATGAGCTGCCGTAAGGAGAGGGGCTGCCAACGGTTGATGTCATTCAGTCCCGGATTGCCGCCGACCTCGACAAGCAAGGGCGGGTTGACAGGATGGTAATACCGGTTCCGGTACCCGTCTCCCTCATTGGATCCGTCCTGCAGGCCGTATGCGATCATTTGGGCCGCCAGGTAGTTGCCCAGTTCCGCCGGCCCCGCCCGGTAATCGGTAGATGTATTGCCCCGGTCGTATCCCAGCTCGTCCATCAGCAAATCGAAGCGGGACAGGCTGATATACCAATTGGGGGAGTTCCGGAAGCGATGCGACAACAATCGGTAGGCGGCATGGCTGATGGCCTCGGCCTGCGCCGCCGGGATGTCCGCCATCGGCCTCGTCCCGGTGAACGGACAATGGAAACCATGGATGGTCTTCCCCAGCAGGTAAGTGTCGCCGCTGCCGCCGTATACGGCCCAGGCATCGTAGAGGACGATACTGCTGTGGAAGAGGTTCCTGGCATGGACGGTGGGCCGGGCGAAATCCTCCCGGATGGCCTGTAGCAAGGCCTCGTTCCACAGCCGGGCGACGGAAGGGCCCGCCGCGGCCGGCGGCCAACCGGAAAGCATCAAGGGGATGTATAGCAGTATTCGCTTCATGGCAGCCTTTCTATTCCTTCCCGAAGATAGTGGATTTCGACAAGGTTGCCAAACCCCGGCCTTTCTGCCGGTGCCGTCGTGTCTTCCCGCCGACCGGCCGGTTCCGTCCCGCAGCGCCGGCTGCCCTTGCGCAGCGGATAAACCGGCCGGATTGGCCGGTTATGCCGGCGGCAAGGGCAGCCGATATATGTTGGCACCCGCCCCCTTACACCGCGCCGCCTCCCTACCAGATTGTCTTCAGTTTCCTGTATTCCCCGTCCGACAGCCGGACTTCCGCCGTTCCTTCCGCAAAGAGTTGCGCGGCGGTGAAAGGGGAACGGGGGAAGAAAATCTCCGTCATGCACGTTGCTCCTCCGTCGGCAAAAAGTTCCGCGCTGGCCGCATCGACCAGGATCCGCATGGTCAGCAGCCGGTCCGTGGTGCTGCGCGGCGCCGTACTGGCGACCGGGGCGAAGGTATCCGAAAAAGTGTGGTCGCCCGCCTGGGTCCGGTCGCTGAAGAACCGGTTCCGCTCCAGGTCGTATCCCACCCGGTAACGTTCCCCTGCCTGGTTCGTGAGTTCCAGCCCGACGCTTCCCCGACGTACGGCGCCCAGCTCCCAGGATGCGGAAATATCCAGCAACAGCGGTGTGCCGCCGGTGGAATCGAGGGGAATCCTCGCCGCCAGGGAATCGGACAAAGCTACGGTGCCGCGCTCCGTCGCCAAGGTCGACAGCGCGGCCACCGGTGCTGAAAACAACCGGTATCCCGCCGGCGTCCGGCGGAGGGTCAGCTCGCGGGGCACCGTCATCGCATTTCGCCAGGCCGTGGTCGGTACCTGGTTGGCATATTCCCAATTGCTCATCCATCCGATCAGGATGCGCCGGCCTTCCGGCGCGTCCGACCAGGTGACCCCGGCATAGTTGTCCTTGCCGTAATCCAGCCACACCGCCCGGCCTCCTTCCACAAAAGGGACGAAATCCGGGTCGGGGCGGAAGTCCCGGCCATCGAAATCGCCGACGAAGTACTGGGTGCCGGAGCCTCCGTTGGGGTGCCCCGGGTTGATGTTGATGACCAGCACCCATTTCGTTTCCCCGCTTTCCGCGACCTGCATCGGGAAAAGGTCCGGACACTCCCATACCCCGCCGTGTGCGCCCAAGGTCCGGCCGAATTCACTCAGCGGCCGCCAATGTGTCAGGTCCGGGGAGCCGTAAAAGGCGGCATGGTCCCCAACGGCCAGTGCAACGACCCATTGGTCTCTTTCCGCGTCCCATACGACCTTGGGGTCGCGGATGTCCTGGACCCCGCCCGGATTCGGAAGGACGGGGTTGCCTCCGTATTTGGTCCAGCTCCGTCCGTTGTCCAGGCTGTACGCCAAAGCCTGCGATTGGAAGCTTTCGCTGCCGGCCTTGGCGGCGGCATCATCGTGGTAGGTGAACATGGCGACGATGGGTACTTGTCCCGCCGCACCGAATCCGCTGCTGTTGCCCCGGTCCACGACGGCGGACCCGGAAAAAATGTAGCCCAGCGTATCCGGATACAGGGCGATGGGCAGGTTTTCCCAATGGACCAGGTCCCGGCTGACGGCATGCGCCCAATGCATCGGCCCCCAGACGCTTTCCGCCGGGTAATGTTGGTAGAAGAGGTGGTACTCCCCATCGTGGTAGTACATGCCGTTGGGGTCGTTGGCCCATTTGGCCGGCGGGGAAAAATGAAACTGCGGCCGGTGCGGTTCCCGGTACAAGGTATCGTTGCCGGCGGTCTGTCCGCTCGGGGTCCCATGGCCCCCGCAGGACAACCAGCCGCTGAGCATGGCCAAGGCCAAGGTGACGTGCAAGGTCTTTCGCATCGTGTTTTGTTTTTTTACCCTCGATGAATGGGGAAATCTCCCCCCGCCGCGGGCCGACGGGACTTCTCCGGACCGGGCACCCGGCGCCCGTGCAGGTTTCCCGGAATGCCGTCAGGCCGGAATTTCTGAATTTTCTCCGGACTTGTTGTTATTTTGGTGCGGCTATCCGATCCGATGCTTATGAAAAATATTTACCTGCCGGCTTTCCTCGCTGCTTTCCTGATGTTTTCCGGCTGCATCGACGAGATCCAACTGGATATCGATTCCGACATCCGGTACCTTGCCGTGGACGGCATGGTCACGGACAGCCTTCAGGACCAGCGCATCTCGGTCTACTATAGCGCCGTACTGGGATTCGGTTCCGACAACGTCAAGGACCCGGTGACCGGTGCGACCGTCCGGGTGGTGGACGGGGATGGGAACGCGTGGGATTTCGAGGAAAGCCAACCCGGGCTATATGTCCGCCGTTTCCGCGGCATACCCGGACAGTCCTACTTGCTGGAGCTGAGATTGCCCGATGGCAAGGATATCCGCAGCCGGCCGGCCCGCCTCCCGGCTTCCCCGCCATTGGAGGCGCCGACCCTGCAGGTCACCCAATCCCTGAGCGTCAGTTCCACCGGCAGGAGCATCTACGAATACAAGCTTTCGGTCGGGATGAACACGGATGTCGGCGACCTGCCGGAAAAGCCCTACCTGCGCTGGCGGGCCACCGGGGAATATGAGTTCGGGGAGGATTATCCCGGTATCATGGACCGGAAGATCTGCTACATCCCCCACAACATCGATTTCAACAAGATCAAGGTCTTCGATACCCACACGCTGGCCGACGGCCGACTTTTCGACGAGCCCTTCCTGCAGCTGAAATACGACTATCGCTTCGCGTTCCAATACTGCCTGAGCCTCTACCAATTCGCCATCTCGGAAGCGGAATACCGCTATTGGGAGCAAGTCCGCGATATCGTCAACATCGATGGGAGCCTGTTCGACCCTCCGCCGGGGACGGTCACCGGCAACCTCTACAATCCGGCGGACCCCAATGAGGTGGTCCTCGGCTATTTTTCGGTGGCAGGGGTTCGCTTCCGCAGGGAATTCCTCAATGCCGTCACGGTGGGTACCCCCATCCAGCCCCGCTGTTCCCCCGCGCCTTTCCGACCGCAATATCCGGAATGCAGGGACTGCCGCGTGATTCCCTTCAGTTCGGTCGAACGCCCGCCCTATTGGTTTCCCTGAACCGGCCGTTGTCCGCCGCCTTCCCCCTAGCCGCTCAAGGAGGTGCGCCGCAACCGCTTGCCGATTGTCGCTGGCCTCCGGATCCGGGGACTAGCTGCGGATGGCACCAAGCCAAATGTCCTTCGGCGGCACGCGCCGCCAAAGGACATTCCGAAGGCCTATCGATTCATGTATCGGTCTTGCGGATCCCGGTGGCGGAATGTCGGGGGAACAAGCCCTTCCCGCCGTTAAATGCTTACGGTTTCCGCCGCCGCTTCCCGTTTGTCAGCGAGCCACCACCATTTTTCCGCGATAGGCCTGTCTTCCGGCTTGTCGGATCACCAGGAGGTAGAAACCGGGAGGAAGCTCGCTGCGGATGGTGAAATCCTCCGCGGCTTGTAAAGTCTGACGGTAGACCATGGTCCCGCTACCGTTGTACAACAGGATTTCCCAAGGACCCTCCGTCAGGCCCTCGCAGCGGATCGGGCCGCCCGACCGATAGGGATTGGCATGTCGGCAGTTGCATGCCGCCGACAGGTGGGCGGAGGTAGCTGGGTCCGTGGCGGACAAGGGGTCGGCCCAAAAATATTCTTCCTGCAGGTAAGGGACCCATGCCCATTGTTGGGGGCCGCGGCGTTGCGACAACCATTCCGTCGCATGCCCTTGTCCGTCGTATTGGAGCAGGGTGGCATCCGTCGCCGTCCAGCCGACGCCGTCGCCGTCCCAACGGGAGGTGGTGCTGCCGACCAGCTGTTGGGAGGCGTTGTACATGTAGTCCGTCTTTTCGGCCGATTCCCAATTGTCCGCCACAATGTTCCACCGCGAACGGTGCTGCTGCAGGAGGACACCGGACAGGTTGTATTGGTGGTTGTTCCGGTGCTCGTTGCGCCAGGCGAACAGGGTGGGTACCCATTCCTGCCGCAGTTCCTCCAGCAGGAGGCCGTCCGGGTCGTACAGGAAGAGGGTTCGGTGTTCGTTGACCCAATCCAGGTACATCCGCTGTTGGGTCCGCTGGGTGATCCAACCGGAAGGGCCGTACAGGTAAAGGGTCCTTTCCCTGGCTTGCCAGGCTTGGTTGTCCGGATCCCACGCCGACATCAGGTCTTCCGACAACAAGTCCTCGGAGTTGTAGGAGTAGGCATGCTGGTATTCGTTGGTCCAACCGGACCCTTCCTGGTAAAGTTGGTGCCGGAAGAGGGCGGTCCTGCCGTTGGGATGATATTCGTATAGGGAGCGGACCAAGGGATGCCAGTCGCCGTCGGGAGTCTTGGCGTAGAATACGTCGGCGGACCGTTGGCCTTGTTGGTTGTATTCATAGGAAAGCCGGTAGGTATCCGCCCAGGTCTGCCCGTTCGGATGCCAACGTTGGTACCGCACTTCATCCGGCTGGCCGCCGGGGAGATAGTGGAGGAGCATCCTCGCCTCGAACACCCATTGTCCGGCGGAGGGATCCCACCGCACCATCGTGGAAACGCTGGTCTGGCCGTTGCCGTTGTGTTTGCGTTGTTCCCGCCAGGCTAAGGTCCATTGGTGGGTGAGGTCGTTCCAGTGTTGGGTGAGGAGCTGGACGGTATCCCCGTTTTGGTTGTAGGAGAGCAGGGTCCGGGCTTTGTTGAGCAATCCGAACGCGGTCGGCTCCCAGGGGAAGAGATGCCGGGTCTGCAGGCGCCCCTGGTCATCGGGTGTCCGGTGTTCGCGGAAAGTGTTGCGCCAGTCCCCGATGAAGGGATCCCACTGTTGGGCGGTGATTTCGGCCAGCCATCCGCCGGTGCCGTACTGGTACCGTTCACGCCGGTAGGGATACCATCCGCCGGGCTCCTGCAGGAAGTCGACCGCTCCGGTGAGGGCGCTGCCTTCGTACTGGAACTGCTGCCGTTGTCGAAGGACCCAGCCGGAAGTGGCTTCCCAGCGGTTGTGTGCCTTTTCCAGGAGGAGGCCGTTGCTTCCGTAGACGAATTCGATGCGGATTTCGGGTATCCATTCGGCGTTGTCCAGCGGATCCGGTCGTTCGGTCAGGATTTCCAGGGTATCCGCCGGCAGTTGGTAGCTGAATTGTTCCCGATGGTGGTTGCGCCAAGCGTTGTTGTCCCATTGTTGCTCCGTCCGGTGGCGCACCCGGCCTTCCGGGTCGTACTGCAGGAGCTGTTGGTAGGTGTGATGCCAGGTGGAGGTGGCGAAGTGCCAGGCCTGTTGCCGGTACCGGACGGGCCGCCCCAGGTCGTCGTATTCGGTCGAATCGGACAGCGCCGGTTGCCAGGTGGAGAAAAAATCGGACCATCGGCTGGTGAGGCGGTTGACTTCCCGGCCCTGGGCGTCGTAGCTGAACAGGATCCACAGCTCCGCTTTCCAGCCGGCGCCGTTCATGGCCCGGATATGTCGCCGGGTTTCGGTCCGCCTGCCTGCTGCGTCGTACAGGTGGATGGTCCGTTGCCGGGGAAACCAAATTCCGTTCAGGCTGTCGTATCCGTACAGGTAGACGGAGTCGAGCTGGTTGGGGTCGGCATTGCGCGGACCGACGCGTTGCGGATCGGCCGTTGGGAGGAGGGTAGCCATACCCCATTCCTCCGGGGCGGTGCGTCGGGAAGCGTCGGCCGGGACGGCCGCATGCAGGGACCGGAAGGATTGGTCCCGGAGGACTTGCCGCACCACCGAGGGGTCTTGGGCCGGGGCGGACAGGGCGCTGGCCATCCAGGAAAAAACAAGGATAAATCGGTTCATAAGCACATTTTTTGATGCGGGCGGGATGCGGTGGGTCGGCACCGGAAAGGGGCCATGCACCGGATGCCCCGACCGGGCAGGGCAGGGCCGTATGGCTTCCCGATAAGGTCAACCTGAACCACCGGCATACCCGCCGGGAGATGAAAGGTTAGGAATCCGGATGTACAGGTAGTCTTAGTGCCGAATCGATAGGGGGGACGGCAGCTGCCGTCGGATGCGGTACCGGGTGGGTGGCTCCCTGCCGGGGGCGGAGCCGAAAGCGGAAGGCCGGAAATTCCCGCGGGAGCAAAATTGGACATCCGCCCGCGGAGGGCCTATGAGATTAAATTTTTTAGGAATTGACTTTTTTCATGCGGGTCGCGGCGCATCAATCGAGCCGCTTGAGGTTTTCCAGGCTGAACCAATCTGCGGAGACCTTGGTGTCGAAATCCAGCTTGTGTTGCTCCACGATGGTCATGTGCCCGGGTTTGCCGGCCGGGGTGAGTTCCAGGCGGGTGGGGAGGAGCCGGCCGCCGAGCTGCCGGATTTGTTTGCCGAGGAGGGTGTTGACGAGCATCCCTTCCTCGTCATAGGTCTCCACTTTCAGCTCGAGCAGGTGTTCCGTCTCTATCCACATGACCACTTTCCCCCAGACGACGGCTGCGTCGGGTTTGGGGGTGAGTTCCACGACATGGCAGTCGTATGTTTCCACCTTGTCGGTACCGGTCAGCCGGTGGGTGTAATCCCGGACGAGGGAGGATTGCTCGACCAGGTCATCGTTGGTGAAGTCGCTGCCCATCCAGGACTGGGTCATCATGGAGGGGGGGAGTTTGATGGAACGGTCGATGGAGGGCTGCCAGTTCCAGATTTCCTTTTTCCGTTTGAGGAAGGCGGTGCCTTTGTCCCGGGCGGGCGCGGTGATCAGCACCATGCTGTAGTCTTGTCCCAGGCTCCAGGATTTCATGCTGATTTCCCGTTGCCAGCGGGGTCGGATGATGGTCATTTTCATTTCCGCATAGAGCCGGTCGCCCCGGAGGCGGTCTTCGGCTTGTTGTACGAGGCGGCTGGCGTCGACGGGTTGCGCGGAGGCGGCCCGGCCGAGGGGCAAGAGGATGGTACCGCAAAGCAGGGCGGCCCGGAGGAAGATGGTGGACATCATGCGTTTGTTGGATTTGTTTCGCGGGTGGTCGGCACGTCCGTCGTTTCCGTTCAGGCCAGCTTGGCCAGTATGCGGAGCCCCATTTCCTGGAACCCCGCGTCATCCGGGTGGAGTTCGTCCCACCATGCTCCGGCGGGATGGCTTCCCCGGAGGTCGCAGTGGACGGCGGCGGGGTGCCGCTGTACCCAGTCGGCGAGCCGTTCGTTCCAGGCATCGACTATTTGACAAATCCGAGTGCGCCAAAGTTCGTCCGCTGCCCCGGAATCTTCGGTCGGGGGTGAAAAAACGGGTGGTATTTGTCTGATTCCGGCCGGATGGGGGTCGAAATAATCGTAGCCGTGCAGGAGCAGGGTAAGGTGGGGGAACTGGTGCGACATCCGGCGGTACAGGTCCTCCAGCCGTTCCTCGAAGCTTGTCCATGCCTGGTGGAAACCGGGTGGCAGGGAGGCTTGGTCGTGAGTGGCCGGGGAGGGGGGGCGGCTGGGGAGGAGCGGGCGCAGCAGGTCGCCGCCGTCGCTGTACAGGAGGGCCTGGACCGGGGTAGGGTGGGGGATGGCATGTGCCAGGGAGGGGATGGTCAGGCAGGGCTGCCCCTCCGCGGTGAACAGGTGGTGAACCGGGAGGTAGCCTGCCAGCTGGTCGGCCAGGTCCTTTCGGGTCGGGTGGATGATCCAGGAGTCGCCGGCGACCAACAGGCCGCTCCGGTCCGGGGAAAGCTGCCGCCTGCGGGAGGCTTGCTGCCGTCGGAACGCCGCTTTCCGGGCCGGCGCGGAGGGGAGGACGGTCCTGGCCGCCGCCGCTCCCGGCCGGTCGAAGGTCAAGGCTGGGTCGAACCCTTGTTGGCGGCCGTACAGGGCGATGCCGAAGTCGGCCAGTGCCTGGGAAGCATCGCCTACCAGCTCGGCCAGGTCCGAAGGCCGGATCCGGCGGTATTCCGGGTTGACAAACCGGAGGTCCAGGCGGTAGGTTTGCCAGCCGGAGAGGACGGGTGGCCGGATGCTGGCGCTGTCGTTTTCCGCCGTCGGCTGCCGGCCCTCCAGGATTGCCGCCGCCCGGACCTGGTCCGGATCCGGTGGGGCGGGCAAGGGCTCCTGGGCGATTTGGTCCGCTTCGAACGGTTCGCTGCCGGCCACCACCAAGAGGGTATCGGTCGAAAAAGGGGCATCGTACCAATAGGTCCGGGCTTCCGGTGACATCCGGATGATGCCGTTCCGATGGTCGCGCAGGGTCTTTTCCGCACCCGGCGGCAATTCCCAGACCGTGGGTTCCAGCAGGTTGGTTCGGATGGCGCCGTCTTCCGACAGGTAGAGGGCGGCGATGTACAGCTTGGTCCGGGGATGCCGGTTCCTGACCCGGATGCGGATGCGGCCCCCCCAGCGCTTGCTGCCCCCGGGTGTGGGCTCGTACCGGATTTCGACGGTCCGGTCCGGACCGGGGTGGAGCGCGGATTCCGTCCCGTCGGCATAGAGCTGGTCCAGCCGGATTCCGAGGGTGTCTTCCGGCAGGCTGTCCGGCCCGGGGTTGTGAAGCTGCCGGAACCTTTTCCAGGTGGCTAGCTGGTGCAGCCGGGTGCACAGCAGGTGCCCCGCCGCGGCCAAACCGCCGTCGGGGTCGTCGGGCCGGAAGCTGGCGATGGGCCGGTGGAGCGGGCGGAAATCATTTCCCGGCAGGGTCAGGTAAAGCATGTCCCGCCAACCTTCCAGCGCGTAATCGGCACCGGCCGCCACATCGGTAAAGGTCACGGCAAGGCCGGTATCCTGCTCGAGGATGTCCATTAGTTGGTGCACATCTTTCGGCGGGAGGTCCCTGGAGACCAGGTGCAGGGTCACGGTCGGCAGGGAAAGGCCCGACAGGCGGAGTGCATAGGTCTTCTGATAGTCCAGGCCGGTCACCTGGACCCCGCACTGGTCCAGGCCGATGTCACGGACCGGGTAGGCCGGGGAATCCGGCCCGGCGGCCGGCAGTTGGACGGAACTGCCGGGCACCACCCCATGGAGGTAACCTTTGTCGGCTATCCAACCGAGCCTCATGTTGTAGACCATGGAGGCGGTGGCGGTGCCCGGATCTACCGTCCGGCCAAGGAAGCCCAGCTCCCGGAGGTCCTCCGCCCCGTCGGGTGTGTACAGGTTTGGCCGTTGGGTGTATCGGATGCGCAAGGGATTGCGCACCCGGTGGAAGAGGTCCCGGTAGCTGAGGTTCCCCCGGCTGGCCGTCAGGGCCTTCAGCAGGAAGGTGGTGAACAGGCCGCTGCCGTTGACCTGCAGGGCGGCCTCGTCCTTTTCCGCGGCGGCGAATTGGATGTGGGGGGCTTGTGCGATGACCTCGTTCATCGACCGGCCGGCGAACTGCTCCGGCCGGAAGCGGCCGGCAAACAGGAACTCCTCCCAGCTCCGGGCCGGGAAGACGTGAGCCGCTTGCTTCCGTTGGACGGAGCCGACATCCTCCTGGCGTACCGCCGCTTCCCGGGTATTGTCGCCGGCATGGCAGCAGTCGAAGATGGCTGCAATGTGGCAACGGGTGGTGTCGTACAGGTCCTTCAATAAGATCCGGAGCTCCTTGTCGGCCAGCAGGAAGCCGGGCGGATGGGGCGTTTCCGGATAACAGACGATGCATTCCAGCCGGGGTTCCTGCCAAAGGCCCGGTGCGGCATCCTCCACGGCGCCGTGGCCGGAAAAGTAGACCAAGGCGGTGTCTTCCGGACCGGCCTGGCCAAGGTGCTTCCGGAAAGCGTCGACGACAGCCCCCCGGGTGGCTTTTTCGTCGGCCAGTATCATCGGATGGAAGGTGCAGGCAGGGTCGTCCGCCAGATAGGCTGCCAGCCGATGGGCATCCTGCACACATCCCCGAAGGGCCGGCAAGGAAAGCCCGCCCGGTAGCGGCAGGTCCGCGCGGTAGCGGTCGATTCCGATCAGCAGGGCGTATACGTTCCTCGGTTCTTGGCCTTCCATGGTGTTCCGTCGGTTGGATGCACAGGACAGGATAAAACAGGCGCTGCTTCTCCCGTCGGCATGCGGTTATTTTTTCCGGGGCGGCTTGGGGCTTTTTCTTGGCCGGCCGGCGGCGAGGGTGTCGGCGATGGTTCCTTCGCCCAATCCGGCCAGCCGCATCTGGTCGGCCACCCAGTCGGCCTGCCCCGCCTCGGTTACCGTCCGCAATATCTGGGCATACAGGCCCCGGTTGGGTCGGATACCGGCCTTGCGCAGGTCGAGGAAAAGGTCCTGTGCCTGCGCAAAGGTTTCCGTCCGGGAAAAGAGGGTGGTGTACACCGCAGGGTCGGGCCGGATGCCTTGCTGTTGCATTTCCCGGAGGATTCCTCGGGCACGGCGGTAGTTTTCGGTCTTGGTGATCAGGACCGTGTAGAAGATCGGGTCGGGCCGGATGCCTTGCTGCTGCATTTCCGCCAGCAGGGAGCGGGCTTCGCGTTCGTTGTCGGTCCTTTTCAGCAGCACGGTGTAGGCTTCGATGCCAGGCCGTTGGCCGGACCGTTTGAACAGGTGGTGGAAGAGCCGGTACGCCTCCTCGTAGCCGGTGGTCCTTGCCAGGAGGAGGTCGGTGGCGACCCCTGTCAGGGATATGCCGGCCAGGAGCAGTTGTTCCACGGCCGGCATGACCGGGTCGATTTCCCGGGCCGCCTGCAAGGCGGCCCGGAGGGTATCACCGTCGGGGCCTACGCCGGCGCGGGCCATGGCTCCGAGTACCGTCAATTGCGCTTCGGCATGGTCCGCCTTTTCCATCAAGGCGTTCCATACGGAGACATCCGCCTGTGGCCCGCTTCCGGTTTCCCATTGTTGCATCCAGTGGAGGGCTTCCTGAAAATGGGATATGTTGCGGAGGAGGGACAGGTGGTCGGGGGAGTCCTCCGGATCCGCCGGGCTGTCGCCGGTTGCCGCCGAAACTTGGGCGTCGGTTCCGGCCGGTGGGGACGTCCCGGCGGCCATCGGCCGGCCGGCGAGTTCGGCCTGCCAGACCCGGCGGCCGAGGCTGTCGGTGATGCCGGCCGGCTCGATGGTGACGTCTCCGGGTATATGGTCGGTGATGGGCAGGCCGCTTTGTTCGCTTTTCAGCCAGGCGATGGTGAACAAGCGGTTGCTTTCCGCCAGGGAGCCGGATTGTACATGCTGGGAAGAGTGCTCCATGACCTGCAACAGCTGGGCCCGGACCGCCGCCGCCGCCGTTTCGGGCAGCTGGTGCCGCAAGACCTCGCGGATTTCCCGTGGCAAAGGCCCTTTGCGAAGCCAGGGCAGCCGACTCAGCCGATGGAAGGCCAGCCAATGGCGACGTTGCCGCTCCCAGGCGGACCGGTCGGCCGTCGGCGGGAGCACCGCCTGGTGCAGCAGCAGGCTCAAGGATACATGCAGGTCTGCATACCAGGCAATGGCGCATAGCCAGTGGAACCCGTCGGCCCCGAGATACCGGCGCAGTGCGGGCAACAGGTCCGCCGGCACTTCCCGGCCCCGCCGGCGCAGGCTCGGCATGGAGGGCTCCGGATGTGCCTGCTGCCAGTACAAAGGGGTCCGGTAATGGCGCGAGGCCCACTGGGGTACGAGGCTGGCCAGCCCCTCGGCCGTCGCAGGGACCACCGGAAAGCAGGGACACAGCGCCCAACACGCTGCCCCCCAATGGGTCACCGGACTGGTCTCCAGCAAGGCCAGCCGCGTCCACCATTCCTGCATGCGGATGGCCAGGGGCGACGGACGCAACGCCGGCCGGTCCAACAGCTGGTCCGCCGTGTCGACCCACAGCACGGCGGCATCGGGATAGTCGCCGGCCAACCGTTCGATGGGCTGGCCGGGATGCATGCTTTCCCGGTCTTTCCATACGATGTCCGGTGTGGTGTCGTAATAGTAACAGTCCGCCTCCAGGTCCCGGCGGTTCATTTCCAACACCAGCTCCCGGTAAAAGGCGGCCAGGTGGTCCTGCCGGCTTTGCTGTGCGACCAATACCAGGTATTGCGGTGCCCGCTTCCGCCGCCGGTAGACGAACTGCGGCACACCGCCCGACCGGATGGTGTGCCCGATGCTCCGCGGGATGTCCCAGTCGTAGGTGTCGGCCCATATCTTTTCCCGCAGCGGCAGGGCCGCCCGGTCCATGGCAGGGTGGTTCCAGATCCGCAGGCTGGGTGTCGGCAGCCGGAGGGTCAGGCGGAATGGCCCGCTGTACCGGGGCGGTTCCCCGGCGGTGGCGGTCATCTCCCCTGCCGGGGTCGGTGGTTCCGGGACGGCCGGCACAGGAAGCGGCGGCAATGCGGTCGGGGTCTCGCTTCCGGGATCCGGTACGGGGAGCCCGCCTTCCGCCGCCGGGCCGAAATACTGCTCGAACAGTTGCCGGAACCGGACTTGCTCGGTCGCGGAATGGCAGATCATGGCGGAGAGGGCGGCACATACATCGGCCGGTTCGTGCCGGGCCGTCGGCTCCTGCTCCTGCCGAAGGTCGAGCCAGCGGTAGATCCGCAGCCAGGTATCGATGCCCAGGTAATAGCCCTGGGCGGTCCAGGCCGTCAGGAAAGGTTCGAAGGCATGTCGTGCCAATGGTTCCATCGATCAGGTGTTGCCACGATGTTATGGTCGGCCGAAGAAAGCCGGCCCGGCCCGCTTCCCGCGGAGGCTTAGCCGGGCCGCCCGCCTTCGGCGCGTATTCCCCGGGCGTTGAAGGCCGAAATGAGGTCGGACAGCCGTTCCTTGGCCTCCAGGAAGGGAATGCCCCGGTCGGCCGGGTCTCCACCGTCCGGCCCGAACAGGGCGGAAAGCGACACGAAGGTCTCCCGGAATACCTCCCGCTGCCATTGTCCGATGTGCCCGGGCGTCACCAGGGGCAGCCGGGAAAGATTGAATGCCCGCCCCGGATACCGGCGGGCCAACCGGTCGAACAGTTCCTGGAAGGGATCGTCCGACTCGTAGTATTCCCGCAGGAAGAGGATGGCCAGCCGGCCGCTCAGTTCCGAGCCCAGGACGGGGGCATACCGCTCGATATAGTCGCGGAAGAAGTCGGCCCAGCCCGCTTCCCAATCCATGCCGCCCAGGTCATGGCAGACCAACAGCAGCGATGGTTCCGGTACCATCGGGCGCAGGACATGGCGGTTTCGATGGGGGTCGAATACGGCCGGCAGGTCTGCCGCGAAACATTCCGACAGGGCGGTCACATTGAGGTCTTCGTCGGTGAACGGCAGGCCGAATCCCTCCAGGGAAACCGTCCTCATCACCGGGACCGGCAATTGCCGGACCGGATACCGGTGCAGGCGGAGCTGCAGTTCGAAAGGGCAGTGCCGGTCGTCGTCGTGGATGAAAAAAAACAAGGGGCCCGTATCGCCGGACCGGAGTTTGCGGGTCACTTCCCGCTGGAACGTCCCCACCTGCTCGGACCGGTCGCACAACAGGTAGCTGTCCGGGGCCACCCCGTTTTGCTGCTGCCGCGGCCGGTCCTGTTGCGGGACGGTATCGGCCTGCCGCCGTCCGTCGTTCCAATCCGCAAAACGCCGCTCCGCAGCGGCGGCCCCCAGTACAGGGTGCTCCAGCAACCGGTAGATGGGCGGCTCCGTGCCGGACTCGGGCCCGTCGTCGAGGTCCAGGCCCCGCATGCGGTCGGCCAGCCCCGGATCCGTCCAATGGGCCTGCTCGGCCTGGTAATCGCAGCGGAAACCGTGCAGGGTGTCGCGGAAGGCCTCCCGGACCGTCTTGTGGCGGGTGCAGAATTCGGTGTAGAACAAACGGGCGAAAGCCAGTCCGTACCGGTCCTTCAACGGAAGGGTGGTGGCGATGACCAAGGGGACTCCCTGCGCATGGAAGGCCGCCGCCTGCTCTTCCGTGGAACAACCGTTCAGGAAAACCAACCGCAACCCGCCGTATTGACAGATGTGGGCGGCCAGTGCTTCCACAAAGGAAAGCCGGGTTTCCTCCAAGGGGTCGTTCAACATCCAATGGGCCTTCTGCGCGTGACCGGCGAAGTGGAGGATGCCGACCTGTTCCCGGTAGGTGTCGAAGAATTGCCGGATTTGTGCCGGACCGCATTTCCACCAGGGAACCGGGGTGCACCAGCCCGTCTGCAATAGGGTCTGTACGCTTTCCAGCTCCTTGTCCAACTGGGTCAGGGGATCCCGCTGGTCAAAGGAATATGCCAACATCGCCATCATATCAGTGGAAGCGGAATTCGGTGGACAACCGGTCCAGGTCCTCCCGGTTCTTGGCCAGCAGGCTGAAGGTCCGCCGGATCTGGTCGGCCAGCTCCGGATCTTGTGCCGCCGCGGTCGGGTCCAGCCCCCGGCGCGTCAGCAGGTGGATCCAGGCGAGCAGCTCCGCCGTGGCGGGCTTCTTGCGTAGTCCTTGCTCCCGCAGCTGGAGGAAATAGGCGACGGCCTGCTCCGCCACCCGCTCCGTGAACGATGCCTGCATCAAACCGTGCGCCCGGACAATGGACAGGAGCTGCCCGGCATCCGGAAAGGGAATGTGATAGAAGGCACAGCGGCGCAGGAACGCATCCGGCAGGTTCTTTTCCGAATTGCTGGTCAGCACCAGCACCGGCCGGGGGAACCGGTCCGGACAGCGGAGGTTTCCGGATTCGTCCGGGACCGGCGGGTCTATCCCGTGGTGCCCCCGCCAGTCGAATGCCGCAATGTCCGCCGCCGTCGCTTCCGGGATGGAAAATGCCAATTGCTCGAACTCGAACAACAAATCGTTGGGAAAATCCCGCGATGCCTTGTCGATTTCATCCACCAAAACCACATACCTGCGTTCGGCCGCATGCAGGATGGCTTTCCCAAGGGCCTCGAACTGTATGTATCCCAAAGGGTTGACTTTTCCCTGCTGGGAATCCCGGAAATGGCGGATGGCATCGTACCGGTAGAACAGGTCGCGGCCCTGCGATCCGGTCTTGGTATTGAAACGGAGGACTTCGCCGCCCAGTTCGGCGGCCAGCCAATAGGCCAACTGGGTTTTTCCGGTGCCCGGCTCTCCGGTCACCAACAAGGGAAGCCCCAGTTCCAGGGCGACGGAGGCGGCGGCTTCCAATCCCTTGTCCGGCAGGTACGGCTGGTGCCTGGGTGGTGTGGCCATGGTTGGGTCGTGGTTTGTCCCGTTTTATTCAAATAGGAAGAAAATGTAAATGTATTGAACCACGACCTGATTATGAAATTTTGCCCGCGCTTTCTTCTCCCGCCCCGCGGCCGGCCTCAGCCGCCGTCGACTTTCCCGCCGCCCGGCAAGGTTTCGCATTCCAGGAATATCCGCGCCCGGCAGCTGCGGCAGACATCCATGTCCAAGCGACGGATGATCGCCGCAACCGCCTCCTGTTTCGTGGCGAAAAAGTGGTCTTCCCCGATGACGGCCTTGAATCCGCCCCGGATCAGGGTGTCCTGCGCAATGAGCTTCAGCCCGGAAAAGTACATGCCGCCGCCTTTGTCCTTCCATCGCCGGGCTTCCTGGACGCACCACTCGGATCCCGCCACATCGATGAAGTTGATGCCTTTGGCAATGATCAACAGGTGCCTGCAATCGTCGTCCCCTTCCTCCGCATCGGTCAGCCGCCGGATTTCGGAGGATATGTGGTTGATCGAGCCGAAGAAAATGGAGCCGTCGATCCGCAGCATCCGGACCTGCGGACACTCCGGCAGGGGCTTCCGCTCCGTGTAGATGAAGCGGCGCTGTGCATCCTCCGGATCGGGGGCGAGTATCGCCACGTTCGGCGAGGAGGTACGCTGCAGGTAGAATATCAGGGAGAACATGACCCCGACAAAGACGGCGTATTCCAACTCGACGAACAAAGTCGCCAGCAAGGTGATGAACAGGACGGTCGCCTGCCGCTTGCTGGCCCGGGCCACTGTCCGGATGAAATGGAAATCGATCAGGTTGTAGGCCACCAGGATGATGATCCCCGCCATGCCCGCATTCGGCAGGTAGGCGATCAGGGGGGCGACCAACAACAGGACCAAGGCCAGCAGGACGGCCGCAAAGACGGCCGCCAGCGGGGTCCGGGCCCCCGCCGAATAATTGATCCCCGACCGGGTGAACGAACCGGAACCTGCATAGCAGGACCAGAAACTCCCGACCAGGTTCGATAAGCCCTGCCCGATGAACTCCTGGTTCCCGTCTATCTCCTGCAAGGACTTCGTGGCGATCGACCGCGCAATGGCCACCGCCTCGATCAGCCCCAGTAAGGCCACCGCAAAGGCACTTTGCGCCAAGGTCGCAAAGGTGGAGGCGTCCAGCTCCGGCACGGAAAACGGCGGCAAGACGCCGCTGACCTTCCCGACCACCCGCAATCCGACCGATTCCCCGCCCAGGAAATAGGCCGCCATACTGCTGAAGACCAATCCGACCAGCAGGTGGGGTATCTTCGGCAACAGCCGCTTCGATAGCATGGCCACCGCCAAGGTCGCCATGCCCAAACCCAAGGCCCAAGGATTGGTCTCCCCGAGATGGGCCAGGATGTTGCGTAGGGTCGCCACCAGGGAACTGCCCGACCGGATGTTCAAGCCCATCAAGTGCTTGAGCTGGGAAAACAGGATCAGGATGGCCGCCCCGGCCGTGAAGCCGCTGACCACGACGTGCGAGACGAAGTTGACCAGGGTGCCCATCCGCGCCAGCCCCATCGCCAATTGGAAGATGCCGGCCAGGAAGGTGATGGTCAACGCCGCCTGGATGAAGGCCGGGGTGCCGGGTTCCGCCAATTGCCCCACCGTCGCAAATATCACCAGCGAAATGGCCGTCGTCGGTCCCGATACCAGGTGCCGGGATGATCCCCACAAGGCCGCCACCACCGGCGTGATCATCGCCGTGTACAAGCCGTATACCGGCGGTAATCCCGCAATCGTCGCGAATGCCACCCCCTGCGGCAATACAATCAATGCCCCCGTCAATCCCGCCAGCAGATCCGCCCGAAGGGTGGTCCGGTCGACTTCCCCCCACCATTGCAGAAATGGGAATATTCGCAACTTCAATTGAGTCTTCAGATTCGTTTCCACGGTTCGTCGTTGTTCAAAAAAAGCTAAGTTAAGTCCCCGGCGGGGGGCGCCGGGTAACTTTTGTCACCATTTTTCGGAACGGGAAAATTTTTCATGCGAACGGTTGGTTTATCGATGCCTGTCTCCTACTTTTGCTTATCAATCAATCCGTTTATGGTTCGTCCGATCGCCTTTAACCATTCCCATCATCATGTGCTCCGTTCCGGCAGGCACCGTGTATGGGTTTGTGGCGCATGATGCGAACCATCCTCCAACGAAAAAGGCCTGCCGTCCCACCGCAGGCCTTTTTTGTTTGGGGTACGCCGATGGTGGCCCGGCCCGAACCCGGTCCGCCGGGGTTATGCCGGGCGATTCCGGCCCGTCAAACAATTTACAAACCTGCAGCTACTGCCATGCCGAAGGAACAAACCGACTTCATGACGCCCCCACCGACCGTCCCCTTGCGGATGGCCATCCAGAAATCCGGGCGGCTGCACGATGATTCCGTCGCCTTGCTCAAGGCCTGCAGCATCGGCCTGCCGCATTATGCCGGCCGTCTCCGGACGGTGGCCTCCAGTTTTCCGCTGGAAGTGGTCTTCCTGCGGGATGACGATATCCCGCAATACGTCGAGGACGGTGTGGCCGATTGCGGCATCGTCGGCGAGAACGTCCTGTTGGAGAAAAACCGGTCGGTGTCGGTGGAGGAAGCGCTCGGCTTCGGACGCTGCCGACTTTCGTTGGCCATGCCCCGGGGGGATGTGTACGAAGGGACGGCCAGCCTGCAGGGCCGCCGCATCGCCACGACCTATCCGCACTTGCTGCGGCAATTCCTGGACCGTCACCGGGTGCAGGCGGACATCCATGAAATCAGCGGCAGCGTGGAGATCGCGCCCGGCATCGGACTCGCGGACTTCATCTGCGACCTGGTCAGTACGGGCAGTACCCTCCTTTCCAACGGCTTGAAGGAGGTGCAGACGGTGTTGGAGAGCCAGGCGGTCCTGGTGTCCGACCCGATGCTCGCCGAGGCGAAACGGCAGCTGCTCGACAAACTGCTTTTCCGCATCCGGGCCGTCAACAAGGCCCGGAAACACAAGTATATCCTGCTCAACGCACCCAGCGGCAATCTCCCGGAAATCCTGTCCGTCATCCCGGGCATGAAAAGCCCGACCGTCGTGCCGCTCGCCGACCCGCAATGGTGCAGCGTGCATTCCGTGGTACAGGAAGACCATTTCTGGGATATCATCGAGGACCTGCAGGCCGCCGGCGCCCAGGGAATCCTGGTGGTACCGATCGAAAAGATGATCCTCTGACCCAATCCTCCTTTTATGCAGCTACTGGAATATCCGACTTCCGAACAACTGTGGGCGGCCCTCCGCCGCCCCGCCCATGCCGCCGATCCCGCCGTCCTCGCTACCGTCCGGGATATCCTTGCCGCCGTCCGCACCCAGGGAGACCAGGCCCTGCTGGCGTTTACCCGCTCCTTCGATGGTGCCGCCCCGGCAACGGTCGCCCTGCCGGATGATGCCCTGGCGGCCGCCGCCGCGACCGTCCCCGGTCCGCTCCGGACGGCCATCGACCTTGCCGCCGCCAATATCCGGGCTTTCCATACCGCCCAAAGGGAGTCCTTTCCGCCCATGGAGACCATGCCCGGCGTGACCTGCTGGCGGAAATCCGTCCCGATCGACCGGGTCGGTCTCTATGTCCCCGGTGGCTCCGCACCCTTGTTTTCCACGGTCCTGATGCTCGGTATACCGGCCGCCATCGCCGGCTGCCGGGAAATTATCCTATGCACCCCGCCCGCACCCGACGGTTCCGTCCATCCCGCCATCTGCTATGCCGCGCAAGTGGCCGGCATCCACCGGATATTCCGGGTCGGCGGCGCCCAGGCCATTGCGGCCATGGCTTACGGAACGGCATCCGTTCCACCGGTCGATAAGATCCTCGGCCCGGGCAACCGTTTCGTGACCGCCGCCAAAATAGGGGTGCAGGCGGATGGTATCGCCATCGATATGCCGGCCGGCCCTTCCGAAGTCATGATCTATGCGGATGCTTCCTGCATCCCCGCTTTCGTCGCCGCGGACCTGCTGGCCCAGGCCGAACACGATGCCGATGCCCAGGCCATCCTGCTGACCACCGACCCGCAGGTCCTTCATGCCGTGCACGAAGCCGTCCAGGCCCAGGCCGCCTCCCTGCCCCGGCAGGCCGCCCTGGCCGGTGCCTTATCCCATAGCGCCGCCCTGTGCCTGCCCGACCGCAACGCCGTGCTGGACACCATCAACCGCTATGCACCGGAACACCTGATCCTGGCCTGCGAACAGGCGGCTTCCCTCGCGGAGCTGGTCCGGAACGCCGGATCGGTCTTCCTCGGTAATTTCACCCCGGAGGCGGCAGGCGATTATGCCTCCGGAACCAACCATACCCTGCCGACCAACGGCTTCAGCCGCAGCTTCAGCGGGGTGTCGCTGGATACTTTCCTCAAGAAGATCACTTTCCAGGAAATTTCCCGCGCCGGCCTCCGTACCCTCGGGCCTCATATCGTCACCATGGCCCTGGCAGAGGAATTGCCGGCGCATGCCCGCTCGGTATCCCTCCGGATGGATATGCCCGATCCCGACTTCAACCCGTAATCCTCCGGTATGATCTCCTTACCCGAATTGGAAAACCTGGTCCGCCCGGAAATCCGGCGACTCATTCCCTACCGCTCCGCCCGCAGCGAATTCCAGGGGAGCGCCGCCATCTTCCTGGACGCCAATGAACATCCGGAGGATTTCCTCGGCGAAAATCTCCACCGCTACCCGGACCCCCTCCAGTCCGGACTCAAGGCGGCCATTGCCCGCTTCAAGGGTCTGCCGCCGGAGAACATCTTCCTGGGCAACGGGAGCGACGAGGCCATCGACCTCTTGTTCCGAATCTTCTGCCGGCCCGGCCTGGATTCGGCCCTGCTCTGCCCCCCGACCTACGGGATGTATAAGGTCCAGGCCGATATCCACGGCGCCGCGGTCCGGGAAGTCGCCCTGGACGACCGCTTCCAACCCCGACCGGATGAGGTCCTGGCGGCGGTCACCGGGAACACCCGGCTCCTGTTCCTCTGCAGTCCGAACAATCCGACCGGCAATTGCTTCGATCCGGTCCTGGTCGAGCGGCTGCTGCGGGATTTTCCGGGTATCGTCGTGCTCGACGAGGCTTACCTCGATTTCTCGGACCAAGCCTCCTGGTCGCTGCGACTGGCCGAATTTCCGCACCTGGTGGTCCTGCAGACCTTTTCCAAGGCCTGGGGACTGGCGGGCGCCCGGGTCGGGATGGCTTTTGCCAACCCCTGGCTGGTGCATCATTTCAACCGGGTGAAGTACCCTTACAACGTCGGCCTGCCCGCCCAACAAGCCGTATTCCGGGGCCTGGCCCAAACGGAGCGTTTCCGGGAACAGGTCCGCCGCCGGGTGACCGACCGCGAAACCCTGGCCGTGGAACTGGCCCGCCTCCCGGCGGTCCGGACCGTTTTCCCCAGCCAGGCCAATTTCCTGCTGGTCCGTTTCCAGGACAGCGCGGCGGTGTTCCGGTTCCTGCTGGAGCACGGGGTGGTTGTCCGCGACCGCTCCCGGGAGCCCGGCTGTGCCCACTGTCTCCGCATCACCGTCGGTACCGCCGCGGAAAACCACCGACTTCTCCAGCTCATTTCACAATGGCGGCCCGGGTAAGATCCCGCCGGCCACGCCCGCTAAACAGCACAAGTCATGCGTAAAATCCTCTTCCTGGACCGCGATGGGGTCCTGATCCGGGAAAAACCGGAAACCTACCAGGTCGATACCCTCGAGGACCTGGTCCTGATGCCGGGCCTCATCCGCCACCTGTACCAGATCCAATCCGCCCTGGGTTTCGAGCTGGTCATGGTGACGAACCAGGACGGCCTCGGAACGGATGCTTATCCGGAACCGGCCTTCCGGAAGGTCCAGGACAAGCTCCTGGAAATCCTCCGCCAGGAAGGCATTTATTTCCACGCGGTACATGTGGACCGCAGCTTCGAGGAGGAAGGCTTGCCCACCCGGAAACCCGGGATCGGGATGTTGACCGGATACCTGGACGGCAGCTGCGACCTGGCCAACAGCTTTGTCGTCGGCGACCGTTGGTCCGACCTCGCCCTCGCCC
>CAZNLJ010000028.1:0-28782 GCA_964573725.1 uncultured Saprospiraceae bacterium
GGCACCCTGCAAGGGCCGGGAGGGTCCGTATTCCTCCCGCAAGGCCATGAGGCCCGGCATCTCCGCTTCCGCCAGGGCGATTTCCTTTCTCCCCCACTCCGCGAGGGAAATATCCTTGACCTTGAATTTCTGAATCGTTTCCGTTGATTGCATGTGATGTTGATTGAATTGGTGTATACTTGCTGCGTCGGTCCGGCGGACCGTGCGGACCGGCCCGGAATGGGGCGGCCGGCGTATCCGGCGGGCTGCGGTGTTCCGGTGCGGCATCATGACCGGTGGTACGCAGGGACCACTTGCGCGGGCAGCCTTCGTGTTGTCGGGATGCTGGAATGCCACGGCGGCGACCGGTGCGGCAAAGATAAGGAAAGCAGCCGTAAAGTGGTTCCGCCGGCGACGACTTCCCACCGGCGGAAACAACCCGGCGGTCCGGGCGGATTTCCCGCCGCGGGGCCGTGTGGGCATGGGGGCACCGGAAATACCCGGTCGATGGTTATGGGCCGCCGGCGCCTTGGGTCCCGACATTTACGCGTGGTGGCCGGGCCGTATCCGGGCTTGGCTTCCCTATCTTTGCACCAGAACACCACCGGCATGAAACTGAACCTCGACATCACCGTTCCCTCCAGCCCGGCTTGGGTGGAGGCGGTCATCGCCGATTTTCCCTCTTTCCTGCAGGACCACGCCGATTGCGAGCGCAAAGCCAGTGCCTTGGCGATGAGTCTGGTGGCGAAATACCCGGACCGGCTGGAGATCATTCCGGAACTCATCGCCATCGGTATCGAGGAGCTGGAACATTTCCGGCAGGTATACGAACTGATGGCCGCGCGGGGGATCCCATTGGCGCACCAGATCGGGGAGGACCCGTATGTCGCCGCCTTGCTGAAGCGGAGCCACAGTGATGTCCGCCGCCGTTTCCTGGACCGGCTGCTGATCGCCTCGGTCGTGGAGACGCGGGGGGCGGAGCGGTTCCGGCTGGTCAGCGAGGCACAGGAAGATCCCGGCCTGCAACGTTTCTACAAGTTGTTATGGGCCTCCGAAGCCAAGCACGGGCATGTTTTCGTCAAGATGGCCCTGCATTATTTCGAGGAGGCGGCGGTATACGACCGCTTGCGGTGGTGGATGGACCAGGAAGGGGCGGTCATCGCCGGCCTTCCGATCCGACCGGCCCTGCATTGACCGGCCGGCAGCGACCAAACGAAATATCATGGGGGAATACCTGTCTCAATTGGATGCGGGCTGGTTCCAAGCCGTCAACCGGGGTTGCGCGCATGCGTGGCTGGACGGATGGATACCCTGGCTCCGCGACAAGTACCTTTGGCTTCCG
This sequence comes from uncultured Saprospiraceae bacterium, assembly GCA_964573725.1. Lineage (GTDB taxonomy): Bacteria > Bacteroidota > Bacteroidia > Chitinophagales > Saprospiraceae > UBA6168. The sequence goes on from CAZNLJ010000028.1 coordinate 1,322, forward strand.
GCCTATGTGTTCATCGCCGGTTTCCTGTCGGTCAACGGCCGCCGGGCGGGTATTTTCCTGCTGGTCGGCTGGCTGGCGACGGTCGGCGCGACGGACCTGGTCTCCAGCCGGCTCGTCAAACGGGTGGTGGCCCGGGAACGTCCCTGCAAGGTCCTGGACGCGGACCGGGAGCTGCGGCTGCTGGTATCCTGCGGGAGCGGCTACAGCTTCCCGTCGTCTCATGCCGCCAACCATTTCGCCATGGCGGTTTTCCTGGGCGGCTGTTTCGGCGGAAGATGGCCATGGGCCCGGCTGCTCTTGCCGGTCTGGGCGGCGGCGGTCGCTTTCGCCCAGGTCTACGTAGGGGTCCATTACCCGATGGATGCCCTGGCGGGAGCGCTGCTCGGCAGCACCTTGGGTTGGTTGGGGCTCCGGGCCACCGACCGCTTGCTCCTGGCCGGCCCGCGGCCACCGGAAGCCGGGGAAGCGGGGCCGGAGCCGGTGCTGCCGGAAGCGCCGGGCAGCCCGGACGGCACCGGCTGACCGGCCGACATACCGGATTTCCCGGCGGCAGGTGGGGGTGGCATCCGTGGTGCCTCCCCGGACCGCGTCCGGATAAAAGACAATCATACATGTCCGTTTGGCAAATTTTGTTCCTGCTGTCCACCGTGGTAGCGGGCGGCAGCCTCGGCTTCTTTTTCCGGCTGGTCCGGAAAGACCTGATAAAGCTGCTGTTGTCGTTCAGCGGTGCCTATATCCTGGGCATTGCGGTCCTGCACCTGCTGCCCTGGGTCTTCACCGGTGGCGGCCACCGGACGGGGATTTGGATCTTGTTGGGATTTTTTATCCAATTGCTGTTGGAGCAATTCTCGGCAGGGGTGGAACACGGCCACATCCATGCGCCGCACCGATTCTCGGCCGGATTCGTCTTTTCCGTCATGGCGGGTTTGTGCATCCATGCTTTTGTCGAAGGGATGCCCCTGAGTTATTACGACCAGTTCCACGAAGCGGAACTCGGGCATTCCCACAGCCACAACCACCTGTTGTACGGCATTGTCCTGCATCACATTCCGGCTGCATTTGCACTGGTCACCCTGTTGCTGGCAGCCGGCCTTTCCCGCCCTTGGACCTGGTGCTGCCTCTTGGTGTTTGCGGCCATGTCGCCGCTGGGGGCCGGCCTGGCCGACCTCGTCAGCATCGACCGCAACTGGCAGCGGGCGATCCTGGCCTTTGCCGTCGGTTCCTTGCTGCACATCGCCACCGTCATCATTTTCGAGACGGATGCACCCGGCCACCATGCCATATCGCCGGGCAGGCTGCTGGCCATCGTCGCCGGCTTCGGCATCTCCCTGCTGACCTTGGCCTGAAGTGCCGCCGGGGCCGGTTCCGCATGTTTGCACCGCCGTATGCAAGATTCCGGAAATTGCCTATCTTGCATCGATTTGTACCTGTCCGGGCCGAAACCGCCCTGCCGTACATACCGGTGACGGGTCCGCTGCCTCACCGAAAAAACTGCCGAAATACATGGAACAACTCATCCTGCGCACCACCCTTTGGATGGCATGCCTGGTTTCCGCAGCATCCACCTTCGCACAAACGACCTTGAAAGGGTCCGTCACGGATGCCGGAAGCGGCGACCCCCTCATCGGCGCCAGCGTATTCGTCCCATCCACCGGCGAAGGCGCCATCACGGATGTGGACGGCAGCTTCGAATTGTCCCTCAAAGGCGGACTCCCGGTGACGCTCTCCATCTCCTACACCGGTTTCGAGGACCTCACGCTCACCGTCTCGGAGGCCTCCCGAGCCTTGGATATCCAACTTTCCGAGGCGACGCTGACCGTCATGGAGGTCGAGATCGTCGGGCAACGTATCTCCGAGAAGCAAAAGGCATCCCCCCTGACCGTGGAATCGCTGGACCTGATTGGCATCAAGGAAACCCCTTCCGACAACTTCTACGACGGCCTGGGCAACCTCAAGGGGGTGGACCTGACCGCCGCGAGCCTGGGCTTCAAGGTCATCAATATGCGGGGCTTCAACAGCACGAGTCCCGTCAGGTCCCTCCAACTCATCGACGGCGTCGACAACCAGGCGCCCGGACTCAATTTTTCCCTGGGCAACTTCCTGGGGTCCTCCGAACTTGACGTGCTGGGGGTCGAACTGATCCAGGGTGCCAGTTCCGCCTTCTACGGCCCCAATGCCTTCAACGGTGTCATCAGCATGACGACCAAATCCCCGTTCTATCACCGGGGATTGTCGGGCATGATCAAGACCGGGGAACGCTCCCTTTATCACGGCGGCTTCCGCTGGGCGGATGCCCTGACGAATGCGGACGGGCATGCCTATCTCGGCCTCAAGCTGAATTTCCAGTATTTCCAGGCGGACGACTGGGTCGCCGACAATTACGACCCGGTGGACGGCAGCCTGGTCGACCGGGACAACCCCGGCCGCTATGACGCCGTCAATATCTACGGCGACGAATTCTTCCCTGCCAACACCTCCGACACCTCCCTCTGGAACACACCCGGCCTCGGCACCTGGTACCGCAGCGGATACCGGGAAATCGACCTGGTGGATTACGGCACCAATAACCTCAAGCTCGGCGCCGCCCTCCACTGGCGCCTCCGACCTGACAAGCAGGAGGAATCCCCCGAAATCATCCTCTCCTCCAACTTCGGAAAAGGGACCACCGTCTACCAGGGCGACAACCGGTTCAGCCTCCGCAACATCCGTTTTTATCAAAACCGGCTGGAGCTGCGCAAGGAAAACCAATACTTCCTGCGGTTCTACGCCACCCATGACGACGCAGGGGATTCCTACGACCCTTATTTCACCGCCCTGCTGCTGCAACAGTTGTCGAAAGACGACATCACCTGGTCGGACGACTACCGCCGCGCCTGGAAGAACAACATCTCCAAATCCAACAACGCAAGGATGGTCGCCCTCGGCTATCCGGATTTCGCCAATACCCCCCTGGTCTTCGACCCGGTCACCGGCACCTTCGGCTATCTCAATCAGGATTCGCTGGTCCGCGCCGCCAACAACTGGCTGACGAACTTCCAGGATACCCTCCGCGCCTGGCATGACCTCGTCGCCGGCTTCGCCAACCTGGAAAACCCGAACGCAAACAGCGAGACCTTCGATTTCTTCCAACCGGGATCCCCCCGGTTCCAAGCGGAATTCGACCGGATCCGCCGTGCCAAATCGAACGATGCGGAAGGCGGTACCCGCTTCTACGACAAATCCGCGCTCTACCACGTACAGGGGGAATACACTTTCCGGCCCGCTTTCACGGACCGGATCGTCACCGGTGGCAGCGCCCGCTACTACACCCCGGATTCCGACGGTACCATCTTCTACGATACCGCCGGCATCCGAATCACCAACTTCGAATTCGGCCTGTATTCCGGCTTCGACAAATCTTTCCTCGATGAGAAACTCCGCCTGAGCGGGACTTTCCGGGTCGACAAGAACCAAAACTTCGACTGGATCTCCACCCCGGCCGCATCCCTGGTCTTCCAACCCAAGCCGAACAATTACCTCCGGGTGTCCTTCTCCTCGGCCATCCGGAATCCGACCCTCACCGACCAATACCTGTTCCTCAAGGTTGGCCGTGCCATCCTCTCCGGCAACCTCGAGGGCGCCTCCAACCTGGTGACCCTCGAGTCGTTCGACAACTATCGCCGGAACTTCCTCAACATCGGCCTGCTCGAATACTTCGACATCGAACCGGTCCGCCCCGAAAAAGTCCGGACCTTCGAGGTGGGATACCGCACCACCCTTTTCGAAAAGCTCTATGTCGACGCCGGATATTACTACAACCGGTACAAGGATTTCCTGGGCTTCCAGATCGGGCTGGACATCCGCTTCCGGGAAAACTCCAGTATCCCGGAGACCATCACCGCCTACCGGTATGCCGCCAACTCGCAGGAAATCATCACCTCCCAGGGATTCAGCATCGGCATGAACTATTACTTCGGCGATTATTTCCAGCTGGCGGGCAACTACAGCTGGAACCGCCTCAACACCCTGACGGACGACCCCATCGTTCCGGCCTTCAACACGCCGGAGCACAAGTTCAACGTCAGCCTGTCCGGCCGGGATATCCCCCTGAACGCCGGCCTCTTCCGGCTTCGGAAGACGGGCTTCAACATCAACTACAAGTGGGTGGAGGGCTTCCTCTTCGAAGGCTCGCCGCAATTCACCGGCTTCATCCCGAGCTACGGGCTGCTCGACGCACAGGTGAACTGCAAGGTGCAAAAATGGCACACCACCATCAAGGCCGGTGCGTCCAACCTCCTGCGCAACATCCACTTCGAGACCTACGGAGGGCCCCGCATCGGCCGGCTGGCGTACGTACAGCTGGTCTACGAATGGAACAAAAAATAAGGTTTCCGTCTTGGAAACGCCAAATACAAACCGTTTGTAACCGTATCTTTCCGCTGATTCCCGTCCGGAACCCATCCGTCCGCGGAATTGCCGGGATGTGCGCCGGAAAGCGGATCGTACGCACCCTTTACTTTCATTAAACTCTGTAGATCATGAGACAATTCAACATGCTTCTTACACTTCTCCTGACGGCCGTCGCCACCGTGGGCCATGCCCAGCGGTATGTGTCGGAAGTCTTCGACGAAGTGCAGGTCACCCAGGGCATCTTCTACGGCCAGAATGCCTCCATCATCCTGCTCCTGGACAGCGACCCGTCCAATGACGCCCACCCTTTCAAGCAACCCCTGGTGCTGGACCTCTACCAACCGGTGGGTGACACGGAAACGGAACGGCCGCTGGTCATCTTTTTCCACACCGGAAACTTTTTCCCGCATCCGGGCAACGGGGGTATCGGCGGTCTCCGCACCGATTCCATCGCCGTGGAAGTCTGTACCCGCCTGGCCAAGATGGGCTACGTCGCCGCTTCCGCCGACTACCGCCTGGGCTGGAATCCTTTCGACCCGGATGAGCTGACCCGCCGCTGGTTCCTCATCAACGCCGCCTACCGCGGGGTCCAGGATGCCCGGACCGCCATCCGGTACTTCAAGCGGACCGCAGCGGAAAACGGCAATCCCTATGGTATCGACCCGGACAAGATCGTCCTCTGGGGCGATGGTACCGGTGGGTACATCACCTTGAATACCATGGCGCTGGACAACTACAACAAGACGCTGATCCCCAAGTTCCTGCTTCCCGGTCCCATCCCGATGGTCATCGAAGGGGTGAACGGTGACGTGGAAGGCAAGCAGGTCGGCCTCGTCCCGCCCGGCTACCCCATCTTCGCCCCGGGCGATACGCTCTGCCACCCGAACCACGTCGACTACAGCTCCGATTTCCAGCTGGCCGTCAACATGGGCGGCGCCATCGGCGACTCCTCCTGGGTGGATCCCGGACAGCCTTCGCTCATCTCCTATCATGTGAAGACCGATCCCTTCGCCCCTTATCAGGAAGGTACGGTCCTCGTACCGGTGGTCAATTTCCCGGTGGTGGAAGTCCAGGGTAGCTACCTCGCCCAGAAACTGGTCAATGAGTTCGGCAACAACAGCCCATTCGACGACATCAACTGGTCCGATCCCTACACCGCCGCCGCCGACAGCCGCAACGACGGCTTCGAAGGCCTCCTGCCTTTCACCCCGACCGATCCGCTCGATTCGTCGCCCTGGCAATTCTGGGCCTGGAACAACCCGAACGCCACGGAACCGTCCGATTCCATCGGCGCCCGGATTTACATCGACACCATCATGAACTACTATGCACCCCGTGCCTGCCTCACCTTGGGGCTGGACTGCGACCTGTCCAACTACACGGCCGTGGAGGAGGTGCTGAATGCCGACGCCGTCGGGCTGGCCATTGCGCCGAACCCCGCCACTTCCGTCGTCCGTATCGAAACGGCTGCGTCCCATCCGATCGAACGCATCTACGTATACGACATGAACGGCCGCCTGGTCAAGGCACATGTACAGGTCAACAACAACCAATACCTGATGGAACGCAACAGCCTTCCGGCGGGAATGTACCTGGCCAAGGTATTCGTGAAAGGCGGGGTCGTGGCACAGAAGATCATGTTCCACTGATCCGGACCTCGTTGCGGAACCGTCCCGAAGCGATTGCCTTCGGTTGCTTTCCGCAACACAACTGGTAAAGGAAATGCCAACTCTTCCGCGTGGGAAAGTTGGCATTTCTTTTTGGGTGCCCTCCCGGACGGGACGAAGGCATGGCCCATCGAACGATGGGTGCGGCTGCTTCCTGCTGTGCGGGCCGGCCCGGGCCGGAAACGGCGGCATGCCGCATCAATCGGTCCCCCACTCGAAGAGCGTACCGGCTTGGCTGGGCGGCACCACGCCGACGTGCCGATAGGCTTTGGGGGTCGCTTCCCGCCCCCGGGGCGTCCGCTGCAGGTAACCCTCCATGATGAGGAAAGGTTCGTGCACCTCCTCGATGGTACCGGCCTCCTCCCCGACGGCGGTGGCAATGGTGGTGATGCCCACGGGGCCGCCCTTGAACTTGTTGACGATGGAATCGAGAATCTTGTTGTCCATCTCGTTCAAGCCGCCCTCATCCACGTTGAGGGCGGCCAGTCCCAGGCGGGCGATGGCGACATCCACCACCCCGTCGCCCTTGACCTGGGCGAAATCCCTGATCCTGCGCAACAGCAGGTTGGCGATGCGCGGGGTTCCCCTGCTGCGGCGGGCGATTTCTATGGCTCCCGCCTCTTCGATCGGCAGATGCAGGATGGCGGCGGAGCGCTGGATGATCCGCTTCAAGGTCTCGATGTCGTAATAATCCAGGTGACAGGTGATCCCGAAGCGCGAGCGCATGGGCGCCGTCAGCAGCCCCATCCGGGTGGTGGCTCCGACTAAGGTGAATTGATTCAGCGTCAGTTGGATACTGCGGGCATTCGGCCCGCTGTCGATCATGATGTCGATTCTGAAATCCTCCATCGCGGAATAGAGGTACTCCTCCACGACGGTGTTGAGGCGATGGATCTCATCGATGAAGAGGACATCCCCCTGCTCCAGGTTCGTCAGCAGGCCGGCCAAATCGCCCGGCTTCTCCAAGACGGGCCCGGAGGTCATCTTCAGAGTGGCACCCAGTTCGTTGGAGATGATGTGGGACAGGGTCGTCTTACCCAGCCCCGGCGGGCCGTGGAGCAGGACATGGTCGAGCGCTTCTCCGCGCCGCCGGGCGGCGGTGATGAAAATACGGAGGTTATCCACGATCTTCCCCTGTCCGCTGAATTGGTCCAATTCCTTGGGGCGCAAGGCTTTTTCCACTTGCTGGTCCTCTTGCGACAATTGCCGCTTCCCGGCATCCAGGTTCGGATTTTGCATATCTTTTTTTTATGGCGGCCAACGGCCGGGATCATGGTCCGGTCCCCGGGTCAATCCCAGATGCCCTCCCCCTGCCAAATGATCTTTCCCTTGGACAAGCGTTGCAGGTATCCGATGTGGCAATCGTCCTGCGGATCGCCTTTCGTCTCGCATATGACGTTCCCCTCACAATCGAAAAGGTAGGACACCGGAACCGCTTCGTAATAATACGCCCACCGGCTGCCCAATTTGTACTTGATGATGCGGGTCGCATTGAGCCGGTCCACCGCACGGTCCATCCAGGGTACCTCGAACGGGTTGGTGGTATCGACGCAACCCCGGACGGATGGCGCCTCCGACGGCAGTACCCGGTACCGGACCACCGTCACCCTGGCATCCGCCAGCAGACAGGCCGGCACCCCGGCGGACAGCTCCCGGTATGTCAACCGGACGGATGTACCGGTCCCGATTTCCGCCCCCGTATCCGGACGGTCCGGCTCCAACAGCCGCCCATCCGGCAACCGGAACAGACGGCCGCAACCCTCCGTCCCCTCGAATACCTCCACGACCGCCGTCCCGACGACGGCTTTCCCCCCGTTCGGCCTTATCAGGCAACTGTGACAAAACAGCGTCGTTCCGATGACAAAAATCAGGCTTTTCATGCAAAAACATATTGAATTATTGAATCCGCCGGCTACCTGAATACAGGGCCAAATCATACCTTTGCGCCGGTTCCCCACCTTTCCCGCCCTTCGTTCCGGACCTCCCGGGTCCGTCGCCGCATGCCGGCATCCGGCGGCATCGGTCGGTAACCGGGCATCCCGACTTGCCCGTCACATACCTACGTATTTCAAACCTTTCAAGTCATGACAGGAACAAAAGTAAAGATTACCAAAGGTAAATTAAAAGTGCCGAACGACCCCATCATTCCCTTTATCGAAGGGGATGGTATCGGTCCGGATATCTGGGCAGCCTCCGTCCGTGTTTTCGACGCTGCGGTCGAAAAAGCCTTCGGCGGGAAGAAGAAGGTCTTCTGGAAGGAAGTCCTCGCCGGCGAAAAAGCTTTTGAACAGACCGGCAGCTGGCTGCCCCAAGCTACCCTCGACACGATCTCCGAATACCTGGTCGCCATCAAAGGCCCCCTGACGACGCCGGTCGGCGGCGGCATCCGCTCCCTCAATGTGGCGCTGCGCCAGGAACTCGACCTGTATGCCTGCGTCCGCCCCGTGCAATACTTCCGCGGGGTGCCCTCGCCGGTACGGCAACCCCAGTTGGTGGACATGGTCATCTTTCGCGAAAATACCGAGGATATCTACGCAGGCATCGAATACCTCGCCGGTACACCGGAATGCGACAAACTCCTGAATTTCCTGCAGCAGGAGATGAACGTCAGGAAAATCCGCTTCCCCAACTCCTCCTCCTTCGGCATCAAACCGGTCTCGGTAGAAGGAACGGAACGCCTGGTGAAAAGTGCCATCCGCTACGCCATCGCCCAAAAACGCGACAGCGTGACGCTCGTCCACAAGGGCAATATCATGAAATTCACCGAGGGCAAGTTCAAGGAATGGGGCTATGCCGTCGCGGAACGGGAATTCGGTGACCAGGTCTTCACCTGGGCCCAGTACGACCGTATCGCCGCGGAAAGCGGGAAGGATGCCGCCAACCAGGCCCAAAAATCCGCCCTGGAAAACGGCGCCGTCCTCATCAAGGATGTCATCGCAGACGCTTTCCTCCAGCAAATCATCCTCCGTCCGGATGAATATTCCGTCATCGCCACCCTGAACCTCAACGGCGATTATATCTCCGATGCCCTCGCCGCACAGGTCGGCGGTATCGGGATCGCCCCGGGTGCGAACATCAATTACGAATCCGGACACGCCATCTTCGAAGCCACCCACGGCACTGCTCCCAAGTATGCCGGCCTGGATAAGGTCAATCCCAGCTCCGTCATCCTCTCCGGGGAAATGATGTTCCGCTACCTGGGCTGGACCAAAGCCGCCAACCTCATCCTCAAGGGGGTCAAAGGTGCCATCCGCAAGAAACGGGTCACCTACGACTTCGAACGGCTCATGACCGGCGCCACCTTGCTCAAATGCTCTGAATTCGGCGACGAAATCATCGCCAATATGTAAGGCCGGAGCGGATTTCCCTCCCGGAATAATCCTTCCCGCGGACCCGCTCCGTCGGAAATCCTCCTGACAAAGCCCGTGCGCCGGACAAGCGCACGGGCTTTCTTTTACCGCGCTTCTCCCGGTGCCTCCTTACCCAACCGGTCCTGTACGCGCCCGGCCCGCAATCCCGCTCCTATCCGGACCGGAAGCATACCTGTCGACCAAATCCTGTCATACCGGCGCCCCGGCCAAGGCAGGAAATACCCCGGGAGACAAGCGCCTTTTCCGGATTCCCTCACCACCATCCGATCCGCCAGGGCTTCCAGGTCCACGGACACAAATCGTAATGCGCCGCCCCCGGGTGGATCGGGCTGAAAAAAACAATGCCCAGGTGGTACAAGTCGATGGAAACGTGCACCGCAGGGTGTCCCCGGATGATGTCCCAGGCCGCCTCCATCTCCGCAGACCAATGGATGTCGTCGAACACGAACACACTCCCGGCATGGGCCAGCGGCAGGCATTGCTCGAAATAGGCGAGGGTCGGCTCAAACCGGTGGTTGCCGTCCACGAAGAGATAATCAAGCGACGGCATGCCGGCCAATACCTGCGGCAAGGTCTCCCGAAAGGCGCCCTGCACCAGGTTCACGTTTTTCAAACCCAAATGCCGGAAAGTGACCGCCGCCTGTGCCGCCACATTCGGACAGCCTTCCAAGGTAACCAACGTATGCGGTGTGGCCATCGCCTGGTAAGCCGCAGATATCCCCAAGGACGTACCCAACTCCAACAAGGTCCGCGGCTTGTAATGGTGTACCAGCCGGAACAACAGCCGACAAGTGTACGGATGGCTCGCACTGCCCCGCGCAATGTCCGCAACCGTACGCTCGCGACCCCGGTCGACCCGGGAACCCGCCCCGTAGTCCACCACCTCCAGCCGGGTGCGATTACCCCGCAAGCCATGCCGGTACCGCTCCACTTCCGAATAGGCATAGAAATGCCGGTCGTCTTCCAACACCTGCCGAACAAAATCGAAAACAAACGGGGAATGGATGTCGTATTCCGTCCTTCCTCGGACATACCAGGTCAACAGGCTTCGTATACGTTGTACCAACATGATCAGGTATTGGGACAAAGGCCTGTCGGATTCGAGAAACCAGGACCGCCAGCCGGCTCCTGAGACCCCGCTTCGGTGGCCCTTCCCGCCGCATGCCGTCGTCTTGTGACAATCGAACCCGATGTTGCGCTCGATTACCGGCCGTGGAGGATTCCACGACCATCCGCTCCTGCCCGGCTCCTGGGCATATCCGGGCGGAGATTTTCAAAAAATATGGGTGGCCTACGTTCCTACCGCCAATAACAGGCGGGCCCGACTCGTTAAGAGTTAGATTCCCCCGGTGTGTGGGCAAGTACCGTCCTCCCCCCTGCCCGCCGATACGTAAACAGCGCTTTCTTATGCATTTGACCGATATTGCCCGCATGAATAAACTCATCCTGACAGCTGTCCTGCTCACCTGTGGGCACTTTTCGGAGGCCCAGTCTTTCATCACCTGTGCCGGCCTGCGGATGGGTACCGACTGGGGCTTGTCCGTCCGGCAACGTATCGCCCCGCACCTTTCCCTGGAAGGTATCCTCCAGTCCAGCCTGGTCCGGAAGGAATCGATGGTCTCCCTGCTGGCCACCCACCATTTTCCGGTCCTCCACAAGGGCATCAACCTGTATATGGGGGGTGGACTCCACAGGGGCTGGCTGGATACACCCACCGGTTCGGAAAAACCGGAGGACCCTTTCGGGATCAGCCTCATCGGCGGCGCGGAACTGACCCTGGCGCGACTCAACATTTCCTATGATGTCAAGCCGGCCGTCAACCTCCACGGCGGAGCGCAGGCCTTCTATCTCCAAAGCGGACTCTCCGTGCGGTACGTCTTGCTCAATGACCGGGATATCCGACAACATCAACGGAGAAAGGAACGGGATCGGAAGAAAGCGGCGCGGAAGCAGCGACTTGAGGATTTGAAAGGAAGACTCCCTTTCCGCACATCCGGAGACATCGGGGGATGAAACGCCCCGTACATCCCGACCGCCCTGCGGTCATTCGAGGGTGATGACGGTCTGGTAATCAATCGGGCCGGCCTCCGCTTCCTCGGTAATTATCCCTTTGCGAATCACCAGCTTGCCGGCTTCCAGACGGCCGTACACGATGTCGCCCGTACCGGCCCACCATCCCAACAGGGCCGTCAGGGCATCCGCCGGCACTTGGTACTGTCCGTATTCATCCGGTGCCAGTGCCCCACAATTGAGCAGGTCGGCCACCTTGATCGATTTCTCCCGCATGACGACAAACACCTCGTGCTCGGGTGCCCCGAGCGTGTTGTCCTGTACCGCGGCCGGTTGGCAGTACATTCGGATATCGGCCGCCACCAACGGCTCCCCGGTACCGGCAGGGATTTTCTGCGACCCGTCCTGACAGGACCAACAGGCCGCCGCCCATAACAGTAATCCGATGCGCAAACCGTATCTTTTCATGGCCGGATGTTTTTGCTTGATTTGTGATGCAATATTACGAAGGACTTCACAAATTGCCCGCAGCCTCCTGCAAGCTCCTTGGTAGCCAAAGGTGCCGCCGGCCTGTTCCTCATGAACGCCAATTGCTCCACCACATCACGGCACTGAACAACAGGAGGGCATGGCCGACGTACATGTTCAGCATATGGCCGAATTCTTTCTCGCTGGTGCTGGACAAGGCAATCCCCACCAACAACACGCCGGCAAGAAAGAAGAACAATCCGATGATGAAGCGCAGGTCGCTGAATTTTTGCATGACTTTTCCTTTTGTAGGGACCGGCCATACCGGGACCATCCCGTTCCGGCCGGCCGGAACCGGCAGCCCCCGGTACTCAGGCGAAATAAAGGTTCAGGGCGATGCAGAGCAAGACAACACCGGCCGCCAGCACCATGGGCCGACGATACCAGGCGGTTTCCTGTGCATCCTCCGCTTCCCGGACCGGGGTCAGCCCGTACACCAGTCCACGCAGGGATTCCACCGGCATCGGGCGCGTCAGGTAACTCACCAGGATGGTCAGGATGATATTGGAAAAGAAAGCGATCCACGCGATGTGGAAGGCCTGGCTGAGCCCGGACCCGAAGGTGTGGACCGGAGCGATCCATCCCCCCTTGCCCTCGGCGACACTGAGTCCGTGCACCAAGGCGGCGGCGAGCGTACCGCCCGACAAGCCGGCAAAGGCACCGTGACCGGTCGCCCTTTTCCAGAACATACCCAGCAGGAAGGTCGCGAACAGCGGCGCATTGACAAAGCTGAACACCACTTGCAGGAAATCGTTGATGTTGTTGAAACTGGCCGCCATATAAGCGACCGCCACCGAAGCGATGATACCGACGACCGTCGTTATTTTCCCGACCTTGAGGTAGTGCGCATCGCTGGCCTCCCGGACAAAATACGGCTGGTAAATGTCGAAGGTCCAGATGGTGTTGAAGGCGGTGACGTTGCCGGCCACACCGGACATGAAGGAGGCCAGCAGGGCCGTCAATCCGATGCCGAGCAAGCCCTCCGGATAATAATGCGCAATCAGGGAGGGCAATGCCATGTTGTAATCCGGCCCCCCGTCCGCACCGTTCGGAATGGCATAATCCGGTACGACCTGGGGTAAGGCCACCGCAATCAGGCCCGGAAAGACCACCACGAATGGCATGAGCATCTTCGGTACGGCCGCAATGATGGGCGTCTTCCGGGCGGCGGACAAACTTCGGGCGATCATCGCCCGCTGGACCACCAAAAAATCGGTACACCAATAACCGAAGGACATGGCCAGGCCCAGGCCCATCACCATGCTCCAGGTATCCACCCCCATCAGGTTGTCCCCGGCATCGCCCATGTATCTCCAGGAGGAGGTCATCTGCGAAGGCAGTTGGGCGACGATCCCATCCCAACCGCCCACCTGATGCAACCCGATGAACACCACCGGCGCAATACCCAGTACGATCAGAAAAAACTGCAGGACCTCATTGTAGACGGCACTGGTCAGCCCGCCCATGAAAATGTATACCATCACGATACCGGCCGACAACAGGATGGAAAGGTCGAAATCCCAGCCCAGGATGATTTCCAGCAACCTCGCCAGTACGAACATCGAAATCCCGGAGGAAAAGATCGTCATCGCAGCGAAACTCATGGCATTCAGGCTCCTGGTCTTTTCATCGAATCGCAGCTTGAGGTATTCCGGCACGGAACGGACCTGGCTTCCATAATAAAAGGGCATCATCAGGATTCCCAGGAACAACATGGCAGGCACCGCACCCAGCCAGTAGAAATGGCTGGTGAGCATGCCGTACTTGGCACCGGAGGCGGCCATGCCGATGACCTCCTGGGCTCCCAGGTTGGCGGAAATGAATGCCAGGCTGGTGATCCAAAGGGGGATGGAACGCCCGCTCATCAGGAAATCATTGCTGGAGCGGACGTTCCGCTTGATGAGCCACCCGACGGCCACCACGAAAATGAAGTACAGGCCGATGATCAGGTAGTCGGCGGTGTGCAGGTTGATATGCATCTTTCGTTTTGTTTAGATGATGGGCTGACGGGGTCCGTGCGGCGGAGCGGGTGCCGCATTCATTGCGACCATTCGGTCGGTTTCCGGTCCCACCGGTGGGCCCGCAAGGCCCCGATGGTCTCCCCGGCCAGCCCCCGCCCGTCACTGCATCCGATGTTCATCTCCACATGCCGGGTCCTCCGCATGCCCGGAATGGTGGTATGCACATCCGGATGGCTCAGGATGAAGCGGATGGCCATTTCCGGCAGGGTCATACCGGGCGGCACGACCGGCCGGAGTGCATCCGCCCGCTCGACGCTGGCATGGAGATTCTCCGGCACAAAGTAGGTGCCCCGCCAGTCCCCTTCCGGAAATACGGTATCCTTGGTCAGGGTTCCGGTCAGGGTCCCCTCGTCAAAGGGCACCCGGGCAATGACGCCGATATCCAATTGGCGGCACAGGGGGAACAGGTTGTCCTCGGGTTGTTGGTCGAAGATATTGTAGATGACCTGTACGGCGTCGATCAAACCCGTGCGGAGGGTTTCGAGGCTGTTGTCGGGCTCCCAACGGTTGATGCTGATCCCCCAATGGGCGACCTTGCCTTCATGGGTCAGTTGCCGGATGGTCTCCTTCCATTCGTCCCGTTCCGACCAGGCATCTTCCCAGACATGGAACTGCATCAGGTCGATCTGTTCCACACCCAGGTTCCGCAGGCTTCTTTCGACATATTCCCGGATATACCCGGAGGGAAATACGGACTCCAGGGTAAAATGGGATTGCGAGGGCCATTTGCGGTTCATGGGCGGAATCTTGGAGGCGGTGTACAGCCGCTTGTCGGGATAGCGCCGCAAAACCTGCCCCAGGACCTGCTCGCTGGCGCCGTCCCCATATGCCCAGGCCGTATCGAAGAAATTACAGCCCAGGTCGACCGATCGGTCCAGCGCTTCCAGCACTTCCCCCCGGTCCGTATCTTTCCAGGCGACCAAACCCCACATCCCGTAGCCGATTTCGCCGACCTGCCAACCGGTCCGACCGAATCTTCTTTGTTCCATTTTTGTTTCGTTGGAGGAGACGTGCTTTCCTGGGTTCCGGTCCCCATCGGTGGCCGAGATCCGGGAAAGCACCCCTCCCTGTGAATGCCAGGTTGTTTACCAGCTCGAAATTTAGGAATATTGTCGGGGTTATTACCGGTTGCGGGAAAAAAATCCTGCACCGGGCCGGGCATCCGGGAAGATATGCCCGGGCTGGCAACCGGCCCGAAAAAGGGCGGGGATGCAAGACCTGTCGACCTTTGGCCGACGGCGGTCGGGCCGCTCCGGGACCATGTGAAGGGTACTTCGGTGAGAATGGCCGCCCAACCGCATGGCGGCAAATGCCCGGCATCGACCTGAAGGAGCCGGGCAAGGATATGCGTTTGTGCCGTTCCGGATGCCGCCACCGGTTGCGACAAGGCTTGTCGATATGATCCCTTCCGCACAATCCCTCAAGATGGAACGAAAACAAGGAAGCGGATGGCATCCGCATGGTTGGTGTCTGGCAGCCGGAATCCTCAGCCTGGTGGTGATTCGGTTCCTGCCGGCGCCGTTGGTGGAGACGTACTACAGTCGGGGTGTGTATCCGGAAATGCGGACCATCCTGGGCGGCATGGTGGACGGACTGCGCTTCCCCGCCATTTACCTGTTCCTCGGCCTGTTCTTGACAGGCTGGGGCTGGAGCCTCCGCAAGGCCTGGCGACCGGAAGGACGGCCACGCGTCCGTGGAGCGAGGTTGGTGCGGATCACACTGGCTTGGTTGGGCGGCTGCATCCTGCTGTTCCAGTTGGCCTGGGGGATCAATTACCGGCGGGTTCCCCTGGAACATACCATCGGGATCGCTCCCCCACCCCTGGACTCCGCCACCTTGCGGCAGGTGCTGAACCAACGCACGGAAGCACTTGTCACCTTGCGGTCACAAATCCGGCCGCAGGACGATCGGCCCATCGAGAAATGGCCCTATTCTCCCGATCAGGTGGTGGATACGGTCCGTGCCTCTCTTCGGGAGGTATTGACCGCCTTGGGTTATCCGGCACAGGCGCCGGTATCGGTCAGACTGCTTCGCCCGGAGGGTATCCTTTTACACATCGGGACGGCGGGATTCTATCTGCCTTACACCGGGGAAGGCCATGTGGATGCGGGGCTGCATGCCTTGCAACTCCCTTTCGTCATGGCGCATGAAATGGCTCACGGATACGGTTTCGGCGATGAGGGCAGCTGCAACTTCCTGGCTTGGCTGGCCTGCCTGCAAAACCGGGACCCCTGGGTCCGGTATGCCGGGCAACTATCCTGTTGGCGCTATCTTGCAGCGGCCTATCGGGAAGCAAGCCCGGCAGGCAGCGAGGAATTCCGGCGGCACTTGCCCGACGGCATCCGGGCCGACCTCTCCGCCGTGCAGGTACAGATGGACCGCTTCCCGGATATTTTCCCTGCCCTGCGGGATGCTTTCTATGAGCGCTATTTGCAGGCACAGGGGATTGAGGAGGGCCTGCTCAGCTATGACAAACTCGTGTGGATGTCCGTGGCCTGGCAGGCACGACGGCCCTTGCCGGATTGATCGCCGCGAAAAACTCGCCTTTCCCGCTGGGCCATTGAGTTTCCCGACCCTTTCAAACCAAACTCGCTTTCCAGGTATCCAAACCAAGTTGTCCGAACGACCCGTCTGTCGCATCCTTCGCAATCCAATAACCAAATCGAATATTTTGATTGTGTGGTTCGCAGGATTACACGATAACGTAACCTGCTCATAACCAAAGGTTATTTACGGCACTGCCCGCCTTTTGGACAGGGCGTCCGGCGGCCTGGGCAAGGGGCGACCGCTTGGGTTTGCACCCGACTCAAGCGGGCAGGAAAAGCCCTAACAATTGCCCGAGCACGTCTCCCAGGGCATGGACCGCACCGGGAATATCCCAGGCGGCCCTGTTCCGTGGTTCCACATGGTTGGAGATGGCCCTGATCTCGAGAAAAGGCACCTCCGACAGCAGGCAGGACAGGAAAAACGCGGCCCCCTCCATGGTTTCCACATCGGCCGGACAACGTTGCCGGACGGTGGCGATACTCTCCGCGGAACCATGCACCCGGTTGACCGTCAATCCGTGGACAGCCGGAAGAAAAGCGTAGGACGCGGCATCCCGGTTGTACAGAACCCCGTCCGTAAACGGCGGTTCATCCGCCCGCGCAATGCCTGCGGAAAACAAATCCACGAACCGGCCGTCCCGTTCCTCCACCCCCAAGTCCGCAAAGCGTTCACTGACCACATGAACCACTTGCCCCAGGCCTATATCCCGCCGATAGGAACCGGCGATGCCGGCATTCACCGCCAGGTCCACCGGCCTGGTCGCCAGGTAACGGCCCAACTCGAAAGCCGTCCGGGGGGAGCCGACTCCTGTGACGAGCACTTCCACGGACACATGGTCCCGGCGGAATGCGGGCAGGGGACGGTCGGCCACCGGATCCATCCGGGCGGACAAGAACGGCAGCACAGGCGCCACTTCTGTTTCGGTGGCGGCAACAAGCAACAGGTGCATGGTGGAGTCTGCGGACATAAGCAAGGAAAGGGTGTATGCCGGTTTGCCAGGCGGCGAGACAATGGTGCCGTAGGATGCCCGGCCATGGCGATGGCCGGGCATCCGAAGCAGGCACCCTGGAAAAGCCGACCGGACGGATCCGGGGCCCGCCGGGTACAAGACCGGGCTTTGTCAACCGGTTACCGGCGGCAATTCCGCCCGCTGCAGCGCTTGTTGCAAGCGCTTGGAACGACTCAGCAGGCGGAACATCCTGCGGTTCAGCCGGTCCGCCCACGCAGGCAAAGTGCCCGGTTCCCGAAGGACGTCGCAAAATAAGACAATTCTCCGGCTGCGACTACGGTTCACCGCCTCGTGCACGTAGGTGTCGTCAAAAAGAACCGCCTCCCCTTCCCGCCAGGCATACCGCTTTCCCCCCACGATCAGGTAGGGCTCCTGGTCCGTCGGGACAACTAGGCCCAGGTGATACCGCACCACCCCCTTGTAGAACCCGATATGGGGAGGAATACGTTTCCCCGGTTCCAGAATCGAGAACATCGCCGTCTTGATCTGCGGAAACTGTCGGAGCAATTCCACTGTCCGGGGTACCCTGGCCGCATTGGCCGGCACCCATCGGTCATAGGCCTTCATGATGAATGATCTCCAGGGAATGGTATCCCTGGCCGCAATGAACCGCTGGATCGGATCGATTTGATCCATGGTCGGGACCGCGTCCGCTTGTCGCAGGACTTGTTCCAACTCCCCCCGGATGACCTTCCAGTTTTCCCGGAGGAGCTCATGCCCGGGCAAATGGTCCGACAAGGATAGGAAAGGCGGGTTCCGGACAACCACCGAAAAGAGACCGGTGAACGGAAGCGTCAGCAGCGCAGGTTGGAAACGGTAGGCAAGCCAACCGAGAAACAACATCACCGCCGAAAGCAGGAAAAACACCTTCAGGTAATGCATATATACGAGGTTTTGGTTTACAAGACCGTAGTCCCCGTATTTAGCTCGTTTGGTTTTGAAGCGGAAGCCCGGACTATTCCACCAACAGGTACTCCACCGCCATGGGATGTATCTTGGTGCCGCTCACCCAAGGGGGTAAACCCACCACTTTCAACGGAACGGACCGCTGTGTCAGGTCCTGGGCCTGTCCTTCGAAATCCGCCACCACGCGGACAGTGGACGGCCCCAAGGCATCATACCAGGCGGTCGCCACCCGACAGGTGACCGTTACCGCCGGCGGAAAGAAGCGGATGCTGTCCGACATACCCATCGACTCGACCGGCACCGTCAGTATCTTTTCCGTGACTTGGCTGACTTCGACCTGCAAGGTCACCGCGGTATGGGAAAAGGAAAGCAGGTCCGGTTGAGGATTCATCAGCCGCAGGGCGTCCGACCGGGACTTGCGCAATCCCGCCGCCTCATACCGGGTGGTATATGCCGCCATCAAGGTATCCAGCAAGTGCCCCGGCCCGTACACCGTTACCGTGTCCGGCAAGATGAGGACCGTATCGGCCACGAAATCCCCGTCGAAGGATATATCGACATCCGCGACCACGGGAAGCCGTTTCGAAGCCAGGGAATCCAGGGTCAGCTCCAGGCTCCTGAATCCGACCGGATCGATCCGGATGCCCGCACCCAACCGGACATGGCCTGCCAGCTCGGGCGGCTCCAGAATCACCGAGGGACGGGAAAGCAGGGGCACCTCCGCCGAAGGCCGGGGATACCGGATGAAGGACCCCAGCAAGGCCCACCCCGTACCCACCGCCGTCACTTCCACCATCGCCGGTGGCGGCCGGTCGAACTGCCAGCCGGGCGGTACGCTGAAATCCAGGGCGACGGAACGGGTCACCGCGTAAGGCTTTGACAACTTGGTACCCCCCCATATCAGCATCGCGAGAAAAAGGCATACCAGCCGGATCACCCATCCTTGGTCCGGATGGTCAAACAAGCGCCCACCCCACATTCCCGACATGACCGGCGGTCCTCCTTTCATAGTTGGTCGATTGCAAGGGGCCGGTACAGCTGCGACCGACGGGTCAGCCGGCGCTTTCCTCCGCCCCTTTCTTTTTTTCCTTGCCGTACATCCCTTCCGTCATTTCCTTCGATACGGAAGCTTTGGTAATTCGAATATACGACTTCGGACCGACTTCCAAGGTGACGATTTCCCCTTCGATCTTGTTGACCCGACCCAGCATACCACTGGCCGTAACCACTTCCTGCCCTTTTTCCAGGGAATCCGAGAAACGGGTCTGCTCCTTTTGTCGCTTGGCTTGTGGCCGGATGATGAAGAGCCAGAACACCAGGATGATGGCGCCGAAAAACAGCATTTGGATCAGACCGGCGTTCCCACCGGCCTGCAGCATGACGATTGTTTGTACCATATTGTTGTCTCTTGTTGATGTTGGAAAGCCTGGATGCGCCGGGCCGGAAACATCCGATACCGTCGCATCTATACCGATTCACCGGCCGGAAGCCTGTCCGTCCGGCCGCACATTGACATACCCACGCAGAAAAACCGTAGTCAATGAAGGATAGGTATTGGCGGTGATGGTAACACTCTTTTCCTGGAATCCCTCTTTCCCGGCCGTATTGAATTCCACTTCGATCTCCCCGGTACGACCGGGCGCAACGGCCTCCTTCGGCCAGACCGGAACCGTGCATCCACAGGTCGAGTGGGCATTGTTGATGACCAAAGGAACCTTTCCGGTATTCTCGAACCGGAATACATGCCTGACCACGGTTCCCTCCCCCACTTCGTCGAAATCGAATACCGTATCCGCAAATACCATTTTGGCGACATGCACGGTATCGATGTTCCCCTCCGCAGAGACCGGGCTCCGGACAATCTCGCTGAGTTTTCCGACGGAAGGGATTTCCGCTACCCGGCGGTCATCCCTGTCGTTCGAACAGGATCCCCACAAGAAAAGACCCGCCGCCAGACAGGCCATCGCTCCGGTTTTTCCAATCATGTCGAATTTGTTGTCCATACGGATGTGTGTTCCGGCAAAAATAACGCAATGAAGGCACAATCTCCAAACACGCCGCAGGTGCCCGCTCATTTTTACCGGATTGTTCCGGTTTGACACAAAAGTGCCTTATTTTGTTATCGGAAGTTCCTGTCCGTGTCGGCATGCGCCCACCACCGCACCGCCACCGGAAGCCCGCTTCCCTTTGTCAACCACTCCCTCCGGCCCTCGACCGGAGCTGATAACCGCTTGGAAGTATGAGAATTTACCTGATTGGTTTCATGGGGGTCGGCAAATCCTATCTCGGCCGGCGGCTTGCCGAAGCCCTTTCCTTTCCGTTCATTGACCTGGACGAAGACATTGCCGAAAAAGCCGGTTGCAGCATTCCCGAATTCTTCCGGACGAACGGGGAAGCCGCTTTCAGACAGTGGGAGGCCTCCTGCCTGCGTACCACCGCAACCCGGTTGGATGCGGTGGTCGCTACCGGCGGTGGCGCCCCCTGTTTCCAGAGGAACATGGACTGGATGAACGAAAACGGCCTTACCGTCTTCCTCCACGCAACAACCCAAGTCCTCGCCGAACGCCTGCTGCCGGAATTACATCGAAGACCGCTGCTCAAGGGGCTGTCCGAACAATCCCTCCCCTTTTTTATCGAACAAAAACTGGCCGACAGAATGCCGTTCTACCAACAGGCTCATTTCCAACTGTCGGTCGCCGCCGACGGCATCCCCGCCATCTCCCAACTCGTCGCCTACCTCCGCTGTTTCCTCGGCCCCTGAGGGTCGGCCGCCTCATCCGCTCTCCTCCGCACCACTCCCCCCCGCACAAACGCTCCCTTCCCTGGTCTGTCCACTAAATAATCATTTGGCTCCTATAAAAAATTCTCCGCCCGAACAAAAAAGTTTATTTAAATTATTAAATTGATTTTTAATTACTTGCGATTTTTTTATCGAAACCTATTGCCAACTGCCTCCTTTTTTCGCGACGGTCCGGCGAGCACGGTGAAAAATATGCATGATTATTGTAAGTTATGGAAAGGAGACGGATTACCTCCTTACTGATACATAGGCTTACTGATAGGAAGCGCGTGGTTTGTGTCACCGCTTCGTTCTTCGATCTACTCCGGATTTCAACTTCTATTTTCAAGGCTATGACCGCGGAAAGTTCCCTGGTCATCAGAAACTGAATCGTCCGTCGTCGGACGGACGACAGGTCGGGGGAAAAGCCATCATCCCGACCATCGAATTGAAAACCCGGAAGTTGTTCGTTGCGAGTCACGTTCAAGCTGGAAAACCTGGTCCTCCCCCCAGCCCCCCCTGTGTAAAAGGTCAGGTCCAACAGTTGTGCTTACAACTTACAACTTTCCTTTTTTGTCAAATCATTCCGCAAATTCGGCGGGGTACGCAATATGGTTCGGGCGGAACGAAGTGGTGGGATGGTTCGTAAATGTCCTTCAGGCGGACAGGAAAGGTAAGTCCTTATGCAATGCACGCCGCCGATTCGTCGTGCGTCCGTCATTTTGGCATCCGGAATCTATAATTGCAAGGATACCACCCGGTTTGAACCTGCAAAGCGTCGATTTCCGGTGATTCATCACAGAAAGGACCATCGCCCGAACAAACTGTCGATATCGATCCTGTCCTGCCCGCCGGTATTTCTTGCCGGAGTCCGCTTCCACATAACCATGGTAATTCCGATTGATTGGGCAAATGTCGCATGAGGATTTGTCTCCCCGATCCCCTGCCGCTTTATATTATCGTTTCAATCGATCCGCACCGGTAAGAACCAATGATAACCAGTGATGCGGCTCAGGGCAAGAAAACGGAACACCGCGCCATGCCCCAAGAAAAACCACAGGAACAACCGCCCGAAGAACTACCGACCGTATGACGGGCACAGATTTACCTTAAGCCTTTTTTCATTCCGGCAGGGCGATGCAAGTCGCCTTGCCCTTTTTTTTCCTGCCATTCGATGGTGGCATCGCGGGCAACCGCTTGCCAGGATATCCGGCTAACGCAACCTTACGATCCGGCGGATGGCCGGTGCCTCGGACCGCCCGGCATCTTCCAGCCGCTCCAACCAACGGAATCGCTCGGCCGCGGCCTCCGTGCTATCGGTAAAGATGGTCTGTGCGACCAGCGAAATCCCATCCTTCCCGTAACCCAGGCAATCTCCGCGGACCGCCATGGTTTCCAAGCCTAGCCTCCCAAGCCGGGCCGATGCTTCCGCTGCATGGTCCGCCACCTGGAAATTACCGGCGACCAACGCGAACATCGTTTCCGAATGGCTGTAGAACCGCGTGCAGTCGTACAAGGGAAGACCGGGTGATCCGCGCTCCGGTTCCTTCCGCACCGGTACGTTCACCGAGTCTTTTTCCAACCACCAAAAGCGGTCTCCCGTCGCCGCCAACCGGCCGGCGGCCTGCATCAGGCCCACATCCTCCGGGATGGCTCCGGTTTCCGGCCCTTGCTGGCGAATACCCTCCCGGACGGACCGGAATGCCTCCTTGTCGACCCGGACGATTCCGGGATCCCGCCATTCCCGTTGGAACACCAGGCCTGTCAGACAGATGCCCAAGGCCGTGACCAACATTTGATGGTAATAGGTCCGCCGATAACGCAATAAGGCCCCCGAATCCCGGGAAGCACCCGGCAACCTGGCCCGCAATGCCGACCACCGGGCCATGGGACGGGCGGGAAGACGTTCGTTTCCGGTCCCCTTGGGAACCAGGTCGACCTGCTTTCTTTTTCCTTTGAAAATATCCTGACGGGAAGGGGTCACCACAATCCGGGGATCCAGGTTGCCATCGATCACCACCAACCCGAATCCGTTGATGACGCACTGTTGGCGCAATTCGCGGAAATATCGGTCCCGGTCCCCCGGAAAGACGTCATGGGCAAGGGCTATCCACTGTTCGTCCGCATGGTATTTCTTAAACTGCTCCACCGCATAAATGTACCGGTAACGGCGAAGCCGGCCGGCGACCAGGAAAAAAACGGCCAGAACGGCACAGGATACCAACAGCACCTGCCCGGTGCGTGCCAGCGCCGTCACCTGGTTCAACTCGTGAAAGCCCCAACGAAGGTTGGCCGCGGCCACCAGGCACAACACGGTGCTGGCGACCGAAATACCATCCCAGACCAACAATTCCCGCAATGGTTTGTAGCGGACCTCCTGGGCGGAAGCCTGGGAAGTGGCTTCAAAGGTAGCGGTGAACGGCCGGCCGTCCGGCTTCTTGAAAGCATAGACACCGTCCGCCACGATGCCGCCGACCCCTTCCAGGTCGTACCGGGCCACCACCGGCTGGTCCTCGAACCGCAACCGGAACTTATAGTGGTTCCGGAAGAACCGAAGCGTCACTTTCTTGATGATGTCTTCCGTCAATTGCGCTGCCATAAGGTAGGATAGCTACGGCCGATGACCGGACTTTTTCCACAGGTTAATGCTTACGCTTCTTCCAATGCCTCCCACAACCGGATGGTCTCCACCGCCTCCCGGACGTCATGGACCCGCAGGATGCGCGCCCCCTGTTGCAAGGCAACCATGTGCAGGGCGGTGGATCCGTTCCCCGCCGCAGAGGACGGGACCCCCAACACCTTGCCGATCATGGATTTCCGGGAAAGGCCCACCAACACGGGTACCTCCAGGACCTGCAACAGGTGCAGGTGCTTCAACAATGCGTAGTTGTGCCGGACGGTCTTGCCAAAACCGAAACCGGGATCCACCACGATGTCCTTGACGCCCAGTCGACGCAATGCCTGCACTTCCCCGATCAGGAAATCCAACACTTCCTGTACCACATCCCCGTACTCGGGTTGCCGCTGCATGGTCTGCGGCGTCCCTTGCATGTGCATCAACACGTACGGTACGCCCCATTCCGCCAACGCGGGATACAAGGCCGGATCCATCCGACCCGCCGAGATGTCGTTCACCATGCCGGCACCCGCTTCCAATGCCGCTTTCGCCACCCTGGAACGGAAGGTATCGACGGAACAGACGGCCGATGGAAACTCGGAAGCGATACGCTCCAGCACCGGAATGATACGCCGCAATTCCTCCGCCTCGCTGACCGCCTCCGCCCCGGGCCGGCTCGACATGCCGCCGATGTCAAGGATGGCGGCCCCCTGCGACAGGTATTCCTCCGCCTGCCGCAGGATGTCGTCCAAGCTTCCGTAACGCCCCCCGTCATAAAAGGAATCCGGTGTACAGTTGAGGATGCCCATCACCACCGGTCGCGCCAAGGACAAGAGGCTGCCCTTGACATTCAATGTATAGCTTGGTTCCATCATCGGATATGATTCTTGCCCGGTACGCATTGCCCGCACCGGCCGGCCGCTCCAAAGTTACACGAACCGGCTGTCTTTCCGGTCGATTCGGGCCAGGTATTTCCTTCCGGCCGGTGCATTCGACCGCTTCCCGGAATCTGTTGCCGAATTTCAACAATTGGACGCTTCCCAACTTATCTTTGTCCGGCGACCCGGCCGCCTTGTGCCTGTATTACCCATACCGAGGCCGGCCCCGCACGCATTCCGCACCAATTCCGCCGCCATGGTGACAAATACAACCCGTGGAAGCAATTCCGGTCCGGCTCCGGAAGACCGCTTCAATCCCGTCCGGCTGATGGTTTTCCTGGCGGCTGCCGGCCTGCTGGGATACATCGTCCATCGGTATGCCGCACCGGAGGATGGCGATCCGTATACGGACATCCCCCGGGAAGTACGACTGACCTACCTTCCACACACTTTCGAAACCGATATCGACCTGGAAAATGCGCTTCCTATCCTGACCAACCCATACCGGTACCACCGGGAATTCGACCGGCTCATCCATGATTTCAACCTTTCGTTGGTCGATCACGTCGCCATCCGGATGGGATTGTCCGACAGCCTGCGCACCCGGGTCCGTTCCGCTTATGAACAACAACACCCCCAGATCCTGCGGATGATGTTCAATGATTTTGTCTCCTTGCAGGATACTTCCGCCGCCTTGTATAACACTTGGTACCAACAGGAACTCGGCCAGGCGGTCGACCTGCTGAACCTGGTCGCCTCCAAATACACCTGCTTCTTTGTGCAGCAAGCGCTCGCCGCCGTCCTGCCTACCCTGGAAGGAAAAATATTCATCCAGGGTACGGATGTGGAGACTCCCTGTGGCGTCGCCCTGCAGGAAGGCCTGCGCCCTACCGTCGAGCGGTTGAAAAAACGGGCGGCAGTGGCGGATTTCAGCCGGGCGAAAGGGCTGCTGCAGGAACGGGCCGAAAAGACGATCGCGGAATTGGCTACCATGGAGGTCCGGGACCGCAAAGGGATCGGATCTTCCCGCAAGACCACCCTCCTGGGTATCGATGTGTCTTCCACCGAGCTGGAAATCACCGCCATCAGCCTGCTCAAGGTAGGGTTCAGGATGGACCGCTCGCTAAACATGGCATTCGATGAACAATCCGGTGTGGTCACCCTGACGCTCCCGCCGCCACAAGTTCTCAGCCATGAGGTGTATCCTCGGGTGGACAAACTGGACATCGGTTGGCTGCGGGAACTGGAAAAGGACGATTTCAACGAACACATCGACCTGCTCCGGCAGGAATTCCGCCGGGAGGCTCTTTCCTCGGATGTCATCCCGCAAGCCAAACAAAAGGCGGTTTCGCTCATGGAAACCTTGTTGGTACCGGTTATCCGAAGCATGGATCCCCGGTATTCCCTCGTGGTGGTTTTCCAGGAACCGCTTCCCCTGCCGGACGCCCCTTTCCCCGACTCCCCGGCGCTCCGGAACTGAACCGCTGCAACGGTTCTCCTGACCTTCCGCACCCCGACCTTGTAAGAAAATTAATCACATAATTGATTGTCAGCCGTCATATTGGGTCTTATGCTCACCCATGTGCTGCGCGACCCGCATTAAAAGGGTGGCGCCACACGCCCTGGAATGTTTTTCAGGGCGGCGGGCTTGGCGCGCCACCGGCCGCCCTGTCCGGAAGGCGAGCGGCGAAAGCAAATACCATTTGTTTATGGGCAGGTTACGTCTTTATTCCATGAGGTGGGCCTTGCAATCCACAGGTTCGATTTGGTCTTTGTTGTGCGAAAGATGAGGTTTACTTCCCGTGCTGTCCGATTGTTGATTTTTCCCAAAAAAAATGGGCCGGACGGACCCCCGATGTACTGTACATCGCCTGTCCGTCCGACCCATTCGGGATTATTTCCATCCTATGATGGCAAATATCCTCCTATCGGGTGCAATTAATGCTGCACAATCACCTTGTGGAAATAAACTTGTCCTTCGATCAGGAAACGGAGGAAATATGCGCCGTTGGGCACTTCCCGGACATCCAGTCGTTCGAACACGTCCTGGTTTTTCCAGGTCCGGTGCAGGCGGCCTTCCTGGTCCACAAGCTGGACTTGCTCGATCGGAAGCGCATCCCGACCGGGGATGACCTGCAGGTAGGAAGCGGCCGGATTGGGAAAAATCTCCACATCGAAACGCTCACCGACCTGCCGGGTGTTCGAAGGCGGCAGCAGGACCGCATCGATGACGTGCACCACGCCGTTATCCGCCAGGACATCGGCTACGATGACCTGGGCATCGTTGATGAAGACACCGTTGGCATTGATGGTGACCGTCACCGTCGCGCCGTTCAGCGTCGTGATGACCTGTCCGTCGCTCAGGTCCGTGGACAATACGTTGCCGGCGGCCACGTGGTAGGTCAGGATTTCCGTCAGCAGCCCTTGCGGGTCCTGCAGCAGGGCGTCGATCGTGCCCGGAGGCAGCGCCGAAAAGGCCGCGTCCGTCGGCGCGAACACCGTGAAGGGTCCGTCACCGGACAGGGCGCCTTCCAGGCCGGCCGCCAGGACGGCCGTCTCCAGGATCGTGTGGTCGGCACTGTTGACGATGATGTCCACCACCGTGTTGGACGGCGGCGGCGGCGGCAGCAGGACTGCGTCGATGACGTGCACCACGCCGTTGTCCGCCAGGACATCGGCTACGATGACCTGGGCATCGTTGATGAAGACACCGTTGGCATTGATGGTGACCGTCACCGT
>CAZNLJ010000028.1:28882-62092 GCA_964573725.1 uncultured Saprospiraceae bacterium
CCACGCCGTTGTCCGCCAGGACATCGGCCACGGTGACCTGGGCATCGTTGATGAATACACCGTTGGCGTTGATGGTGACCGTCACCGTGGCGCCGTTCAGCGTCGTGATGACCTGTCCGTCCTGGAGGTCCTGGGAGAGCGTCGTGCCGAAGACGGCATGGTAAAGCAGGATATCAAGCAGGGCGCCGGAAGGATCGGCCAACAGCGCATCCAACACACCGGCCGGCAGGGCGGCGAAAGCCGCATCCGTGGGGGCGAAGACCGTGAAAGGGCCGTTGCCGGACAAGGCACCTTGCAGGCCGGCCGCCAGGACGGCGGTTTCCAGGACCGTATGGTCGGCGCTGTTGACGATGATGTCCAGGACCGTATTGGTCACGGGCGGCGGCAGCAGGACGGCATCAATGACATGCACGACGCCGTTGTCCGCCAGGACATCGGCGACCGTAACCTGGGCGTTGTTGATGAAAACACCGTTGCCGTTGATGGTGACCGTCACCTCCTGTCCATTGAGCATGACGATGGTCTGGCCGTCCTGCAGGTCCTGGGAGAGCGCCGTACCACCGGTCACATGATACAACAGGACATTTGCGAGGGCGCCCATGGGGTCTGCCAACAAGGCATCCAGGGCACCGGCCGGCAGGGCGGCGAAGGCCGCATCCGTCGGCGCGAAGACCGTGAAAGGTCCGGCACCGGCCAGGGCACCATCCAGGCCGGCAGCCAGGACGG
The DNA here is from genome assembly GCA_964573725.1 of uncultured Saprospiraceae bacterium. GTDB lineage: Bacteria > Bacteroidota > Bacteroidia > Chitinophagales > Saprospiraceae > UBA6168. The sequence continues at coordinate 29,609 of CAZNLJ010000028.1, forward strand.
CTGTCTCCAGGATGGTGTGGTCGGCGCTGTTGACGACAATGTCCAGCACCGTGTTGGACGGCGGCGGTGCAGGGACCAGGACCGCATCCACGACATGGACCACGCCGTTGTCCGCCACGACATCCGCGATGGTGACTTGGGCATTATTGATAAAGACACCACCCGCGTTGATGGTGACCGTCACCGTTCCGCCGTTCAGCATCAGGATGGACTGGCCGTCCTGAAGGTCCTGGGAGAAAGCCGTCGCTCCGACCGCATGGTACAAGAGGACGTTCGTCAACGCACCCATCGGGTCGGCCAACAAGTCGTCCAGGACACCCGGCGGCAGCGCGGCGAAGGCCGCATCCGTCGGTGCAAAGACCGTGAATGGACCAGGACCGGCGAGGGTCCCTTCCAAACCTGCGGCCAACACGGCCGTCTCCAGCGTGTTGTGGTCCGGGCTGTTCACCACGATATCCGTGATGGTCTGCCCGAAAGAAAATTGGATGACCAGCAAAATGCCGGCAACCGTGTTTAAAAATTTCATAAAACATTTTTTGGTTATGGAAAAACACAATCGCAACCATAACAAGGGCAGCCATAAACTGTTTAATAATTTTCAAGATAACATTAAACAAAGTTTCGCAAAGCACAGAAATGGCGGATAGACGACGAATGTCTGCGAAGAAAGGAAAGAAAAGGAAGGGCGGATCCAGGAAGGGCGGATAGCCGCAATCGGTAGGGATGTCGGAAAAAGTGCCGGAGGACCCGCATTCGGACCCCCCCTGTCAGGGGTGGGCGGCCACCCATACCTCCCCATCCGAAAACACCTCCTTTTTCCAGATCGGTACCTTTTCCTTAAGCGTATCGATACAAAACTGGCAACATTCGAAGGCGGCCTGCCGGTGCGGCGCAGCCACCGCGATCAGGACGGCGGTTTCGCCCGGCAGGAGCGTCCCGGTACGATGATGCATGGCGATGCGCTGGCATGGCCATCTTTCCAGGCCTTCCGATGCAATCTTTTCCATTTCCCGGACGGCCATGGCATCGTATGCTTCGAAAACCAGGTGGCGTACGGTTTTTCCGGCGGTATGGTTACGGACCGTACCTTTGAAGAGGACGGTACCGCCATCGACATCGGAAGCGACGAAGCGGAGACAGTCATCGTCCGCCAATGGTTGGGCAAGCAGCTGGATATCAATCATAGGGCAACAAGGAAAAGGAGATGAGGCGACCGAGGCAAATGACGGGGGTGTCGGCGGGCCCTCATCCACCGCTGACCGGCGGTATAAGGACCACTTCGTCCCCGTCCCGGAGCAGGTAGTCGTCCGACCGGTAGTCGGTGTTCACGGCGAAAGCGAGGGAACGAAGTTGGGAAAATGCGGGAAAGCGACCCAGCAATTCCGTCCGCAAATCCTTCAGGGATGCGGTGGCGGGCAACTCGATCGAAGCGGAACGGGCACCGATGATATCCTTGGCGATGCCAAAGGCCAGCAATTGAATCTTCAACATAATGGTTTTCTTTCCCGAACGGACATGATACCGGCTTGCAGGAAGGATTCCGGACCGGACGTTGGGCTTTCGGAAGTTCGTGGCAGCCAGTCCGACCATGGTCCTCCCGCCGGCACGGCCGGACCTGCTCATGGTCAAAGATATCAAGAATCCGTCAGTTGCCAAAGGCGTCCGGTCGTCCTATATTTGTGCAGGCGGCTTCCCTGGGCGGCGGGAAGCGCCGGACCGGCCGGACAGCCCGCCGTACGCACCGCTTTTGCAAGCCGCTGCGCCCGGATTGTGTAACAAAAGTTACCAACGGACGGTGCCGACCGGAATATCTTGTGCAACGGGGCCGATAGGCTTAAATTCTGAGTTGCCCATGTTATACGACAACCACGGAAGGGTTATCAATTACGTGCGGCTGGCCGTTACGGACCGCTGCAACCTGCGATGCCATTACTGCATGCCGGCACAAGGCATCACCTATCTGCCGCGGGAGGCGCTGTTGCGTTACGAGGAAATGGAACGGATCATCGGCATCCTGCACCGGCTCGGTGTCGACAAACTGCGTATCACCGGCGGGGAGCCCTTCGTCCGGGCCGGCATGGCCGATTTCCTGGAGCGATTGGCTGCGGTCTTTCCCGCCCTGCAACTCCACCTGACGACCAACGGCACACTGACCGGCGGCCTGGTATCCCGCTTGAAGGACCTCGGCATCCGGTCGGTCAACCTGAGCATGGACAGCCTGGACCCGGTACGGTTCCGTACCATTACCCGGCGGGATGCCTTCGAGGACGTACGCCGGACATTGGACGAACTGCTGGAAAGCGGTATCCGCACCCGGATCAACACGGTGGTCATGGCTGCCCATAACATTCCGGACCTGCTGCCTTTGGTGGAATTGACCCGTCACCACGACCTGTCCGTACGTTTCATCGAGGAGATGCCTTTCAATGGTGGCGGGGAACACGCCGGCCGGCTGACCTGGGACTATCCCGCCATCCTGCGCCACCTCCAGACGCATTATCCTGCCCTTGCGAAAATACCGGACCCCCCCCACTCCACTGCGTTCAACTACCAGGTCGACGGATTCCGTGGACAAGTCGGCATCATCGCCGCCTATACCCGCCTTTTCTGCGGCACCTGCAACCGGCTCCGCATCACCCCGCAGGGGATGCTTCGGACTTGCCTGTACGACCAGGGAATCTTCAACCTGCGGGATATCCTGCGGGCAGGTGCATCGGACGAGGAGCTGGCCGACACGTTCCGCGAGGCGTTGAAAGACCGCGCCAAAGACGGTTTCGAGGCGGAACGGCGCCGCAGCCTCCAGCTTCCGCCGACGGAAAGCATGGCTACCATCGGGGGCTGAAATCCCGGTTATCCCGGTTATCCCGGTTATCCCGGCTCTTCCCGGACACCATGCCTGCCCGCCGGAAGGCCGACATCAACGCTTTTCTTCACCCGGCCATCCCGGTCGAAACGGTACCCCGACCCCGAAGGTATATCCGACCCCGCTCCGTCCGCCCTACCGGGGCTCTCAGAATTCCGGTACCGCCCGGTGGAACTGCACCCACGACAATCCGCCCAAGGCTTCGTCCGGGTTCCCTTCGTGGACAAACACCAAGTACACGTCATGGAAACCGGCCGTCGCTTCCAACGGGATCCTCCCGCCCGCCGAAAGCCGTTCCGGCGTCAATCGGCCGATGACCTTGCCTTGGGGCCGATCGATGCGGATTTCCAGCCTGGCATTGTCCGGCAGTGGTTTTTCCCCGGTGAAACCGATATCCAGGGAACCGACATCCGTCAGGTCGAGCTGTCGAAAGCCGGCATATCGCCCATGCACGATGTCGGAGAGCCGATATCCGCCTGCCGCCTGCCGGTCTTCCGTCCGACGGACCCCTTTCCCCAGGATGTCCGCGGCGGCGGCATCCAGCCGGGGAGACCGCAGCAGGACGGTCTCCTTGGCATACAGGGAGCCGGTACCGTCCGACCGCCCCTGGTCCCGGTAGCTGGCCTGGATGACATAGGCCCCCTGTTCCGGCCGTCGCAGGTGGGCCGTGGGTTCGTAGGCCCCGGCGAAATCGAAGCGGGAGGACGGCTCATCGGCCCCGGCGAGGGACAGGATGTAACGGACGATCTCGGTGGCTTCGTCCACCGTGAGGTCCGGGTGGGCGCTCATGGCCGTCTCCCCCCATTTTCCGGCTCCTCCGGTGATGACTTTCGCGGCGAGGTAATCGACGGCATATTCGTCCCGGTAATATCGGTTGGCAATATCCTGGTAACTCGGTCCGTTGACCTTCCTGTCCACGTCATGGCAGGTCTGGCAATCGTTCTTTTCAATCAACAGCTGCCCCCCTGCGAACTGCAGGCCGCCCCCGGAAGGTTTGTCCGACTGGTGGCCGAGCACCACGGCGGCGATATCCCTGCCTTCCGCCAGGTAATCGATGGTCAGGCGTACGCGACGGGTATCGAGGTTCCCACTTGCCAGGGTCCCGTCCTCCCGGTCCGTCACCTGCAGGGCGTATGGGATCGGGACGCCGTCCCAGTAGAAGCTGCGGTTCCCTTCCAATTGCAGGGCGACCTGCGGAGCCTCGTTCCCGACCGCTATCGGGACGGACAACCTGGCGGTAGCCCCCCGGTGGTCGGAGACCGTCAGGGTGACCTCGTAATCGCCGGGACGCCGGAAAGTATATTCCGCCACCGCTTCGCTGCCGATATGCTCCTTGCCTTGCTTCCAGCGGAATGTCAGGGGGTCGCCGTCCGGATCTTTCGAGCCGGTCGCCTGGAAGCGGACGGTCAGGGGCGCCGCCCCGGTCAGGGCGGAAGCGGTCAACTTGGGTACGGGCGGCCGGTTACCGGGTGCGTAGGCGATGCGGTTGAGCCTGGCATCCAGGTTTTGGGAGAACCAGCTTTCCCCGTATTCCAGCACATACAGTGCCCCGTCGGGTCCGAAGGCCATATCCATCGGACCGGAAAAAGTCTCCTGGGGCAGGAAGGGATCGGCCTGCACCAAGTGGCCGGCGCTGTCCAGTGTCGCCACATAGATCCAATCGCGGATCCATTCGTACACAAATACCTTGTTCTCGAAATAATCCGGGAACCGGTTCGCCCCCGGTGCGAAATCCGCCGCATGGAACACCGGTCCGGCCATGGGGTTCTTGCCGCCGGTGCCGACCCAGGGAAATTCGTAGGATTCGTCGTAGGAGTACCAAATGAAGGGAGCCTGGAGCGGCGGCAGCTCCTCCAGACCGGTATTGAACGGGGAGCGGTTCATCGGCCGGAGCGGATCGAAGGGTCCGGCGGACTTACCGGCGGCAAAGTCGAAATCGTGGTAGATGTGGTTGCCGCGGAACAAGGGCCAGCCGTAGTTGCCGGCTTCGCAGGCGCGGTTCCAGGTATCATAGCCCTTGGAACCGCGGCCCGGCCTGTCCATGCCCGCATCCGGACCGACATCGCCCCAATACACGCAACCTGTCCGCTTATCCACCGCAATCCGGTACGGGTTTCGGCAGCCCATGACGAAAATCTCGGGTCGGGTGCCCGGCGTACCCGGCGGGAAAAGGTTGCCTTCGGGAATGGTGTAGGTACCGTCCGCCAAGGGCCGGATCCGAAGGATTTTTCCGCGGAGGTCATCCGCACTGGCGGAGGATTTGCGGGCATCCCAGAGTGCCCGCCCCTTTCGCCCGTCGATGGGTGCGTACCCGTCCGACTCGAACGGGTTGGTATTGTCGCCGGTCGACAGGAACAAGTTGCCGTCCCCGTCGAAGTCGATCGAGCCGCCGGTATGGCAGCAGCCCACCAGTTCGGGTACCTCGAGCAATACCTTTTCGGTCGACAAGTGGAGCATGCCGTCTTGGAACGTGAAGCGGGACAAGCGGTTGTAGCGCCCTTGGTGGTAATTTCCGGCCGGTACGAAAACCGGTTTCCCCGGGTCCTCGTACACGGAGTAGAACAGGTATATCCAATGGTTCTCCTGCCAGTTCGGATCCAGTTGCACCCCCATCAGTCCCTCCTCGTTGGCATCGTAAACCGGGAATTGGCAGACCAGGGAGACGGTATCCTTGCGCGGGTCGTACAATTTGATGGCGCCCCTGCGTTCGACGAAGAGGACGCGCCCGTCCGGAAAAATGGTCAGCTCGGTCGGCTCGTTGAGATTACTGGCCAGGACGGACCGGACGAAGCGGTCGGGCAGCGGGATGCGGGGGGTCCGGACACGGCCGTAATCCAGTTTCCCGTCGCCGATGGCATACCGGATCCCACCGAGCAGGTGTTGCCGGAAACGTGGGTCCGCGTAGCTTTCCACCGTATGGCCGAGACCGGTGTAAAACGAACGGCCACCCTCGAAAGCATGGCACCACGCGATCGGATGCCGGTCACCGTGCCGTCCCCCTTGCCAGGAACCTTCCTGTAAGGTCAGGAGCACCTGGATATCCGGTTCCAGGAAAGGTCGGGCCGGATCGTCGACCCAGGCGGTGGCCGGCACCACATTGTCGAGCAGCCGGGCCAGGGAATCCTTTTCCGGACGGGGCCGCAGGGCAGGCGGCACCGTCGCGTAAACCTTGCCGGGCGGAAGGACCGCCCGGAAGTTGTACCATTCGTCCCGGTGTTCCCAAACGGGCGGCAAGCCGGTCGTAGCGGGATGTCCCGGATCCTCCACCCGGATCACCGCCTGCTGCACCGGCGGATGGTCCCGGAAGAAGGCGCCGACCAATCGACCGTACCAACGCCAGTCGTACTCGGTCGCCGCGGCACCGTGGATCCCGACGAAACCGCCGCCCGCCTCGATGAAACGCTGGACGTCCGCCTGCTGCCAATTGTCCAGCACATCGCCCGAGGTGTTGAGGAACACCAGGGCCGCAAACGAGGCGAGGAACTCCTCCGACAGGCGGGTGCTGTCCTCCGTTGCCTCCACCGTGAATCCGTGCTCGGCTCCGAGGGCCTGCAACGCCGCCACACCGGCCTCCACCGAAGCGTGCCGAAATCCGTTCGTCTTACTGAAGACCAATACCTTGGGCGGGTTGGGTGCCGTACAGCCGATCAGGACGAACAGGAAGAGCCATCCCGGTACGGCCCATGGGAAAGGTGATTTTCTTGACATCGGATAAAGTTGTTTTCGTAGTGCCCTGTCCTGTGGGGAATAATGACGATCCGGATCGGAATGAATCCCCGCTGCCTGTCTTCGTCGGGATGCGGGTCGGCTCAGATACGTGCCGCCAGCGATTGCTCCAGCCAGCCCGTTTCCCCGTCGGGCAGGCGGACCTGCCAGTACCCGCCCCACACATCCAGCACCACCAGCGTGGATCCTTCCGGAACCTGGCGCAAGGACAGGCCGTTCGCATCGGGGGCACTGCGTAAGGTGGCGCGCGCTTCCGTCACCACCACCCTGCCCGAATCCTCCCGCATCGCCGCCCCCGCATCGCTCAGCCATGCGGCGGGCAAGCTAAGGAAAAGGAAGAGGATACCCAGCAGGAACCCTGCTTTTTTTTGGGACCGCCGGCCTGCCCAACGCCACCAGCCGAAACCGGCCCAGGCCAGCCACCAACAGGCCATCGCTACAATCGCCAGGGTATTCGTCGGAAAAAAAGTTGACAACCAATCCATTACTTGTTCGGACAAGGGGGGTGCCAGCGGAGGGATCGGATCCGATACCAGCTGTCGGGCCAGCCCGAGGTTATGCAGGATGTCCGAATCCCGCGGAGAAATGAGCCGGGCCCGCTCGTAGTGCAGGATCGCCGGGCCGGGCCGGGCCAGGCGGTACCAGGCGTTCCCCAGGTTGTAATGCAGGGCCGCATTGCCGAAGCCTTGCTCCAGGGCTTGGGAATACGCGGCTACGGCTGCCTCGTAATCGCCCGCCGAATAAGCGGAATCACCCCGCGCGGCCAGGTGGGCGGGTGTCCCCGCCCGAGCGGATTCCGGCAGACACCCCAGCAGCAACCAACCGAACACAATAATTCGAATCATATCCAGTCAAACTAGTACGCTTTTCTCAGCCCCGTCCTTCAAGATGTCCCGACGGCCGGTCCGACCCCGCTTCCCAGGCAGACAACCAGGCGAGCGCCGCCACATCCGAGGCCGATTGTCCGGCCTCCTGCCGGAACCAGGCCTCCAATATTTCTTCGGCCAGGGGAATGGTCGTGGTGCGTATGCTCATAGCCAGGACGTTGGCATCGTTCCATTCGCGGGCCCCGGCCGCCGTTACGGCATCCCCGCACAAGGCCGCCCGGACTCCCCGGACCTTGTTGGCCGCCAGGGAAACGCCCGTGCCCGTCCAACAAAACAAGACCGCCCGGTCGCAGGCCCCGCCTGCCACCGCACCCGCAGCTTCCACGGCAACCATCGGCCAACCGGCCGGTTCCCCGCCGGCCACCGCACCGAAGGGCACGACCGTATGTCCATGCTTGCGCAGCCAGGCCGCGACGGCTTCCACCACCTCGGCCTCCATGTCCGATCCCAATGCAATCTTCATAGCTGATTCTTCAGGTACCGACCGACACCCGGCTTTCCTCCTCCGGCCGCCGAAGCGGCGAACGCCAAGCAACCGGATGCACCCGGATTTGTCAGACACAACCGCCCCGAACCCGCCGGCCGGCATCCCGCCGATCTTGCCGGGTCGCTGCCCGGCTCCCGCACCCTAGGGCCGGTCGGCGGAAGGACGCAGCACAACCGAAAGAGGCAGGGCGGGGTCGAAATCACCCGCCAACATCGGCCGTTGGGCACCGGCGGTGTACCGGCGGACACCCGCCTCGACAAAATTAAAAATTTCCTGCAGAGAAACCAGCTGGTCCCGGTCCGCATCGGCCTCTCCGGACAAACCGCGGACCAGGAAATGACTGAACACCCCTGCCCGCAACGAACCGTCCTCCAGGGAGATCTCCCGGCTGCGGGAAGACAGCAGCAAGGCCGTTCCCGCTCCGCTGGCCGTGAGCGCGTCATAATATCGCGAGATGCCGTCCATCCCCGATCCCCGGGCGGCCAAATCCTGCCCCGTCGGCGGGGCAACCAGGGAACCCGCATGGCAGGCATCGCTGATCAGGACCTTGCAACGGGCTTCCGACCGGCCGAGCCATTCCCTCAACTCGACATGGGGCAACAGCTGGGAAACCCCGTCGAAATCGGCAGGAACAAACGCCCCCTCCAGGCCGTGCCCGGAATAATAGACCAACAGCACATCCCGGGGACCGGCCGCCGCCGCCAGGGCCTGGAGGCTGTGCCGGATGTTCTCCTGCGTGGCCTGCTCGTCCACCAGCAAGCGAAGCTGACCGGCAGGCAGGGCCCCTCCTTCCGGACTCTTGAGAAAAGCGTAGAACCGGTAGGCATCGTCGTCGGCATACCGCAAGGTCGGCATCTGTCGGTATTGGGAAATCCCGATGACCAGGGCCCAAACCCGGAGGGTCGGTTGCCTGCCGCCGCTTTCCTGCCCTGCCGCCGTCCGGTTTTCCCCGGGTCCGGCAAGGTCGGTGACTGCCGGCGCGCTGTCCTCCCAACGTACCGTTTCCGGCGCAAGCCCTTCCGGCCATGCGTCCTGTATGCGCCCCCTGTCCCATATCCCCTGGATCCGGCTGCCGTCCCGGTGATGGAAGATGCCTTCTCCCTGGAAACAGCCGTTTTCGAACGACCCTTCGTACCAGGCGTGGTTGCGGTAGGTGTAGATTCCCTTCCCATGGGGCCGGTTTTGTTTCCATTGCCCTTCGTAGCGGTCGCCATTTGCGAAATCCATCCGCCCCTGGCCATGGAACTGGTCCCTGCTGAAGGCTCCGGTATACACGTGTCCTTCCCGAAAGATCATCCTGCCCGTACCCTCCCGCCGTGACATGTCCCAATCACCCAGGTATTTGTTGCCGCTGCGGGCATACAGGATGCCCTTTCCGTGCGGCTGCCCGTCCCGGAAATCCCCGACATAGCGGTCACCGTTGGCATGGACGAACGTGCCGTATCCGTCCCGGCAATCGCCCTGGATACAGCCGGCCACCGGGAACGCCGTCACCGAAGGCGACGCAAAGCGGGCGAAGAGAAAAGTGAGCAGCGGAAGCGAACGGGAAAAAGTCCACCAGGTATGCATCTGTGTTGTTTTTTTTCGGAAGCCCGTCGGCAGGGGCCGGTCGTGCCTTCGTGAAAAGACCAAACGTCCGGCCGGACCGTGATTATTTTTCCATATACCGGAAAATTCCGGCCTGCGGCCACTTCCGCCCCACCCGACCGGTCTGCTGCCGCGGCGACAGGAAAGAACCCGCTTTTCACATCGCATGAAAAAGTATATTTTTGATTCTTGGAACACACGAACCATTTCACACCAATAATCACAACTCATGAAAACAAGAATCCTTTCAGCGATGCACCTGGCCCTGGGTATTTTCCTGACGGCCGCCCTTCCGACAGCCTGTGGTCCCAAAGCCGCCGCCACCGGAGCGGAGGGTGAGAAAACCAATACTTTCGGGGAGAAAATCAACGCCAGGGGCGCCGTATCCATGGCGGACCTGCCGGCGATGATGCGGGATGCCGACTCGGTGGCGGTCAAGCTGCAGGGGACGGTCGAGTCGGTATGCCAGGTCAAGGGCTGCTGGATGAACCTCGTCGACGACAACAACCACGGCCTGTTCGTCCAGTTCAAGGACTACGGCTTCTTCATGCCGAAAGACATCGAGGGCCGGCAAGTGGTCATCGACGGCTATGCCTACCGGCAAGTGACTCCGGTGGAGGAGCTGCGGCACTATGCGGAGGATGCCGGCAAATCCAGGGAAGAGATCGAGGCGATCACCAAGCCGAAGGAGGAGGTGAAATTCCTGGCGAGCGGCGTATTGCTGCTACCGGCGGCGAAGTGATGCCCGGCCCCAACGGAAAGAACGGCAGGCAAAGCCCGCTGCGCAACCGGTTGCGCAGCGGGCTTTGCCTGTTGGGCGCCCTGGGACTGACCCTTTGTAGCATGGGCCAATCCGTGCCGGTCGACAGTTTCCAGCGGCTGCTCCGGACGCGGTTGCCGGACAGCACCCGGGTCCATGTCCTGAACGAATTGGCCTGGGAGTACCGTTTCCAAAAGGCGGACAGCGCCCGGCTGCTGTTGCAGACGGCCCTCCGGCTGGCGGATTCGATCCGTTTCCGGCCGGGTATGGGCAATGCCTGGAATTATTTCGGCGTCCTGGAAAGCAACCAAGGCGACCACCGGAAGGCCATCGGCCACTTCGAGTCGGCACTGGCCATCCGGCGGTCGCTCGCCGACTCGGCAGGCGTCTCGAACGTCCTCAACAACCTCGGCAACGAACTCCGGGAATCGGGGCGTTATCCGGAAGCGTATGCCCAGTACGAGGAATGCCAGCAAATCCGCTATGCCCTGGGCGACACCGTACGCGCCTTACGGGTCACCTATAACCTGGCCATCCTCTGCGAGGAAATGGGCACCTACAAGGAAGCCCTGGGATTCATTTACCAATACCTGGCCGGCGCCTCCCAACTGGCCGACTCCGCCGGCATGGCCAATGCCTGGAATATCATCGGGAACATCCTGATCGAACAGGACAATTTCACCCAAGCGGAAGATGCCTACCGCAAGGCGCTGCACATGCACCGCTCGCTGGGCAACGAACGGGAAACCGCCACCGTGCTGCTCAACCTCGCCAATCTGTCCGATGCCAAAGGCGAACGCCTGCTGGACGAATCCATCCTGGCGGACAGTGTCCGCCTTTATTTCGATACGGCCGTCCACTATCTGCAGGAAGTCATGGATATCCGGGAAAAGGACGGCGACTCGCCCGGACTGGCCGAAGCCTACAACAACATGGGCCTGGTCCTCAAGAACCTCGGCAGCTACCGGGAGGCATCCGGGGAACCACGCCGGGCACAACTGGCCTGGTCCGAAGCGTTGTCCTGGCTGCAAAAGGCCCTGGCCATCCGACAGGCGGAGAACGACCGGTTCGGACTCATGGAGCTGTACAACGGTTTCGGTGACGTCTACCGCCGGCAGGACCGGCTGGAGGAAGCCTTCGAGATGACCGACCGGTACTACCGGCTCGCCCAGGAACTCGACAGCAAGAAATACCAGGTCAACGGCCTGAAGGACCTCGCCCGGCTGTATGCCAAACGGGGCGATTACAAGCAGGCATACGCCTTTTTCCGCCGACATGCCGACCTGCGTTTCGAGGTCTTCCAGGAAGACTTCTGGGAGCAGCAGAAGCGCATGGAGGCCATTTACATCGACAAGGATATCAAGGTAGCCAAGGAAAAGGCCGATATGGCCCTGCGCCGACGGGAAGCGGAACTCAAGGCGGCCACCGTCCTTCGCAATTCCTTCCTGGCCGGAGGAGCTTTGCTGCTCATACTCGCCCTCCTGTTGCTGAACCGGAACCGCATCATCCAACGCGAACGGCAACGCTCGGAATCCCTGTTGCTCAATATCCTGCCCAAGGTGACAGCCCTTGAGCTCAAGACCAAGGGCAAAGCCCAGGCTCGCCGTTTCGATGCCGTTTCCGTCCTGTTCACGGATTTCAAATCCTTCACCCAAATGGCGGAACAGATGCCGCCGGAGCAACTGGTCGCCGAACTGGACGGTTGCTTCCAGGGGTTCGACGATATCGCCGACCGCCATGGCATCGAAAAGATAAAGACCATCGGGGACGCCTACCTCTGCGTCGCCGGCCTGCCCACCCCTTCGGATGACCATGCCGTCCGGATGGTGCTTGCCGCCCTGGACATGCAGGACTTCCTCAAGACCTACCGCCAGCAACAGGTCGCCCGCGGCGCCCTTCCCTTCTACTGCCGCATCGGTATCCATAGCGGCCCGGTCGTGGCCGGGGTCGTCGGCAAACGGAAATTCGCCTACGATGTCTGGGGCGACACCGTCAATATGGCGGCCCGGATGGAACAAAGCGGCGAAGTCAACGAAATCAATATCTCCGCCGCTACCTATGCTCTCATCCGGGACCGCTTCCGGTGCGAAGCCCGGGGTAAGGTCAGCGCCAAGAACAAGGGCCTGACGGACATGTTCTTCGTGAAAGGCCCCCTGACCCAGGGATGACCCGCCGATTTTCCTGCCCGACCGGTGCCGGTTCCGCTTTTTCCACTTTTTTTTCCCTCCCGGGCAGCGAATGGCCGGCGTACTTCGTATTCCTTATGGTTTAAAGAAATAGGCGTTATTTTCCTGGAGGCAGTCCCCCACACTCACTAATTGTCAGTAATTAATTCGGGGGACTGCCTTCATTTTTTCCTGCTGTCCCGGCCGCTTTCCCCCCGCTTTTTCCTATAATTCACCGGATTGTCCCATCTTTGCAACCGGCGGCCGCCGTGCGCATGCGTGTGGCCCGGCCTTCCGTCGGGAACGCGGCCGCCCGACAGCGACCCGCCTGCCGAGCATGCCACCCGACGCATTCCCGGCAGGGTTCATTGGCCAATATCAACCATCCATTGACCGTCACTTTCCTGGGTACCGGAACCTCACAGGGAATCCCCATCATCGGATGCCCTTGCCCCGTCTGCCGGTCGGACGATGAGCGGGACCGTCGGCTGCGTTCGTCGCTCCTGATCGAGGAGGCCGGAAAGACGATTGTCATCGATGCCGGGCCCGACTTCCGGCAACAGATGCTCCGGGCCCGCGTGGAACACCTCGATGCCATCCTGCTGACGCATGAACACAACGACCACGTGATCGGCCTGGATGAGGTCCGTCCCTTCAACTTCCGACAAAAAAAACCGCTGCCCGTTTACGGCACGGAGCGTGTACTCCAGGAAGTCACGGCCCGGTTCGCTTATATTTTCGACCACCATCCGTATCCGGGGGCTCCGAAGGTCGACCTGGTTCCCATTGAACGCGGACGTCCGTTCGAGGCGGCCGGCCTGCGCTTCGCCCCTTTCGAAGTCCTGCACGGCAACTGGCCGGTCATGGGCTTCCGCCGGCGCGATTTCACCTACATCACCGATATGAAAACCATCGACCGCGAGGGCATGGAAGCCATCCAGGGAACCGACGTGCTCGTCCTGAATGCCCTCCAGCAAACCCCGCACCCTTCGCACCTGCATCTTCGGGAAGCCCTGGCACTCATCGACCGGGTCCGGCCCCGACAGGCCTACCTGACCCATATCAGCCATGGCATGGGGCTGCATGCCGTGGTATCGGCTACCTTGCCGGCAGGGGTGCAGCTGGCTCATGACGGCCTCCAGGTCGTCTTGTAACCTGCAGACCTGAGCCCCCGCCATCGAATCCTGTCATCACAAATCAAACAAACTATGAAATTATTGGAAGGAAAAACCGCCCTGGTCACCGGAGGATCCCGGGGAATCGGGGCAGCCGTCGTTGAAAAATTCGCCGCAGCCGGCGCGGCCGTCGCCTTCACTTACCTGTCCTCCGCAGAAAAGGCGAACGCACTGGCGCAAAAATGTTCCTCCACCTACGGGGTGACCGTGAATGCCTATGCTTCCGATGCCGGGGATTTCAACCAGGCGGAACAACTCGTCCAGGCGGTGATCCGTGATTTCGGTGCCATCGATATCCTGGTCAACAATGCCGGTATCACCCGGGACAACCTCATGCTGCGTATGACGGAGGAACAATGGGACCAAGTCCTCCATACCAACCTGAAATCCATCTTCAACCTGACCAAACATGCCCTGAAGCCGATGTTGAAGGCCCGGAAAGGGTCGATCATCAACATGAGCTCCATCGTCGGGATGACCGGCAACGCCGGACAGGCCAACTATGCCGCCTCCAAGGCCGGCATCATCGGCTTTACCAAATCCGTCGCCAAGGAAGTGGGCTCCCGCAACATCCGCTGCAATGTCATCGCACCGGGATTCATCGAAACGGAAATGACCGAGGCGCTGGACGAAACGACCCGCAACAATTACCTGGCGAACATCCCGCTGAAACGCTTCGGGACAGGTGCCGAAATCGCCGATGCCTGTGTCTTCCTCGCCAGCGACATGGCCACCTATGTATCCGGACAGACCATCAGCGTCTGTGGGGCACTCAATTGCTGACACCTGGTCGGCTCCCGCCCGCCGGGCCGCACCGCTGTGGATGCGCTGCGGCCCGGCACATGGGCAGCCCCTGCCTCGCCGGCGGATGCCCCCGCACAAGGAGAAATATGCGTTTCCTCTTCCCGTCGGTCCGTATCCAGGGCGGCGGATGGCGGACCTGTACGGCGGACCTTCCTTCCTGTCTTCGCAACAAGCGGGGATTTTCCGGCCATGCACCTCCCCCGTCGAGACCCGGGCCCCTGGTTCGAACGGTAGTGCCCGGATCATTGCCCTCCTCTCTCGCACCTCGATATCCAATTCCAATATTTTGATTGCAAGGTTCGCATGATTGTTTAAAAACGTAAGCTACGCATAACCAAAGGGTCTTTTTGGCGCTTCCCACCTGCTGGACAGGACGTCCGGCAGCGCTTGGGCGCGCCGCCGGCCCTCCCAAGATATTTCTTGGGCGCGGGGCTACGCCACGCGCCCTTTTTGGTGCGGGGCGTAGCACATCAGCGAGTGTTATGACTAAAAAAAACAGAAAATCAATGCTTTGTAATTAATTATCTTATCCGGTTGAGGTGCGGTAGATGCGTTGCTTGGGGAAATTGCGAGGTTTTCGGATAGGCTCTTCCTGGAACAAGAAACGTAACCTCCTCTTGATCAAATATTTTTTATTTGTGCTGCTCGCCTGCCGGACCAGGCGGCCTGCGGCGCGTCCGGGCTCGCCGCGGGCCGCCCTACAGGCCGCCCTGAGGGTGCAAGGCGCGACACATCATCGAGATTGGGCACTAAAAAATATGAAAATCAATTTTTTACAATTGCCGATTTTCCAGGCTTGCGGTTCGGAAGATGAGATGGCCGGGACGGTAGCGGAAGGATTCCCCGGAATCGGCGGGGCGGGAAAGGCCGAAGGTTGGATAAGGTCTCCCGCCAATCTTTCCATCCTGCCCGGACGACCGGACCAAGCGCTGCGCGATGCAGGGAAGAAAATTCCTCGCAGGCCGGTTTGAATAAGGATTATCCGTGAAACAATGTTGCGCGGAATTACTTTCGGTCTTTTGAAAATCCGGTGGGAAGCGCAGGTGGCGATAGGCGGACCAGCTGAAGTACACGGTACGGCAGTCTTGCCCGTCATCCGACGGGACAGCGTCCTGGAGATGCCGACCGGCGGCCTTTATACAGGAAATGGGGTGCTTCCTGGCAAATCTGGAATGATACCCTGGTAGATATCCCTACGGCAGGATGCCCGGATGCACGGTATCCCGTACAGGCAAGCGATTGCGCCCGGGGATACCGTCCGGACAGCGGGGGCACTCAATCCCCTTCCGAGAAAAAAGCTTCCAGCCCATCCTTGATACGGCGGAGTTTGGATTCGTTGGCATAGAAATAAGTGCTTCCGGCCGCGTGTTCCGACTGTACAAGGTCCTGACCGAGAAGGATGTCCAATTGTTCCGCAATGTACGGCTCCGACAAGTCGAGATAGGATGCGATTTCCTCGGAGGACATTCTTCCGTTGGTCATCAGCTTATTGATGATGTCGTATCTGAAACGATGCTTGTAGGCCCGCAAGGTATGCGTGGCCGATTCTACCTGGCCGGTATTTAACCATGTCGCTTTCTTAGTTTCCATCTGATACGTAACTGGTTTGAGAATGAAACAATGAAAACACGCCTGTTTTGTTTTCCATAGTTTTCATTCTGTACGATGCAGTCGCCCAGGACTGCGGATCACATGGCTGACATGGGAACCTTACGCCTTTTTTCCCGATTCTCCATGCTTGTATTGCTCGAGGTTCATCCGATCGGCCGGTAATTTACCGACCCTATGGCCGGCATTCCCTGCCGGTGGGGACGAGAACGTGACATACGTCGGCGCCGGGCAGGATAGCCGACGGCGGCCGTGTCTTCCGATGTGTGCTGTTTGCGGCATCCGGCCCTGTCCGATCGCTTATGCCGCCCCGCCGCCGGATCGAGGGGTCGGTTTCCGAAATCAAGGGCTCCTCTCAGGACGAGACCGGCGATGGTGGACACGCTGTCTGCCGGGGGGGAATCTTCTTTTTCCACCGTTCGATCATGTCGGATCCGACATGGACCTGGAAAACCGGTGGACCAACCCGGCGACCATCTTAACGGGGTGAAGGGTCCTTTCGGACAGCATCCCTCGACCTGTATGGATCAAAACGACCGCACAGCGAAACTGCTATGGTCAATTTTGCTGGTTATCAATGCGTTTTACATCTAAAAAAGAGGAGAGCTTGCAAGAAGAAGGCATTGCGTCACAAGGTCGCAGATTTTTCTTGATTGGCAAATCTTTCCTTTCTATTTACTTACTTTTTTCTGTTTTTTTCAATGGTGAGGCCGGAGATGGTATGACCGAAGAAAATGGCGTTTGCCAGGATCTTATTGGTCCCGTACCAAAAAGCCCTGAAGTTGGTGTTATCCGTCAGGCAAATCACCCTTCCTTCCCCGGTTCCGCCGATGAGGGCGGCCGGGCTGCCGGATGCAAGTTGCCGCAAGGAGGGGTGACAATAGCCCGCCAGCAAGGGTGAGGCCGTATACCGGATGGGGGCGGCATAAGGGTTTTCCGGAAGGTCAAGGAAAAGGTCATGTGTCCGGAAGAGCGGCAGGTGCGTATTTTCGAAGCCAAAAAGGAGGGGATGCGTGAGGTCCGCCTCCGCCTCGAAGATGGCACCGGACAGCTCCCTGGCATCGCGGGTTTCCCTGGCGGTGGCATAGGTACCCTTCTCCGGGAAGGGCTTCGCTTCGGAGGATCGGAAAACCACCGGAGCGAGCTGCCGGCTCTCGAGCCATCGGACGGCATTTTCATAGGCGACCAGCACGCCGCCGGCCGCGACCCAATTGCGCAGCGCCTCCGCCGGAAGCTCCCGGTAGGTTCCGGGCGGCATTAACAGCACGTTGAACCGTTGTAGCACGGACGGACTCACCCGCCCGGTTTCGAGCTTGGTGACCGGTATCTGATACCGGGTATCCAGGAGGTGCCAGATTTCCCCCGCGTCATAGGAGGAAACATCCGAACCGACCAGCAGGGCGACCTTGGGCGCTTGGAGGACTTCCATATGATTCGAGCCGATATCGATCCCTTGGGCGGTCAGGCCGGTGGACAGGCCGTGGATGACCAGGTGGCCGATGTCGGCGGCCTCCCGCAAGCGGGATGCGATGTCCTCCGTCCCGAGGGCTTGTCCTTGGGTGGGGATGACGATGGTGCCGGCGGGAAAATCCCGGGCTCCACCGCCGCTGGTTTCCCCGCGAAAACTGCGGGTGGCGACCTGTGTGCGCAGCCCTTGTTGCTGCAGGTATTGCAGGGCCGCCGGGGCGTAGTACCCGTCCCATTCGAAGGCAAAGGCGTAATCGTCGGCAGCCGCCCGGAAGCTTCCCTCGGGCAGGGAGAAATCCGAAACCGGGTCCCCAAGCAGTCCCGCCTGGAATTGCCGGGCGGTAAGTGCCGCATAATCGAGGTGGAAGGCCAGCGGCAGGGTCCAGGCGCTGATATCGTAAAAGATGCTGTCCGCAAAGGTCGTATCGCGTTGGAACATGCCGAGGATCAGCTTGTACTGGGCTTGTTCCAAGGGGATGACAACCGCCTGGCCCGGCCGGAAGGTGGTCTCGCCCACGGTTGTCTCCCGGGCCAATCCATAGCATTGCACCTCATGCCGGGAAACCATCTCGATGAATTTCTGGAGCCGGCTGCGGTCTTTCCGGGTTCCTACGATGAATGCCTTCCGGGTATCCTTTTCCGCTTCGGCCAGGGCCTGGCGATAAAAGTCCCGCTGATAATCCAGCAGGTCCTTCCGCAACCCGAGGGCTGCGGCATGCGTGGACAAGGCCGTCGTCACCTGGTTCCGGATGGTGAACGGAAAGGTCAGCACGCCGTGACGGGACTGCTGGCGATGCCCCCGGCTGCTGGCCTGCTCGAACAGGATGCCGATGCAACCCTGCGCATCGGGGTAGGTCGAGCCTTTCCCGTAGTAGAAATCATCGTAATTCTCCTGGGTGTAATAAAGCGAACGGATGCCGTTGAGGGCGCGCGCATGGTACTCCCCGATCCGAAAGGTCAGTTCCTGGTTGGCGGCAGGGGTGATGGGATTGACCCGGCTCTGTATCCCCGGCATAAAGAAGAAAGTGGAGTTCGTCCCCATCTCATGGTGATCGGTCAATATGTTCGGTCGCCATGCCTGGAACAACCTGACCCTTCCCTGGGATTCGGGGTGCTGTGCCGGCAGCCAGTCCCGGTTGAGGTCGAACCAGTAATGGTTGGTGCGCCCCCTGGGCCAGGCTTCGCTGAATTCGCGGTCGGCAGGGTCATCCGTCAAGGTCCGGTTGCGGTGCATGTTGACCCAGGTGGAGAACCGCTGCATGCCGTCGGGATTGAAAACCGGATCGAACAGGATGACCGTCTGCTCCAGCAGCCGCCGTACGGTCTCGTCCCTGGCCGCCGCCAGGTAGTACGCCACCAACACGGCGGCATTGGCACCGCTGGGCTCGTTGCCATGTATGGTGAACCCCTGATAAAGCACCAGGGGCATCTCCGCCGTGTTCAGTTCTCCCGATTCGGCCGGGTCACACAGGCGTTTGTGCCGGGCTTGTATCTCCGGCAGGCGGGCATGCTGCCCGGGTGAGGTGATGACCAGGTGGACCAAGGGCCGGTTCTCATAGGTACGGCCGTGTTCCTGCATGGAAATCCGGTCGGACGCCGCGTCCAGGGTCTTGTAATAGGCGATGACCTGGTCATGACTGAGGTGCCATTCACCGATTTCGAACCCAAAATAGGCGGCTGGCGTCGGAATGGCCGGGTCGTATTCGATGGCAGGCAGATAGTAGGTCAACGGCTGCCCTTGCGCCAGCAGCGCCATGCGCCCGGAGAGGGTCAGCAACAGGAGTATCGGCAGGCGGAGGTGTTTGTTCGGCATGGTGCGGGAATTTGTGTTGCGGCAAAAATAAACTTTTCAGGCGACGACCCCGCACCCGCCGACATTAAAAACGGCGGAACGGCTGTCTCCGTTCGAATCGGAGTACGGCTGTCCCGTCCGCCTCACCCGGAATCTGTCCGTCCAGCCAGGCGGTCAACGGCAACAATTTCCGCTGCAGGTAAAGGGCCCATGCGGAGGTGGGCAACTCCGTCCGCCCCACCGGCGGACGCAGCCAGGCCCGCGGGAAACCGAACAGATACAGCAAGGGGCTCCCCAGCCAACGCGCCCACAACCAAGGATGACCCCTGCCGGTGAATACCCGGGCACTCACCGCCACCTGCAGGCGCTGGGCGGAACGCAGGTGGAACGCCTGGGCCCGGAAATGTTCCTTGTACCAGGACAGGGACCGGACGGCCGTTTCCGGTGGATCCGGGTCGGGACCCGACGCAAGCGGTACGGCCACCAGCACCCACTGCCGGCTGACCCGGCACCATTCCGGGATGATCTCCTCCGGCCGGGCGGATCCGTCGACAGGCCCGAACGGCTCCACCGCCAACACCACATCGAAAGCTTGGTCCGGGAATGGAAGCTCCGTCCCTTCGGCCGGCACCAGGTCCACCGGCCGGCCGGCCAGCTGCGCCGCTACCCCGGATACCGCCGCCGCTCCGCCCGCCACCACCCCGAAAAGTTCCTTCGCCTGGCTGCCGGCGGCCAAGGCCAGCAGGTCCCCCGCCGTGCAATGGGCATCCAAGACCGATTTCCCCGCCACCCAATGGAAAATTCCCAAGGTGTGCAACAACTGCCGGCGCCGATACGCTTCGAACGGGGTCGGTTGCCGTCCCCGCTTCCCGCCCCCCGCCGATGTTACCACCGGAGCCGGCGACACCCCTGTCGCCGGCTCCGGCATGCGTGAAGCACCGACCTTTTTTCCGACAGGCAGGTTGGTGCGGATGACTGATAACCATTTCATGTGTATGGGTTTCCTTTAGCCGGAACGGCGGTGCTTCCGGCGGAATGCGGTGGGATTCTCCCCCGTCAACCGCCGGAACCGCCGGTTGAAATACGACAAGCTCCCGAAACCGCTCCGGTAACAGGCCTCCGTGACGGAAATCCCCTGCCGCAACAGGTCCCGGGCATGCTGGATCCGGTACCGGTTCAGGTATTCCGTAAAGGTCTGTCCGGTCATTTTTCGAAAAAAACGGCAAAACGCCGGCTTCGTCAGGTGTACCAAGGATGCGACGGTACCGATATCCACCTCCTCCTGGTAATGGGTGCTGACGAAATGACGCACCTCCATGATCCGCCGCTCCTCCCGGAACAGGGAATCGCTGGCGATCGGCTGTTCGGCCAGGGTCGTCACCTCCCCGCTGTCCGCCAATTCCTCGAATATCTCCAACAGACTGACCAACTGCCGGAACGGCGGTGCCTCCGGCAAGGCCACCAGCTTGCTGCCGACCGATTCCTTGGTCCGGCCGGCAAATACGGCTGCACCGGTGGTGCGCTCGAACAGCTGCCGGACGGACGCCAGCTCCGGCGCCGCTAAAAAGGCCTCCCCCAGGAAGTCCGCCCGCAATTGAACCACGACTTTCCGATACGTGCCCGCCACCCCGTAATCAAAGTTCAGATGCGGGATGTATGGCCCGATGAAGGCCAGGTCGCTCCCCCGGAAGGGCGCCGTGTGGCCGCCGATCCGCCGGATTCCGTCCGCACCTTCCAGGTAGACCAGTTCGTACTCCGGATGGTAGTGCCAATAATACCGATCCCGCAACTGCGGGGTCAACAACCGGAAGGAATGGTGCCTGTCCGGGACAATCTTCTCTATCTCTGCGCTCATGGTCTAAAAATAGCCATATTTTGATGCAGTTGGGCATTTCTCGATTCAATATGTCAATATGGTACAAAAACGGAGCAAAAGACGCGTAGCGGACGGCGGGACCTTGCCCTACTTTTGTATCCTCACTTTTAAAATCCAGCACATGAAACAGGACCTTCCCGGCACAATGGCTCCCACCATGGTTCCGGACAATGCCCATCGGGATATCCCCGGCAACCCCTCGACCGCAAAATCCAGTGTCCAACAGCTTAACGACCGGTCCAACGGGCTGCCCTTGCGGGTGCTCCGGGAGGACGACTGGCAGTTCTGGATACACCAAGGCTATATCGTCGTCCCCCAGGCCGTCCCCCGGGAACAGGCGCTCCGCCTGGCGGATTTCCTCTGGGAATTCGAGGAGAAGGACCCCGCAAACCCGGAAACCTGGTACGCGCCGCCCCGCGCGGAAATCCAGATGAAGGAACTCGCCAACAGCGGGATGGTGGAGGTCTACAACCACCAATATCTCTGGGATAACCGGCAATACCCGCGCGTATACGATGCTTTCGTCGACATCTGGGGAACGGAAAGGCTGTGGGTGACGATCGACCGGGCCAACCTGAACTTCCCCGCCCGACCCGGCTTTGCCTTCGACGGTTTCATCCATTGGGATTACGACCCGGAGACCAAACCGGTCAACGTACAAGGGGTACTGGCCCTGGCGGACCAGACCGATGAGGAGATGGGGGGCTTCCAATGCATCCCCGAACTGTATCGCACCTATGATTCCTGGAAACTGACCCAGCCGGCGGACCGCAACCGCTTCCGGCCGGACACCACCGGATTCGAAACGGTCAAGGTCCGCATGCAGGCGGGCGACCTGCTGATTTTCAACAGCCTGCTGCCCCACGGTATCCGCCCCAACCGGTCGGGCGACAAGGTACGGATCGCACAATATGTCTCCATGATGCCGGCCCAGGAGGAAAATGCGGCCCTGCGCGAATGGCGCATCGAGTCGTGGCGCCACCGCATCGCCCCGCAAGGGTATGCCTTCCCCGGAGATCCCCGCAACTGGGAACAGACCCGCTACGAAACGGCCCGCCTGAGCTCCCTCGGTGAGAAATTGCTGGGCCTGCGGTCCTGGGACGAAGCTTCCTGAGCGGACCCGCCGGATGCCCCCGATTGCCGCGGGCGACTGTCCGCCCGGAAACGTACTTGGGTCCCCGGTCGGCACCTTCATCCCGGCAAGCATGAAATAACATTGTTAGAAAACTTTCGTCACCGGTCGGACCCTGGTCCGGCAGGTGCCCTCAATGCTCCTTCACCGCCTGTTCCCGAAGCAGGCCGTATACGACCGGCTATGAATCATCAACCGCTTGACACCACCTTTCACAATGGCATCCGAATGCCGCTCCTGGGGCTGGGGATGTGGGACATGTACGGCGAGGATGCCGTGCAGGCCGTCCGTTGGGCCCTGGAGACCGGCTACCGGCTCCTCGACACGGCGGCCATGTACCGCAACGAGGCGGCCGCCGGCGAGGGCTTGCGGCGCAGCGGCCTGTCCCGCGGGGATGTCTTCCTGACCTCCAAGGTCGATAACGGGGACCAAGGCTACGACCGGACCCTGCGGGGCTTCGATGCCAGCCTCAAAGCCCTGGGCACCGATTACCTCGACCTCTACCTGATCCACTGGCCCTTGCGGGATACCCGGGCCGATACCTGGCGGGCCCTGGAACAGCTCCATGCGGAAGGCCGTGTCCGGGCCATCGGTGTCGCGAACTACCTGGTACCCTTCCTGGATGAACTGTTGCCGCAGGCCGCCGTGGTCCCGATGCTGAACCAGGTGGAATTCAGCCCCTGGCTGTACCTGAAGGACTTGCTGGACTATTGCCGGGAACGGCACATCGTCCTCCAGGCATATACCCCCCTCGTCCGGGGAAAACGTTTCCAAGATCCGCGGCTCCTGGCCTTGTCCGCCGCCTATGGCAAGACACCGGCCCAGATCATCCTCCGTTGGCTGCTGCAACACGGGGTCTCCGCCATCCCGAAATCCGCCAACCGGGAACGGATCCGGGAAAACTTCGCGGTGTTCGACTTCGCGCTTTCCCCCGCCGACATGGCGCATATCGACGGCTTCCACGAGGGCTTGCGGGTTGTGGATGACCCTACGCCGATGCTTTAGCCCCCTACCCTGCCCCGGACGGTACTTTTCCGACGAACCCAAATATGCTACCTTTGGCGCACACTTGCACCAAACCGCCGAACGGCCGCCACCATGTACCATCGCCTGCTGAAACCCCTCCTGTTCCTGCTTCCGCCCGAAACCGCCCACCGGGTCACCCTGGGTATGCTGCACCTGTTGCTGGGTATCCCGGGATTCCCCCGGCTGTTCCGTCGACTGTTCCGGACAGACCATCCTTCGCTTCGCCGCGACCTGTGGGGACTGACCTTCCCGAATCCGGTCGGCCTGGCGGCAGGTTTCGACAAGGACGGAAGACACTTCCGCGCCATGGCCGCCCTGGGCTTCGGTTTTGTGGAAATCGGCACCGTCACGCCGCAGGGACAACCCGGAAATCCGAAGCCCCGGCTTTTCCGGCTGCCGGCGGACCAGGCCCTCATCAACCGGATGGGTTTCAATAACGACGGGGTGGAGGCCCTGGTCCGCCGGCTGCGCGCAACCCCGCCCCCCGACGGCCTGGTCATCGGCGGCAACATCGGCAAGAACAAATCGACCCCCAACGCGGATGCCCTGTCGGATTACCTCCGCTGTTTCGATGCCTTGTACCCGTACGTGGATTATTTCGTGGTCAACGTCAGCTCCCCCAACACCCCCGGACTCCGGGACCTCCAGGAAAAAGGCCCCCTGACGGCCCTGCTGCAGGGTTTGCAGTCGGCCAACCACCGCAAACCCAGCCCGAAGCCAATCCTGCTCAAGATCGCGCCCGACCTCACGGA
This sequence comes from uncultured Saprospiraceae bacterium, assembly GCA_964573725.1. Taxonomy (GTDB): domain Bacteria; phylum Bacteroidota; class Bacteroidia; order Chitinophagales; family Saprospiraceae; genus UBA6168. The sequence continues at coordinate 53,716 of CAZNLJ010000028.1, forward strand.
TCCGCAACTGGATGACATCCTGGATATCGTCCGGCAAACGTCCCTGGCCGGTATCATCGCGACCAACACGACCCTGTCCAGGGAGGGGCTCTCGAGCGCGGCGGACCGGGCGGCGGAAGCCGGCGGACTCAGCGGCAGGCCCTTGCGGGACCGCTCCACCGAGGTGATCCGGTATCTCCATGAACGGTCGGGCGGCCGGCTGCCGATCATTGCCGTCGGCGGGATATTCTCCGCCCGGGACGCCCGGGAGAAACTGGCGGCCGGGGCCAGCCTGGTACAGGTCTACACCGGATTGGTATATGAAGGCCCCGGTTTGGTGAAGGCCATCAATAATGGGTTGGCAGAGACCCGGTCGGAGTCGTGAACCGAATCCCCCTCCATTCTCCTGCCATACGCCGGTCGCGGGGCTTCGGCAGCCGCGCACCCGATGCGTTCCTCTTTCCGTATATCTTGTAGGAAGACAATATGCCCGGGCCAAACAGGCGGGAGCCCGTCGGGGACAATGCCCCCTTACCTTCCGTATATCTTGTAGGAAGACGATATGCCCGGTCACTACCTACCGGCCGAGCAGCACGATATCGTAAGGCGTATCCAGTACGATGCGGCCGTCCCGGACGGTCGTCCGCAGACCGGAATAATAGTCCGTGAGCGGCTCCCCTTCTTCGAAAGTACCGGCGGTATCCAGTGTTTTGGTACCGGCGGACAGGCCGAGGCCGACCAGGACGACATCCCGGAATCCGTCCTCCCCCCGGAAATCACGGCGGAAGACATAGGGCGCCTCGGACAAGCGGGTATGACGGCCGGCCCCGACGGCAGGGTGGGACCGGCGGAAACGCCCCAGTTTCCGCCAATGGTCGAGGACATCCCGGACGGCATGACCGTTCCGGCTGGCACCCGCCTCCAACTCCTCCCAATTCATGAAGGCACGCAGGGTGGCGTCACCCATGGTCCCGGGGATATCGAGGGACCGGCTGGTCTCGTCGCCGTAATAGATTTGGACTCCGCCGGGGCAGAGCAGGAGCTTGGTACCGGCCTCCAGCGGGCGTTCGCGGAACTTGTCGAACGGACCGCCGTCATCGTGGGAACTGAGGTAGTTGAGCACGGTCCGCCCCTTGAGCGGGCCGGCCAGCAAGCTGTCATATTTCACGAAAATGGATTCGTAATCCCCACCCGCATCGGACTTGAATTCGAAATTGATGAGGCTGTTGATGCCCTGTGCGAAGAAGTCGACCGTCCGGTCGCCGAAAGCATAATCCCGGCCACCGGAGATACCGTAACCGTATACCTCCCCGACCATGTAGAACGGCAGCCCGTCGAGTACCTGTTCCGGGTGGGCATCCTTCCATTCCCGGAAGGCGAGGTCCGCTTCCGTGCGGAGCTCCGACCAGACGGTCTCCTCGGTGTGTTTGGCGGTATCCAGCCGGAAACCGTCCACCCCGAGTTGCCGGACGAAATCGGTGAGCCACTTGATGATGTAATGGCGTGGGGTGCGGGGGTAACCGGTCCGGGCGAAGAAGGCGTCGAGCTCCGCCATCTCCGTTTCGAGGCGGCCCTCCTGTTTCCATTTTTCCACGAGAAAAGCCGGCAGCTCGACGGGAGCCCCGCTTTCGGTGCGGATATCCGGCAGGTTGTCGACCAGGGTGCAATTCACGGTATTGGCATAGGAGTCGAAACTGCATTTCGGACCGGTGCGCACCCAATCGGCCGGCCAGACCGGATCTTCCGGCGTCGCGGGACCGGTGTGGTTGATGACGACATCCAGGATGATGCGGATTCCTTTCCGGTGCGCGGCATCCACCAAGGCCTTCAAATCGTCGAAAGTCCCGAAATTGGGGTCCAGGGCCGTCCAATCCCTGGCCCAGTAGCCATGGAATCCGTAGGTGAGGCCGGTACCTTCATCCGTGGCGCCGTGAATCTGTTCGATGACGGGTGTGAACCAAATGGCGTTCACCCCGAGACTGTCGAAATATCCTTCCTCCAGTTTTTGCAGGATTCCCCGGATGTCTCCGCCCTGGAACCCGCGCAGTGGTGCCGTTTCCCGGCTCCTTCCCAAGGTAAGGTCGTTTTGTGGGTCGCCGTTGAAAAAACGGTCGGTCAGCAGGAAATATACATTGGCATTCTCCCAGACGAAAGGTGCCGGCCGGTCGGGCACCGCGGCCTGTTCGGCGGCGGGTTGGCAGGAGAGGACGCTCAGGATCAAGACCAAGGGGAACGGATAAAGGAAGCTTTTTTTCATGGCACCGGTATCGGCTGTGAAAGGAACAGGTTGATCGGGCAAAAGTAAACAATGACCCGCACAAAGGGAAAGCCGGCACCTTGCGGCTGCGGCGACCGGTCAGGGCCGGAAGGTGTCGGCCGGACAAGGCCCGGCGGTCAGGGTGTCAGCACCAGCTTTCCGTGCAGCCGGTGGCCGTGGTCGGAAAGTTGGTAGAAATAGATGCCCGGCGGCAGGCCGGAAGTGTCGACCTGTGCGCTGCCGGACAGGTCGGCCGTCCGGACCACCTTACCCTGGCTGTCCGACAGGAAACACCGGTATGGCCCCGGAAAGGCGGCGACCACTTGCAAGGCCGTCCCGACGGGCAGCGGATTCGGGAAAACGGACCACCGGGCCGGCAGGGCATCGAGGGCGACCCGGCGTACCTCGGTACGGGCGATATGACCTTCGGCATCCAGGTAATGCAGCCGGTAGGCGTTCCAGCCCTTGTGCGGGGCGGTATCGAGATAGCTGTACAAGAAGGGACCATGGGGACGGCCTTCCGTTTCCGCCAACAGCCGGAAGGATTGGTCTTCCACCTGGCGTTCCAGTCGGAAGCGGGGGACCTCAGCCGGCGCGGACCACCGGAGCTGCACGGTGCGGTCGGGCAGGAGCGATGCCTGGAAGTGGCCGGTTTCCGCCGTCCCGTTGACGTTCTCCTCCATGACGACGAGTTGGCCGAACTGCTCCAGGTCGTTGTCGGCCCCGAATGAGACGGTACCGCCCGTGGCGGAGGACCACTCGACGGCGCCGGCCAGGGCTGTTCCCCAAGTATCCCCGTCGTCGAAAGCATCCCGGGCATAAAGCCGTAGTTCGGCCGGATCGGGCGTAACCTGGCCGGTGGCATACCCGGAAAAGCGGAGGGCGGCGGGCGGGTCGACCAGTTGGATGGGGCCGTAGTTGTCGACGATCCAGTAGACCGAACCATGGGCGGCCGGCACGGGGAGCTGGTCCGGGGAAAGGTGGATACGGCTGACCACCAGCTCCCCTTGCGGCAACACCTGGCCGGCGGAGAACTCCATGGTCAGGCCCGCGGGGCCGAAGGCATGGATGCCCGGCTCATCGACGGTCTTGCGGTCGCTGCGCCCTCCTCCGAGCGGAGCGGTGGAGGTGGTCCGTGCTGCGGCCCCCATCAGGGCCAGGTGGCGGCTCCCGATGCGGTCCAGGGCCGGTCCGTCCGGCTCGTTGAATTGATAATAGCTTACCAGGCCGGGTTGCTCGGCAGGTATCTTGGTCAGGTGCAGGTGTTCGCGGATTTCCTCCCGGGACAGGGCCACGTCCCACACGGTGACCTCGTCGACCTGCCCGCGGAAGCGGCGTTGGTTGCTGGTGGGGTCCCATCCCACGTACAGGGGTGCGTCGAAGGGTTCGGCGGGATGGGTGGCGGTATTCGTGCTGCCGACCCCGTTGAGGTAAATGGTAGCGGCGGTCGGGGTGACCACGAGCGCCACATGGGTCCAGCGGTCCGCCGGGAGTGTCAACCCCGAATCCCACCACCAGTGTTCGTCGTTCCAATGGTAGCGGAGGCCGAGGTCGTCACCCAGCCCGATGCCCAAGGTATTGCCGCCGCCACGAACGAACAGGAAAGGCGCCCATGCGGCTTGGGAAGCTTCTCCCTTGACCCAACAGGCGAGCGTCACCGTTTGGCTGTTCAGGTCCAGGTTGCCGGAGGCGACACCGTGGGAAGTGCCGTCCAGCTGCAGGGCCTGCCCCGGGATGGAATCGGCGGAACAGCCGTCCAGGACGGAAACGGACAAGTCCCGGGTGAGCGTCCCGTTGAGGGTCATCGTGGCGGTATAGTCCCCGGGGAGGCCGAAGACCACCTTCGGGTTTCGTACGGCCGGATCGCTGACATATTGGGGGCTGGGGTCGAAAGACCAGGACCAGGTCGCGCCGTCGTGATGGACGGTGGAATAGTCGTCGAAAAAGAAAGTGTCCCGGGCACAGGCGGCGGACAACTTGTCGGCGGCGGGTTGGACGATGACCGTCTCCGGTGTTTCCTCGAACCCGGCTTCCCAAATCCCGCTGCCGTAGGTGGCGATGCGGACCTTGCCACCGGCATAAAACGGGATGAGCCGGTTGATGGCCGCCCGGGCGGGCAGTCCGTCCGAACAAGGCAGCCAATCCGCCGTACTGTCGCTCCGATAAAAGACCCCCAGCTGGGTAGCCAGGTAGAGGCCGCCGTCGGTACCGGCGATATGGAGCAACTGTTCCACATGGTGGCCGTCCAGGACGGCGGTGGTCCGGTTGGTCCAGGTATTTCCGCCGTCCGCGGATTCGAACACCTTGTTCGGGTTGTTGCCGCCCTTGTTCCAGGCCAGCCACAGGTGGTCCGCATCAAGCGGGTCGAGCGTGAGGAAAGCCCCGCTCACCGGACCGGGCGGGGATGGCCGCAGGCCGAAGGACTGACCTCCGTCCGAAGACCGGTACAGCCGGGTGGTTCCGTCGTTTTGCAAACAATAAATGATATCGGGATTGCTGCGGGAAATTTCGATACCGGTGACGATATCGGAAGGGTCGGGAGGGAAATCGGTGCCGAAACTGGCCAGGACGGACCAGGACAAGCCCCCGTCGCCGGAATATTGCAGGGTATTGCCGACCCCCATGTAGAGGCAGTTGTAACAACGGGGATCCCGTTCTATTTCGGAAGAATTCTCATTGTTGCCGGCATAGCCTTCGTTGGGATAGGCGGAGAAAGCGAAACCGGTCGTCGGGTCACCGGGGGCGAGGGGCAGGATCTTGGGCGCGATGTCGGAGTGCATGACCTTACGCCCGCCGGCAGGATGGACATAGCCGGTGGTGGCTTCCGCTCCTCCCAGCCGGAGAAATTCCCCGTCGGGATACTGTCCCGGGATGGTGGCGGAATTGCCGTTGTGATAGCGGCCGCCGGTCAGCACATCCTCGTTCCAACCGCCGTCGAAACCCCAGAAATCCGAACCGGCGATACCTTGGTTGCGGGCTTCGTGCTGGGTAAAATCCGGACTGTAGCGGTTCAGTCCGCCGTCCGAACAAACCCACACATCCGCATCCTGGATATGGATATCCTGGATATCGGGATGCTGCCAACCGGGGCCGCCGCCGTAACCACCCCATCGTTGGAAGGTCGCTCCGCCGTCATCGGAACGGAAAAGGTTGAGGAAGCCGACAAGCAGCCGGTCGGGATCCGAATCGGAAGCATCGATGGCGAGATTATAGAAACCTTGTTCGTACTGGTAGCCGTCGTTGGGATAGCGGTGGCTGTCATTAAACCAGAAAGTCGTCAGGCAGGCGTGGCTTCCGGCATAAGGGCCGCCGGGGCCGCCGCCGGCATTGGCGTTGGGCAGGGTCCAGCTCTGGCCGCCGTCGTCACTCCGGTAGACGCCGAGGTAGTTGTTGTCGTTGATGCCGTCGTTGTACTGGCCGAGCAGGACGGCGTAGACGCGGTCCGGGTCGGCATCCGTGGTGGCCAGCCGGGCGCCCCCGTCCTGGTTGTCCGCCGTACTGTTCAAGGTGGGGTCCGGCCAGCCTGCCAGTATCTGGTTCCAGGTGTTCCCCGCGTCCGTGGAGCGCCAGAAGGTGCAAAGTCGGGTGGCGGGATTATTTTTCAGGAGGAACATCGTGGAAATGTCGCCGCTTCGGTAGGCGATATCCCAACAGTTTTCCGGAAATACCAGCGTCCAGGTTTCCCCGCCGTCCGGGGACCGGTACAAGCCTTGGGCCGTGGCCGCCCAAACCAGGTCCGGATTGCCGGGGGTCGTCGCTATCCGGCGGCACTCCAGGTTGTTGACGGAAAGTTGGACGGCCCAGGTCTGCCCCCCATCGGTCGACTTGTAAAGGGTGTGCCGGTCTCCGAACCAGGCAATCTCCGCATCATCGGGATGGATGGCCACCGCACCGATTCCGCCGATGATGGGCAGGGCATGGCTGACGGGCACCCAGGTTTCCGCCTGGTCGGTGCTTCGGAAAACCAACCCGTTTTCCGTCCCGGCCAACAGCACTTCCGGATCGGACACTCCCTGTGCGATGCAATAGATGTTGACTTGCCAGGACACCATCTGGTCCTCGCCTTCCGCCCGGGTCCGGAAAGGCCCCAGGTTCTCCCAGGTATTGCTGCGGGCAGCACCGGTCCGCTGTTGCAACCAAGTCCTGATTTGCTGCCTTTCGGCCGCCGGGTCCTCGGGCGACCAATACCCGTCGGCATCCAGCCGGCTGCCGACCGCCCGCCGCCAATGCTTGTAATAACGGGTGAAATAAGTCTGCGTATCTGGATAGGCAATCCGCCAAACGATGTAGGCGGAATCGATGGCCGGAACCGGCGCTTCCCCCCGGTACATGGCCTGTGCCCACCAAGGGGCTGCCGCCACCGCTGCCGGCGGTGGCAAGGGCCGTCCGGTCTGGGCCGTCATGGGCACCGATGAAAACAGGAGGAAAATGAGGAACGCCTTGGCTGCTTCTTGTAAGGGAGAAAGGATTCGGTGCATATCGTTGCGTTTAGCGATGGCCGGACCATCCACGGCCCTGTCTACCCGTAAAGGTAATTTTTTTGGTATCCGCGACACCCGGGGAGCCCAGGAAAAATGACGGGGCTGGACTGCTTTTTAAAAAGGAATGATAGGCGGGGATAAGCGGGGAGCTGTATTCCCGGTCGGCCGGAAGCCGGGTACAAAGCGGATTCTTCCCTGGACTGGAGGAAAAACAGCGCTGCGTACACCACGGTAACGGGATGGTCCGATACTGCTGCCGGCTCCTGCGGCACAAGAACAGACAAAATAAGCGCGCAGGATTGCTCCTGCGCGCTTATTTGATCGGATGACCACTACGGACACGATGCCGGGCGGTGGATTCGGATGGACACCTTTTCTTATCCGGACAAACCTGGATCCAGGTATTTCCGTCGCTGTAAAGTGCTTCCGCAATGGAATGATTCCAGGCGGATGCGCAATCAATACGGAACGATCGACATCGTCGCCAGCGGCTCCATCGTCACCACGCTGCCGTCCTCGACGAGTAGCGTCCGGCCGACGGCGTGCACCCCGGCCACGACCAGCACCGTATGGCCGGCGGGGATGACGACGTCGTTGCAGGTATAGGGCGTAAAGCCGGTGTCCCAGTTCTTGCCGTCGCTCCACAGCAGGCCGTCCCCGTTCCCGGTCCAGGTGACCACCTCGTCGGCCACCGTCTCCACCACTTCCGTCACCGGCGGAAGGGTACAGCCGCTGCCCCCGAACAGGGTCGCGACGCAGATATAGGTGCCGGCGGTGAGGTCGTCATGGACCGGATTGAACTGGTAGTTGTCGCCCGCATCCACCGAGTAGCCCCATTGGCCGCCGGCCGGGCCGCCGACGATGGTCATGGTGATGGTGCCGTCGAATTCGCCGCAGTTTTCCGGCGTGCTGGTCACGATCAGGTCCGGAGCGTCCACCGTCACGGTGGCCTGGCAGGCCCGGCTGTTTCCGTTGCCGTCGGAGACCGTCAGGGTGACCAGGTTCGGACCGTCGTTGATGCAGTTGAACTGGGCGGGGCTGACCCCGACCGGCTGGAGGGTCCCGCAGTTGTCGTAGGAGGCCGCCAGGTCCAGCACCGAAGCCGGATCCAGGATGGCCAGGCCGGCCAGGACGATGGTGGTGTCCTTGCAGACCACCACCGGTTTGATCTTGTCCTGCACCGTGACGGTCGCTGTACAGGTAGCCGTGTTGCCATGGATGTCCGTGGCCGTCAGCACCACCGTATTGGCGCCGAGGTCGGCGCAGTCGAAGCCCGTCTGGCTCAGGTACAGCGTATCGATGCCGCAGGCGTCGGTGGTCCCGTTGTCAACCTGCGATACGAACAAGGTCGCCTGGCCTGCCATATCCAGCTGGATGGTGACCGGCTGGCAGAGCATGGTCGGGGCGACCAGGTCTTGCACCGTCACCGTGGACTGGCAGGTGGACGTGTTGCCGTTGTTGTCGGTGACCGTCAAGGTAAGCGTGTTTCCACCGATGTGCGTACAGTTGAAATTCGTCTGGCTCAGCGACAGCGAGGCGATGCCGCAGGCATCCGTCGAGCCGTTGTCGACGGCCGCGGCCGTCGTGCCGCCGGTGCCGGCCGCATTCAGGGAGACAGTCACGTTTTGGCAGGTCGCCACCGGGGCGACCAGGTCCTGCA
>CAZNLJ010000029.1:0-2389 GCA_964573725.1 uncultured Saprospiraceae bacterium
GAATCGAATTGCATGATGCGTGACCAGTCGCGGAAGCCGGAGGGTTTGACCCAGGATTCGATGGTGAAGGTATTGTCGTTGAAATAGACCCCGTCGGGTACGTCGACATGGTCGTTGCTGCCGTCGAAGCGGAGGGCATTGCCGGGGGGGGTGAAGACAATCATTTCGTCAAAAAAGCCGGATGATTCGGCCCGGACCGTCGCCGTGCCCAGTTGGATGGGATCGAAGCAGATGTAAGCGCGGCCGTTTGCATCGGTTATACCTTGTTTGAGTGCATTGGCCGGGCCGCTGTAGTCGAAGACGACCGGGATATTTTCGAGCGGATTGCCGTCCTGGTTAAAGACATCCGCGAAAAAGCAAGCTCTTCTGCCGATGATGGTATCCAGGGTAAGGACGATGGAATCCACGTCGCCCAAGGGACGCATGGCGAAACCGCCGGGTGTGGTGTAGCAGTCGGCCTTTCGAACACCGTACAGGAAGGCACCGAAACCTTCGTCGGCCGACATGTTGTACGTCCCGTCGACGACCCGGATCTGGGCACCGGAGAAACCGGTGGCACCGATGGGCTCGAACTGCCAAGGATGAGTTGGGTGGGAATACGGGTTGTTGTCGACATCCGTGATTTGGAAAGAGCCTGCGGCCGGGGTGGGAATCACCACGTTGATGAGATGGGAGGCAAATGTATTGGACACGGTGGAAAAACGGTAGGCTGGCAGGAACTGCTCGAAGGGAGGCAGGATGGCCATGGAGGGATCTCCGTAGTCATTTGGGCTGCCGAAGTAAGATCCGCCGCTGGTCCAATGCGTGACCAGGACCGGTTTGGAGGCCTTGATAAGTCCCCCGATGACATGGGTGGTGCTGCCTGCGATGTGGGGGAAGAGGTATCCCTCGTAAAATTGGCCGGCGTCCAGTGTGTCCAGCGGCTGGCCGTCGAGGCGGATGACCGTATTGTCAAAATCCGCCACAATTCGGAAATAGTCGCCGGTGTTGCCGAAGTCGTCGCGGCGGTAACGCAAGGCGACGAAGTTGGTTCCCCAGTGAACCGTCGGATTCATTTGCTCGACAGCGTGGTCAGTAAAGGTATTGCTGCCGTTAGCTTTCAACAGTCTAGCCCGTTCATTACCACTGAATACAGCGACCGGTTTGTCCGATTCGACAAGGGTTCCGGTGAGGTCTGAACCAACGATGTTTTTTCGATGAGTCAGCGTCTGGCCGGCATCCAAGGTGTCCGAAACGACGGATTCGTCCGGCAGGGTGATTGTGACGGCCGTCCGGTTGCGGGAAGCTGTAACGCCCAAGGTGACGCTACCGGAGTTACCTGTGTCGATGGTCTTGTGTGTCACCGTCCGATACCGGCGTCCCAAGCCGTTCACCGGAATCAGGGTGAATGCATCGGTGGTGGCCGGAACTTGGTTCAATGCGTAGACGGTCACGGAATCACTGGCGGTGACCCTTAGACCGATGTTCTGCACGGAGTTGGTGAGTGCGGGTCGCATAGCGGTGGCGATGGTGCTGTTGGGGGCGATGGTAATCTCCGCAACGCCGGCGGCGGGAATGACGGCAGAGAGGACGGCCGAATCTGCATCGGCCTTCGTCAGGTGAGGGCCCCATATTTTGACTTCCGTTCCCGGGTTCCCGGACGCAAAGACTTTTAAAGTATTGGGATTGGCTGCATTGACACCGTTTTGAAGAAAGGCCAACCAGAAGTCCTCCCCGATACTGGATAAGGTTTCGGTGCTGTAAGGCGTGAGGGTGGTTTTTCCCAGGTCGATTTCGACTGGGTTCCCAAGTACGTCCGTTCCGTAGGCGCGGAAAAAGAGATCATGAGTGGAGCCGTCCGGCACCGAGGCGGGCAGGTCGAAGTGGATGACGGTGGCGGTGGCGGCGGCATTTCCGGGCGTAAAATCGGAAACTTCCGTAGACCATGGGCCGGCAGGGTCGTCAACGGCATAGGCGATGGAGGAGACCGCGATAGGCGGATATGGGATTGACACGGAAGCGAGCCGGTTCATGGCCACGCCATCGGTCGCGGCATTTTCGGCGAAACGGAGGTGTACGGTATAAGTCCGGGTGCTGTCGTTGTTCCAGGACGTCACGGTCAATGCCACGGTCTGTCCAGGGGAGGTGCTCAGGTTCGTCAGCGGGAAAGCGGTACCACTGGGGTGCGCTTGCCCGTTGACGCTCAAGGAGGCGCTGGCGGCAGCCAAGGTAGGGGTTACGTCCAGGCTGGTGGTGCCGAATGGCAGGTACAGCGTATACTCCTCGACATCCGGGTCGAAGACCGGGTGTAGGTAGCCGGTACTGGACAGGACGGACGACAGCTTGGCGGTTTCTGAAAGCACGGCCATGCGGATATGTCCCCCTTGCCCGTCCACGGAAGTCTTGTTGG
>CAZNLJ010000029.1:2489-29751 GCA_964573725.1 uncultured Saprospiraceae bacterium
CCGAGGCTATGGTTTGCGTCACTGGGGCGGAATCCCGTTTGACCCATGCTTCCACGGTGTAGGGAACGGCGGAGTAGATATTGAAGCCGTTGCCGAGGTTGATTCGGTTATCGGTGCCGTTGAAATCGAAGGCCTTATCCGAAAGCACGGCCATGCGGATATGTCCCCCTTGCCCGTCCACGGAAGTCTTGTTGGCGGCGACCCGCCAGTACCAATCCAGGTCACGGCTGAGGGTGAGCGTCTTGCTGGTGTCGGTTCCGACGTTTTCCGTGGTGACGCCGGTCTGGAAGGTCGGGTCGTTGCTGTATTCGAGGAGGTAGTGGTCCACCGTACCGTAGGGCGGCGGGCTCCAGGTGGCGGTGAAGCCGGTATTGTTGATGTCTGTTGTGGCAGGCAGGGGCAAGACCATCGCGTAGCTTTCTTCCCAGACAGCCGTGCCGGAGATGGTCACATTGCCGTTGGTGGCGCTGTTGAGGGCAGTGCTTCCACTGCTTTCGTCGAATTTGAAATAATAAGACAAGCCGGTCGAAGCGGTATCGGCGGGTTCCCGCAGTGTCTGGAGGATTTCTGTTTGGTTCCGGGCGACTGTCCAGAGCCGGACCTCATCGAGTGAGCCGGCAAAAAAGTTTGTTGTTCCGGGGGCGTTGCCGATTACGAAGTTCAAGATGTTCTGGATGCCGGGCAGGCTTCCGGCTGTCTTTTCGTTGACCAGTTGGCCGTTGATGTAGGTCCTGGCCGTCGTCCCGTCGTAGGTGGCTGCCACATGGGTCCATTTCCCGACTGGAATCGGATCGGGGGAAAGCAACAGGGCAACATTGTACCGGAGGTGATAAATGTGACCTTCGGGGGTTATATCCAGCAAGAAGCGGGCATCCTGACCTGAAAGCCATTCCGAGGCTATGGTTTGCGTCACTGGGGCGGAATCCCGTTTGACCCATGCTTCCACAGTGTAGGGAACGGCGGAGTAGATATTGAAGCCGTTGCCGAGGTTGATGTTGGTGTTGGTGCCGTTGAAATCGAGGGCGTTACCGGGTTGGGCGGAAGTGGTGGCGGGAGCAATCAGCGAAAGCGACAGGATGACCGAAAGCCAGGCGGTCATTTCCCCGGTATATCGGACGAATTGAGGGACGGAACGGCGACGATGGTTCCTGATTAACTTTGTGCGTAAACTCATAGGTTGTGACATGGTCGGAAAGTTTTGTGTCCAGGGACGTCAAATCGGGTTTCGGGCAAATGCCCAACCAGGCAAGAATTATTGCTGATCGATACAAAGGGTAGTACGGGCTCCAGACGGATTTTAGGCCGATAGCTATGATTGCTAACAGATGTATCAGTTCATTCAGACAAAGGTGACCGGACAAGAAATGCGAGCCAAATTTTCCGTAGGGACAAAAAGGGGACGTAATTCTCATTTATTTTAATAATATATCAAATAGACACAATTGCAGGATTGCACCAAGGGGACATGATGGGGACAATAGCCGGATAAGTGCGATTTTTATGGGGACAATATGGGGAAAATCGCCTTAGAAAGGGCGTATAGTCTCGTAAATAGAATGTTATAGGCAAGAGGGACCACAGGTTCGAAACCGGAACCTAAGAGAAGCCGATCTAATTAAAGCGTTACCGATAAAACCATAGGGAAGGGGCGGAGAAAGCTATCCGACGGCGCAAGGGGTGCATTGTCCATTACGCACGGACCGCGGAAGGAGGAGGTTGCCAAGTGTCCCCGGCGTGTTAGATGGCATTGAGGAAATCGCTGATGTTGGTCTCCGTATTGGTGAGGTTCAGTTTGCTTCGAAGGCGGATACGTCCTTTGCGGATACTTTCGAGGGATTGGCCCGTCATCAGGCTTATTTCCTTGGAGCTCATGTTCATCCGGAGCAGCGCACAGAGGCGGCGTTCATTGGGGGTCAGGTTGGGATTGATGTCGGACAAGCGCTGGAAGAATTCCTTGTCCACTTGTTGGAGCTGCAGTTCGAAGTCCGTCCAGAGTTTGTCTTCCAGGGTATTCCGGAGCCCATCCACCGCTTTTTGGAGCACTTTGGATTGCCGGGGGCTTTCCTCCTGGATGTACTGAAGCAGTTGGTGCAGGACACCCTGTAGGATTTCGTTTTTCTGGATCTTGGACATGATATCACCGGCCAGTTGTTTGTCCTTGGAGTCCAGTTCGGCCGCCAGTCTTTCCTTTTCCAATTGGAGTTGGGAGGCATTCAGGTCGAGCCTAATTTTTTCGAGGTTTGCCTGGCGATATTTCCGACGGAAGGAGAAATAATACCAGCCGGAAAACAACAGGATGACGGTAAGGATGGAGGCAAGGATCAGGATGTTACGTGTTTTGGCGCTTCTTTCCGCCAGCAGTTTTTGCTCCAGCTCTTGCAATTGGGCGGCTGCTTCGAGCCGGATGATCTGCAGGTTGGCTTCATTCAGTTTGGTTTCCCGTTCGAGTTCCGTTTGCAGCTGGAGGTATTTGAGGGTGGAATCCGCCGATCCCTTTTTTTCGAACACTGCCGCCAAATGGGACGCTGCCTGCGCACTCAACGGGGCATGACCCATCTCCCGGCTCATTTGGAATCCCCGGGTCAGGACATCCTGCGCGGCGGACAGGTCCCCTTTGGCCAGGTAGGTTTTGCCCAAGGCATTGATGGATGTCGCTTCCAGCGCCGTGTTGCCGGACCTTCGGCCGATTTCCAATGCCTGTCGGGCCACTTGGATTGCCTCTTCTATCCTGCCGGATTCCCTCAACGATTCGATGTGGACGCTTTTCAGTTGGTGAATCTGGATTTCGGTACCTTCGTACTTTTCCGCGATAGCCAGTCCCCGCAGGACGAACGCTTCCGACCGCTTGTGATCGCCCTTAAGCAAGGCCATGAGCGCGAGGTTGTTGAGCATGCTGGGCAAGTACGTCTTTTCCAGGTTTGGATTTCCTTGTTCCCGGATCAGGCTTTCCGCCAACTGCAAGCCTTCCAGGAGCTGTTCCATCAGGACGGAATCATAGACCGGATTCATCAATTTGATGGCGTTGATGTTTGCCCTTGCCTTGAGCATGAAGCCCTTGTCATCATTTTCTTTCGCCAGGTCATACAGTTCCGCGTAATAGCGTGCCGCGTCATCGAATATACCGGTGTAGAAAAGGACGATACCGGTCTGGTTCAAGGCGTTCATCTCACTTTGCAGGTCGCCTTTTTTCCGGGAGAGATGCAAGGCGTTCATGCTGGTTTCCAGGGCCAGCTCCAGGTCGGTGAACTGGGACGCCCTGGACAGTTCCAGGTTCAGCCGGATTCGGGCGGAGTCGGTGGCTGCGTTGCGGAGTGCCTCCAGCAGGGAATCCAGCTGCGGTTCCGCTCCGATGATAGATGAGAGCGGGAACATGCAGGCCAGTGCCAGAAGAGTGGTCAGTCTTTGTGTCCGTGTATTCAACATGAAGGGATTGCTTTCGTATTTCCGGCACCCGAAGGAAAGCAACACCGTAAGTTTGCCCTGCGAGCTGGAAGCGGATGTCCACTTTCTTTTGTCGGATTTATACCGGTGTTTTCTGCGGCCGGCAGTGTATACTGGTAAGCTTGTCCGGCCCTATCCACCGATTGGTCGGCTAAGACCTGTGGGCTGGTTGCATAAAAAAGGACTAACGCTCGTGGATGAGCGTGCGCAAGCCAGGAGGGCGAAGGTGGATGACGCGATATTCAGAAAACGGGGTAAAATTAATTTATTTACATCGAGATAGCGTGCAACCGGCGCAACAAAATTGAAAAGATGCTGGCAAAAAAAGGAAAAAGCCATCCGGTGCACCAAGTGTAAGTGTCGGTGATTGCTTTTATACGGGAGGCGGATAGGATAGGCCAGGTTTGGGGGTATATTGTCTTTAAGACGGTTAACTATGAATGCGAACAACGGGTCTACACTCTCAGGTGTCACTTAGTCGAATCTCTCCTGCATGGCTTTATGCGAGGGAATTTTATGAATGCCAAACACTTGCGGTAAGTTCTTATCGTCCGCCCTCGTTATGCCCTTAACCAAGGCAGGAAGTTACGGATACTTCAATTGAAATATGGCCATTGCCGATAAGAACAAATCTGTCGATTCAATTGATGCGCGCTTGGATCGGGGGTCTTTCAACGTCGAACAAGATGACCGGCACTCGCTTAGCGCGTATCAAATTCAAGGGTTCCCGACTTTGCCATTGTTATTTTTCAAGAAGCTAACTATTGATTCATTTTCATTGTATTAAAGGCAAAAGTGGGAATTGCTGCATATCAAATCGGTCTAGCATTAATATCATGCTATTCAATGCATTGTATTTATTGTACCCCTGCATGAAGAAAAGGGGGCGCAATCATTTCCTTTGCTTACCACCGCACCAGGCGCAGTGATTCCCGAAACCCTTCCCCGGCCACTTGCAGGAAATACACACCGGCGGGAAGGTGTTGCAGGTCAAGGGGAAGTGATTCCGCTGCGGACGGCCACTGGAAACGGACGATTTCCTGTCCGAGGCGGTTGTGGACGGAGCCGGACAGGGGGACGGAGGCAGGCTGTCCCATCCGGAGGGTATAGCGGCCATCCCCCGGGTTGGGGAACACGTCGAGGGCGGAATGGCCCGAAGCGAAGGTTTCGGCGGTTCCGACGGTTCCGGCGCCGTCCAGGGGCGAATCCCCCCGGGTGATGAGGTAGGAGGAGACGATTAGATGCGGGTTGTACCCATCGTTGCAGTTATCGCAGGTGACACCGCTGACGCAGTTGGGATTGTTGGCGTGGCAGAGGTCCACATAATCCTCATCGAACCGGTATTGGAGTGTCAGGGGGCCTTGTCCGACGAAGTCACCCATATCGAAATCGAACCACGGGGCGATGGCGCCGGGGCACCAGCCGGCCCGGTCGTAGAACCAGGTGCCGTTCTGGGGGGAGCAGCCGTCCGGGTTGGGATTGCAGTCATTCCAGTTGTGTTGTTCAAAGGTGACGATGCCGTCCACCAGGACGTGGTGGGTATCCTCATGGAATTCCGCCGCGTTGCCGGTGTTGTTGTCGCCCCAGCCGTGGCCGGTGGAAACCAGTTTGAGTTTGGCAGACAGGGCATCCTGGGGAATTTCCACCTGGCGGGGAGGTACCGGTTGGAGGTCTCCCGGGTTGCCGAAATCATAGGTATCCCGCCATACTTCCGTGATGCTGCTGTAAGGCTGGTCGACGGGGCCTTGGTTGTACTCCAGGATCAGGGTGTACAGGAAGCCGTTGCCGAGCGTGCCCAGGTAGACGCGGAATCGGATTTTCCCCTGGAGGGCGGACATGAAGTCCGTCACTTCCGCCCCATGTCCGCAAGGGACACCGTAGGGGGTGATGTAGCGGAAGAGTTCGTACCATTCGCCGTTGTGGCCTTTGACCTCGATGCCGGAGATACGGTCCCAGGGGTCGCAGCCGCCGGGTGGGCATTGGATGAGGAGGTTCGCAAAAATCTGTGGGAATGCGCCGAGGAAACTGGGCAGTTCGGCCTCCACTTCCACGACACCGTTGTTGACATCCGACCAGACGGCATCCAGGGCCGTGACGGTCAGGTCCGGTGCATCGGCGACAACCTGGATATCCACGGCCACCGTGGTTTCCGCCCCGAAGTTGTTGACGGCCTTGATCAGGATGAGGTGGTCCCCGTAGCTTGGCGGCGTCCACCAGGCGGTATAGTGGCCGTTGTTCCAGTTTTTGGCGGGAATATCCGCCCCGTCGACCTGAAACCAGAGCTCATCGACCGAAAAAAGCTCGGGAAAACCGATGTCGGCGATGGCGGCGAGCTGGATGGGCCGCAGGGTGGGCACATAGACTTTTCCGGGAAGGGGGCTACGGGCATCTATATCCGGAAGGACGAGGTTGGGGTCCAGGACTTCGAACGTATTGAAAAGGTCTACCGCCGGATTGTACGTACCGTCGCCGCCCTGGCTGGCCTTGACGGTAACCGTACCGGGTGTTCCGTCCAGCGTGACGACATCCCCGTCCAGGGAGGCGGGTCCGGAAACGACCTCATAGGAAACCGGCAATCCGGAGCTGGCGGTGGCGGCGAGGGTGAAGGCAGGGTCCGAGACCAATTTGTTCGGGATCTGGGGGAAGGTGATGGCCTGGAAGCCGACATCGAGCATACCGCCGAAGTTGGACGTGCCGCCGGTCAGGGCGAAGTTGAGCAGGTTGCCGTCGCGTTCCCCGTTGCCGGTCTCGCTTTCCAGTTTGGAGATGGCGGTATTGTCGCCGTCCGGGACGCCCTGGTTGAACTTATAGTACAGTTGGAGGCCGGATTCGGCACCGGTCAGTTCGTTGTCCATCATGTCCTGGATCTCCTGTTGGGTCAGGGCCTTGTCCCAGAGGGACACCTCGTCGGCGCGGCCGCCGAATACGAAATTGAAGCCCCCCAGCAGGCATTTGCCGATGGTGAAGGGTTTGTCGACGGACAGGATGGTGCCGGAAGCGGCCTTGGACCCTTTCAGTTCCCCGTCGATGTAAAGCCGGACCATGGCCCCGTCGTACACCCAGGCGATGTGTTGCCACACCTGCGGGACAATGCTGAAGGCGGGGGCTACGAACTCATGGAAGCCGGCCGTGGTGATCAGGCGGCATTCCAGGGTGCCGTTGTTGAGCTGGATGAGGTACATTTCCCCGGTACCGGATCCTCCCCCCCGGATGCTCATCAGGCCTTGGCCGTAGGCCAGGGCGTCGTGGTAGAACCAGCCGGCCATGGTGACTTGCTGGGCATTGGCGACATAAGCGGAGCCGTTGGGCACCTCCACATAATCGTCCGTCTTGTCGAAGTGGAGGTACTGGTTGGATTGCGCCCGGCCGGTGGTGGCGAGGCCGAGGATGGTGAGCAGGGAAAGGCAGTGCAGCAAACGATTCATAGGTTCGGCGATTGTCGGTTTGAAAAACATAAAGGTAACAGCTGTGGTCGGTTTGCGATCCTTTGGAGAAAAAAAAACAGGCAAATCCCGCCGGACACCGGCAACGGGAGCCATGGCACGGGATCCGTCAAGGCATCCACCAGACCTTGGCGGCGGGGCTGTCGGACACCATCCTGGACACCTGGTCGGCGTAGTTTTCCGGGTTGTTGGCGGTTTCCGAGGGCGGATAGGCGAAGCGGTAAAAGACCGGCGGGGTACCGGTCCGCGGGGTCGCGGCGGTCCGCCGCCAGAGGGCGAAGGCCTCCCAAGGTTGGCGGAAGGCATCCAGCCAGCGTTGCTGGTAGATCAGGCGGAGTTTGTCGTCCTGGGTGAATATACTGAGGCGGGGATGGTTGGCAACGGCAAACAGCTGCCCTTGGGAAAGGATGGGCGGCCGGTTTTCGGTCCAGCGGGCGGAGCCGGTCATCACCGCTTGCCAGAAGGACAAGGAGGAGACCAACCCGAGGGTGTAGGCGCCTTCCGCCTCATCGGGATCGGTGGGGACACCCATGCCGCGGAGATGGGCTTCCGCTTCCAGGAAGTGGACTTCGGCGGCGGTCAGGATGATTTCCGGGACATCCTGTTCGTCGCGGACCAGGTAGTAGTTGAACGGGGAGAACAGGTTTCCCTGTCCTTTGACGGGGAAGTTATTGTCGCGGTGACGGCCGTAGGGGATCCCCCCTTCCGCGGGAGGCGGCCCGACGGGGTCCTGTGGAAACGGTGCCCATTCCCCGGCATTGTTCGTTTCGAAGAAGAGGAAAGCCCGGGGGTCGAAGATGCCGCTGCCGTCCGGAGCGTCCGATTCGGACAGGGATTCCCAGATGGTGGTGCCCATCCGCAGCTTGTTGTGTTCGGAAAAGGACCAGTTCAATCCTTCGTTGGTCCAACCTTGGCGGCGGGGCCACAGGCAGATGTCCTCCCCTTCCCGGATCAGGGGAAGCCGGTTGCCGATGATGTCCGCGATGATCGGGAAGGCGAAGGAAGGATCTTTTTCCGCCATCCGGATCGCATGGCGGAGGCGGAGGGCGTTCGCGAACTTCCGCCAACGCAGCAGGTCGCCGCCGAGGAAGGTGTCGAAGGCCCCCAGGGAGACATAGGGATGGCCGGCAGCGGTGACCGGATTGGCGGTCGTCCGGATGTGTTCGTCCACCCAGGCGAGCTCCGACAGCAGGAACTTGTAGATTTCCGCTTGTGCATCGAAAGGCGGGCGGGCCTTGTCAACCCCTTCGAACCCCTTTCCGGCTTCAAAAAAAGGCATATCCCCGAACAGGTCGGTCATCCGGAAGGTCTTGTAGGCCATCAGCACCTTGAGTTGGGCGCGGATATTGTCCCAGGCTTCGGGGTCCTCGCCCGACCGGTCTTCCACGCGGCGTTCGATTTCCCGGATGTGCGCCAGGGCGCGGTAGTAGCCTGTCCAGACCTCCTCCGTCCCGATGCTGACGTTGTCGAAGCCCACCCCGGTCCGGGCGGCCTGTTGGGTAATCGGGTACAAGGTCTCGTTGTGGAGGTAGAATTGTTCGTTCCAGCCCAATCGGAGGGAAGCGGACACCGTATTGAAAAGGGGGCCGACGTCGGTATCCGTCGGATAGAACGGATTGCGGTTGATGTCATCGAAATCCGCGGTGCAGCCGGCGGACAGGACGGCCAGGCACATGTACAGGAAGGTGGCGGCGGTGGAATGTCTGAAACTCATCTGGGTGCAGCAGGTCTGGTTCGGCAGGCAAGATGGTGAAATTCGGCGAAACCCGGTAATCTTCGGCCCGGTGTATCCGAAGAACCGGCAGCTTGTTATCTATATGTTAACGGGTTGGGAAAGTCGGCGAATGAACGAATATTTGTCGGACCAAATCTTTTCATGCGTCGATTTCTCCTGATCGTTCTTCTTTTGACAGCCCGCTTGGCCGCCGGCCACGCCGTTGTCGCTCCCGACATCCCGGTCATCGGGGATGCGCTCCGGGTCTGTCCGACGCAACAGGTCGCACCGGCGGCAGCGGCGGACCTTCCCTGCAGCTGCGAAGAGGAGACGGAGGAGGAAGACAGCGACGGTCCTCGGACCCGGCCGGAGGTTCCTGCCGGTCGGGGCGAAGGGTTCCTGCGGTCGGCTTCCTACCGGAACGAACTGCATCTTTTCAAGATTTCCCTTTCCTTACATATTTATTACTGCCTTTTTCGGAATTGAAGCGGGATGGTTCCCTTTCCGGGCGGCGATCGTATTCGTCCGGATATGTCCAAACGGGTTCGGCCGTCGGCCGGGCTGAAAGCTAACCATCTCATTCATTTTCCATGCAAGACAACAAGCATTCCGTCCCGATCGACGGATGGGCCGGTTTCCGGCAATCATTCCGCAGCGACGCCATCTCCGGCTTCATCGTTTTCCTATTGGCCATGCCCTTGAGTCTCGGCATCGCGAAGGCGTCCGATTTCCCGCCCGTCATGGGATTGTTCACCGCCATCATCGGCGGACTCGTCGTCAGTTTCCTGGCTGGATCGCGGCTGACGATCAAAGGTCCTGCGGCCGGTCTGATCGTCATCATTTCCGGTGCGGTCACCGCCTTCGGCGGTGGCGAACAAGGCTGGCGGCTGACCTTGGGCGCCATCGTGGTGGCGGGGGTCATCCAAATATTGTTCGGCGTCTTCAAATGGGGCCGCCTGGTGGATTTCTTCCCTTTGTCCGCCGTGCACGGCATGCTGGCCGCCATCGGTATCATCATCGTGCTGAAGCAGGTGCCGGTGCTGCTGGACATCGATCCGCAGCTTTACAAGGGGCAAGGGCCCTTCGAGTTGTTGGCCGGTATTCCCGGATACCTGTCCCACCTGGACCCGAGGGCCACCCTGATCGGGCTGGTCAGCCTCGCCATCATGATGGGTTGGCAGCGGGCTCCGGTCGGGCCGCTCCGCAAGATACCGGCGGCCTTGTTGGTGCTGCTCATCTCGATACCGGCGGAGCTGGCGATGGATTTCCAGCATACGGAGCCGCCCTATGCCTTGGTGCACGTCGGCAACCTGACCGAAAACCTCCGGTGGAACGCCGATTTTTCGGGTATATCCCAAACCGGCACCTTCCTGAAGTACGTCATCATGATCGCCTTGGTGGGTTCGTTGGAATCCTTGTTGACCGTCAAGGCCATCGACATGTTGGACCCTTACAAGCGGACCTCGGACGCCAACAAGGACATCATCGCGGTCGGGGTCGGCAACAGCCTGTCCGCCTTGCTGGGTGGTTTGCCCATGATATCGGAAGTGGCCCGCAGTTCCGCGAACATCTCCTACGGAGCCCGTACCCGGTGGGCCAATTTCTTTCACGGTTTCTTCCTGTTGGTCTTCCTGCTGTTCGCCCTGCCGGTCATCGAGCTGATTCCCAACACCGCGCTGGCAGCCATGTTGATTTCCGTCGGCATCAAACTGGCCCACCCGAAAGAGTTCATCCACATCTTCCATATTGGCAAGGAACAGCTGGCGATTTTCCTGGTCACCATTTTCTTCACCTTACATGAGGACCTGCTGGTCGGCATAGCGGCCGGTATCCTGTTGAAGATGGCCATCCATGTATACCACGGGGCACCTTTGTCATCCCTGTTCCGATCGGATATCGCCGTCTCTTTCAACGACGGCAAGTACCTCGTGGAGGTGGGGCGGTCCGCGGTATTCACCAATTACCTGGCACTGAAGTCCAAGCTGGAGGCCATTCCGGCGGGGATGGACCTGACCCTGGACCTGGGCGACACCCGCTTGGTCGACCACACCGTGATGGAAAATGTCCGTCATTTCGAGCACCATTACGTCCGCAGCGGCGGGACGTTCCGGCTCAGGGGACTGGATGGCCACCAGCCCTTGTCGGGGCACCAGTTGTCGGCCCGCCGGAAAGCGGTTCCGGCATAAGCCGGGAAAATCCTTTCCGGTCGTCCGGTACCTTCCTATCATCAATCCGAATCACATTATGCTACATAAGAAATATATCGCCTATCCGCTATTCTGCTGTTGGCTGCTGGTCGGCCCGGCGGGCGAGGCGCAAACCGATGCCTACCATCAAACGGCCGACAACCACAACGTTTGGCTGGCTTTCTTCGGAACACATGCCTTGGGGGGTCATTGGAGCCTTCAGACGGAGGTGCAATTCCGTCGGAGCGAAGGCTTGCTCCATCCGCAGCAGTTCCTGGTCAGGCCGGGTTTCAACTATCACTTTTCCGACCGGTTGACGGGATCCTTCGGGTACTTCTTCATCGAGACCTATCCGTGCGGTGCGTACCCCATCCCCTTGCGTACCCCCGAACACACCCTATGGCAACAACTGGCCGTCGCATCGAAAATCGGTCGGGTGGATTTGCTCAGCCGTATCCGGTTGGAGGAGCGGTTCATCCGGGTACCTGTTCCGGATGAGGAAGGATTGCCGACCCACGGGCCGGCGGTCCACACCAACCGGTTCTGGATGTTGCAGCGGGTATCCTTTCCTATCAGGATGACTGCGGCCGGCCCGTCCCGCCTGTACGGCTTCTTATCCGAGGAGGCCTTGTTGAATTTCGGTCGGAAGGTATCCGCCAACCTATTCGACCAAAACCGGTTCACCGCCGGATTCGGTTACCACCTCAGCAAGGCCTTGCGGCTGGAGGCGGGCTACCTGCACCAGTTGGTGCTCAAGCCGGACGGCATCCGCATCGAGCAGAATCACACCTTGCAGGCGAGTGTATTCGCCAAGTTATCTTTCATCAAGCAACAACAATGAATATGGGCCATTCCGAATCATCATCATCATCATTCGACGAGGGGCAGGTGTTGCACGACCTGCACCATTACCTACCTTCCCAGACGCCCATCAAGGACTTCATCCATCACAACACCTTGCATGCGTTCCAGGACAGGAAATTTTATGATGCGATATTCCTGGCCTCCAAGGTATTCGGATACCAGGTCACCCTGGAGCTATCGGATTACAGGGGGTTGTACCGAAAAGGCCGGATCCGCGGCGAGGTATTGGACCGGCTGTTGACCGAACGGAAAGGGACGTCGGCGGCGGATTGGAAGGACCGGTTGTTGAACCGTCCTTATGAGACGGGAAATATGCCGAGATTAGGTCGGTTGCGGTCCGGTTGGGAGCAGGCATATGCCATGAACCTGGACGACCGGGTACATCCCTTATTGTTCCGGATCCTATCCTTTTACCTGGACCAGGGGATTGCCACCTGGCAATTTCCGAATGCGGACCTCGGTTTCCTGTCGGCGGTCCGGCAGTTGGAAAAGGACAATCTCGCCAGTTTCTTCAAACGGCCGCGTGCGCGCAGATTGTTGCAGGACGAAGCGATCGGGCTGGCTGACCTGTTGGAATTGCTGGTGGGAGACCCAGCCTTGTACCGGGAGTATCTTTTCGAACAGCAGTTTTCCCATCATGGTTGGTCGGGGATGGTCGCGACCGTGGAGCGTTTGCCGGAAACATTGATGCGTCCGCGGAAGATTTCCCTCCGGGACCTGGTCCATTTCGAGTTGTTGCTGGAGATCGACAACCTGGATGCGGTGGCGGGAGAAGGATGGGATTCCCTTGCTCGGCTTTCCCGTCCGGAGCCGGCCGACCTATTCGCCCCCTTGCCGTACAGCGAGCTCCATGAAGTCCTCCGGCTATGGCAGGATGCGTTCGAATGGAGTTATTACGACGAGGTGCTGGTCGGGTTACGACATAATCACCTCCAGGGACCACCCGGTCCGGGAGGTAAGGCATTCCAGGCCATTTTTTGCATCGATGAACGCGAGTGTTCCCTGCGCAGGCATCTGGAATCGGTCGAGCCGGACTGTGAGACATGGGGCTGTCCCGGCTTTTTCGGGGTGGAGTTCTTTTTCCAGCCCCAGGGGGCCCGGTTTTATGAGAAGTTGTGTCCTGCGCCTGTCACCCCGTCCCACTTGATCAAGGAAAGTGCGCCGGTTTCGGCGCATGCAGAGGACCTGTTGTATCACCGGCATGCAAACCGGGTATTGCGGGGCTGGCTGACTTCCCTGCTCATCGGCTATCTGGCCGGATTCCGGCTGGTGCGCGACCTGCTGCGGCCCAGGATGAGTCCGGCGATTTCCAATGCGTTCGGACACATGGGGAAGGATTCCGTCTTGCACATCCTGCATGATCCCGCCCATCCGACGGAAGGAGGCCTCCGGCTGGGTTATACGCCGGAGGAGATGGCGGACCGGGTGGAGCGGACGCTCCGCGGGATGGGCATGACGGAAGGGTTCGCACCTTTGGTGTATGCGGTGGCGCACGGTTCCAGCAGTGCGAACAATCCCCACCATGGTGCGCACGACTGTGGAGCATGCAGCGGGAGGCCTGGTGCCACCAATGCCCGGGTTTTCTCCTACATGGTCAACCACCAGGCGGTCCGGAACATACTTGCCTTGCGAGGCATCCATATACCGGACAGCACCCAGTTTATCGGAGCGATGCACGACACCGCCAGTGACCGGATGGCGTATTACGACGTGGACATCCTTACCCTGGAGAACCGGCAGCGGCATTGGAGCCATGCCAACACGATGGAACAGGCCTTGGACCTGAATGCGAAGGAACGTTCCCGCCGTTTCGCCTCCATAGACACCCGGGCGGACATCCGGAAGGTCCGGAAGGCCATCCAGGACCGTTCCGTTTCTATGTTCGAGCCACGGCCGGAGCTAGGGCATGGCACGAACGCGCTGTGTATCGTCGGCCGGCGGTCATGGACGCGGGGGCTTTTCCTGGACCGACGGGCCTTCCTGAACTCCTACGATTACCGGACGGATCCGGATGGGCATCTCTTGTTGGGCGTCATGAGACCTTTGCCACCGGTCTGCGGCGGCATCAACCTGGAATACTATTTCTCGCGGGTGGACAACCAGAAATTCGGAGCCGGCACCAAGCTGCCCCACAACGTAATGGGGCTGGTGGGGGTTGCCAACAGCAGCGACGGGGACCTGCGGCCCGGATTGCCCCTGCAGATGATCGAGGTGCACGATCCGGTCCGGCTGCTCATCATCGTGGAGCACCATCCGTCAGTGGTGCTAGATACCATCCGTCGGGAACCCGAGCTGTACGAATGGTTCCGCAACGAATGGGTACACCTGGTGGCCTTCGACCCGGTCCTGGGCGAGCTTTTCCGATTCGAGGAGGGGACATTCGTCGCCTACCACCCGGCGGCCGGGGAGGTTCCCGAAATCCGGGACCTGCACCGGTTCCTGGAAACCGCCACCGAAATGGAAACGAACCACATCCTGCATGCCACGGATGAGAACCTGAAGGTCCACACCTTACGCCCGACCCATTGAGCCGTCACCCTTCCTACCGTCGGCGGGCAATTCGGGAGCCGTAACCGCCCGCCGGCGGAAGGACCAACCATTATCGAAATCATGGAGAAACTATTGTGGATGTCCCAGGCCGTGCCTATCCTGGGCTTGTTGCTGACCTTGATGCCTTCCGGGCGTCGGGAAACCTGGATTTATCATTTCGCCTTCTGGCCATTGGTCGTATACCTGGTGGGAGCCGTCGGCATGACCATGGTGTGGATTTCCGGCGGCGGGACGCCCATCTTCCAACACCTGTTCACCTTTTACGAGACCGGGGACGCCTCTTTCCGGCTGGAAATGTATTTTGACAAATTGACGGCCGCCTATGCGGTGGTCACCGGATTGTTGGGGGCGCTGACCATTTCCTTCAGTCGTTACTACATGCACCGGGAGCCGGGGTACAAGCGTTTTTTCAACAACCTGCTTTTCTTTTTTTCCGGATTGAACCTGGTCATTTGTGCCGGCAACTTCGAAACCATGTTTTTGGGCTGGGAAGTGATCGGCATCAGTTCCTTTCTGCTGATCGGGTTCTACCGGGAGCGGTACCTGCCGGTGAAGAACGCCATCAAGGTGGTGTCGTTGTTCCGGTTGTCGGATATCATGCTGATGTTGGCCTTATGGCTATGCCATTTGGTATTCCACCAGAACATCCGGTTCCCGGCGCTGTCGGATGCCGCGACGATGTCCGTCATCCGGGATTCAGGGCCTTATGCGGTCTTGATTCCGGCCAGTTTCCTGCTGGTGGCGGCCATCAAGTCGGCGGTATTCCCCTTTTCCTCCTGGTTGCCCCGGGCGATGGAAGGGCCGACGACATCCAGTGCGGTATTCTACGGGTCTTTGTCTGTCCACATCGGGATCTTTCTGTTGCTGCGAATCCGTCCGTTTTGGGAGGCCGACCTCCTCTTCCGGGCGGGGATGGCGACCCTCGGCCTGTTGACGAGCTTGGTCGCCTCCGCTACGGCGAAGGTCCAGTCGTCTGCCAAGACCCAGATTGCCTATGCCTCCGTCGGTCAGATCGGCATCATGATGATCGAGGCGTCGCTGGGTTGGTACGACCTGGTGTTGGTGCATTTCGCGGGAAACGCGATGTTGCGGACCTATCAATTGTTGGTGTCGCCCTCCCTGCTCCATTACCTGATCCATCACCAGTTCTACCATGGGGCGGGAACGGATGACAGGGTCCTTCCGAGATGGCGGCGGGTGGTCCGGCATACCATCCTGACCTTGTCCATCAAGGAGTGGAACATGGACCGCTTCCACTACCGGACCTTATGGATGCCGTTCAAGTGGATGGGGCGGCCGTTCGGGTTCCTGGCCCGACGACCGGAGAACGGCTGGATCCTGGGGACGGTATGGGCGGGCGGACTGATTGCCGGGATAGCCGGCCGGTCGGCGGGTTGGCAAAGCGACCTCGGGGTGGTGTACGAACTGTTGGGGTTGGTGCTGGCATTGGTGGCCTTTTCTGCCCGGGACCAAGTCCGGCGGCCATGGCTGTTCCTCCTGGCCAGTCATGGGATGATCATGGTCGGGTTGGTCTTGCATTACCATTTCGACTGGGTGGAGACGATGTTGTACCTGGGGGGGACCAGTGTTGCCTGGTTCGTCGGAGACCGTATATTGGCGAGGATGGCCCGGCTTGAGGACGTTCGGGACCTTCGATCCTTTCAGGGACACATTTATGAGCATCCGCGGTTGGGCTTGTTCTTCCTGCTGAGCAGCCTGGCGTTGTCGGGATTTCCGATCACCCCTTCATTCATCGGGTTGGACGTGGTATTGGCACATATCCACGAAGGACAGGTGGTTCATCTGGTGCTGACGATGTTGAGTTTCATTTTCATAGAAATTGCGGCGCTGCGGCTGTATTCCCGGGTCTTCCTGGGGCAGCACCAGAAGGCATACCATCAGATTGCCTTCCGCAATTCCTGAGTCGTCTTCCGCATCGGCCTGTGCATGGCTTCGGGACGGCGGCTGTCAGGGTTTGGCATCGTGGAAGCAGGCGTATCATAAGGTCGAAGTCAAAAAGAGGCCTGCAGACCGATGGTGAAGCTCCGGGTGCCGGGGAAAGAGGCCCATTCGAGACCTTGGGCATTGCCGGCGCCGTTGCCGCCTTCCGGATTGATGCGGTCGGGCAGGGAGGAATAGAGATAGAAGAGGTCGCGGCCGGTGAGGGAAAGCATCAGTTCCTGGAAGACGCGGGAACGGCGTTGCAGGTGGTCCGGCATGGTCCAATGCAGGGCCAGTTCCCGCAGCTTGACCCAGGAATTTTCCAGGACACCGGGGCGGGAGAGGAAGCGGCCCCAGCCGCCGGTATTGCCGATGTATTTGAAATAGTAATGGACGACCTTATCGTTGGCGACCCCGTTTTCATAGACACCCGGCAGCACAACACCGACCGGACGGGTCACGCCGGAGGGGTCGGTGAAAGGTAGACCTTGGCCCGACCTTTCCGGGAGGGTTTGGGGCGACTGACCGGTTTGGAGGCCGATGACATAGGAGCCGGCGTAGATATCGCCGCCCCATTTCGTATCGACGAGGGTGCTGAGGGTCCAACCTTTGAAGCCGATGCGCATCGACCAGCCGGCGAGGAAATCCGGGGCGGCGTTGCCCAGGGGGACCCGGGTGTCGGAGATGCGGTAGGTGGTTCCTTCGTCGTTGAGGATAGGTTGGCCGTTGTCGGGGTGATAGACGTAATCATACCCGATGATGGTACCGTAGGACTCGCCGGCGCGGACCGCGATGGCCGGCCCGTTGAGTCCCCAGATGTTGGCGAGTTCCAGCAAGGATGCACCGTCACCGAGCCGTACCACCAGGTTTCGGTTCCGGCTGACGTTGAGGCCGGTTTGCCAGAAGAAGCCGGGGCGTTGCACCAGGTTGGCGGACAGGATGGCTTCCCAGCCGCTGTTGCGCAGTTCGCCGGTATTGATGCGGATTTGGGTGGCACCGGCCGAAGCCGGGATGGGGGAATTGAGGATTTGGTCGAATGACCGGATGCGGTACCAGGTGAGGTCCAGGTTGACCTTGTCCCGCCAGAAGCCGAGGGTAGTGCCCACCTCATAGGAATCGGCCTGTTGCGGACGCAGGGCGACGGGGGGAATGGTGGCGGGGAGGGTTGCGGTCTGGCTGCCGCCGAACTGTCCGGTGGCGTAAACGAAATCCACCTGGTAGGGGTCCGTATCGGTAGCGGTCTGCGCGTAGGCGCCCCGTACCTTCAGGAAGCTGAGCCAGGGAAGGCTGCTGAGGTCGAGGGCTTCGGAAAGCAGGAGGCTGAGCGAGGCGGAGGGGTAGAAATAATCGTTGGCCTGGGCGGGCAGGGAGGAAGTCCAGTCGTTGCGGCCGGTCAATTCTAGGAAGGCGAAATTGCGGTAGCCCAGGTTGAGGAAGGCAAAGGCCGAGTGAATGCGTTTTTCGAAGCGGAATTCCTGGATACGGGGCCCTGTCTGCAGGTTGTCGAAATTATTGAAGGCAAAAAGCCGGGGGTTGACCCAACGGCCGCTGGTCCCTTGCAGGCCGTAACGTTCGCGACGCCATTGCGTTGCACCCAGGGTGAACTTGAGCTGGAAATCCGAGCCGGCGATCTTATCCTTGTAAAAGGTCAGCAATACATCGTTGTTCTGGACGACATCCTTACCCAGTTCGTTGGAATAAAGACCATTGAGCAGGCCGAGGGGGTCGGTGGGTCGGTTTCGGGTCTCGAATTGGTCGAGGTTGAAATCGGTCCCTACCCTACCCGTCAGGTTCAGCCAGGGGGTGATGTCGTAGGTGAGGGCCAAGGCCCCCAGTAATTTATGACGGTCCAGTTCGGTGTTGTTATGGCGGGTGTTCCACCAGAGGTGAGGCGGGGCGAAAGAGAAGGGGTACAGGCCGTCGTATTCGTTTCGGGACCCGTCGGGAAGGAAGTTGAGCTCCCGTTCGAGTCCCTTGTAGCTGCGGGGCCAGCTGTAGAGGATGCCTTTTCCGAAGGAGCTGTCGTTGTTGTCGCCGAGGGTGGGACTGTTCAGTCGGTTGTAGTGGATGTAATTGAAGGAGATGTCGGCTTTTACCCGGGAGGAGATATCCAGGCGGGAGCCGATGTTGACGGTGGTTTGGTCGAACCGGCTGTTCGGTACGATGGCGGCATGACCGGTCCGGGTCAGGGAGACCCGCATGGTGCCGTGTTTGCCGCCGCCGGAGAAGGACAGGTTGTGGGAGGTGGTGTGGCCGTCGTCGAAGAAAAGCCTTAAGTTGTCGGGTTGCGGGTCGTAGGGACGCAGGACGCCGTCCCACCATTCGACCATCCGACCATCCATGCGAGGCCCCCAGGACATGCCCGTGGAGTAATAGCCGAAGAGTTCCGTGGTGGCTTTGCCGTAGGGTCCAGCGAGGGCGTGGACTTCCCTGGGATACAGGAGGGTGCCGTCAGGGGCGGTGGGGAGGGATGGTTCGAGCAGGTTGACCGGGCCGCCGGCGCCGAAGGTATTCTGGACGGACCGGTACCGAAAGGGTTGGATGACCTTATGGGTCATGACATATTGGATGCCGATGCCCGGCTGTTGCCGGCCGCGGCGCGTGGTGATGAGCACGACCCCGTTCGCACCGCGGGAACCGTACAGGGCGGCGGCGGTCGGCCCTTTCAGGATATTGACATCCTCGATATCGGCGGGATTGATGTTGTTGATGGCGGATCCCCAATCGACGCCCCGGCCGACATCGGTCAAACCGGGATCGTTCTCCATGGGGACCCCGTCGACCACGATCAGTGGTTGGTTATTGGCGGTGATGTTGTTGTTGCCGCGGATGACGAAGCGGGTGGTGCCGCCGTCTACCCCGTTTCCGCCGATCACCTGGACGCCGGCGGAGCGCCCGCTCAGGGACTGGATGATATTCGGGCCGTTGGAGCGCAACAGTTCCGCCCCCTGGAACCGTTCGGTCGAATAGCCCAGCTCCCGTTTTTGCCTTTTGATGCCGAGGGCGGTCACCACCACTTCATCCAGTTCCCGGGTATCTTCCGGCAACGCGATGTCCAGGGGCACGCCTGCGGTCGCCGGTCGGGATTCCGTCGCATAACCCAGGAAGCTGAAAACGAGCGTAGCGGAAGCTTCCTTCCATTCCAGGGAGAAAGCGCCGTCCGCCTCACTGACGGTCCCGATTCCCGGGTCCGATTCGAGCCGGACCGATACCCCCGGCAAGGGAACACCGGAAGCGGCATCGGTGACGGTTCCGGTGAAGTGGTACTGCGCGGTCAGGCCTGTCGACCAGCAGCCCGTCAAAAGGATGAGGGTTATCCGTAGGAGTGGGTACATGTCGTTTCGCTTGCGGTAGTTGGTGAGATTTGTCGGCGTAATATCGAAGATTTTGCGCATTATGTATGGGAATTTGGAGGCGTATTCCCATATTTGTCCGCATATCCAAACAATAGGCCCGCCGACTACCTTTTAAGGATTGACGTTCCGTTACCAGCGGTACGTGTTCAACTGCCACGCAAGATGAACCGTCAATCTATCCTCATTTCCTTGGCTATTGCCATGCTCCTCCTGATTCGGGAAGCGCCTTTGCACAGCCAAACCCCCGTCACATTCGGAAACGGCAACCTGCAGGGTGTCACCGTGACCAGCAGCCACGATGCGGGGAACAGTTCCGGTGCGCAGACCCTGGACGGACAGGGCTTCCTGCCGAACGAGTTCAGTGCGTCGAGGTTCCTGGCCCAGGCCACCCTCGGTGCCGATTTCGAGACCATCCAGGCCATGTCCGCCACTTCCCACACCGAATGGCTGGCGGAACAGTTCTACCTGCCGCGACCGTTCACGGTGGAGCAACGGACGAAAGACATCACCATCCGGGCCCTGGATTCGACTTTCGCCATGGGGGGCAATCCGAGTTTCATCCAACCGCAGCTCTGGTTCTGGCATTCCGCCTGGTGGGATTACACCATGTTGTCCCCCGATCTTCTCCGCAACCGGGTGGCGCTGGCCCTCAGTGAAATCTTCGTCGTATCGGAAGTCCCGCAGCTGCGGGATACGCCCCTGGGGCTGGCGAGCTATTATGACCTGCTCCTGGACCATGCCTTCGGCAATTTCCGGGACCTCCTGGAGGCGGTGACCCTTCATCCCTGCATGGGGGTGTACCTGACCCACCTCAACAATCCCAAATCGGACAGCCTCCTGAACCGTTTTCCGGATGAGAATTATGCCCGGGAGGTCATGCAGCTCTTCACGATCGGCCTGTACGAACTGAATCCCGACGGTACGCGCCAGCTCGATTCGGCCGGGAATTACATCCCCACCTATGACAACGACGACATTGCCGAGTTCGCGAAGGTGTTCACCGGCTTGTCCTTCGGCGACACCTACCTGTTCGGTCAATCCGGACAAAGCCAACAGAGCTATACCTATCCGATGAAAATGTTCGGGGCCTGGCACGAGCCGGGCCCGAAATACCTGCTGAACGGGGCCGTGGTGCCGGACCGGCAACCTGTGGACGGGATGGCGGATATCGGTGACGCCCTGGACAACCTCTTCCAACATCCTAATGTAGGCCCCTTTTTCGGGAGGTTGCTGATCCAGCGCCTGGTGACTTCCAACCCCAGTCCGGCCTATATCGCCCGGGTGGCGGCGGCCTTCGACGACAACGGCGAGGGGGTACGCGGCGACATGAAGGCAGTCGTCCGCGCCATCCTCCTGGACGAGGAGGCGCGCGATTGTGCGCTGGCGGACAGTCCTTTCCGAGGGATGCTCCGGGAACCGATGGTGCGCTACACCCATGTCTGCAGGGCTTTCAATGCGTTCAGTGAGGTGGGATATTACCGCAATGCGATGCAGGATTTCTACGAGGACCTGTTCCAGCGACCCCTGGCTTCCCCCAGTGTATTCAATTTCTTTTCCCCGGAATACCAACCCATCGGACCCATCGACACGGCCGGGATGGTGGCGCCGGAGTTCCAGATCACCAATGCCGTTTCCATTGCGGGCTATGCAAATCGATTGTACTACTGGATCATGCGGGAAAACAGCGTGATGGAGAACTGGGGCACCTTTACCAATGAGTGGTGGGGCGACAAGGTGGTCAACCTGGATTTCAGCGACGAAATGGAATTCGACGAGCCGGAGGAGATCGGTCAGCTGCTGGAGCGGCTGAACCTGATCCTGTTCCACGGCCAACTATCTCCCCATACCCGGCAGACCTTGCGCGACATCCTGGGGCAGGTACCCCAAAGCCATTGGGAGGACCGAGTCCGCATGGCGGTCTATTTTTCCATGATCTCTCCCGATTACCTTATTTTCCGTTGATACAATCCGATCCGTATGCATAACTATTCCCGCAGGCAGTTTCTCCGACAGGCAGGTTGTACCGGTATGGGTGCCGCCACCTTGTTGTCCTCCCTGAACAACCTGTCGATGTTGAACAAGCTCGTCGGTTTCCAATCATCCCCGCCCGGCGACTACAAGGCCCTGGTCTGTCTCCTGCTGGCCGGCGGCAACGATTCCTACAATATGCTGGTGCCACGGGGTGCCGCGGAACACGCGGAGTATGCCGCGACGCGGTCCGACCTCGCCTTGCCCCAGCAGGAGCTGCTGGCCATCCAGCCCTTGACCTCGGATGGGAAAGAATACGGTATCCATCCCAGCATGACCGGTATCCGGAACCTGTTCGAAAATGAAAAATTGGCCTTCGTCGCGAATGTCGGCACATTGATCGAACCGGTTCCGGATGCGGCCGCCTATTTTTCCGGGCAGAAAAGACTGCCGCTGGGCCTCTACTCCCACGCCGACCAAATCCAACAATGGCAGACCGCCATTCCCCACACCCGGGAAGCGGTCGGTTGGGCGGGGCGGGCGGCGGACCTGCTCAAGACCCTGAACACCAACCAGAATTTTTCCATGAACATTTCCCTGTCGGGTCGGAATGTCTGGCAGTCCGGCAACACCGTCCTGGAATATTCCATCAGCAACCAGGGCAACGGGGTACAGGGCATTTCCCCCATCGTGCCGACTTGGTACAGCAACGCCGGTTTCCTCACCCGGCTCCAGTCGGCAGCCATACAGGACCTTTCGACCTACCACTACGCGAATATATTCAAGGATACGTTCGGCGAGCTCACCAGCCAGTCGGTCGAGGCGTTCGAGGCACTGGAATCGGCCATCGCCGCCGTACAGGTCGGCTCGCCATTCTCCAGCCATTACCTGTCCCAGCATCTGAAGATGATCGCCCGTGTCATCGGAGCCCGCAATGCGCTGGGCATGCGGCGGCAGACTTTCTTCGTTACCTACGGCGGTTGGGACCACCACGATGAGGTGATTGAAAACCAGGAATATATGCTCGGAGTGGTCAGTACGGCCGTCAGTGAGTTCATGACCGCGCTGGCGGAACTCGGGGTGGAGAACGAGGTGACCTTGTTCACGATATCGGATTTCGCCCGCACGCTCACCTCCAATGGGAACGGATCGGACCATGCCTGGGGAGGGCACACCTTCGTGACGGGTGGGGCCGTCCAGGGACGGGATATCTACGGGACCTATCCGGACCTGTACCTGAACGGCAATCCCTTGGTCGTGAGCAACCGGGGCAATCTGATTCCGACGACCTCCGCCGATGAATACTTTGCGGAGATGGCACTTTGGTTTGGTGTCTCGCCCAGTGACTTGTCGACCATCCTGCCCAATATCGGATATTTTTACGATGTGTCGTCCGGAACCTCCCCCCTGGGATTCCTGGGGTGAACCGGTCGTCGTGTCCTGTCATTCGCAATCATCCAACCCGTATGAAAAACATATCCAGCCTCCTCCCCTCCCCCGACCCGGGTATCGCCAGGTGGTTTGTCCTTGCCGGGATTGTCCTTTGTTCCTGGGCGCCGCTTTTTTCCCAATCCTGCATCGGCACACAGGGGGATATCCGCTGGCGTTTGTATGAGCAGGTGCCCGGCTGGGACCACCGGCCGCTGAACATCCGGCCCAACTTTCCGCAAAGTCCTACCTGGACGGAACAATTGACCAACCTGACCACCCGGACCCGCTATCCTTCCGGTTACAGCAACGAGTACGGATCCCTGGTCAGCGGCTTCCTGCGGGCACCGGAAGACGGGGACTACCGGTTCAATGTCACGGCGGACGACCGGACCTCGTTTTACCTCAGTACCGACAGCCTCCGGGAACACGCCGTCCTGGTGGCCGAGGTTCCGGGCTGGACCGGCCACTCGGAGCATGATAAATATCCGGAGCAGACCTCGGCCTCGATTCCACTGAAAGCCGGGAAATACTACTATTTCAAGTTGGTCCACAAGGAAGGCGGCGGCGGGGACTTCATCCAGGTTTTCTGGGAAAAACCTTACAACGGCAATCCCTTTTCCTGGGAGATCGTCCCGGATTCCAGTGTGTTCGGCGACGATTGCTTCCCGCTGTGCGAACCGGCCGGCCGACCCTGCGACGACGGCGACCCGCTGACTTCCGACGACCGAACGGACGGGATGTGCCATTGCATCGGTATTCCGGATAGCCTGCCCTATCCCTGCATCGGTCCGCGGGGTGGCCTGACGGCCTTGTACTACGACAGCATATCCGGTTGGTCGGTGAACAACCTGCTGGCGGATCCCGATTTTCCGGACCATCCGGACCGATCCGACTTCCTGCCCGATTTTTCCGGTCCTGTGACACCGGACTTCGAATTGTACGGAACGCGGGTGCGGGGTTGGCTGCGTCCGCCGGTCACCGGCTATTACCGCTTCAATGTGACGGGTGACAACGAGGTCAAGCTCCGGTTGAAAGACGGACCCGACCCCGGCTCCGCGGATGAGATCGCCACCAATGGCGGCTATGCCTATATTTACGAACATGACGATACGCCGGGACAGACCTCCGACAGCCTCTACCTGGAGGCGGACCGGTTTTATGCCGTAGAACTCCTGCACAAGCAGAATACCTACAGCAGCTTTTTTTATGTTTTCTGGAAAACACCCCTGGCGTATGACACCTTGTGGCACCTGGTGGACGGCTCCTTCCTGTACCAATTCGACCTGGGATGCGAATCCGCTTGCCTCCCGGCCGGGACGCCTTGTGACGACGGTTTGTCAAATACCTTTGCCGATGCCTTCGACAGCACCTGTACCTGCGTCGGCATCCCCTGCGTCGATCCCGCCTGCACCAATGCACTGGATTATGCGCCTTACGAGGCTTGTGAGGCGCAAACGGAAAGACATTCGACGAACCAGGACAATTCCTGGCTTTCCTGCGAGCCATCACCCAGCCCGAATCCGGACCGGGGCATCAGCCATTGGATCCTGTACGACCTGGGTGCCATCCACGCGCTTTCGGATGCGAAAGTGTGGAATTACAACGGATTCAACGGGGCGGGACAAGGCTTCGAGACGGTAGCCGTGGATTATTCCCTGGACGGGATCCATTGGTCGGTCGCCGGTGTCTACCAATGGAATGCCGCCACGGGCGACGCTTCTTACAGCGGTTTCGATTTTTCCGGCCTGAACGGCCTCAGTGCCCGTTTCCTGCTGTTCACGGCCCTTTCCACGTTTAACCCTGGTACCGGTTGCGCCGGCCTCAGTGAAATCCGCATCGATGCCTTTACCTGTCCGCCGGCCGGAACCCCTTGCGATGACGGGGACCCGAACACGGAAAACGATGCATATAACGACTATTGCACCTGCATGGGGAATTTCAGTCTCCCGAACGATTGTGCGGAATTGGACCTGCTGGTGGAAAGTGTTCCGGTGCCGTCCGGGAAATACACGGCTGTTCATACCGTATCAGGGACAGGCATACTCCGGGCCGGCGGTCATGTCGCATTTATCGCGGGTGAGGAGGTGTCTCTGACAGATGGGTTCGAGGTTCAGTTCGGGGCCGAATTCCTGGCAGATGTCGTTCCTTGCGAAACATCCAGGCCTGTGCGCCGGAAAAAGCGGCAACGTTCGCTGTTGCGGTGAAAGCGGGGGGCATGTAATTTGTCCCTTGCGTCCCTATCCCGCCTCCAGATGGGACGGGGCTATATCCGAAATTCCGTCGTTAATGTCCATCCCGCAATCCCAGCCGGGATAGAACCGGGTGTCCGGTCGTTGGAGCGGGTATCGGGCACGGCCACGGAATCCGGTATCACATTTATGGTATCTCATCTTCCGCAACTCAGTCCTGCAAGATCAGTAACTAAAACAACCTGATCTTAAAATGTATTATTAGTTGTTAGACATACTGATGCAATGCGACCGGCAGTGAAAAGGGCGTACGGCTGCACCCTGTGCCCAATGAAGAGTCTTCAGGTCGGCCATCGGCGCGATTGAGCACGCCGCCGGCCGTGCTGTCCAAAAGGCGAGAAGCGCCGTAAAGACCTATTGGTTATGCGTGGTTAGGTCTTTATGCAATCAGGCCAACTCGCAATCAAAATATTCGATTTGGTTTTTGAGGTGTGAAAGATGAGCGGTATCGGTTTCCGTCATAAATGTCACACCCCCACCTTGCGGAAGGAGGCAAGATGAAGTTATTATTCCAGGTGGTATACCCCGGCCGGTCAGGTGGTCGTCTTCTTTCCGGGCGTTGGTAGCATCTTCCATACCGGGAGGCCTTTCAGTCAATGCCATCGATCGGGGCCGAAACGCTTCCGACCTATGCCATGCGGAAAGCGTGCAGGAAGCCGGCTTTGAAATAAATGTCAAGCCGGAAGGATATATCGTTCCATGCTTTCCTAATTTTCAACAAGGGCGGGGCCTGGTGGATGTGAACATTCTGCACGGGCTGCCCTTGCTCCCAGCCTGTTGCAACAATCGGGCTTGGCGTTTCGCCAAGCCCGATCGCATCATCCGACCCTGGCCACAACCCGACCTATTGCTGGCACCCCTCCAACTTGATCTCGAAGATACCGCCGCTTTCCACCGTGAACCCTGGCAATAGTTCGATCGCCGTCCCGGCGCCGAAGATGACCTCCGTACCTGTCGCAACATGACCGGCGGAAAAGATGCGGTCGGATGAAAGGTACGCTCCCGGCAGGATCGGCGTATCGTCCAACACGAGGATCGAAGGGCAACAGTTGGTGGCCGGTGCGATGATTACGGGGTTTCCGGGAAAGGGGGAGGTACAGAAAGGCGCTGTGGCATGCTTGACCAGGATGGTATAGCTACCTGTGGCTAATCCGCCGAATACCGGTTGTTGCGAGAACGTCAGGCCATTGTCCACGCTGTATAAAAGGCCTCCTCCCGGCACCTGGGCATAAATGGTGATCGTGCCGGTGGTTTCACCACAAGCGGGACCCTGGATGCTCACGCTGTCGATGGAAGGAAGGGGGGCCAGGTTTAGCAGGAAATGCAGGATGCTGTCGCAGCCCTGTTGGTTGGTCAACGTATCCGTGTACCATCCGGGCAGTTGGTAAACCTCCCCATTGAATTGGTAAGTGTCTCCCTCGCAAATGACGACGGTATCGGTACCAAAGGTGGCCTGGAGGACGGACAAGGTCAGGGTGGTGACCAGACAACCGTTCGGGGTCCGAATCGTATCGACATACGTGCCGGCGAGGGAATAAGAAATGCCGTTGAAGAGATAGGAATCCCCCTGGCAGATGGACGCCGATTCCGAATTGGCGAAGGCAGGCAGGACGGTCAGTTCCAGGGTGAGGAGGCTATCACAGCCGTTGGCGGCGGACAAGGTGTCGGTGAAGGTACCGGCGGTCGAGTAGCTGTTCCCGTTGAACAGGAAAGTCTCCCCCTGGCAAATGGAGGCGGTGACCGTATCGGCGGCATTCGGCAGGACGGACAGGGTGAGGGTGACGATGCTGTCGCAGCTGTTCATGGCCATGAGCGTATCGACGAAAGTACCGGCGGTCGAGTAGCTGTTCCCGTTGAACAGGAAGGATTCCCCTTGGCAAATGGAGGCGGTGACCGATTCGGTGGCGTTCGGCAGGACGGTCAGCGTGAGGGTGATGATACTGTCGCAGCCATTGGCGGCGGTGAGCGTATCGACGAAAGTACCGGCAGCGGAGTAGCTGATGCCGTTGAGCAGATACGATTCCCCCTGGCAGATGGAAGCGGTGACCGATTCGGCGGCATGCGGGAGGACGGACAAGGTCAGGGTGGTGACCAGACAACCGTTCGGGGTCCGAATCGT
>CAZNLJ010000029.1:29851-47389 GCA_964573725.1 uncultured Saprospiraceae bacterium
CGGCAGCGGAGTAGCTGATGCCGTTGAGCAGATACGATTCCCCCTGGCAGATGGAGGCTTCCAGGGAAGTCGCGGAACCCGGCAAGACAGACAAGGAGATGGTCACGATACTATCGCAACCAGCCGAAGTCAACAAGGTGTCCACATAGGTGCCGGCGTTGGAATAGGACTGGCCGTGGAAGGAGAATGATTCCCCCTGGCAAATGACCGGTTGGACAGCCCCGTAAAAGACCGGTAGCGTATCCAACACGATAGGATTTCCGGAATAGACCGATTGACAGGAGGTATCCCCTTGCAATCGGATGAAGACGTTGTACGTCCCCGGATCGAGATTGAAAAAAGTATTGGAGGCCTGCCATCCTGCGGCACCGTCGATACTATACTGCAGGGCAGGGCCTTGTTCCGTGTTCACCGAAATGCTTCCGGTGCTGGAAGAACAGGTCGGTTGCGTGACATTGACCCCGGTGATGGCGGGTACCACACAGAGATAACAGATTTCCAGGCTCCAGCTGTTCAGGACCCCCCCATCCTCAGCGAAATCATCCTGTATCTTCAGCTGCCAATTTCCAAGTATGGAGGCATTGTCAAAGGCGGACAAAGGTTCCGCCGGTTGATAGAAACCATTGTTTATCGGCGGGCAAGGAAGGGTGTTGTAAGGATTCGCCGCTTCGTCATCAAAATTGGTGATGATATTATCTTCGGAATTGCAAATGTTCTGGATGACGGCCACTTCGGTAGCGGCCGGACTGATGACCGTCACAGTCAGGTCATTGATCCAGGTATGGCTGATGTTCAGGTCCACCAAATTGACATCGGTGATGGTTCCATCGTAGGCGATGGGCAGGTTGGAATTTACCGTGGGCGTACTGGTGGACGAAATGGTCTTGGGGACATCCGAACTCGGGAATATCCGGCAGGATTCGGAGGCGGTGGTAAACGAAAAGGGGATGGCAAACGGCCCCGGCCCACAAGGATTGGTGCCTTGGACCCGCCAGTAATAGCTTGTCCCGTTGGCCAGGACGAAGGGCAGGGCGTAGGTGGTATCGGTCAGCA
Source organism: uncultured Saprospiraceae bacterium (assembly GCA_964573725.1). Lineage (GTDB taxonomy): Bacteria > Bacteroidota > Bacteroidia > Chitinophagales > Saprospiraceae > UBA6168. The sequence goes on from CAZNLJ010000029.1 coordinate 30,905, forward strand.
TCGATACCGTATGGAGGAGGTTGGAGAAATTGCCGTCTGAGGCCAGTTGGAAGGCGTACGTCTCCGCACCGGGAACGGATTGCCATTCGAAGACGGGGCTCTTACTGATGTTGTTCAGCTGGTCGCCCGGTATCAGCAGGTTGGGGGCGGCGGGGGGCGAGGAAACGAGTTGAAAGGAAAAACCGGCGGTTTCCGTCGCGCTGGCGGCGGTACCGGTTACAGTCAGGGCATAGGTGCCATCCGGTACCGAGCCGAAGTTGAACAAGGACAAGGCCACCGTATCCGAGCCGTTGACCTGGCCAGGCAGGAAGGTTGCTCCGGCGCCGCCCGGCAATCCGCTGAGACCCAGGGAAACCGTTTCCTGGAAGTTACCGATGTAGACGACCTCTACGGCGACCGATAAGGTGTCGACCGGTTGGCAGGCGGCTTGGAACGCCGGTGTAGCATGGATGAGGAACCCATCGAGCGGCTCGGAGATGGTGAAATTGGAATTGGAGAGGTCGAAGAAAATGTTGCCGTTTCCCCGGACCATGATGCGGGCCTGGTTGGTCTGGTTATTCGGGATGGCGGCGGTGAAGGCGCCATCGTTGGGGGTGGCGGAAGCCAGGGTGATGGGGAAGGAGTTCCCGCCGTCCAGGGAGAGGAGGATATCCACAGTGGCGCAATTGACGGGAGCAGCGTTGGTATTGGCCACGTCCCAGGTGATGGACTGGGTGCTCAGGGCGGGCCAATTCACCGCGGTATTCGGAGCGGTGACGAGGAAGGGGCCGGAATTTCCATCCACCGTCACGACCATATCGTCTTCCGCGGTGCAACCGCCTCCCGGATGGTTGTCGCGGACCGTCAGCCGGAAGTTGAGGTTTCGGCCGACGGATGGCAAGACTTCCCAAGTCGGCGTGGTGTTGTTCAGTATGGCCGTCCGGTTCGGGAAGAAACGGGTCGGGCTGATAGTCGGCGTCAGGGATCGGAAGGTCGGACCGCCGGTATTGGTGGAGGCCGGCGGCATGGTGGCCACCTGGTTGTCCATTTGCTCCCAACAGTAGGTCAGGCCCATATTGTTGGGGTCGCTGCCGATGCCGGTCAGGGCGAAAGGTGTCGACCGAGGGATGGTGTAATCGCTGCCGGCCTGGGCGGTCGGACCGCCGGGATTGACCACGGTGCTGACGGCACAGGAATTTCCGGTACCGGTGACGAAGGCGCCCATTTCCGCGAGGCTGATGGCATGGAAATAGGCATCGCTGTTGTTCTGGACATTCGGGGAGCAGATGCCGGCGTAACCCATGATGGTGGAGGCGCTTCCCGGCTCCATGGCGGTGTTGTTGTTGCGGTTGCAGCTGTTGTTCTGGGTGTGGTTGGCGCCATATTGATGGCCCATCTCGTGGGCGACATAATCCACGTCGAAGGGGTCGCCCACGGGGTTGCCGCTGCCGGTGACTCCCCTGGCCTTGTTACTGGTGCTGCAAGGCGAACGAAGGGCTGCGATACCGCCTCCCCCGGTGGAGAATACATGGCCGATGTCATAGTTGGCGGTGCCGATGCGATTGTCACAAGTCGTCTGGTTCTCCCCCAACATGGTGCTTCCGTTGTTGTTGGTATAGGGGTCGGTGCTGGCATTCAGGAAGATTAGGGTATCGTTGTTGGCGACCAGGTCCATGTGGATGGAGGCATCCAGTTCGAAGATGCCGTTGACCCGGGTCATGGAGGTGTTCATGGCCGCCAGCGCCCCGGCGACTGTCCCGCCGTGGTAAGCGGCATATTCGCCCGTACAGGCCAGCGCAAGCCGGTAGGTCCGCAGCTTGCAATCTCCCGCTTTCTGGAATCCGGGGGGCAATCCTTTGGGATCCTTGAAGTTGTCCTGCACGCCGCAGGTCCAGTCGGCATCCTTGGTAAAATCTTTCTTGAAGTAGGCGATGTAATGGATGGTATCCCCCATGGCATAAGGGTCGATGAAGATATCGCCACGCGACGCGGAGCGGATGAAGCCGTGGAACCCGGCCGGGCTCAGGTCGAACCGGGCATAGGCCGTTTCGTCATCGATTCCGTAACCCGCGAAAGACCGGATGTCCGGATACTTCGCCGCCAGCCCATCCTCCATGACCGGTGCGTATTCGATGCGGAAGTCGGCGAAGGTACCATCCGGCAGCGGCAGGGTCAGTCGGATATCCGACGCACCGGCGGCCGGAGTAAACCAACGCGGTGCCTGGGACAAGGTCGCCCGCAGGGCGGGCAGTTCGAGTTGGGCCGTCCGAAAGGCTTGCGGGATGATCGGACGGGCAAGACCCTGGTCCGGCACTTCCGATGCCGGCAGGAAAGTCCAGGGGTTTCCGGCCAGCGTCGGTTGTGCGGCCAGCCGCACGGCGGTGGCCAGCTGAAGCCCGAGCAGGGCGGCGGCCACGGTGCACGTACGGGCGGCAGACCGAAGGAAATGGTATCGCGGAGCGATTCTGTTGAAATTCTTGTGCATTCGATTGGAACAGGTTTCGTTTTTCATGATAGCGATATGCTAAAGGTCGATGTTCAGGGCCGCATGTCCATGAGGCGGGGCATGATTTCGCCTTGACTTGCACAACAAGGACATACAGCCGAAAAAATGGAGGGACACCAGGGGGCCGATGGTCGGTATGCCGACTTTCAGGATCGGTGGCGGCTTGGTAATTTTGAAGCATCCCAGGTCGGAAGAACCTGGCAAGAAGCAGGATATTGGTAAAAGTAGGAAAAGTATACCTTATGATAAAATCAGATTCGTTGGGGCTCCTTTTGTTTATGTTTTCGGCATTACTTTTTCCGGTAATCCTTTCCGGACAGGTGCTCCAAGGTAAGGTGCTGGACGAGCAGGGAGTACCCTTACCTTTTGCCGCCGTCTACCTGGAAGGAACCAGTACCGGCACGACCACGAACATGGAGGGTGAATACACCTTGTCCGTTCCTGACAGTTCCGTGGTGGTGGTCTTCCAGTATGTGGGATACCGATCGGAAAGACGCGTCCTGGCCACCGGTGCTCCGACAGACGCGCTCGATGTCCGCCTGCTGCCGGTAGCAGCGGAATTGGCGACGGTGGAGGTTCATGCCGCCGCGGAAGATCCCGCCTATCCGATCATCCGCAAGGCCATCCGCGCCCGGGATGCCCACCTTCGGGAGGTGGAGGAATACGCATGTGAGGTCTACATCAAGGGACAGGTCCGCCTGTTGGATGTCCCGGAGAAATTCATGGGGGAGCAAATCGGGGATTTGGACGGGAGCCTGGATTCCAATCGCCAGGGCATTGTCTACCTGTCGGAATCGGTCTCCCGACTTTACTTCCGGTGGCCGGACCGGTACAAGGAGGAGATGGTTTCCAGCAAGGTCAGCGGCAACAACCAGGGGTTCAGCTTCAACAGCGCCACGGAGATGAACGTGAACTTGTACCGGAACACTTCGGACTTCGGCCGGGCGGTGCTCTCCCCCATCGCCGATGAGGCCCTGGACCATTACCGGTACCGGCTGGAAGGGACTTTCTTCGACCGGGAGAGCGGCAGCCTGTATCATCGGATTGCGGTACTGCCCCGGCGGCCGTCGGAGGCGGTCTATGCCGGCCACCTCTACATCGTCGACGGTTCCTGGCACATCCATTCCGCCGACCTTCGGTTGACCGGGCGGGCGGCACAAATCGAGTTTATGGATACCTTGGCCCTGCGCCAGCTGTTCGTTCCATTGCCGATGCCGGATGGCGGGCGGACCTGGCAGCTGTTTTCGCAGACCTACACCTTCGAAGGTACGGCCCTGGTCCTCCGTTTCGGCGGGTCGTTCACCGGCGTCTTCAGCGGCTACGACCTCTCACCCCGGTTCCCGGACAAGTTGTTCGGGAAGGAGATCATGAAAGTCCTGCCGAGCGCCAATGACAAGGACAGCAGCTACTGGGCAGCTACCCGACCCGTCCCCCTGACCGGCGAGGAAGCGGATGACTACCGGCGCAAGGATTCCCTCCGGGTGATTTATGACTCCCGGTCCTACCAGGATTCCATGGACCGGGTCAACAATCGGTTGAAGGCGGCCGACCTGTTGACCGGCTATACGTACCGGCAAAGCTTCCGGCGGCGCTCCTTCTCCGTTTCCTCCCCGCTGACCGGTGTGCAGTACAATCTCGTACAGGGGGCGAACATGCGGGTCGGCATAGGTTTCGAGCAAGGGCTGGACAGTTTGCAGGACATCTCGTTGCGTGTGCGCAGCCAGGTGATATACGGCTGGGCGGACCGTCGGTGGCGATGGTCCGCGGGAATCACCTACCGATTCCTGCCCAAGCAGTTCGCCCAGCTGAGGCTATCCGGCGGCTCGACCGTCGTGCAGGTCAATGAGGACGAGCCCATTTCCCCTTCCCTGCAAACGGCGGAAGCCTTGTTTGCCCGCATGAACTTCGCCCGGTATTATGAAAAACGTTACGTCCGCCTCGCCTGGCAACAGGAACCCTGGAACGGATTCCGTTGGACCGGCTCCCTGACCTGGGCGCGCCGGGCAGCCTTGGAGAACCGGACGGACTACAGCTTTTTCCATCGGTCGGATCGGGATTTCGCCCCCAACATACCCGACCATCGGGAAGTGGATACAGCCCCGCCGACCGTATTTCCCCAAGCCGTCCTCCTCCAGCTCAGCCTGCGCTGGAGGCCGGGACAACAGTACATCGAATACCCCTACACACGGATCCTGGTAGGAAGCCGGTATCCGGAGTTTTGGCTTCATTATCAGAAAGGAATACCCTTCCGGACGGCGCAGGCCACCGGCTTGGCCGGCCAAACGGACATGGACCGCCTCTCCCTGGCGGTCCGGCTCCGGGAATGGTCCCTCGGGCTGGCCGGCGTCATGTCCTTTCATGTCGAGGGAGGCTTCTTCCCGAACCGGCGGCGCATGTCCTTCCTGGAGTACCGCCATTTCATGGGCAACCGGACCGGGTTGGCCAACCGCTCCGAATACCTCTCCCGTTTCAAGACCTTGCCGTACTACCGGTACAGCACCGACAAGGCCTGGCTGGAATGCTACTGGCAGCACAACTTCAAGGGGGCGGTGCTCGACAAGGTACCCGGGATAAAGGACCTGGGCTGGAACCTGGTCGTCGGCGCCAATGCCTTGAAAAGCGCCGGACTACCGCTGTTTACGGAGTTGTCGTTGGGATTGGACCATCTCGGCTGGGGCGTGGTCCGGTTGTTCCGTTTCGATGTGGTGCCTTACCTCGAGGGCAAGCGGTACGGCGGTACCGGCTACTTGCTCGGCATCGACCTGCCGGTGGGTACCGGCGAATTCTGATCAGGCCTCCGAGCGCCAGTCCGTCGTGGTCAGGTATACCACCACGATGCCGGCCATGACCATCAGGACTTTCACCAGGAAGGAAAGCCAACCGCCCAGGACGTCCAACCAGGCCAGCATGGCCAGCCGGACCCCCACCAGGCTCAGGACGAGCGCGGAGAAACCCAGGATGAACAGGAGGAACCCAATGACCAACCAGATTGCCTTTTTCATGAAAGGACGCTTTTCCCACCGTAGGAACAGACCGTGTCATTCGCCTGGCCGGCGCACAGCCCGGCGGGTCCCGACGGGGAGGTGATGGATGTTCGCGCGGGCCGGACCCTTCGGAAGGGGGGCGTCGGACTCGAACGACTGCAAATAAATGCACTTCCGACATAAACCGAAAGATTCCTTAACAAAATCGGGCGCAGCTGGTTTTCATTATGCAGCAAGACTTACCCGAACCAAATACAGGCAAATGGCAGTCCACGACCGCGATACCTTGATCTTGACGGAATGCCCCCGCGACGCGATGCAGGGATGGCCCGCTTTCATCCCGACGGAGACCAAGGTGAAGTACCTGAACCTGTTGTTGTCCGCCGGATTCGATATCCTTGATTTCGGCAGCTTCGTCTCGCCCAAGGCCATACCCCAGTTGCGCGATACCGCCGAGGTGTTGGACCGGCTGGACCTGTCCCGGACCCGGACCCGGCTGCTCGCCATCGTCGCCAACGAAAAAGGGGCGGAGCAGGCCTGCCTGTTCGAACAGGTCCGGTTCCTCGGGTTCCCCTTTTCCGTATCGGAGACTTTCCAGCTGCGCAATACGAATGCGACCATCGAAGCGTCGCTCGAACGGGTTGCCGCCATCCGGGAATGTTGCGACCGGAGCGGGAAGGAACTGGTCGTTTACCTGTCCATGGGATTCGGGAATCCCTACGGCGACCCCTGGAATGCCGAGGTGGTCGTCCATTGGGCGCATCGGCTGGCGGAGCTCGGGGTCCGTATCCTGCAGCTTTCCGACACCATCGGGGTATCGAACCCCGCCAATATCCGGTACCTGTTTTCCGTGTTGGTCCCTTTTGGGGCGGCGCATGGCATCGACATCGGTGCCCACCTGCATACCGATCCCTGGCGGTGGGAGGAAAAACTCCGGGCCGCCTGGGAGAGCGGTTGCCGCCGGTTCGACGGGGCGGTCAGCGGCTACGGCGGCTGCCCCATGGCAAAGGACGAGCTGACGGGCAATATGCCGACCGAAAAGATGGTCGGTTTCTTCGAGGACCGCGGAATAAATACCGGAATCGACTTGGCGGTGCTGGAGGCGTGCCGTATTTTCGCCAAGGACATGTTCGCGGAAGGTTGACGGCATGCCGTGTCGGCGGGCCGGTTCCACCTGTTCATTTTTCCAACTACCTACTTCATGGAACGCAAAATCGACCAATTGCTGGACCAATACGGGGAAAGCCATCGGAACCCCTTCAACAAGCTCGTGCATTGGATATGTGTGCCCAGCATCATGTTCAGCTTGTTCGGCCTGTTGTTCGCCATTCCCTTTCCGGTGGAAAGGACCCTGTTCGCGAATTGGGCAGCCGTATTCCTGGCAGGTGCCCTGGTTTACTACCTGAAACTGTCCCTGCCGATGTTCCTGGGATTTCTCGTGATCGGGGGGGGGATGCTGTACGGGAATTTCCAGCTGTATGTCATGACCATTTACGATGCGGCCATGCTGGCGATCGTTTCCTTCCTGATTTTTTTCGCCGCCTGGATCGGACAGTTCATCGGACACCAGGTGGAGGGAAAGAAGCCCTCCTTCCTGCAGGACCTCCAATTCCTGTTGATCGGACCGGCCTGGCTGCTGCATTTCATCTATCGGAAAACAGGGATCCGGTATTGACCGGTGCCCGTTACGCCAATTCCACGATTTTCCCATCCGGCAGGATCTCCAGTTCGCGGGTCGTGCTGGAGGCCGGGTCGAAACCCTCGAATTCACCGGTCGTTTGCCCGCTTACGATGTAAATGGTGAGGTCCTCGTCTATCCTGGCCACCGAGCGGGTGATGACACCGCCTTCCCAGAAGGTGCCGCCGATGACGGCCCGGTCGATGACCTTGCCGCCCCGCTCGAAGGTATGGAGGATGTACCGGTAGCCTTCCAGGGAGGCCCGCCAGACCACCAGGGCGATGAAGTCCGTCAGGTCGGGGATACGGAGGCAAGGGACATATTCCGTCAGTTCATCATCGAAATCCCCGTACATTTGTGCAGTTGGCTGAAGGTGTTCCCGGATCAGCCGTTCCGGCAAAGGGTCGTTGATGCCGGCGAATTCGGAAGCCTGCTCCTCCGACAGGGAAACCGGCAATTTTATTTCCGGAAACTTATCAACAAATACATCGAAACTCAGCATGGCGGTGATTTGACAGGGACGGAATCCGGACGCCGTCCCGCGTCCTGCCGAAAGCGGTTTCTCCCGACCCGTTCCGTTCCCGTCGGCAAAAATATCGAATCCATGCAGCTGGAGCAGCATTTTTCCTTGAAATCGTTCCTGACTTTCCAGGTGGACGCCGTCGCCCCGTATTTCTGTCGGGTCCGGTCTGTGGAGGAATGCCGGGAATTGTTGTCGGAATGGCGGCGACCGGTGCGGATCCTGGGGGGCGGCAGCAACATCCTGCCTGTCCACCCGATCGAAGGCATGGTGGTCCGTATGGAGATCCCGGGTATCCGGATTGTGTCCGAACAGGGTGACGAGGTGCTTGTCGAGGCCGGGGCGGGTGTGGAATGGCATACCTTGGTCCGGTGGTGCATCGAACAGGAGCTCGGCGGATTGGAGAACCTGTCGTTGATACCCGGAAGTGCCGGGGCGGCGCCCATCCAGAACATCGGTGCCTACGGCGTGGAGCTGAAGGAGGTATTCCACTCCCTCGAGGCGGTGGACCTGAAGACCCTGCGGACGGTGAATTTCGACAAGCAGGCATGTGCTTTCGGCTACCGGGACAGTATGTTCAAGGGGCAAGGCAAAGGACGTTACGCCATCACGGCCGTCCGGCTCCGGTTGTCGCGCGACCATCGGTTGCAGTTGGCCTACGGTGACATCCGGACGGTGTTGGAAAGGAAAGGTATCGATCGGCCCGGCATCCGGGACGTCAGCGATGCGGTCATCGAAATCCGTCGGTCCAAGCTGCCCGATCCCGTCGTGATGGGCAATGCCGGCAGTTTCTTCAAGAACCCGGTGGTGTCCGCCGGTGTACAGCAGCGGCTACGGGAAGACCATCCCGATTTGGTCGGTTTCCTGCAGGATGACGGCCGGTACAAGTTGGCGGCGGGATGGCTGATCGAAAAAGCCGGCTGGAAAGGGAGGAGCCTCGGTCCGGCCGGCTGCCACGACCGGCAGGCTTTGGTACTGGTCAACCGGGGCGGCGCAACCGGTGCGGAGATCCTCGCCTTGGCCGGGATGATCCAGGCGGATGTCGAGGCGAAATTCGGGGTCCGGCTGGAGCCGGAGGTGAATGTATGGTGAGGGTTGTCCCCGATGGGCAACCGAAGCTCGGCCGGGCGGCACATCCGATAGCCGGGTCAAGGCACCGTGTCCACGGCCAAGCTGTCGCCGCACCGAGCAAGAGCGACCGGTCAGAATGCCGAAGGGAGTTTGCCGAAGCGCTTTGTGATCAGCTTGGTGAAATGCCGGGGCGTCTTCAGACCGACTGCAAAGCATACCTCCCTGACCGTCTCGAACTGGTGGGTCTCCAGGAGGGATTTGGCGACGGACAACCGCGCCTCCAACAGGTATTGGCGGGGAGTGAGGCCGGTAAAGGCCAGGGTCTTGTATTGTAGCCCGCGGGTGGTGGTGTTCATTTGCATGGCCATCAGCCGGACGGAATAGTTTGGGTCTTGCAAGTTGTTCCGGATGAAATTTTCCAGTTTTTGAAGCCATTTTTGGTCGAATGAGGCCATATCCACCGGGCTGGGGACCGCTTCGGTACTGCCGGTCGGGACGGAAGCCGCCACCAGGTGCTTCCGGACGGCATGACGTCGGACCAGCTTGTGCAGCCGGATCAGCAGTTCCTCCGCTGCAAATGGTTTTGTCAGGTAGTCATCGACTCCGATCCGAAGCGCCTGAAGCCGGTCCTGCATGTCCGCGCTGGCTGTCAGTAAGACAAACGGCAGGTCCGGACAGATTTCCTTTACTTTTTCAAGTAACTGGAAACCATCCATTTCCGGCATCATCAGGTCGGAAAGTATCAGGTCCACAGGAGCGGTGTTCAAAGTACGGAGGGCAGACAGGCCGTTGTCGGCGAACAGCAGGTCGTATGTTCGTCCGAGACAGTCCCGGATGAAGTGCAAGAGGTCGACATCATCCTCCACGACCAATACCGTGTACAAGTTACCTGCCTCGTGCCGGATGGGTTCCGGCAGCTGGATGCGCGGGGAAGCTTGGGTGGGTATGCAAGCGCCGGCGGGAAGCGGGGTCGTTTTGTAAGGGAAAGTCAATCGGAATCGGCTACCCTTCCCCGGGGTGCTGACCACGTCGAATACCCCGCCGAACAGGTCGGCATATTCCCGACAAAGCGCAAGACCGATCCCGGTCCCTCCCAGCCGGTTTTCATTTGGTCCGCCGCCCTGGAAATACCGATCGAAAATGAAAGGCAGTTCGTGTTCCGGGATTCCCTTGCCGGTATCTTCCACCAGCAGGACCATCCGCTCCGCTTCATCATGGACACCAAGGGTGATGCTTCCCCCGTGCGGGGTGTACTTGAGTGCATTGCCCAGCAGGTTATGAATTATTTTTTCCCATTTTCGGATATCGATGAGGATGACCCGGTCCGCCGGAACCTGATAGTCGACATGCAACCGGATGCTACGATGCTCGGCATCGGGGAGGAATTCCGCTACCTGATGTCGCAGGATATCACAAAAAACCACGGGCGTCTCCTCCAGGGTCAGCCTTCCGGCTTCCGACCTGGCGAGGTCCGATAGTTCACCGACCAGGTTTTGCAGCCGAAGCGAGCTTTTGCGGATGGTCCGGAGGTTATCCGTCGTCTTCCCATTCGGGTCGAGATCCTTGTGCAGTCGGTCCAGCGAGCCGAAGATGAGCGTCAACGGTGTCCTGAACTCATGGGCGACATTGGCGAAAAAGCGGGATTTCATCACATTCAGGGAGCGCAGCTCCTCCGCCTGGGTGGAAATGAGCGCCCGGTCCGTTTCAATGATCAGGGTCCGCTTGCCGACTTCTTGCTCCAACAGGGAATTGGCGGCGGCGAGTTCCTGCGTACGTCGATAGGTATACAGCCTGACCAGGGCCGATAAGGTCAGGACACACAGGATAAGGAACGGCCAGTCCAGGTAAAAAGGCCGGACCACGCGGAGGGAGACGGAGAGGGTGTTCGAGTGGCGGCCGTCCGACAACCTGACGGCACGCACTTGCAGGTGGTGGCGGCCGTAGGGCAGGTTGCTCAAGCGGACGTTCGGAGCGGTTTGTTCCACCCATTTTTCCTGTTTGCCCGCTATGCGCCAGGCATAACGATAGCGGTGGGAAAGGTCATGCTGCAGTACCGACAGGTTTATGTCCAGGAAGGCATAGGAAGGAAGTAAGGATAGCGGCTGTCCGGAATAAATGGTCAGGGGCTGTGTGTGGTATTCTCCGGTTTGAAGGTCGTAGGTGGTTGCCGCCGTCAGGTGCAGTTCGAAACTGTCCAAGGTTTCCCGAGGGAAATCATCCGGCTCAAATGACACGATACCGTTGATGCCACCCAGGTAAAGCGTACCGTCCGGGGCTTTGAAATGAGACAACAGGTTGAACTCGTTGGCCGGAAGTCCGTCCGATACGAAGTAGTTCCTGACCGTGGCGTTGGTCTTGTGAAAGCGGACCAGGCCGAAATCGCTGGGTAGCCACAAGTGACCGTATCGATCCGGGTAGACGGCGTGGAGGTTGTTGCTGGACAATCCGTCGGCGGTGGTGAAAAGGCGTTCTTCACAGGTGGCGGGATTCCAACGGATCAGCCCGCCGCCGTGGGTGGACATCCAAAAGATTCCTTCGCTATCGCGGTGGATATGACTGATGTAGTCGAATTTGCTGTGGGCAGGCGGTACGTATGCGACCTGGAGTACGGCTCCCTGCGGATCCAATTCCAGGAGGCCTTCGGAAGTGCCTGCCCATAATTGGCTGCCATCCTGGTAAAGCGTGGCGACCATATCTTTCCGGGTACCCTTGCGTACCAGTTTCTTGCCGTGCTCGTCGAGCCCGAATAGGCCGGCATCGGTACCGGCCAAAAGTTGGTCATCTGAAGTCCGGAGCAAGCAGAAAATGTTGACCGGTTCCGTGGCAAGGTCGAAAGGGTAATATTCCAGGGAGCCGTCTGCCTTCCGCCGTAACAGCGGTTGATGATGGCCGGCGATATAATATTCGGAGCCGTCGGACAGGAAGGCGGTGCCGCCCCGGAACGAAAGGTTGTCGAATGGGTCAGCCGAGCCGTCGGCGAAATCCACCTGAAAGATTCCTACGTAGCTATTGACGACCAGGTGGTCGCGAAAAAAACCGATACCCCGGGTACTCAGCGAAGGCTGCCGCGCCGACAGGTGCCGTTGAAACGGCAGCTTGGTTCGAAATACCAATCGGATGATTCCGTTGTCCGTGACCGCCCATAGCCCTCCTTCCCGGTCCAGGTAGGTCGGACCCCCGGCCGGCATGCCAGGTGGGGAGCGGGCAAGATGGAAAGACAAAGGGCTGGATTTGAGTCCGTTGAACGGAATCTCCCCGGAATGTGATTGGTAGCACCAATATGCCACTTTTTTACGGAACACAGCCAGGGTGAAAGGATTCGGGGCCCCGGGGGATGAATGGGCATCGGAGGTGTGGACGACGACTTTCGGACCCTCTGTGGTCAGTGTCAGGTACCGGTCCGGAGCGGGGCTTTCGGTCGACGCGATTCCTAACCAAAGCCGGAAGTCCTTTTCGATCCAAATATTGCGGATGTGGTGCTTGGGCAAATAAATGGAATCACAGGGCAGGCCGCGGTCATCGAGGTGCCGGATGACGGAATCGCCGATCTGCCATAATCCTGTCCGCGCAGGAAGCCATTCCAAGGGCGGGCCCCCTTCCGCTCCGCGGTAAAGTCGTTGCCAGCATCCGTCGTATCGATAGACATCCGACCCGTTGCCGATCCAGATGTCCTGCTCCAGGTTGTAGAGGTGAAGTCGGCTGCCGTCGTTGCGCAGCCGGATGGGGGTCTCCGATCCGAGTATGTCGTGGAGCGGCAGCACCGATTGTGCGACAGGGTCGAAGACATCCACGGTCACTTGGTCGTTTTCGGATTTGACCAGCCAGATCCGTCCGGTCCGGTCCTCGGCGATGTTTGTCAACGCCGCATGGCCGAGCTGGTCATTCACGATGTCCACCTGCCGGAAGGTATACCCGTCGAAAGTGGTCAATCCGGCCGGTGAACTCATCCACATCAGGCCGCTCCTGTCTTGCAGGAAAGCGAGAATGTTCCGGTTCGGCAACCCGTCCTGCGGATTCCATCGGTAACTGTCCAGGATCAGGTCCTGCGACGAAGATGAGGCGGCGCCACCCTGGTACCGGGGTGCCGGCCGCTGTGCGGTCGCCGACGCCAAGCAGAAGACAAGGCAAGTCACCGCAAGGTATGTGGGGAGGAGCTTGTCTACAAAGGGTGGGATTTGTATCACATCGGCAAATGTAGGAAAAAGTACCAGGACAACCCGCAGTCGGCAAGCCTTCACCGCTATGAATAAATTCCATGGAATACCGCCGGCTGCAGGCGAATGTCGGACGCCATGCGATAGCAGTCTCGGGATTCCCGGAAAACGGCTGCTTACCCGGCAGGATGCCTGACCATATTGGTGAGAACGCCTTACAGGCAAACAGGTAATCCATGAAGTTTCCTTCTCTTTTCCGATAGGAACTACATTATTTCCGATTGGTTCCTCTGCAGCGCCGCAGCTTTGACTCGTTCCCGGATAAGGCCCCCCCGGCTTATGTCACAGGGCCTGATCGAGGCTGGTGCGCGATATGTTGGAATTTGGAACAGGTGTCCGCATCAGATTGGATACCTGCCGCATCACCCCGTTTGACTAACATTGAAAAATATCCATTGATACCGGATAAATCGATGCAAACAATATTCAATATGAAAAGATACATCATTACACTTCCCATTATCCTGCTCATTTTGCCATTATTCGCGCAGCAGGACCGTTCCGTCATCATCAGGAACACCAATGTGGCCGTCCTCGACAGCCTCGCCGACGCCTGGGGCAAGCAGGCCAGAGAGGCAAAATCAAGGGCGCTCGCCGCCGCCGCCGCCAACGGCTGGCCTGTGCGCAGCGAGCTGCCCGACGGCCAGGTCATTGAGTTGATGAGCCTGGATGACCAAGGCAACCCGGTCTATTACACCACGAACAATGCAATCGCCGCCATCAGCGCCCGCACCAACAAGGTGCACAGCGGGGGCGGGCTGGGACTGAACCTCAACGGCGCCGGCATGACGCTGGGAGAATGGGATGAAAACGCAGTCCGGGCATCCCACGAGCAGCTCTCCGGCAGGGTGACGCAGGGCGACGGCGCCACCATCAACGGCAACCATGCCACCCATGTGGCCGGCACGCTGATAGGCGACGGCACCGGTACTAACCCCACTGCCTCTCATGCCAAAGGCATGGCGCCACAGGCAATGCTCGAAGCCTATGACTGGGATTACGACCTGAGTGAAATGGCGACGGCAGCCGCGGCCGGACTGCTGGTTTCAAACCACTCCTACGGATGGGTTCTCGGTTGGCGTTACACGGAGAATTCCGGCGGATACAACCGGTGGACTTGGTACGGAGGCAGCAGCCAGTTCAACCCCAGCGGCGAAGATGCCACATTTGGCAAATACGTCTCGAGAGCATCCGATTGCGACCTGCTGGCCTATAATGCGCCTTACTACCTGGTGGTAAAAGCGGCAGGCAACGACAGGGGGGAAAATCCATCGATTCCAGACCAGGTGCGGGACTACTCTGGCAGTTATGTGACCTATAATCCGGCCATCCACCCTCTCGGCGATGGCTTTTCGAACGGCGGATACGACAAGCTGGAAAGTGTGTGTGTCTCCAAGAACACCTTGACGGTGGCAGCGGTGGAAGACGTGTTGAATTACACCGGCCCCGGAAGCGTGGTCATGAGCAGCTTCAGCAGCTGGGGGGGCACGGATGACGGCCGGATCAAACCCGACATATCGGGCAATGGGGTCGGTGTTTACTCGTCCTTAGGCGGTGCTGATGACGCGTATGCCTCCTACAACGGAACCTCCATGGCTTCCCCCAGTGTCGCAGGCTCCGCCATCCTGTTGCAGGAACACTATGATGACACCCACGACCATAACCTGATGCGGGCCGCAACCCTCAAAGGGCTCATCATCCACACGGCGGACGAGGCGGGCGACCACCCCGGGCCGGACTACCGCTTCGGCTGGGGCCTGATGAACACCGAAAAAGCCGTACAGGTCATCTCCCAGGATGTTTCCCAAGCGCTGACCATCCAGGAGGAGGTACTGGTGAACAACGGTTCTTTCTCCATGCCGATTACCTCCGACGGCCAGCAGCCCCTGGCCATCACCCTCAGTTGGACAGACCCGGCGGGCACTCCTGATTATTCCGAAACCGTGGACAACCCGGACATCAAATTGGTCAACGACCTCGACCTGCGCCTGGTAAGCTCCGACAGCACTGTTTACTTCCCCTATATCCTGGACCCCGCCAACCCGACTGCCGCCGCCTCCACCGGGGACAATTTCCGCGACAACGTCGAGAAGATATACCTGGGCGTCATTCCCGCCGGCTCCTATTCCCTCCGTGTTTCCCATAAGGGTAGCCTGAACGGCAACAGCCAGGCCTTCTCGCTCATTGTAACAGGGGCGGGGCTACCTGGCGGAATTGTCGGCAATCCCACCGCCTGCGGGATAAACCTCAACATACCTGACGAGTCCTGCTCACTGGGCAACAAGTTCCTGGTCAAGGTCGCCTCAGCCCCCGGGGATAAGCTGGGAACCAACGTCTTCCTCAAGGAGGTGAAGCTGATCGTCCAGCATACCTATGCGGCTGACCTGACCATGAAGCTGCATTCGCCGAACGGCGTCGTAGTCGAGTTGACGAGCGGCAACGGCGGATCCGGGGACAACTACGGCGACCCGGGGGATACTTCCTGTCAAAACGCGACCCGGTTCGCCATGTGGGCCCCGACCTCCATCACCGCCGCGTCGGCTCCCTTCCTGGGCACTTACCAGCCGGAAGGTGATTTTAACAGCTTCCTGGACGGCAGCAACCCGCTCGGACCTTGGGTGCTTGAAATCTGCGACGTCACGGCCCTCGACGTCGGAAAGTTGCAATTTGCGGAACTCGTCTTTTCCCCTAACCTTCCCAATCCCTCCCCCTGCCAGCTTAACCTGCATATCCCCGACTACACCTGCTCCGCTTCCAACCGCTTCCCAATCGACGTGGACGCAGCCCCCGGCAACCAGTTGGGTGCCGATGTTTATCTCAAGGAGGTCAGGCTCATCGCGGAACACACCTTCGCAGCAGACCTGGACATCAGCCTCATCGCTCCGGACGGCACCATCGTCGAACTCTCCACGGACAATGGAGGTAGTTTAGACAACTATGGCGACCCGGCCATCGCTTCCTGTGGCGCCGTCACTACTTTCAGCATGAGCGCTACCCAGCCCGTCACAGCCGGATCGCCACCCTTCGTCGGCAGTTTCGTGCCGGAGGGCAGCTTTTTTGACTTCAACAATGGCAGCAATCCGATCGGAATCTGGCAATTACAGCTTTGCGACGATACGGAGGTTGATATCGGCACACTCCGATATGCAGCGTTGGTCTTTTCCGCCGCCTGTCCCTCCGTCCTTTGGTACGCCGACACGGACGGTGACGGCTTTGGCAACCCGGCGGTCTCCGTCGCCTACTGCGAAAAGCCTTATGGTTACGTGGACAACTTTTCGGACTGCGACGACGGCAATCCGGCCGTCTTCCCAGGGGCGACGGAAACATGCAACGGCATCGATGACGATTGTAACGGGCTGGTGGATGATGGCGTCCTGCTCTCCTGGTATCCCGACACCGACGGGGACGGCTACGGCGATGCGGCCGGTGCGGTCCAGCTCGCCTGCACGGCGCCCACCGGTCATGTCGGCAATGCGCTGGACTGCGACGACGGCAATCCGGCCGTCTTCCCAGGGGCGACGGAAACATGCAAC
>CAZNLJ010000029.1:47489-61285 GCA_964573725.1 uncultured Saprospiraceae bacterium
GGCATCGATGACGATTGCAACGGCTTTCCGGAGGCATCCGTCAATACTTGGACCGGCAACGGCGACGGCCTCGACTGGATGAGCCCGCTCAACTGGAGTGACAACATGGTGCCGTTGAACTGCCAGGACATCGTCGTGCCGGCTGGCAAAACAGTGGTCATCCCCGCCGGTGCCGTCGTGTACGGCCGCACCCTCACCGTTGACACCACTGCGGAGCTGCTAGTCCACCTCACTGCGGAGGTGAACATCATATTGCCGCCTCCCGGGGTCATCAGCTCGCTCAATTGCGGAGCGGCCGTCCCCACGGGCACGCTCACGACCGGCCAGGCCGCCTACGGCGTAAGTGTCGCGGTGCCTTATGCCGGCGGCAACGGCGGCACGCATCCCGGCCAGACGGTGACCTCCACCGGCGTGATCGGCCTGACGGCCACGCTGGTTGCAGGCAGTTTCATCAATGGCGACCACAGCCTGCTGTTTTTCATCACCGGTACCCCGGCTACCTTCGGACTGGCCAGCTTCGTCCTGGACATCGGGGGGCAGAGCTGCACGCTCTTGCTGCCCGTCTCTACAGGCTGCCGTGCCAAGGTCAACGCCACGGACTACCAGGACTTCCTGTGCCACAACCTCGGCGCCGCCAACACTACCGCTGACCCCTTCACCCCGAGCTGGGAAATCATCGGCGGCTATTGGCAGTGGGGCCGCAAGGGGCCCGACCCCGTCCAATGGCTGAACACCAACACGGAAAACTTCGCCCACGGGCCGACGGGCTCCGGTTCCGGCGAAACCAACGAGGCGGCCGTCAGCGGCTGGGACCAGACAGCCGCCCCCAACGGCGCCTGGGCGGATACCTCAAAGACCCCCGACGACCCCTGCCCGACGGGCTTTCGCGTGCCTGCCAAGGAACAGTGGCAGGCCGTCCTGGCAAATAATACCCAAAGCATTACCGGCACCTGGACCTCCGGTGCCACCAACTACAGCAGTGGCCGCTTCTTCGGGCCCGGCTTGATGCTCCCGGCGGCTGGGGGCCGCATCGGCGACGACGGTCAGCTGTTCGTCCGCGGCGACTTCGGCTTCTATTGGAGCAGCTCGGAGTACGGGGCGGACTACGCCTGGTACCTGAACTTCTTCAACGGCGGTGCCAGCACGGGCAGCTACGGCCTCCGGCAGTACGGGTTCTCCCTCCGGTGCGTTGCAGAATAATCCGGTTCTTTGACTATCTGAACGAAACTGAGGGCTGGGGCATGTCCCGCGGCGGCCAACCACCGCGGGACATGCCCTTACAGCCGCTTCGGGAAAAAACTGGGCTCCCTTGCCCAGCCTACGTGTGGGCCCAAGGCCATGCAACCGCATATCAGCGACCCGGCCTCCGACAGGCCATCGGTTGACAAGCCTGCAGCGGATACCCACGCCACAACCAAGAATTAAAAAATGAAAATAAAAATATTCCGATCAACCATCCTGCCGCCGGGCTTGCTGTCCGGCAGCCTGCAGGCCCAGAAAAACGTCACTTGCTGCGAACAGGTGACGGGCTTGCAGTACCTCTGGGACACGCTGCTGGATGTGTCCTCCGGCGGCTTCCTCAACACCGGCACGGCGGAGTACAGCCTGGTGCGCAGTCTGGTCTGCCAGGGGGGCTTCTCAGGCCCGTTCGACGAGGCCGTCCTGCTCGGCTGGCTACCCCGACCCTATCGGCACCGCCGCCGAGCGGATTGTCCACCTCACCGCGGTGATGAACATCATACCTTATTCAAAAGGAGGATAGAGAAAATGGAAGAAACCGTTACTGCCGTCACCCTCCCTGTCGCCGGCAGGCACACGGCGATACTGTCGTAGCAGTGAAACGTGCGCCGAGCATGGCCATGCAGACTCAGGAACAGAGAACATCATAAACTCGCTGTAAAATGAAAAACCGAATCCGTTACGGACCATTGCGCCTGTTGCTGTCAGGCGCACTCCTGCCGGCCTTGGCCATGGCCATCCTGCTGCCATGGCAACTGAACAGCCAGACCGAGCCGTCCGCCCTGCTGGAGCTGCACAGCACCGACAAAGGCTTCCTGTTGCCCCGCATGACGATGGCAGAACGCGATGCCATCGCCGGCCCGGCCACGGGGCTGATGATTTACAACACGACGGTGGCTGCCATGGAAATCAACCATGGGAGTCCCGCAGCACCGTCCTGGCAAGCCATAGGCCCGCCTCCCATCGGCAGCCTGGATTGCAACGGCAGCATGAATACGGGAGTCCTGGTGGCTGGCCAGTCGACAGCTGGTGTCAGCGCCAAAGTGCCCTACACGGGCGGCAACGGCGGACCGCATCCCGGTCAGTCGGTGGCTTCCACGGCAGTACTGGGATTGACGGCCACGCTTGCCCCCGGCAACTTCGCCAATGGCTCCGACTCCCTGGTGTACAACATCACCGGGATGCCGGACGGCGCCGGCACAGCCGCTTTCTCGCTCGACATCGGCAGGCAGGCCTGTACCTTGTCGTTCGCCGTGGAGCCTCCTCCGGGGGTCATCACTGCCCTGGTCTGTGGCGAGGCAGTAACCACGGGTGTCCTGGCGCCTGGGCTGACGGCTACGGGAGTGAGTGCCAGCGTACCCTACACGGGCGGCGACGGCAATCCCCACCCCGGCCAGACGGTGACCTCCACCGGGGTGACGGGACTGACGGCCACACTTGCCGCGGGCAACTTCGCCAACGGCAGCGGCAACCTGGCATACGCCATCACCGGCACACCCGCCAGTGCCGGCATGGCCAGCTTCGCGCTCGACATCGGCGGGCAGGCCTGCACCCTGTCGCTGAGCACCTGCGGCGCCTATGTGGACTTGGACGAATGGAAGGCCTTCCTCTGCCACAACCTGGCCTCCGCCAATCCCGCCGCCAATCCCTTGACGCCGAGCTGGGAAATCATCGGCGGCTACTGGCAATGGGGCCAGCTTGGACCAGGCGCCAGCCAATGGCTGAACACCAATACGCCGAACTTCGCCCACGGGCCGACGGGCTTCGGTTCCACAACGGCCAACAGCGGCAGCATCAGTGGCTGGAGCACCATGATTGCCCCCGACGGCGCCTGGTCGGATGTCTCGAAGACCCCGAACGACCCTTGCCCCACGGGCTTCCGCGTACCGACCAGGGAACAGTGGGTGGGTATTCCTTACTACAACACGCAAAGTTATACCGGCACCTGGACGGAAGGCGCCACCAACTACAGCAGCGGCCGCTTCTTCGGGCCGGGTTTGATGCTCCCTGCCGCCGGGTTTCGCAGCGAATCCAACGGCGAACTGTTCAGCCGCGGCATACAAGGACACTATTGGAGCAGCAGCGAAATCGTCGGTAACTACGCCTGGTATTTTTACTTCAGCGACCCTGGTGGTAGTGTATATACAAGCGACGACTACCGGAGGAACGGGAAATCCCTCCGGTGCATCGCAGAATGACCGGTTGTTGCCTGTTTGACTGTTTTCAATGACAAAGCAAAGGGTTGTGGGCACAGCCGTCCGGAATTGGCAGTTCCAGACCAGACTGCCGGTGTGACAGCCACTACAAGAGAACAATATCACGAATACAATGAAAGAAAACCGAATCAGCTGTAGACCATCGCGCCCGGTGCTGCCTGGCGGCCTCCTGTGCTTGCTGGTATGCACAATCCTGTTGCCCTGGCAGCTGTATAGCCAGGCCGAGCCATCCGCCTTGCTGGAATTGCAAAGCACCGACCAAGGATTCCTGCTGCCCCGCATGACCGAAGCCGAGCGCAATTCCATTGCCAGCCCGGCCACCGGGCTGATCGTCTACAACACCACATCGGTCTGCCTCAATGTGAACATCGGCTCACCTGTAGCGCCGAACTGGCAGGGCATCAGTTGTTGGCAAGGTAGGATCGGCACCCTGAGCTGTGGCGGCGCTGTAACCACCGGCCTCCTGACCGACGGACTGGCGGCGGCAGGTGTGTCTGCCGCCGTTCCTTACACAGGTGGCAACGGCGGCCCGCACCCCGGCCAGACAGTGGGCTCCGGCGGGGTGACCGGACTGACGGCCACCCTCGCAGCGGGCTACTTCGCCAACGGCGCCGACAGCCTGAGCTATGCCATCAGCGGCACGCCCTCAACTTACGGCACGGCCAGCTTCGCCCTGAACATCGGCGGGCAGACCTGCACACTCACCCTGCCTGTATCTGCCGTCTGTGGCGCTAAGGTCAACGCCACGGATTACAAAATATTCATGTGCCACAACCTGGCGGCTGCAAACACCGCCGCAGATCCCTTCGCCCCGAGCTGGGAGATCATCGGCGGCTACTGGCAATGGGGCCGCAAGGGGCCCGACCCCAGCCAATGGCTGAACACCAACACGCCGAACTTCGCCCACGGTCCTACAGGGCCCGGCATCGGCGAAACCAACGAGACAGCAGTCAGCGGCTGGGACCAGACAGAAGCACCAGGCGGTGCCTGGTCGGATGCTTCGAAAACCGCCGATGACCCCTGTCCTCCGGGTTACCGTGTTCCGACCTCAGCGCAATGGGCTAGTGTGCGTACCTACAACGCCCAAAGCGCTACCGGCACCTGGACCTCCAGTTCCACCAACTACAGCAGCGGCCGCTTCTTCGGGCCCGACTTGATGCTGCCGGCGGCTGAAAGCCGCATCTACCTTAGCGGTCAGCTGTTCAGCCGCGGCAGCAACGGCAGCTATTGGAGCAGCGCAGAGGACGGGTCGGGCTACGCCTGGTACCTGGGCTTCGACAGCGGCGGTGCCTACTCGTACTACACCAACCGGCGGTTCGGTCTATCCCTCAGGTGCATCGCAGAATGATCCGGTGCTTTAACTATTTGACTATTTATGGATAGTGGGCTTTAAAACCAATAAAAGTGTAATTGTCCAGACCCCTTTGCAGATGCCGTTTTCCTGCCGGACGGGAGGCTGACAGCATCGAATGAATTTCAATTGATGTTGTCTTTCAATCTTGACAAGGAGCGCCGTGGCTTGCTCAGGTCCAGCCGCCGGCGTGCCCGGCAGATGCCGGGTCCAGGCCATGCAACCACTACAAACGTACAACTTCATTACACAATGAAAGAAAACCGAACCAGTCACAGGCCATCTCGCCGGGTGTTGCCGGGCAGCCTACCGCAGGTCCTGGCTTGGGCCATGCTGGTACTGTTACCCTTACAGCTGTCAGGTCAGACCGAGCCTTCCGCCCTGATGGATTTGCAAAGCACGGACAAAGGGTTCCTGCCGCCGCGCATGACCCAGGCCCAGCGCGATGCCATCGCCAATCCGGCTGTCGGGCTGATCATCTACAACACCACGACAGCCTGCCTGGAAATCAACTTCGGCGGCCCCACCACCCCGGAGTGGCAGGAAGTCGATTGCTGGCGAGGCAGGATCGGGAGCCTCGGATGCGGTAACAGCGTGACCACCGGGATCCTGGTATCCGGTCTGGCTGCGACCGGTGTGAGTGTCAGCGTCCCGTACACGGACGGCAACGGCGGCCCGCATCCCGGCCAGACGGTGAGCGCGGAGGGGGTGCCTGGCTTGACAGCCACACTCGCCGCCGGCAATTTCGCCGCCGGCAGCGGCCCGCTGACTTATCACATCACAGGCACACCGGTGGGCACCGGAACGGCCAGCTTCGCGCTTGACATCGGCGGGCGGACCTGTACCTTGTCGGTTGTCGTAGGATTACCACCCGGGGTCATCAGTGCGCTCCATTGCAGCGGCGCTGTTACAGCAGGCAGCCTCCAGCCCGGCCAGGCGGCTTCCGGCGTGTTCGTCAAAGTGCCCTACACCGGCGGCGGCAACGGCGGCACCCACCCCGGCCAGACGGTGTCCTCCACCGGGGTTGCCGGCCTGACGGCCACGCTCCCGGCAGGTAGCTTCGCCAATGGGGCCGACAGCCTGCAATACACGATTACAGGAACGCCCGCGGCAGGCGGTATCGCCAGCTTCGCCCTCGACATCGGCGGGCAGGCCTGCACGCTTTCCGTGACAGTAGGCTGCGGTGCTTACGTGGCACCCAACCTATGGAAAGAATTCTCGTGCCACAACCTGGCTGCCGCCAACACCGCCTCCGACCCATTCACCCCGAGCTGGGAGATTATCGGCGGCTACTGGCAGTGGGGCCGGAAAGGACCGGATGCCAGCCAGTGGCTGAATACGAATACGCCGAACTTCGCCCACGGACCTACAGGCCCGGGTGCCGGCGAGACCAACGAGTGGGACGTAAGCGGCTGGGACCAGACTGAAGCACCAGGCGGTGCCTGGTCGGATGCCGCGAAAACCGCAAACGACCCTTGCCCGACAGGCTTCCGTATACCGACCTATGCGCAGTGGGAAGGGGTCCTGACGAACAATATCCAGCAAGTCACCGGTACTTGGTCCAATAACACGACCAACTACTCCAGCGGCCGTTTCTTCGGGCCCGGCCTGATGCTCCCGGCGGCAGGATTCCGTGGCCCCAGCAATGGTACGCGGGGATACCACGGTAGTCAGGGCCACTATTGGAGCAGCCGGGCGTTCGAGACCTTAGCTGGATGGGAATTGAATTTCAGCAACAACAGCGCCAATATACTAGTCACCAGCCGGCGGTACGGGCTTCCCCTCCGCTGCATCGCCGATGACTTCTCGGGCAGCATCGGCTCGCTCAACTGCGGCGGGGCTGTGCTTTCCGATTTCCTGTTCTCCGGACAGCCGGCCACCGGCGTTATTGCCAAGGTGCCCTACACCGGCGGCAACGGTGGCACGCATCCCGGCCAGCCGGTGTCCTCCACCGGGGTTGCCGGCCTGACGGTCACGCTGCCGGCAGGCAGCTTCGCCAATGGGGCCGACAGCCTGCAATACACGATTACCGGAACGCCCGTGGCAAGCGGTATCGCCAGCTTCGCCCTGGACATCGGCGGGCAGGCCTGCACGCTGTCGGTGACGGTCGGGGCGGGCATCAGTTCGCTGAACTGTGCGGGTGCAGGGGTTACCGGCAGTTTGACCGCCGGCCAGGTGGCGTCCGGGGTGAGCGCCAGCGTTCCCTATACGGGTGGCAACGGCGGCACCTACGCGCTGCAATCGGTCTCTTCCACCGGGGTGATGGGGCTGACGGCTACACTGTCGGCCGGCACCTTTGTCAACGGGGCAGGTAGTCTGGACTACATCATCACCGGTACGCCGGCTACCTACGGACTGGCCAGCTTCGCCCTGGACATCGGCGGGCAAAGCTGCACGCTCACCCTGCCTGTCTCCACCGGCTGCCGTGCCAAGGTGGACGCCACCTACTACAGGGACTTCCTGTGCCATAACCTCGGCGCTGCCAACACCTCCGCCGCGCCCTTCACCCCGAGCTGGGAAATCAACGGCGGCTACTGGCAGTGGGGCCGCAAGGGACCCGACCCCGGCCAGTGGCCGAACACCAACACGGCGAACTTCGCCCACGGGCCCACAGGGCCCGGTCCCGGCGAGACCAACGAGGCGGCCGTCAGCGGCTGGGACCTGACAGTTGCCCCCAACGGCGCCTGGTCGGATGTCGCCAAGACCCCCGATGACCCTTGCCCAACGGGCTTCCGCGTGCCAGCCAAGGCACAGTGGGAGGCCGTCCTGGCAAACAATACCCAAAGCATTACCGGCTCCTGGACCTCCGGTGCCACCAACTACAGCAGTGGCCGCTTCTTCGGGCCCGGCCTGATGCTCCCGGCGGCCGGATACCGCAACTTCAGCGACGGGGCGCTTTACAGTCGTGGCTTCGACAATTATTATTGGAGCAGCACGCAATTCGGCTCGGACTACGCCTGGTATCTGGAATTCGAAAGCGGAGGAGCTGCCGTGGGCAACTATGCCCGGCAGGAAGGGGAACCCCTCCGCTGTATCGCGGAAGACTTTCCAGGCAGCATCGGCACGCTCAACTGCGGCGGGGCTGTGCTTTCCAATGTCCTGTTCTCCGGACTGCCGGCCACCGGCATTATTGCCAAGGTGCCCTACACCGGCGGCAACGGCGGCACGCACCCCGGCCAGACGGTGACCTCCACCGGCGTGAGCGGCCTGGCGGCCACCCTCGCTGCCAGTGGCTTCAACTTCGGGGCCGACAGCCTTGAATATGTCATCACCGGTACGCCGGCTACCCACGGACTGGCCAGCTTCGCCCTGGACATCGGCGGGCAAAGCTGCACGCTGTCGGTGACGGTCGGGGCGGGTATCAGTTCGCTGAACTGCGCGGGTGCAGGGGTTACCGGCAGTTTGACCGCCGGCCAGGTGGCGTCCGGGGTGAGCGCCAGCGTTCCCTATACGGGTGGCAACGGCGGCACCTACGCGCTGCAATCGGTCTCTTCCACCGGGGTGATGGGGCTGACGGCTACACTGTCGGCCGGCACCTTTGTCAACGGGGCAGGTAGTCTGGACTACATCATCACCGGTACGCCGGATACCCACGGACCGGCCAGCTTCGCCCTGGACATCGTGGGGCAAAGCTGCACGCTCACCCTGCCTGTCTCCACCGGCTGCCGTGCCAAGGTGAACGCCACCTACTACAAGGACTTCCTGTGCCATAACCTCGGCGCTGCCAACACCTCCGCCGCGCCCTTTACCCCGAGCTGGGAAATCAACGGCGGCTACTGGCAGTGGGGCCGTAAGGGACCCGACCCCGGCCAGTGGCCGAACACCAACACGGCGAACTTCGCCCACGGGCCCACAGGGCCCGGTCCCGGCGAGACCAACGAGGCGGCCGTCAGCGGCTGGGACCTGACAGTTGCCCCCAACGGCGCCTGGTCGGATGTCGCCAAGACCCCCGATGACCCTTGCCCAACGGGCTTCCGCGTGCCAGCCAAGGCACAGTGGGAGGCCGTCCTGGCAAACAATACCCAAAGCATTACCGGCTCCTGGACCTCCGGTGCCACCAACTACAGCAGTGGCCGCTTCTTCGGGCCCGGCCTGATGCTCCCGGCGGCCGGATACCGCAACTTCAGCGACGGGGCGCTTTACAGTCGTGGCTTCGACAATTATTATTGGAGCAGCACGCAATTCGGCTCGGACTACGCCTGGTATCTGGAATTCGAAAGCGGAGGAGCTGCCGTGGGCAACTATGCCCGGCAGGAAGGGGAACCCCTCCGCTGTATCGCGGAAGACTTTCCAGGCAGCATCGGCACGCTCAACTGCGGCGGGGCTGTGCTTTCCAATGTCCTGTTCTCCGGACTGCCGGCCACCGGCATTATTGCCAAGGTGCCCTACACCGGCGGCAACGGCGGCACGCACCCCGGCCAGACGGTGACCTCCACCGGCGTGAGCGGCCTGACGGCCACCCTCGCTGCCAGCGGCTTCAACTTCGGGGCCGACAGCCTTGAATTTGTCATCACCGGTACGCCGGCTACCTACGGACTGGCCAGCTTCGCCCTGGACATCGGCGGGCAAAGCTGCACGCTCAACCTGCCTGTCTCCACCGGCTGCCGTGCCAAGGTGAACGTGACGGACTTCAAGGACTTCCTATGCCATAACCTCGGCGCTGCCAACACCTCCGCCGCGCCCTTTACCCCGAGCTGGGAAATCAACGGCGGCTACTGGCAGTGGGGCCGTAAGGGACCCGACCCCGGCCAGTGGCCGAACACCAACACGGCGAACTTCGCCCACGGGCCCACAGGGTCCGGTCCCGGCGAAACCAACCAGGCGGCCGTCAGCGGCTGGGACCAGACAGCCGCCCCCAACGGCGCCTGGTCGGATGTCGCCAAGACCCCCGATGACCCTTGCCCGACGGGCTTCCGCGTGCCAGCCAAGGCCCAGTGGGAGGCCGTCCTGGCAAACAATACCCAAAGCATTACCGGCACCTGGACCCCCGCAGCCACCAACTACAGCAGTGGCCGCTTCTTCGGGTCGGCCTTGATGCTCCCGGCGGCCGGGTACCGTGACTCAGACGGGACCTTGCTCTACCGCGGCTACGACGGCCGCTATTGGAGCAGCACGGAGAATGGCAGTAGCAACGCCTGGTACCTGTACTTCGACAGCGGTAATGCCAGCACGTACGGCTACGTCCGGACGGACGGTCGCTCCGTCCGCTGCATCGCGGAATAATCCGGTTCTTCGAGTATTTGACTATCTGAATCTTGAGATCCGGTCGCTTGGGTGCAGCCGGTGAAAAGAAGTAGTCTCATAAACTTTTGTGGGGCATATGTCCCTGCGGCTGGTTTTCTACGACCTCGACGTGCCGACTTCGGTTTTGCACGGCCCACGTCCGCCATCGGTCCCATATCGATTTTGGCAGGACAAAAGCCACCCGGTGCTCCAAGCCTTTCTCTGGGGAGGCCATTGGATACCTTCTGCTGTTACACAAGCTCCTGAGCGATTGTGTTCTTAATGCACTGAAAAATATTGGAAATTTAGCAGGAGAAAAGGGATAAAGCCTTCCTGAAATGTCTGTAAGTGGATCGGCACAGAACTCAAGTAACGGATGCTTGCCCACATGGGCAAATTCCAGGGCCGGTATTCGAAGACCTTAGTATCCGTTTCATCCGTAGCAGGAACACCCAATTCCGGCCATTCAAATATACGCCACCGGCGTTCCGGGCGATGACTATGGCAGATTGACACGCTTCGGGATAATACCTTTCCGGTCGAAGCTGCCGATTTGTGCATCCAAGCGGTGACCCGGACGGTGGCCACGGCCTTACTACGTACCGTTTGGGGCGGTCATGAAGGTTTATCCTGCTATTTACACTGCGGCGGTGTGGGAAAAGCCGACCGACAGGGCGGTGCACACCGGAACCAGGTTCGGACTTCAAGGCCAAATGCCGTCAAGCCGAAGGCTAGCGGGCCTATGCCAAAATCTGGCCGGTGTCCATACCGCTGTCTGTCCCTTTGCCCTGGGTAGGGCGTTGCTATCCTCAACGGCCGGATATAACAGGTCTTAACATGTAGACACGCCCTCAAATTTGAGTGGTTGGTCAAGGTGTGGCCGGCTGGCAATTATGCGCACGGAACAGGAGGATCGGGGGGGGCGCCTGCATCCGGCGTCGAAGATCTCGTGATGGGGCATGGAACGGGAAATCGGAGGACAGTAATGAGGAGCTTTGACACCCGGTCAGGTCTCATGAATGATCTTGACGATATCCTGGTCCGCCTCCACTTTCATTTTCTGGGCGATGCGGTATTTGCGGGTAAAGGCACTCCGGTGGTGGATATTCATGACGTTCGCGATATC
This sequence comes from uncultured Saprospiraceae bacterium, assembly GCA_964573725.1. Classification (GTDB taxonomy): domain Bacteria; phylum Bacteroidota; class Bacteroidia; order Chitinophagales; family Saprospiraceae; genus UBA6168. The sequence continues at coordinate 58,645 of CAZNLJ010000029.1, forward strand.
CTTATAGGACAGGTTGAGCTTCAATAAGGCACAAAACTCGAGGTCGCTTTGGGTCAGCTCCGGAAACCGATTTCTTAAGGTGTTCAAAAAATCCGGATACAACTCGTTGAATCGCAAAAGGATAGTGTTTCTTTGCGCGGCTCCGTCCTTCAGGTCCAGTATGGCATGTTTCAGCTCCTGGCCATCCCGGTCCTGTACTTTGGTCAACAGGTTTTCCAGCGACGCATTCTTGTGGGAGAGTTCCAGGGCGGATTCCTGGAGCCGGATTTCCTGTTGGCGGATCAGCTGTTGCTGGTTCCTTGTGATTTCATTCAACCATTGCTGTTCCCGTCGTGCCGAACGATGTTCCTCTTCCAATCGAACAAGGCGGATATGCTTGTAACGCAGCTGTAATCGGAAATGGAAAGCAGCCACGACCACGATGGACAGGAAAAGCACCGCTACCAACAAATTCAGATTGCGGATGCGGATCTTTTTTTGCAGCTCCGCCTGGGTCATTTGGGCCATGCGGGCTTCCTGTTCGAAGGTTTTGCTCTTGTATTGTTCCTGCAGGGTCCTGGACTGGGTGAGCAGCGCGGCCTGTCGGAGACTGTCCGCATAATCCGCAGCGGTCATGGCGGCACGCATACCCGCCTCCCACCTTCCCAAACCTTCGTATACCTTGGCACGGCAGTAGTGGTAATGCCGGCGTATGGATACAGGGGCCTTGCGGAACACTTGCCCTTGCTCGATGAAACGGATCAAACTGTCCGCTTCGGTGAACCGGCCCCTGTCCGATAGGAATGTCAGGTAGTCGGAAAAGAGCAATTGACCGTATTCGTTCTCCGGATATTGTGTCAGTTTGACCGCTTCCGCGAAATAGGTCTTGATCTCTTGTTCAGGTCTTCCGGCCGTGATGGCAACCCGCGCTTTCGCCCGAAGCGCATAGGCCAAGTATTCGGCATTTTGGTATCGCCCCAGGATATCCAACGCCTCTTCCAAGGCGTCGAACGCAGCTTCCAGCCGTCCCAACCGTCGGAGCACCTCCGCATGGGTCAGTTGGCTGATGGCAAGGTTCCACAGGTTGCTGTCCGCCCGGAAGGAAGGTATGATTTCCTCATAGATCCGCAAGGCGAACGAGTCATCATCCAGGAGGACATAGGTATTCGCGAGCTTTTGTCGCAGGATAAGCAGGGCCGCATGTTGAGCCGATTGGTCCGGCATGCTTTCCAACATGTCGATACCCTTCAGGAGATACGCCACGGCGGAACCGTGCATGAATTGTTTGCTGAACGTGGAGGCCATGGCCCCATATAGGCGCGACAAATGCAACTTGTCGTCCAGGCGAAGCAGTATTTGTTCCGACCGGCGTTGCAGGTCCAGGGCCTGGTCATAGGTCCCCTTTTCCCGAAATACGATGGACAGGTTGAGCATCGCCTTGGCGCGGGTCAGCTCATCGCGGCTATGATCCATGACTTGATGGAAATGGTAGGTGGCGGAGTCTACTTTTCCGCTCATACCGAAAAAGATACCCAAGGCATTGTGTACATAATTCCTTTCCTCGGCGGTCAGATTCGGCAGGTTCCAAACGGAGTCGATTGTATTTTTTGCCTGCTCCCGGTCGGTATGCAGCCTGTCGACGGCAGCTTGCATCCGCGCTTGGAGCGATATGTCCTGGGCGGTAAGCGCTTGGCCGGCCAGGAGGAATAGAAAGCAGAACGGTAGGAAATGGGTGCGTTGACTCATCGCATGCTATTTAAAGAATGGATGCTGTCATGGAGGGAATCGATGCGGCCGGGAGCGTTTTTTCGGTCCCAGTTCCATGAAATCGGATTTGTCGGTTAAGTTGGACAGGATGCATTCTTTGTGAATTCAGGGTTCGGACTGATTCCACGCAGGTCCAAATGTAATTATTATACTGGATATCCCCGGAAGGATTGCCAGGACGCATCTGATTGACGCATCCGGCCAGGGTACCTGGCGCGTCCGATTGTGCCTCCCTTTTCCGGGATGTCGCACATTTGTCGCACTGGAACGCTATTCCGTCACAACAATATCGGACGGGCTCCGACATCGCATATCCTAGTTTTGTGAGACAGCTTGTTCCGTGCAGGTCCTGCTCCGGGCAAGTGACGCTCATCCAGCGTCCACACCTCGTGTTTCGGGTGATCTCTCCGCTTTCCCTTCGAACAGCTACACCAAAGCATTCTGCCTGGGTCCGGATGGCTGTCGGAACAGGATGAGCGAGGGATGGCCGCCGTCGTCTTACGGGCCGAAACGAGCATCCCTGACGCGCACGAATAATAAAATTTTCGATTCGTCATGCATCTTGACCCGATTCGAATCCTACGGCGATTTTCATTGCCGGATAACCTGCGAGACCGTAGGTTCTTTTATTGGCTAGCCTTCTTTTTCGGAATGGTATGGCAAACTTCCTGGGGCAGTCCTCTCGGAGGTGGCATTTCATTGGAGGTGGGAAGTCCCGATAGCGCTTTGGCAACCCAGCCGCTGACACTCGGTATGCAGTTCATCACGCGATGGCACTATCCGTCGGGCACGAGTACCATCGAATTCAATGCCAGGACAAATGGAATGGTGTCGTACACGTGGAGCGCCAGTCCGTCGGGAAACAGCGGGAGCGGAAGTTTCAGCAGCCTGACGG
>CAZNLJ010000030.1:0-60461 GCA_964573725.1 uncultured Saprospiraceae bacterium
TCACCGGCACCGGCGGCTGCGACAGTATCGTGACGTTGGAACTGGCCGTGCTGCCAGCCCTGAACGCGTCCATCCCGGCGACCATCTGCGCCGGCAGCACCTTCGATTTCCACGGGACCGTGCTCAGCGCCGCCGGATCTTACACGGACACCCTCACCGGCACCGGCGGCTGCGACAGCATCGTGACGTTGGAACTGGCCGTGCTACCCGCTCTGTACACGTCCACCCAGGCGACCATCTGCGCCGGCAGCACCTTCGATTTCCATGGGACCGTGCTCAGCGCCGCCGGATCTTACACGGACACCCTCACCGGCACCGGCGGCTGCGACAGCATCGTGACGTTGGAACTGGCCGTGCTACCCGCTCTGTACACGTCCACCCAGGCGACCATCTGCGCCGGCAGCACCTTCGATTTCCATGGGACCGTGCTCAGCGCCGCCGGTTCCTATACGGACACCCTCACCGGCACCGGCGGCTGCGACAGTATCGTGACGTTGGAACTGGCCGTGCTGCCGATACCTTCGGAAACGGTGTTGGGGACAATTTGCAACAACGAGCCCTTTTTGTTTGCCGGAAAAACATATGATGCACCCGGTATTTTCGAAGATACCCTCACCGATGGCAGCGGATGTATCCGGGTGGTACGCCTGGAAGTGGAGGAAATACCGGCCGGCTTTCTCGGAACAGATTCGATCAACTGTGCCCGGGAACAGGTCATACTTACGAGTACCCTGCCCGGTGTGAAGTGGTTTGGCCAGTGGCGCACGGCCACCTACGCAGCGACGGAAAGCGGTACTTACTGGGCGGTTGCCGTCTCAAAGGACGGCACATGTACCCGCACCGATTCGGTCCATGTGAGCTATGCCCCCGGACATTACCTGCCCAATGCGTTCAGTCCGGAGGGTAACGGCATCAACGACTGTTTCGGACCCCAGTTTGGGAAAGAAGCCTTGCTGCGGGAATATCGGTTCCAGGTATTCGACCGTTGGGGCAACCAATACCATGAAAGCGGAGAACCGGACGGATGCTGGGACGGAAATCGCGGCGAAGTACCTGCCGCCGCCGGTGTGTATGTGTACTTGCTTCGATATCAATCGGAAGGTTGTCCGCCCATATTTGAAAAGGGAGCGATCCACTTGGTCCGTTAAGTTGCAAGGGATGTTCCGACCCTCGGTATCCGGGGCCCGGTTCCAGCGCGAGGCGATGAAGTAAACACATCCTGGAAGCAGCATGCATCAGGTGGTCAAACGGTTGTTTCATCGCCCGGGTCGAGGTCATCTGCTTTCGGCATGGGAGATACCTGTTGACGAGGAGCTGAACGAGGCAAGATGGCTTTGTCCTTTCGACATATTGGATGACACACCGTGGAACCTTTCGCTGATTTGATGACCGGCGGGACATATGGCAGCGGGAGACAAAACCTGCCAATGGACAAGCATGAGGCCTTCATAGCGGCTGGCGCATGACCGGAGGCTACCGATGCCCCAGGGCTGTGCACCGTTCGAGGAAGAAAAGCCATGGCCTGCGGACCCTGAGCGGCGATTCGCGCCGCCCTGCAGCCGGAAAGCGGGACCGGCATAAGCGGCGATGGCCGGAACGTCCGCAGGGATACTTTCACCGAGGCAGCACCCTGGCCAAGACGGACTCGCCGTCGATGACCACATCCCCTTCCTTTACCAAAGGTTCCGTACCGGAAGGCAAGACCAAGCCGACCTGGCTGCCCATCTTGATCAATCCGATGGTTTCCCCGGCCGCCACCTGCTGACCCGGTTCCAGGAAATCCACGATCCGACGGGCCAACAGGCCGGCCACCTGGACGACCTTGAACCGAAGACCGGTTTCCGTTTCGAACAACATATCGTTGCGCTCATTTTCCAGCCGCAATCCGAATCGGTTCGTCCGCACCAGGGCATTGTTGAACCTGCCCTCCGTGTACAGCGAACCCACCAATCGCGCAGCCATCGGGGCCCGTTGGTAGTGCACATTCATCACATTCATCTCGATGGCCACCAACCAACCGGCCGTATCCACTTCCTGCGTCATCACCCGGACCACCCCCAGGTCCTTGTCCCAGGATAAGGAATCCGAATCCCAGCGGACCACCGCCGCAATCCGCCCGTTTGCCGGACTGACGAACACACCGGGCTCCATGGGGACCTGCCGCACCGGATCCCGCAGGAACCATCCGAAGTAAAACAGCACGGCGGCACCCACCACCGACAAACCGACCAAGAGAAATTTTTTCATGACAATATTTGATAAGACACCTTCCGTTTCCGGGTGGGCGACCGGATAAAACCATCGCCCGGCCCGGATAGCCGGTAAAAATAAACGCGCAAAAGCAGATTCCTAAGCTGCTGCGGACCGACTTCCCCCCTAAATATCGAGCGGCCCAACTTTTTTTTTTCACCGATTGGGAAAAATCAAAAAAACGCATAAATTTGCGACCGCTTAAACGCGCTGGTGCGGTAGCTCAGTCGGTAGAGCAATGGACTGAAAATCCATGTGTCGGCGGTTCGATTCCGTCTCGCACCACCTTCCTGAACCCCTTGTAATCAATTGATTGCAGGGGGTTCACTCGTTTTTCGGACAGGCTTTATATCCGTGGCATCCCCTAAGTGGAACCGCTCCGACGGAAGCCTTTCGACCACACCGGAACATAAGCCATCCCGTCATGAAAAGGTTCTTACCGCTCCCCCTCTTCCTGTTGTTCTCCCTATCGACCTGTTTCGCGCAGGCGGACAAGTCCATCCTCATCGCCTATGACAGCCGGACCGGCCATACCCAAGCTTTTGCGGAGATGGTCCGGGAGGGTTGCTACAAGGTCCCGGCGGTGCAGGTCGCCCTGCTCGACATCTCGGCGGTCTCTCCCGAACAGCTGCTGGCGGCGGATGCCATCATCCTGGGCAGTCCCGTCTACAATGCCAACCCCAGTGCCGCCATGCTGGATTTCATCCAGCATTGGCCGTTCGAAGGACAGCCCCTCAAGGACAAGATCGGGGCGGCATTCGTCACATCCGGCGGCATCTCCGCCGGCGAGGAACTGGCGCAGTTCGACATGTTGAGCGCCATGATGATCTTCGGGATGGTCATTGTCGGCGGGGATGGCTGGAGTTCCGCCTTCGGAGCGACCGCCGTCGTCGGGGAGGGACCTTTTGACATAGACCGGGCGGGTATCGACCCCATTTTCCGCACCAAGGCGGAACGGCTCGGGCAGCGCGTGGCCGAGGCGGTGCTCCGCTGGAACCGCTGACAGCCTGCCGCCGCCGGTTTTTCCCCACCGAGGCAGGGAGATCCGGCACCTGTCGGGAGCCACACGACGGAACTTTCCGTCATGACTTCGGTTTCCAAGAAGAAGGACCGCTGTCCAGCGGGGTGTCCGCATCCGGACCTTCCCCAACGGCTGCCCTCCTGTAATTTTCCGATCACATGAAGATCCTGGTGCAACCCTACGACAGCCGGTGGCCGGTCCTGTACGATGAACTCCGGCGACAATTGGCCGAGCTGTTGGCCGAGCTGAAGCCGGTCATCCAGCATATCGGCAGTACGGCCGTACCCGGATTAGCCGCGAAACCCGTCATCGACATCGCGGTGGGACTTTCCGCACTTTCCCTACTCGACCAGGCGGTCGACCCCATGCTCCGGGCCGGCTTCCTGTATTACGAAGCCTTCAACGAAAGCATGCCGGAGCGGCGCCTGTTTGTCATCCCGGATGCGACGGCACCTTCCACCCTTCGGGGGCTTGTCTTCCGCTCCGACGCCGAGATGCCGCACGAATTGGTCAACCGGTACCGGCTCGCCCATGTCCATGTATGGGTCCATGGCAGTCCGGAATGGAGAAGGCACCTCGTCTTCCGGGATTACCTGCGTCAACATCCGGAAGTGGCCCGGGCGTACGCCACCCTCAAACTGGGACTCGCCGGGCAGGAATGGGAACACGGCATGGCCTACAACCGGGCAAAGCACGACTTCCTGCAGCACCACCAGGCCGCGGCGCTCCGCCTCGCCGATGCCCGCCCCCAGACCCACGGCGGCCCGGCCGCTGAGCCGGAATGAGGCTCCCGCTTGCACCTCGCCTTATTTGAACGAAATACCGCATACCAAATTTACCCGCGGTCAGGTAGCCGACAGGATGATTGTGGCTTACACTTTGCAATAGGAGGTTAAACCCGGTAACCAAAGAATTAGTAACTCGGTTTTTGGGATTGGCCTCCTCTTCAGTCACTGAAGAGGGGCTTTTTTTTTATTCGTCCTCCATTTCATCCGATTCCTCCGGCTCGGCGGCATCCGACGGCTCCTCGGCCAGGTAGAGCAGCCGGGAACAGTTTTCCCGCCGGAAAACCTCCCGTGCCACCCGGCGGATGTCGTCCGATGTGACCGCCCGGTACTTCTCACCCTCCTCGTTGATCAGGCCCGCATCCCCCAGCATCTCGAAAAACGCCAGGTTCATCGCCTTGTTGAGCACGCTGGCCTCCGAGAACTCCAGGGTACTTTCCGACTTGTTGACCAGCTTCTCCAGTTCCGTGTCGGACACCAGGGTTTCGGTCAGTCCACGCAATTCCTCCCAGAGTGCAGCTTCCGCCGTTTCCAGCGGCACCCCTTTGGACGGTTTGCCCTCCAAGATCAGGAGGCCGGGATCGACGGTTCCGGTGATGTAGCAATCGATGTGGGAAAAAAGTTTCCTTTCCTTGAGCAGGCGGCGGTACAGCCGGGAGGATTGTCCGTTGCCCAGTACATCCGACAACAGGTCGAGGGCGTAAAAATCGGGATCCATCCGGCCGCAGGTGTGGAAGACCAGGTAGAGGGCATCCAAAGGCACCTTCGCCTTCACCTCGCGGGAGACGAAGGCCTCCTGCCGCGGCTCCGCCGGCAGCCGCTTCTCCGGAACCACGCCGGCCGGAATGTCGCCGAACCATTTGCGGACCAAGCGGTGCACCGCTTCGGGATCCACCTTGCCGGCGATGACCAGGATGGCGTTGTTCGGGCGGTAATATTTGTAAAAGAAATCCTCCACGTCCTTCAGCCGGGCTTTCTCCACATGCTGGGGGACCATCCCGATGGTAGGCCAGCGATAGGGATGCTCCCGGTAGGCCATGTCGGAGATGTGGTGCCAGACGTCCCCGTAAGGTTCGTTGATGCAGGTCTCCTTAAACTCCTCCACGACCACCTTCCGCTGTACGGACAGCGATTTCTTTGAAAAAAGGAGGCTGAGCATCCGGTCGCTTTCCAGCCAAAGGCCCACCTCCAGGTTTTCCGCCGGCAGGATATCGTAGAAGTTGGTGATATCCGTATTGGTGAATGCATTGTTTTCCCCACCGGCTGTCTGGATGGGGCCGTCGAAATCCGGAATGTTCGCGCTGCCGCCGAACATCAGGTGTTCGAACAGGTGGGCGAAACCTGTTCTTTCGGGGGACTCGTCCCGGCTACCCACCTGATACAGGACATTGATGGCGACCATCGGGGTGCTGTCGTCCGGATGGACGATGAGACGGAGTCCGTTTTCCAATTCGAACCTTGAGAATGTAATCACGATTTGTTCCGAGTTTGAAGGAAGAATTGCCGCTTCGGCTATTGCCTGCCTGGCTAATAAACTAACTTTGGTCCCTGATTGTTGAGTACGACGGTGTGCTTGGTGCGGAACTTCCTGCAGCGGACCGAAGCGAAGGCAAGATAAGCGCATATATCTAACCGACCCGAAGGATTCCGACTTTCGGGAACACTTTTTTCCTGAGCTGTCGGCGCACCGGGCAGCCTCGAGACCCGACCGAAGCAGCGGAAGGCCGTCTTCGGAGCGGGTCACCGACGAAAAAGCCCCGATTCATGGAACTACCGGATTTCTCCCAGATCCCTTTCGACCGGTGGGACGGCCTGCCGACGGAAAACGCCCAGGGCCGCCGCCCCGCCGCCCGTCGGAATGCCGAGGGCATACCCGTGCCGATGCAGCCGGAACGCATCCGGTGGCCACACGAACGGTATACGGCCGGCATACCGCCTTTCCTGGGCGGCCCTTACCCGACCATGTACCTCAGCCGTCCGTGGACCATCCGCCAATATGCCGGTTTTTCCACCGCCGCCGAGAGCAACGCATTCTACCGCCGGAACCTGGCCGGCGGACAAAAGGGATTGTCGGTCGCCTTCGACCTGGCCACCCACCGCGGTTACGACAGCGACCATCCACGCGTCCGTGGCGATGTGGGCATGGCGGGCGTCGCCATCGATACGGTGGAGGACATGAAGGTCCTTTTCGACCAGATCCCCTTGGACACCATGTCCGTATCCATGACCATGAACGGGGCCGTCCTGCCCATCCTCGCCTTTTACATCGTGGCGGCCGAGGAACAAGGGGTCGGTCCCGCCCAGTTGAGCGGAACCATCCAGAACGACATCCTCAAGGAGTTCATGGTCCGCAATACCTTCATCTATCCGCCGGCGCCGAGCATGCGGATAGTCGGTGACATCTTCCGATACACCGCCGCCCACATGCCGAAATTCAACAGCATCAGCATCAGCGGGTACCACATGCACGAGGCCGGCGCACCGGCCGACCTGGAGCTGGCCTACACCCTGGCCAACGGGGCCGCCTACCTGGAGCAGGGGCTGTCCGCGGGCCTGGACATCGATGATTTTGCACCCCGCATCTCCTTTTTCTGGGCGGTGGGCATGAATTTCTTCATGGAAATCGCCAAGTTGCGGGCCGGTCGACTCCTGTGGGCGGACATCGTCCGCCGGTTCCGGCCGCGCCTTGACAAGTCGCTCGCCTTGCGTGCCCATTGCCAGACCAGTGGATGGAGCCTTACGGCGCAGGATCCCTACAACAACATCGCCCGCACCGGCCTCGAAGCCATGGCCGCCGTGCTGGGCGGCACGCAGTCCCTGCACACGAATTCCCTGGACGAGGCCATCGCCTTGCCGACCGATTTCTCGGCGCGGATTGCCCGCGAGACCCAACGCTACCTCCAGCAGCGGACCGGGCTGACCCAAGTGGTGGATCCCTTCTCGGGTAGCTATCACCTCGAATACCTGACCCAGGCCCTGGTGGAAAAGGCCAAGTCACACCTGGCGGAAATCGAGGCCCTGGGCGGCATGGTCAAGGCGCTCGAGAACGGGTTGCCCAAGCGGCGGATCGAGGCCGCCGCCGCCCGGAAACAAGCCCGCATCGACACCGGAAAAGACCAGGTGGTCGGCGTCAATGTCTTTACCACTACCGACGAACCTCCTCTCGACATACTCCGGGTGGACAACCGGGCGGTCCGCGAAAGCCAGGTGGACCGGCTGGCGGACATACGCCGCCGCCGGGACGCGACCGCCGTCCGCCTATCCCTCGAAGCCCTGACCCGGGGTGCCGCCGACCCGGCAGCCAACCTCCTGGAACTGGCTGTCACGGCCGCCCGGCACCGTGCCACCCTGGGAGAAATCAGCAGTGCCCTGGAACAGGTATACGGCCGATACCAGGGAAATTCCCAGGCCGTATCCGGCATTTACGCCAAGGAAGCCCTGGCGGACACCCAATTCGAACGCGCCCGCCGAATGTCCGATGCATTCGCCGAGCTGGAAGGTCGGCGTCCGCGCATCCTGATCGCCAAACTCGGCCAGGATGGACACGACCGCGGTGCCAAGATCATCGCCAGCGGTTTCGCCGACCTGGGCTTCGATGTCGACCTGGGCCCCCTCTTCCAAACCCCCGCGGAAGCCGCCCGCCAAGCCGCCGAAAACGATGTGCACGTCCTGGGAATCAGCTCCCTGGCCGCCGGACACCGTACCCTTGTCCCGGATACCATCTCGGCACTCCAGGCCCTGGGCCGCTCGGATATCCTGGTCGTCGCCGGTGGGGTCATCCCGGAAAGCGACCACCAATTCCTCCACGAACAAGGTGTGTTTGCCATCTTCGGACCCGGCACCCGCCTGGCGGCGGCGGCCATCGACATCCTCCGGGAGTTGGAAAAATCCCTCCCCCCACCCACCGAAGGGGAATGACCCCGACAGCCGTTCCCCCGAAGGCTTGTCCCCGGCCACCGGACGCCCGCTGCTCCGGTGGAAGAAGAACCGGGATTAACGCTTTTTACCGATCTCCCAATGGGATATTCAATATTTTCGCATTTCGGTTCGTTTACCAGTCGGCTCGCACCGCCGGCTTTCCTTCCGGTCCCGCGGAAGTCGTCGGACGGCGGATTTCCCCTCCGATGCCCCTGCGAGCACCGCTAAAATTGACCTGCACATGGGACACCTGGTCGCACCTTCCCTCCTGGCCGCTGATTTCACCGACCTTCGCAACGCCCTTTCCCTCGTGGAGGAGAGTGAGGCGGACTGGTTCCACCTCGATGTCATGGACGGCCGTTTCGTGCCGAACATCAGCTTCGGCCAGTTCATCATCGAATCGATGCGGCCCCTGGTCCGCAAACCGTTCGACGTCCACCTGATGATCCTGGAGCCCGAGAAATACCTCGCCGAATTCCGCCGGGCCGGGGCCGATATCCTCACCGTCCATTACGAAGCCTGTATACACCTGCACCGCACCATCCAACAAATCCATGACCTCGGCGCCAAGGCCGGCGTCGCCCTCAACCCGCATACCCCCGTCTCCCTACTGACCGATATCCTCGGCGACATCGACCTGGTCTGCCTCATGTCCGTCAATCCCGGCTTCGGCGGGCAACAGTTCATTTACCAGACCATTCCCCGCATCCGTGCGTTGCGGGCGGAAATCACCGCCCGTAACCTCCAGGTCCGCATCGAGGTGGACGGCGGGGTCGGCCTGCAAAATGCCGCTGCGATCCTGGAAGCCGGCGCGGACGTACTGGTTGCCGGCAGCAGCGTCTTCCGTGCGGCCGACCCCGTCCGGGCGATCGCCGCACTCAAATCCCTCGGCCCGGCGGCCGGCAACTATGCCTCATGGTCCTGACCCTTCCCCCGCTCCCGGCCCGCCCCCTTTCCAGCTTCCTCCTGACGCTGGCCCTGCTCCTGTGGGCCGGTGTCGGCGGCAGTGCCCAATCCGCCGCAACACCCATCGGGACCGACTCCCTACCGCCCGAACAACCCGCCGCCTCCCGCATCGTCATCCGGTGGTCCGACGATTTTTTCTTCGAAATTTCCGGTACGGACACCTTGAAGCGGATGGTGGGTCATGTGGAACTCACCCAGGATACGGTGTTCATGACTTGTGACAGTGCCCTGCTGCGCAACAGCGACGACGTTTTCGCCTGGGGTAACTTCATCCTGCAACAGGGGGATTCCCTCACCATCTTCTCCGACTCCGCCCGATACAATGGCCGGACCGGCTTCGCCGAGCTGTTCGGCCAGGTCGTCCTGCTCAAGGGGAACCAACGCCTCTTCACCAACCAACTGACCTATGACAAACACGCCAAGACCGCCATTTGGCGTACCGGTGCCGTCCTGACCCGCGACACGACCCGCCTGACCAGCCGCCGCGGGTATTACCATACCGAATCCGGAGAGATCTTTTTCGGCGACAGCGTCCGCGTGGCGGATTCCGACTTCCAACTCCGGTCGGATACCCTCGCGTTCCATACCCATACCGGTGTGGCCAGCTTCCTGGGCCCGACCCTCCTGGCCGTGGATTCCGCCCTGGTCTATACGGAAAGCGGCTTTTTCGACACCAAACTTCGGAAAGCCGCCTTCACCCTCCGTCCCCAATACCGCAAAGGCGACGAACGGGCCTGGGCCCAATCCATCCGGTATGATGTCGCCGAATCGGAAATCACCCTATCCGGTGATGCCCACGTGGAAGACAGCACCACCCTCGCCCGGGCCGCGTTCATCCGGCACCGGGAAAAGGACGGTTTTTTTGTCCTTCGCGGCGCTGCTTTCGTCGATGACCGCAAAGCGCAGCGCCTCCTTAAAGGTGACACCATCTTCTACCAGGAGGAACCGGAGGTCTATTTCATCGGGGGCGATGCGCACATCGAGGACGGGGACCAAATCGTCGATGCCGACACCGTCGCCTACGACGGGTCGGCGGACCAGGGAACGGCGACCGGCCGCGTCATCTGGCAGGATACGCTGGAAAAGACCATTGTCCGGTGTGCGGTGGCCCGTTTTTCCAAAGGCCGGGATTACCTACAGGCACTTGGGGATTCCCTAAGGCCCAGGCCGCTGCTGATCCGGATGATCGACGGCGATTCCCTGTTCATCGCCGCGGACACCCTGTTGTCCTTCCGACTGACGACGGCGTCGACCGATTCCATGACCACTGCGGCCCCACCTGCCGACAGCAGCGCCGCCCCTACCCCGCCATCGGATTCGCCCACCCCACCGCTTCTTCCGGAAACGGCTGCTCCGGCGGATACCGATGCCGATTCCCGATTCCCGGAAGTACCGGGCCGGCTGTTCGATCCGGATACCCTCCGGGCCGAACCCTCGGTCGACCGGACCGACCTACAACTGTTGCCGGAAGTCCGCATGCCGGCAGTGGATTCGCTGCTGCCGACGGATTCGACCGGATCGACGGCCACAGGGCCTGTCATTCCGCCCGATTCCGCCCGAACCAGGGAGCCGGACCGGCTCATCCTCGCCTACCATGATGTCCGGATATTCAAATCCGACCTGCAGGCCGTCTGTGACTCCCTGACCTACAGCACGGCCGATTCCATGTTCCGGCTGTTTGTAGCTCCGGTCATTTGGTCGGACACTTCCCAATTTACCGCCGACACGACCTTCATCCAATTGGCCGACGACCAGATCGACCGGATATACCTCCGGCAGAACGCATTCATCGTCAATTCCCCCGACCTGGTCTTTTTCAACCAGGTGAAGGGGCGGAACAGCACGGCCTATTTCCGGGAAGGGGACATCCACCGGGTCCGGGTGCGGGGGAACGCCGCCTCCACCTACTACCCCCGGGACGACGCGGATGCCTATCTCGGCGTGATCGAGTCGGTTTGCAGCGACATGGTCATGGAGTTCGGGGAGGGCGGGTCCGTGGAAGGGATCCGGTTCTATGCACAACCGACGATGCACATGTCGCCCATGCGGGAAGCGGATCACGACGCATTGCGGATGGAGGGTTTTTCCTGGCAGGAAAACCGGCGCCCGGTCGGCGTGGAGGGGGTATTGGCACCTCGCCGGGCCAGCGGAGGAGGCGGAGGCCCGGCTCCCGCATCATCCCCGCAGGGACGACCGGCCGTACCTCCGGCGGAACCGGAAAAGTGATCCGGGGGAGGATTCTCAGCGGACCCGGTTGAAGCGCAAGGCCCGAAGCATCCAGTTGGGCAAGGCCTTGCCGGGCGGAAACTTGCGCAGGTCCAGGTACCAGCCCAATTTCTTGAGCACCGGAATCTTATGGGTTTCGACGAATTCAATGAGCGTACCGTCCGGATCCTCGATATAACTGAAATGCCCGGCCGCCTCCCCCATGTCGAAGGAATCCGAACTGTCCACCGTAAATGGATAACCCAGGGCCTCGCATTTCCGACGCATGGCGGCCATGCCGCTGATATCGAAGCAGAGGTGGATATAACCGAGGTCCCCCCAGTAACGGCCTTCAAAGATTTTGCGGACCGGACAATCCTTCACTTCCACCAGTTCGATTTCGAAATCGCCCAATAAGCGGGAAAAGGCACCGAGCGGCGGCCGGCTGTGCCGCAACAGCACCCGGCGGCAGACCCGCTCTCCACCGGGGATGCCGGCATGGGCGGAGAAGGGGCCGGTCCGGTCATAAACCACCGTATCACAACCCAGCACCTTCCCGTAGAAATCAATCGAGCGATCCATGTCGCTGACCCCGATCACGGCGCCGTATACCCCGCCATTCTGGCGTTTGCCCCGCGTAAACCAGGAACGGCCTTCCGTCACCTCGATGAGATTACCGCTCAGGTCCTTCAGGAAGAAATGCGGGTCTCCCGCCGGATTCCTTTCCGGGGGGGTGAGCGGTTCCAGCCCATTTTCCGAGAGGAAGCGAAAGGTGGCGGCCACATCGGCGGATTTGACTTTCATGATGAAGATCCCGAGGTCTCCCAGGACCGGCTCGAAGGTCGGCGGCTGAGGTTCCCGTTCGGTGTATTGCCAGATTTCCAGGCCGCCGCCGCCCCGCAGGTTGATGGCCAGGATGGCGTGCCGCTTACGGGGTTCTCCGCCCGTGTAGGGAAGCATCAGCCCGGCGACCGCCGCCTCATCGAAAATCGGAATGTCGAAACCCAGGTAATCGCGGTACCATTTCCAGGTCGTATGCACACAACTGTTGCCCAGGCCCACCTGTTGGATGCCTGCAATGGCCGGAGAAGCGTTTATCATGAATGGAATAGCTTAAGTGAATCTTTGTTTGAGCGCGCAATCCGGCGGCAGGTCGCCGCCCCCGGATCAGTGGAAAAGGTCGTCATAGGATTTGGAGCCCGAGGCCCCTCCCTTGCTCCGCCCCTGTTGCAAGGATTCCGGACGCCGCATGGGCAGGTCCAGCGTATCCGAGCCTGTCGGCTTCTGACCTAACAGCAGCAGGGTGCTTTTCCGTTCCCACTCTTCCAGCATTTGCAGGCCCTCCTCCTGGAAAACGCCTTGTTGCAGGTCGATGGAGTCCATGAAATTGGCGGACATTTCCATGAAACGCTCCATTTCACCGACCTTGCTGGCCACATCGTCGGCGATATTTTCCAGGGCCAGGTCGAACATGGCCCGTTTGTCCGGATCGCCGGAGATGACGCTCATCGCGGACTTCATGGCGGAGTGGGAGGCACGGATGGCCTTCCGTTCCTGCTCCTTGAGTTTCACCTGGTCCTTGGTATCCTCGAGCAGGATTTCGGCGTTCTTGTACATCTTGTCGAGGATCCGGTACAGGATCTCCATGCGGCTGTGCAGCTGTGCATATTTTTCGTTGGTTTCCTGGAGGCGGGCGGCCTTGCGGGTGGCCAGGACGATTTGGCTTTCGTTCTGTTGCTGCCGGGCCACGCTGGCCAGCTTCAGGTTGCGGTCCACTTCCTTGTTGTTTTCCTCCATCAAGGTGCTCATCTTGCGGATTTGACCTTTGAGGTTACCGATCTGGCGGCTCATCTTGCCGAGGTTCCCCTCCAATTCCTCGACATAGCTCTTGAGGATGCCGATGGGGTCGATCTGGACGAACAGGCCGGTCAGCCAGCGCATGAATGATTTGTACATATACCAGATCAGGTTGCGCATCTTGGGGTCCAGCAGGACATAGACCAAGGCCGCCAGAACGGACACCATCAGGACCAGATAAATGGTCTGCTGGGCCAGTTCCACCAGGATAGGCAGGAATTTCACAAAAAGATAACCTGCCCCGCCCAGGATGGCAACCAGGAAGATGGCGCCGGCGATGCCCTCCGGCCGCTGCCAAAATGATTTCTTGCCGTAATTGGGTGGAGTGATTTCAGCCATGTTTCCGCAATTTGTTTGACTTACTGGTGGGGCGGCCGCCGGATATCGGGACGAACCCACATCTGCAATGATAGGGAACGGTCGTCGAAACGTAAAAAAAAACAGACGAAGCGAGGCCTGTCACCTGTAAAATTCCCCTTTGCTGGCGGCGAGTGTCTGCTGGAGCAGGGACACGACGGTCATCGGGCCCACACCGCCCGGTACCGGGGTGATATGGCTGCAACGGGGAGCGACGGCATCGAAATCGACGTCGCCTACCAAGCGGTGGCCTTTCGCCGCGGTAGGATCGGCCACCCGGTTGATACCCACATCGATGACGACGGCCCCCTCCCGGACCATATCCGCGGTGACGAATCGGGGCCGGCCGATGGCGGCCACCACGATATCCGCCTGACGGACCAGGGCCGGCAAATCCTTCGTCCGGCTATGGGTAAGGGTGACGGTACAATCCCCCGGGTAACCCTTCCGGGACAACAACACGGCCATGGGGGTACCCACGATGTTGCTGCGTCCGATGACCACGGCATGTTTTCCGGCCGTTTCGATCCCGTAACGCGAGAGGATGGTCAGGATGCCCGCCGGGGTGGCCGGCAGGTATCCGGGCATGCCGAGCGCCATCCTGCCGAAATTGACCGGATGGAAACCGTCGACGTCCTTGCGCGGGTCGATGGCCAGGGTGATCCGTTCCTCGTTGATATGCGGGGGCAAGGGCAGCTGGACGATGAATCCGTCGATATCGGGATGATGGTTGAGTTCGTCGACGACGGCCAGCAGTTCCGCTTCCGAAATGTCGGCGGGGCGTTCGACCAGCGTCGACCGGAAACCGACCTGTTCGCAGGAAGCGACCTTGTTGCGGACGTACACCCGGCTGGCGGGGTTGTCACCCACCAGGACAGCAGCCAGATGGGGGCGTTTCCCTCCTGTGCGCAGCAATTCCTCCACGGCAACGGCCAGCTCCCGTTTGATGGTGGCGGCCAGTTGCTTTCCATCCAGTATTTCCATAAAACGATTTTTAGGTCCCGGGATTCTCGTTGCCGGGCCGCACCCGATCGGTCAGTGCGTCACCACCAAGGGGTGGGTGACACCGGGTTGACCGCTCAGCCGCAACCAATAATAACCCGGTTCCAGGTCGCCCAGGTCCAGGGTGTGCGTGCCGGCGGCCGGCAGGGAGAAGTGCCGCACGCACCGGCCCGTCGCGTCGAATACCTGCAAGGTACCGGCCCGGGACAGGCCGCTGACCGTCAGCCGGTCCTGCGCCGGATTGGGATATACCGACATGGCGCTGCGCGTCGCCTCCGCCACATCGACCAAAGGTTCCAGCTGTTGGTATTGCGCAAAAAAGTTGATCATGGTCGGTACCGCCAGGAAAGCACAGGTCAGGTGGTTGGAAAAGGAACTGATGTTCACCGCCTGCACGTCGGGGGCACCGGCCGCCGTCATGGCTGTTGCGGCAAGGGTGCTGTTTTCATAGGGCACCTGCTCGTCGGCCGCACAATAGAGGAGCCTGGTCGGCGCGACCGGCGTCCAGGTGTAGGTGTCGTTTTCCGACATCCGCTGGTTGGCCGGGTGGTCCGCCTGGTCGGACACGGCCTGTACGAACTCATCGCGCAGGACCTTGAGGGGAATGACCGCACCTTCGTTGGCCTGCAGCAGGTCCGTGAGCGCATCGTTCAATTCCCCCAATCCGATCTCGTCCTGCCAGTACTGTGCCACCACGGGAAGATATTCCGGACGAAAGGCATCCGCAAAGTCGGCGAACAGGTCCCCGTACACATATTGGTAGGAGATGATGGTATTGACCAGATAGCCCGGACGGTCGTATTCGGCACCGGACAGGATCAGGTCGCGCATGACTTCCCCGATGCTGTAGGGACCGGACATGGGAGCGGCGGCCGTCACGGTGAAGGCGCCGGCCAGCTCCTGGTCGACCTTGCGGTGCATCGCCATGGCGGCATGCCCGCCCTGGGAGTATCCCGTCAGGAAGAGCTGCCCGTTCAGGGTGACACCGGCCTGCTCGGCGAAAGCGACCGTCGCCTGCAACAGGTCCGTCCCGACCCAGGCTTCCGAAGCGGCATGCACGTAAGGATGGATACCCGGCGAGACCCCGAGGCCGAGATAATCCGGGGCAAAGGAAACATAACCCTTTCCGCACAAGGCGACGGCGATATCCGAATCGAAGACCAGGTTGGAAGGTACTTCGTCGTTCGTGCTCGACGTACCATGCATGTAGCAGGCGAGCGGGTACTTGAACTGGAGGTCGTCGGGCAGGCAGACCAAGCCCGATGCGACGGTCGGAGCCCCGGTGACGTCCGTCGTCTCATAAGTCACCCGGTATCGGTCCGCCCCGCAATGGAAAGGCTGGAAGAACTGCAGCTGGAGGGCATCCTTGGTGATATTCCCCAGGAATTCCGCACTGAGTATCGACTGCGCTGGAGCCGTACTGAAAAAAGACAGCGACAGCAGCCAGCATGCGATGTGTTTCGTTTTCATGGAAACCCTTGTAAAGGTGAGGTCAATATAGACAATCAATTGATATTCAATTTAAAGAAAGGAGATGAACACCCTTTGGGGAAAAGGTCGGCCCAGGCCGTCCCGGCGGTTCCGAACCCCGTCGATTCCCGGCGGATAAAGATAAGGCGAAAAAGGCGAAAATCCAGCGGTGTCCGGGAAGCGGCATCCGCCGGAGGCGGCCGGGGGATCAGTTGCCGCGCCGGAATTCGACCAGTTCCTGGAGGGAATCGAATTCCTTGCGAAAGCTGAGGCCGACCCCGTACTTGTTGCGACGGCCGCCGGCGAAGTCCGGTTCCGTGCTGTTGTAGACCTTGATCTTGAGTCTTTTGTCCTTGGTGATGACATATTCCAGCTGGAAGTCACCGGAGAGGAACCCGCTGTTGGAGGCATAGAGCTGGTTATTGCCGCCGCTGACATCGAAGTTGCCGCCCATACGGATGGAAAATCGGTCGTTGATGATGACGTTGAGCCGGCCTTGCAGTTCGTTGCTGGTGTAGGCGAGGGTGGGGTTGGTGGGATCCGTGGCACCACCGCCGGCGGAATAGCGGTTGTAGGAGATGTCGAGGTCGATCCCCTTGATGAGATTGCTCCCGGCGAAGAATTCCGACACGAACTCCGTCAGATAGATGGAAAGTTGGTTGGAGAGCATTTCGCTGAGGGTGTTGATACCGACGTCGCTGGCCTGTATGGTATACCCCGAGGGGAGGAACTGGCCGAGGATGAGGAGTCCGAACACCTGGCGGTTGAGTTCGTTGGGATCCTGCCGGATGGCGCGCATCTTGTTTTCGGCGAAATTGCGGAGTTCGCTGTCCAGGTTCGGGAATTTGATATCGAAGGCGATATCCGGTTTCAGCAGTTGGCCGGACAAGTTCATCTTGAGTTGCACATTGGTGCCGTTGCGGGAGAGGTCCTGGGCGGCCGGGGAGGCGGCGGCGAGGTATTCCTGGATGAAACTGTACACGGAAGTGTTGAGTCCGCCGTAGACCGCATTGATTTGGAGGGTGGCATCGTAGGGGTTGCCGTTCCAGGTGATGGTACCGCCCGGTTCCACCACGAAGGGCTTGTTCAATCCCAGGTTCATGAGGGTGAAGAGGTATTTGCCGGTGGCGACGGTGAACTGGCCATACATGTCGAAACGGCCTTCGCGGGTCATGATGACCTTGAGCTGGCTGTTGCCGGTTCCCTGCATCACATCGCCCCAGGCCTTGTCGAAGATGACATCCATGGCGGCATCCGGGGTGATCTCGAGGTCGTATTCCATATTGAGGCCCCTGAGTTCCAGGGGATGGAGTGATTTTTCCTCGTCATTGCCGTCCTGCACTTTCTCGGGGAAGATGAGGAACCGGGACTGGGGGGTGGAGCTGGCGGTGGTGGTCATGGGCAGGTACATGTGCGTCCCGGGGAGGGTGCGGCCCTTGACGTAGAGGGAGGGCTGCCGGAAGGAGCCGGAGAACTTCACATGACCGGTGCCGATGGCGGTACCGTAGAAGACCGGATTGTCACGGGCGGTGGTTTCCAGACCGACGAAGCCTTTGCCTTCCGGGGTCGATATGCGGAGGTCGAGGCCGAAATCCCGGAGATGTTGGTGGGTGATGCCGCCTTCGAGGACCGCCGTGTTGTTGAACCGGTCGTAGACCACGGTACCGGTACCGTCGAAGAGGGTATTGGTGAGCGAGATTTTCCCGTCGGGAACGCGGTAGGTGGTGCGGAGGGCGTTCACCTGGAAGGCCGCGCCGGACACCACCGCCTCACCGGACAACATCGGTTGGCTGGGAAGGCCGTAGAGGCGGATGTTATCGGAGGAAACACTCCCGCGGACGTCCTGGATATCCGCGACGAAATATTGGACGATCCGGGTCGGGTAGGCATCGATGTGGAACGAAAAATCGAAGAACAGCGGGCCGTTGGCATGGCGGCGGCGGTTGTCCGGCACCAGCCCCGGCGGGTTGAAATAACCGTTGGCGACCAGGGCCATGGTGTCGTGCGTGACGGAGAGGTAGGCGTTGACCGATTCGCGGGTGCTGTTGGAGAAAGCGTCGAGCCGGAGCCGGCCGTAGTCGTCCCCATTGACCCGCAGGCTGTCGATGCGGAGCAGGGCGGAGAGTCCGCGGAAGGTGAAGAGGTCGTCCACTTCCGCTTCCAGGTCCAATTTGCCCTGGAAGGTATGCTGCGGGATGTTGCGGAGGAAGTCGAAGGAATCGAGGGGATAATTGTTGAGTTGCAGCTCCAGTCCTTTGTCGGCGATGCTGGACGCGCGGATTTGCTGGTCGGTACCGCTGCTGAGCAGGAAGTTTCGGGTTTGGATGAGGTTTTTTCCGAAGCGGATATAATTGTTGGTGTTGATCTTCCACTGCTGGTTGAGCAAGACGAGGTCGGAATCCTTGAAACTGACCCGCCAGGTCCGGTCGGCATCGACCGTCAGCACCCCGTTGATGTTGACGTTGTCCAGCACCTTGTAAAAATTGGAGGAGATGAGCAGGAATTCCAGCGTATCCCGGAACAGGCTTCCGATAACGTAGGCCGGGGGCAGTTCGCGGGTTTCCCCGATGGTGGTATGGACGATGCCGGCCTGGATGCTTCCTTCCGCTCCCTGCAACTGGGTGCGCAGGTATATATCCCCGAAGGCCACCTGTTGGAACGAAAAGGCGGGGACTTCCACTTCCAGGAAAAGCGACTGGGCGGGACCATCGTAACGGCCGGTCAACCTGGACCCGTCGAAACCGTCGAGCCGTTCGTCCAGGAAATGAAGGAGCCGACGGAGTTCGAAGAGGCGTGCCTGGCATTCGAAGCGGACCGAGTCGTCGAGGGGCGGAGGGGCCACGATACCCAGGCGTTCCGAGAAATCGGGATGGTGCCGCACCAGGAACTGCCGGAACACGGCGGGAAGGACCGGCAGGTCGAAACGGCCCTTCATCTGCAGGGTGGCGAGCGAGGAGACGAAGGACAGCTCCTTTTCACCGGTTTGGGGCTGTCTGGTGGCCTGGACGGTGGCGGAATCCAAGTGGAAGGTGTCCGATTGGTTGCGGACCAGCCGGAGGTCCAGGATGTGGGCGGAACCGTCGAGATCCGCCAAATGCCGGCCTTCCAACTGCAGGGAAACCTTGCCGGCCAGGTCAAGGTCACGCTCCGACAGGTTAAGGGCCTGCAGGGACAGATGGCGGATATCCGCATCGAAATCGAAGGTGGGTATGGAATCGGCCAGGTTGATGGCGCCGCCGAAAGCCAGGTTCACATGTGCATCGGCGATGGACAATTCGCCGGTGAAGCGGTTCTTTTGGAACAGCCCGTTGAGGAAAGCATGCTGGTACTTGTAACCCTTGAAGACCAGGCTGTCGACCGTACCTTCGACCTGGGCGTAGACGGAATTGATGGTCAGCCCTTTTCCGGAGCGGACTTCCGCCTGCAGGGAAACCGTCCCGACATCCGGATTGCCCGACCATTTGCCCAGGTCGAAATCCTGGAGTCGCAGGGTACCGGTATACTCCGCCTTTTCCTTTCCTTCCCTGGTTTTAAGGTTCATGAAAAGCTCGGCTTTGCCGATATCGGTGCGCAATCGGCCATCGGCCACGAAATCGACGAAGAATCCGTCGAACTTCCCGCTGAAATCCAGGCGGCCGAGGCGTTGGAAATTTTCCGGCGGCGAAAAACCGGGCAGCAGTTTTTGCAGGGTGCGCATATGGGTGCGCAGCCGGTCGAGCTTCAGGGAAAGAAACTGCTCGTCCGGCACCGCCAGGTTGAAGGAACTGAACCCGCCTTCCATGTACACGCCTTTCGCCAGGTTCAGTTCCAGGTGCCTCCCGTCCAGGTGGTTGACCGTTCCGCTCACCAAGCCACTGATTTCCACCACTTCCGATTTATTTTCCCTGAAAAAGGCGTTTCTGGACAAAACAGGGGCGAAGGTGAGGATATCCCGGATCGACACGGCAGCGTCCCGGAACCGGGCCGTCATCTCCACCTCGTCCACGAATTCGGACCAGGCGGAAAAAGAAGGGTAATGGAAATGAAGGGTGTCCCCGAGTCGGGTGTGCGGGGTGATGAGCCGGAATCCGTCCAGCGCGATTTCCTCGTCGTCGACCCGGGCGGAGCGGACGGAAAGGTCCTGCAGTACGAAGCCGCTGCTGTCCCGCAGGTGCATGCCGCGGATTTCCCCTTGAAAAACCCCCTGGTCGAAGGAGAAGTCCCGAATCTCCATCCCGATACTGTCCACATCGAGGTATTGGTAATTGAGGATATCCGGCGGAGTGGTCCGGACGGGTTCCCGGCGACGGTTACGCAAGGAGAAACCGCCCTCAGCCAGTTCGAAGGTGCGGATCCGGATGTGGGGAGCCGGCCCGTATTGCACGGCGGCATCGGACGGCGCGGAGGCGACTATCCCGGTATCAGCCTGCTCCACACAAGGGGGGTCCCACCCGATACGGACCTGGGGGGCGGTCAGCACCAATTTGTCGACGGCGTACACCTGCCGCCGCAAGTCAAAGGTGTCGAGCTGGGCCTCCAGGCCTTCCAACCGGATGTCGTAAAGGTTACCGGCGGCCTCGTCCTCCAGGGAAACCGAAATGTCCGAAAGCCGGATATGGCGGAGATCGAACCGAAAGTCGATTCCGCCGGACGTATCCTGCCTTGCCCGGGTTTTCGAATTGAGGAAATCAAAAAGAAAAGCATAATTGGGTGGTCCGCCGTCCGGCGGGGTATGCAAATGGAGCCGGGCATCCGACAAGGATAAGTGCTCGACCGTAATCCGGCGGGCCAGCAATTTGTAAAGCCCATCATGGTTGATGGTCAACTTTCCCGCCGAAAGGAGTGTGTCGCCGGAAAGGTCCTCCACATAGACGCCGCGAAGGTGGACCCGGTTGAACAAGCCGACATACACCGACGCCACCTCTACCCTGGTATCTAAGGTTTCCGACAGGAAGGCCGTGAGCCGACGGACCGCCTCCCGCTGTACCGGCGGCAGGAACAGCAGGATTAAGGGCAGGAACAACAAGAGCACCACAACCGATACCGCCCGGCGAAGACGCACAGCCCTGCGCGTATTCCAGGCACGCCTGACGGATTGGAAATATTCCCGGACGGATCGGTGCATATCGGTGTGCGGCTGTCGGCCTTGTCCTGACGTGTCGGCGGGCTGGAAATTGACGGTAGTCTGCCTGGCTTCCCTCCGGCCGAGCGGTACGGCCTGCCGGTCGGAAGATTGGGTTGTCCGCTGCGTTCGGCGCAGATTGCGCCGCCGACGCCCCGGCGACAAGTCCGTTGGGCGCTTTCCCACAAAGTTACAGGAACGATAACGAAATATCTTGCCGCCGGGATGGGTTCGTACCCGACCCTTAACGAAATATTATGTCCTTTGCAGCCAGGAAGTCGTCGCGACGGCAAGAGCACCTGTCGGGACCGCCGGTGCTATCCGCAACGAATTCCGCCGGATCCAATCGACAAATACAACCGAAACCCGGCAACAAGCGGCCCGATCCAGCGTTTAAACCAGCGGACAGGGTCGGAGATCCTCAGTCCTTCTCCCGGTCCGCCAGCCCCTTGAGGCCGCAAGAAAAAGCCTTCGGACACGGTTTGCAGCCGCGATCCGCCGACAGGCTGCCACCTGCTTCGCCATGATGTCACAAGACCACCAGCCACCGACAGGCCAGGAAAAGCCGACGACGGACCGGTTCGAGCTTGCCGCCGGTTTCCTGACCCAATATTTCGGGGAATCGGGCAAACCCGGCCTGACCGACCGCCTGGAGGCGGTGCGGCAATCCATCCGGGATACCGGTACCTACCTGCATACGGCGGAAGAGTTGACATTCGGCGCCCGGGTCGCATGGCGCAACAGCAACCGGTGCATCGGCCGCCTGCATTGGAAATCCATACAGGTCGAGGACCAACGGACGGCCACCACCCCGGCGGAAGTCCGGGATGCGGTGTTTGAACACCTGGACTTCGCCACCAACCGCGGCAAGATCCGTCCCCGGATCACCATCTTCGCCCCGGAAGGTCCGGACGGAGTGGCCCCGCTCCGCTTCTGGAACCCCCAGGTCATCCGCTATGCCGGTTACCCGCAACCGAGCGGCGGCTTCCTCGGCGACCCGGCCCTGGTCCCTTTCACGCGCCGCTGCCTCGACCTGGGTTGGAGAGGCGCCGGAACAAAATTCGACATCCTGCCGCTGGTCTTCCAATTCGAGGGCCAGCCCCCTTCCTGGTTCGAACTGCCTCCGGCACTGGTGCTGGAGGTCCCCCTGCACCATCCTACCCTGCCCTGGTTCGCTTCCCTGGGCCTCAAATGGCATGCCCTCCCCGTCATCTCCGACATGGTACTCCAAATCGGCGGGATCAACTACCCCGCCGCCCCTTTCAACGGTTGGTACATGGTCACGGAAATCGGTACCCGCAACCTCGGCGACAGCAACCGGTATGACCTGCTCCCGCTCATCGCCGACAAGATGGGACTGGATACCCGGTCCCGGAAATCCCTCTGGAAAGACCGTGCCCTCACGGAACTGAACGAAGCGGTCCTGCATTCCTTCGAACAGCAGGGAGTCACCCTGGTGGACCACCATACGGCGGCGCACCAGTTCCAACGCTTCGTCGAATCGGAACAGCGTTGCGGACGACCGGTCACGGCGGACTGGGCCTGGATTGTTCCACCCACCGCCGCCTCCGTCACGGCCATCTACCACCAGGATTGGGACGCCCGCATCCTGACGCCCAATTTCTTTTACAACACACCGGTCTGGAACCCCGACGCCGCTGTCCTCGATTCCGACGGTCCCTACCACATCCGCACCCATCCCATCGGACCGCCCGACGGCGGATGCCCCTTCCATCGCCGGTGATTCCGGTCGTGGATAGCTTGCCCTGACCGGCGGACCGGTAATCCCGACACCTCCGACCCGCCACCCCGCTGACCGTCCGGCGGCCCTCCCCGTGCAGGGCCGTGCCCCATCTTCCGTGCTCTTGCCGCACCGGCCGACGCTTCGGAAAACCGGTCCTAGGTCCCCGAAGCCCTTGTCGATGCACTTCCGCCGGGACACTTTTTTTTCATTTCGTCGGGGAATTCAAAAAAAACGCCTGTATTTGGGATATTTTTGATGGGTATCCGCCGGACAGGAAAGCGGCTGCCGCCCCGGCGCCAGGCAATCCCGGCGCAGGCAGCTGCTCCTTCCCCACCAAAACACGACCATCCAATGAAAAGAACTGCCATCATCGGCGCCGGCATCGGCGGATTGGCAACCGCCGTCAGGCTGGCCAGCCAAGGCCATGCCGTTACGGTTTTTGAGGCCAACGACTATCCGGGCGGCAAACTGACGGCCTTCTCCCAGGACGGGTTCCGCTTCGACGCCGGCCCTTCGCTGTTCACCATGCCGCAATACGTGACCGAATTGTTCGAGCTGGCGGGCGAACCGGTGACGGACCATTTTTCGTTCCGCGCCCTGCCTGTCGCCTGCCATTATTTCTGGGAGGACGGCACCCGTTTCCAGGCGAGTACGGACCGGGCGGCATTCGCCCGGACGGCGGAAGCCACCTTCGGCGTCCCGGCCCGGGTGACCGCCGCCTACCTGCGGCGGAGCGAGCGGAAATACCAGCTCGCCGGCCGGATTTTCCTGGAATATTCCCTCCACCGGCTGGGTACCTGGTTGCAGCCCGGGGTACTGAAGGCCTTGGCTTTTCTCCCGTTCTTCGACCTCTTCCGGTCCATGCACCAGGTCAACCGGGGCTGGTTCGGCGAACGGCGGCTGGCCCAACTGTTCGACCGATACGCCACCTACAACGGGTCGGATCCCTACCAGGCGCCCGGAATGTTGACGATCATCCCCCACTTCGAACATGGCATCGGCACATTTTATCCGGAAGGGGGTATGCATCACATTACGGAGGCCATCTACGGGCTGGCGCGCCGGAAGGGTGTCGAGTTCCGCTTCGGGGAAGCGGTCACGTCCATCCTGACCCATGACGGCAAGGCCACCGGTATCATGACGGCCGCAGGAACCGAGCCTTTCGACCGGGTGGTCAGCAACATGGACGTGTATTACACCTACCACCGGCTGCTGCCCGGCGCCAAACGGCCGGAACGGATCCTGCGGCAACCCAAAAGCACCTCCGCCCTGATATTTTATTGGGGTATCGGCCGCCACTTCCCGGAACTGCACCTGCACAACATCTTTTTTTCGGCCGACTACGGGGCGGAGTTCCGCACCCAGGCCGACGGCGGGGTGACCGATGACCCGACGGTCTATGTCAACATCACTTCCAAACTGACGCCCGCCGATGCACCGGCCGGCGCAGAGAATTGGTTTGTGATGGTCAACACGCCCTGTGCGGACGCGAGCGGAACCACCGCCGAGTGGGTCGCCCGGATCCGGGAGCGGGTCCTCCAAAAACTCAGCCGCCGGCTCGGGGTGGAACTGGGGCCACTGATCCGCACGGAGGCGGTCCTGCACCCCTCCGAAATCGAGAACAGGACCGCCTCCCACCGCGGTGCGCTCTACGGATACAGCAGCAACAACCGGATGGCGGCCTTCCTGCGGCACCCCAACTTTTCCAACCGCATAAAAAATCTTTATTTTGTCGGAGGAAGCGTTCACCCGGGGGGAGGGATCCCCCTATGCCTGCTGTCCGCCAAGATAACGGCCGGGGAAATCGGGCCGGCCTGACCCGTACACCCACAAGCGGGGAGGACGGCCGGAAGTCCCGGCACATACCTGATGCTATGTCCCACCATACAGACCCTTCGTCCGCCGCCTCAACGACCCGGCAGGCCCGGGGAAAAATCCGGCTCACCGGGGTCGTGCTGCTGGTCACCCACCTGGTCGGCATCCTCACGGTCCGCTTGCTGGGCCGTACGGATATCCTGGACCTGACGCCGCTGCAGCTCCTGAGTTGTTTCGGCCTGCTGGTCTGGAACCATCCGGACGGGCCGCGGGACCGCCTGTGGCGGTTCCTCACGGTCGCGTTCCTGGCCGGTTACTGGGTGGAGGTCGCCGGTGTGGCGACGGGCCGGATCTTCGGCTCCTATGCCTACGGAGAAATCCTGGGGCCGAAACTGTGGGAAACCCCCTTGTTGATCGGGGTGAATTGGGCGATGTTGGTCTATGCCGGCAACTGCCTGGCCAACCGGTGGCTGGACGGCCGGGGCGGCTGGTGGGTCCGGGCACTGGCCGGTGCCATCTTCCCGGTCGCCCTCGACCTGCTGCTGGAACCGGTGGCCATCGCGCATGGGATGTGGACCTGGGAAACCGGGAACCCGCCGATGCAGAATTACCTGGGATGGTTCGCCGTTTCCCTGGCCTTGTCCCTGCTGCACCAACGGTGGTTGCCGGATTGCCGCAACCCGGTGGCCGGTTGGCTGCTGCTGGCACAGGCCGCCTTCTTCGCCGCCCTGCATCCCGGCTGGTAGGCCGGTACCTATGTGGAAAGGATTTCAGCGCCGGAGGGGCGGGACCATCCGAGGCGGCAAAAATCGGACGGGCATCCGCCCGTCCCGTCATCCGACGGTACAAGCCGCCACGGTCCCTTTACATTGTCCCGACGTCCGAAAGAAACGGACGGATCAGGTCGAGGAAAAATTCCGGTGCCCGGACGGGGCGCCGGGTACCGCTGTCCACGAACACCAGCCGGACATCGCCCTCGTTGACCAATTTGCTTTCCTCATTGAGGATTTCCGTGTGAAAGGAAAGGAACTTGTCCGGCCATTCCACCAAGGTGGTGCGGATGTGCAGCAGGTCGTCGTAGCCGGCCGGGCGGATGAACCGCATCTCCATGGAGGCGACCGGCAGCATGATCCGGTGCTTTTCCTCCATTTCCCGGTATCGCATGCCGAGGCCCCGCAGCATCTCCGTCCGTCCTACCTCGTACAGTTCGGCGTAGCGGCCGTAATACAGGTATCCCATCTGGTCGGTGTCGGCGTAGCGGACCCT
This sequence comes from uncultured Saprospiraceae bacterium, assembly GCA_964573725.1. Taxonomy (GTDB): domain Bacteria; phylum Bacteroidota; class Bacteroidia; order Chitinophagales; family Saprospiraceae; genus UBA6168. The sequence goes on from CAZNLJ010000030.1 coordinate 25,758, forward strand.
CGCCTGGCATTCGGTGGTGTACATGATCGGTATGGCATATGGCCGGATCCGGCCAGGTGCCGTTTCCGGAAGGTGAATCGCATCGCCGGCAAAGATAGGAAGCTTGCGGCAATGGGCCGGCCTGTCAATCCCGCTCGATGGGACAGGTCATGCAGTGGGAACCGCCGCGGGCGCGGGAGAGTTCGTTGGACGGGAGGTTGATGATGGTGTTCTCGACCTCGTCCGGGTGGACCTTGCCGGACTGCAGGTCCCGCAGCAGTTTGCGGGCGTTCACCACGCGAAAGCCGGCCTTCCGGAACGCTTTCTCGGTGTAGGGGTTACGGTCGTAGGTGAGCGCCACACCCGGCTTGACCGCCACCAGGTTGCAGCCGTCCGTCCATTGTTCCCGCTCCTGGTAAGGGGATTCCCCGCCGCCGGACAGGATGAACTGCATGTTCGGATTGATCTCATTGATGATGAAATCCCGGACGGAGTGGTAAAATACGCTGGTCCCGTTGCATTTGTGGACCTCGACATTGGAACTGAGCCCATCCAGGACGATGGGTTTGAATGCGACGATATGCTGGTTGCTGACCTGGGTGAAAATGGTGTCGATATGCATGTAGGACCGTTCCTGCGGGATGTTGATCTGTACGACGTTGCGGACCACTTTCCTTTCGAAGAGTTTGTCCCGCAGCATGTGGATGGCATGGGCGCTGGTCCGCTCACTGCGGCCGATGAGGAGGTAGTCGCGGTTCAGGACCATGACGTCGCCGCCCTCCAGGGAGACCAGTTCGCCGCGGCGGGAGGGCGGGAACTCCTCCACATGGTTCATGTTGATCAAACGGCCTTCGTCCTTCAGGTGGGAAAAGATCGGATGGGACCAAAATATGTAGCGGGCCAGGTAGTTTTCCCGAAAACGGGCTTCCTTCCCCGGCTTGGTGATGATGACATGGTCGTTGACCGTGACGGCGATGTCGCGGGTGAAGATGAAGTTCGGGATGGGGTCGAACAGGATGTAATCCTCCGTGGCGAGGTATCCGCTGATGAGGGTATCCGCCAACTGTTCGTCCGTCAGCTGCAACAGCGTCTTTTCCAGGGAGGCCGGCAGCTCCTCGTAATCGACGATCTCATGGATGACCCATTCTTTGGTCGCCGGGTCGCTGGCGATGGATTCCCGAAGCAGCTCCCGGGTTTCCAGGACATTTTCAGGCCCCAGGAAAGCCCGCAGGATTCCGGTGAAGATGTCATGCTCCTCCTGCATCTGGGGGAGGTGCACGATATCATCGAACAAGAGTTCACTGGCCCGCTTGGGTGAGATGCGGGCGATCCCTTCGTCCGGCCGATGGACGATCACCCTTCTGAGTCTTCCGATTTCCGAGGATACTTGGACTGGCATAAGACGTTTTTTGGTCAATACCGGATGGCGGCGGGCGTTCCGGCTTCGGCTCCGCCGGGGGGCGGAAGCCCCTGCACCGGTCATACGTCGGTGGCGGCGGTTTTGTTCCCGGCGGGCGGGAGCGGACCGACCGGCAGGGAGAACCCGGTGCGTCGCCCGGTGCGGCAAAATTAGGATGGGGTACCGGCAACCGGTACCGGCGACGGAAAATTTTTCCGCGTTCAGACGATCTTTTCGATCTCGTAGATGGAGTTGATCTTTCCGGCGAAAAGGCAGTAGAAATCGGGCCGGCTGTGCAAGCGGGAGATTTCGGTCGGTCGTCCGTCGTCGATTTGGTTGGCCTTGAGCTTCGACTTGATGGTGAACAGGGAGGTCAGCGGGTGGAATTCCACTTCCGGGGCGATGTACTGCCGGATTTGGGCCTCCATTTTCAGGTAATTCGAACGGGGGCGTACCGGACAGGTGTTGCAGTCGGCCGGGAACCCCGGCCGGCAGTCCTCGGCCTTTTCCATGCAGTCGAAGGCAGACAGGTTTTCAAAGGAGACCTGGTGGTGGGTATAGATTACGGAGGAAAGGGAAAGCAGTCCGGATTTCCCATACGGCATGAGGGAGGCATACGGGCCGTCCATGACCGTGAGTCCGGTGCGTGCGAAGGACGGGGCGGTCAGCAGGGCGATTTCGGAAAGTTCGTGCATCAGCGCCAGTTCCGGGATATCGAAGATCCGGTTGACATGATTGCTGGCGCTGTAGGTGGCATTGATGACGACCGGCGTGCGCAGCAGGACCTGCCGGGAGCCGGTGGCTACCCGGATCCGCCAATGGTCCTGCTCCTTCGAAGCCTCCGTCGGGTAAGCGTTCACCCATACCTGGACCCGGGAGGCCGCTTCGAGCCGGGTCGTGTAAAAGGCGGCCAGGAGGTAAGGGTCGAAGGAATATTCCGTGGTCCGGAACAAGGCCTCCAGGCGGTCGAACCGAAAAAGGGGATGGGTGTCGACCCGTTCGCACCGGATACCGATGTACCGGCAGAACCGTTGGAATTGGGCGGCATCGGTCAGGCTGCTGTATCGGTCGATGGCGTAATACTTCTCAAAATCGAAATGGATGAAGTCGCGGTGGTCCGCCGTAAAGCGTTCCCGATGGTCATCGCTCATGTGTGCGGTTGCGACGCTCCGGGGATAATGGTATCCGGCATGCAGCCTGGCCTGGTTCACGGTACTGGCCTTGCGGAACAAGGTCGACTCCTTCTCCAGCAGGCACACCCGGTAGCCTTTTCCGGACAGGTACAGGGCGGCATAACTGCCGAAGATACCACCACCGATGACAACAAAATCGAAATCCTGCATACGGCTTGTTTGCGGCGGAGGGCCCGTTGACAACCCGGCGGCACTGCGGACCTGCCAAAGGAGCCTGAACGGGGCGGCGCAAGGGGACTGATTCCGCCGGCAGCAGCCCCTGTGGATATCCTATGAAACGACCTGGTCACCCCTTGGGTTCCCGTAGGGCGGCCAGGGCGGCGACCAGGTCGCGGTGGATATCCCGGTAGTCCCCGTCCGCCAGTCGGCGGTAGGTGGCGATGTTCCGTTCCAGCTGGTCCACCCCGGACGCACCGAAGAGGATCCCTTTCACCAATGGATGATACCAGGCGTAGAGCATCCCGATTTCGGACAACCGGGCCGGAAAGCGCCGGGGGTCCTGTCCGGCCTGCCATTCGGCGACCAGCCGTTCCAACCGTTCCAGGACCGGCGCCACGGCGGCGGGCTCCAGTCCTCTCGCCGCCCAGGTACCTCCAGGACGGTATGCGGCCGGGGACAGCTTGAGGCCGCCGCCGTTGATTCCGTAGACAAAATACCGGCTGTCCGGGAACCAGGGCCGGTACCGTTCGATATCGGAATGCAGGACATTGTGCTTGACCTGGATGTCCGGAGGGGGCATGCCTTCCCAACAGCCGGCGTAGACGGCGGGATACCGGATGCCGGACAAGCCGATGTACGATCCTTCCGCCTGCAGGGAGGCCAGGGTTCCGACCGTTTCCCGGACGGCGGCCGCATCGTCCCGGTTATCCCAGTGTACCATCAGCCCATGCAGGTTTTCACCGAACAGGCGTCGGTAATGCAGCGACATGATCCGAAGGAAAGCCGGCGTGAGGTTGCATGCCGGGGTACGGAGATTGTCGACACTGCCGACCTTGACCGTCACCTCGAGGTCGCGGACCCCGTGCGCCCGGATCCAATCGGCCAGCATGGCTTCCGCCCCCTTGAAATGGGCGGGATCTTTGTCGATTGGGTAATTGGTCGCCGTGTCCACGGACCGGAAACCGGCCGCATACCAGCTGTCGAGCTGGCCGAAGGCGACGGACCGGGAGAGGGTCCATCCCCACATGGCGGTACCGAGGACAGGGACCGGCGGCATGTGCCCGGGCTGGTCCGTCATTGTTTCGGCTTTTTGGTCTTGAGCAATTGCATCGCCCGGATATACTGACGGGCCAGGGCCGGGATACGGACCCTGCTGCTGCTGATGTCATCGGTCCAACGCACCGGAAGCTCCCGCAGCCGCAGGCCCTGCCATTCGGCCACCGTCAGCAGTTCGGTGGAAAAGAACCAACCGTCGCTGACGGCGCCTCCTTCCCGAAGGGCGGGAACCAATTCGCGGCGAATCCATTTGAAACCGCACATGCCGTCGGAAAAACGGATGCCCAGGTAGGTCCGGAGCATCAGGTTGAATACCCGGGAGGTGATTTCCCGCTTTAAGGTCCTGCCGACGACGACCGCCTGCGGGTGCAGCCTGGTTGCGTACACCAGGTCGTACCGGCCGGATGCCAGGGCCTCGTACGCTTGCAGGAAATGGGGAAGGTCGGTCGCCAGGTCGAGGTCCATGTAGCCGACGATATCCGCATCGGAACGTTCCCAGGCATGCTTGAGGGCCAGGCCGACCCCTTTGCGGGGAACCGTCAGGGGCACGACTTCCGGCAATTCCCGGGACAGTTCCCGGGCAATGGACAGCGTACCGTCCGTGGAACCGTTGTCGGCAATCACAATCCGCCATGGGTGTGGCGCCGGAAAATGTTCCTTCAGGAAACCGTGCAGTTTCCGCACCTGCCGGTCCAGCGTCGGTGCTTCGTTGAGCACGGGAATGGTGACATCGAACGTCATGATGGCTGCTTCATTTGTCCGGAAGGGAACCCTGCCGTTTTTCCGGCTGCCTTCCGGTCCCGGATCGGGTTGCAAATATAATTTTTTTTGACGCCCCCCCCGACCATATTCCTTGCCCGAAGGATCCGGCGGCCGTATTCTCCCCGTCCGATAAACAAGCAATGGGATATTGTTCCTACATTTGGCGTTCCGATTACGGCCGCCCGCAGCCGTGAAACCGGCAACATCATGAAGACGAGGCTCATCACCAACCCTATGAGGGAAGACTACCAGGACAATCCGGCGGAAGGCCGGCGAACGGGATTCCGCACCGACAGGCTCCTTCCCCGGGACGCTTTCGGCAACATCCTGTTTGTCAAAAGGATGCTGACCGGAATCATCGGCATCTTCACCTATCCCGGTGTCCATCTCCTCAACCGGACCCGGACAACCGGCATGGAACACCTCCGCAACCTGCCGATGACCGATGTGCTGTTCGTCTCCAACCACCAGACGTATTTCGCGGATGTCATCCTATTGTTCCACCTGTTTTCCGCCCACAAATGGGGGCTCCGGCAGCTGGATTTCCCGATATACCTGCTTTGGCCCCGGGCGCGGAACTACTACATCGCCGCGGAGGAAACCATGTTGGAGGGCGGCTGGCTCCCCCGGCTGTTCACTTACGCCGGCGCTGTTACCATCCGGCGCAACTGGCGCCGGGCCGGCCAGGATATCCAGGGCCACGCCGACCTGCAGGCGCCCCTGAAGATTCGCAAGGCGCTCTCCTGCGGTTGGGTCATCACCTTCCCGCAGGGAACCACCACACCCGGTGCACCGGTCCGGAAGGGTACGGCCAATATCATCAAGTCCTACCAACCGCTGGTCGTACCGGTGCGGATAGACGGGTTGCGCAAGGCATTCGACAAGAAAGGGCTCCGCCTGCGGAAGCCGGGCTCCCGCCTGCGTGTCTCCTTCCTGCCGCCGGTGCGCTTCGAACCTGCCGCCGAATTGTCCTCCATCCAGGAATTCCTGGAAAACCACCTGCTGGGTCCGGATGCCGAGGCCACCGTCTCCGGTGGCCGTTGACCCGCACAAACGTCCAGTCATGCCCATCGACCTGAAAAAAATCAAGGCGCTTTTCATCGAGGAAGCCGGGACCGCAGATACCGGATCCACCACCCTTGGATCCCGGGACAATCAAACGGAGAAAGCCGGCCCCAGCCCCGTTCCGCCCGATACGGGCACCGCATCCCCCGATCCCGAAAGCGGCCAGGTGTCGGATGTTTTCCTGGATATCCTGTCCCAGGCCCTGGAAAAGGAAAACCTGCCGGGTATGGACTACCTGGAGTTCCGCCAATCCCTGAAATCACTGGAAAAAATGGCCATGACGGAACAACTCCGGTACCAATCCGCCTTTGCCATGGCACAGGCCATGGGAGCCAGCCGCCAACGCCTGCTGGATACCATCGGCCACTACCTGACCATCCTGGAGACGGAAGAACGTAAGTTCGAACAGGCACTCCTGCAACAGACCCGGGAAAGGATCGGCCAGCGGCAGGATGCCATGGCCCGTATCGATGCCGAGGTAAAGGAAAAGGAACGGCAGATGGAATCCCTCCGGCAGGACATCGAACGCCTGGGGGCGGACCGGGAAAGCCTCCGGCACGAACTGCAGGCGGCCACCCTGAAAATCGAAAAGACCAAAGCGGACTTCCTCGCCACCTACCTCCACCTGCGCCAGGAAATCCAACGCGATGCCGGTAACCTCCAGAAATACCTGTCTTGAGCCATACCCCCCGCCCAAGCCGGAAGCCTCGGCCCGACCACCGCGAATGACCGCCGCTCCGGGTCGGCGCCACCCCCGCAATCGTTGGGTCGCCCGTCATTTCGCCTTTTTTTCGCAGGTCCCGCTGCCATCGCATCCATCCGACGGCCATCCCGTCCGCTGTATTTGTGCTTTGTCCGACCAATTGTCTGTTTTGATGAACATTCATCCCGAAAATTGATTTTTTGTATTTTTATTTAGCTTTGATGGGAATCTTGTTTTCCGACACGACACGTCCGTAAGCTGTACCGGTCGGAAAAGCCTTGTTTGCGACAGTACGCCACACCAGGTCTGTTCCGGATCCAAGCTGCCCGCATCCGCCTTTACCACACCGAAATGAAAAATTACCTGCTACTCGCCTGCTTGTCGGTTTCCGCCCTTTGGCCGGCCATCGGCAACGCCCAATGCCCGCCACCGGGGTTCGAACAACCGGGAAACAATTGCGGGCAGGCACCCGTCCTCTGCGACAACCTGGACGGTTACTGCGCCACCATCAACAACAGCAACTCCCCGCAGCCTTTCCCCGGATGTTCCGGCCAGTGGATCCTCAACAACGACGAATGGTTCGCTTTTTTTGCCGGCACCACCAGCATCACCATCCAAATCGTGCCCAGCAACTGCAATGGCAACAACCCGGGCCTGCAGGGTGGCATATATGCAGGCTGCGGGCCCCCATGGACCGTCATGGATGTGCAGTGCCCCTGTACGACCAACCCCTTCCTGCTGACTTCCAACAACTTCGTGGTTGGGCAAATCTATTATATCGTACTCGACGGTTGTGCCGGCAACCTTTGCGATTATACCGTCAATGTACTCAACGGTTCGACCGTCCCCTTCCCGCCCGACAACCCGGGACCGATATCCGGCCTGACGACGGTCTGCCAGGGCTCCTCCGCCACCTACAATATCGCCCCGCCCGCCGGCGCCACCATCTATAACTGGACCATGACCCCCTCCCTGGGAACGGTCAACGGTAACAGCAACAACGTCTCGGTCGCCTGGGGCAATACACCCGGTACCGCCGAGCTCTGCGTCGGGGTCGCGAATTATTGCGACACGAACAACGTCCTCTCCTGCACGACCATCACGGTGGTACCACTCCCGACCGCCACCCTTTCCGGCGGCGGTTCCATCTGCCCGGGACAGAACAACTCCGTCCCGCTGACCGTCACCTTCACCGGGGAAGCTCCCTGGGAATTCACCTACACCCTGGACGGCACCCCCCAACCGCCCATACAGACCAGTGACAACCCCTACACCCTGTCCATCACCCAAACCGGAACCGTCTCCCTCCAGAACGTCTCTTCCGTCTCCGGCGGATGCCAGGGAACCGTCTCCGGTTCCGCCCAGGTCACGGAAATCAAACTGGAACCGACGTCCACCGTCACCGACGCCACCTGTGACCTGCCGAACGGGGAAATCGACATCACACCCATGGGGGGCACCTCCCCCTACCAGTTCGTCTGGTCCGACGGCAGTACCACCGAAGACCTCACCGATGTACCGCCCGGTACCTACTCCCTGACCCTGACCGACGACACCGGCTGCAGCAAGGTTTTTGAATATACGGTGGGCAACCAACCCAACGAGCCCTCCATCGGCAGCAACCTCAGCCCCAGCCTTTGTGGTCTCGAAAACGGCAGCATCGGCATCTCCGTCAGCGGAGGCACACCCGGGTACACTTTCCTCTGGTCCGACGGCAGTACGGACCAGAACCTCGTCGATGTGCCCGCCGGCACCTACACCGTCACGGTCACCGGTGCGGACGGCTGCACCTCCTCCAGCTCCATTTCCCTGACCAATGATAACCCGCCGATCTCCCTCAACGGGACCGTACTCCCCAATACCTCCTGCCTCGGCGGCAACGGACAGGTCGGCGTCACCGTCACGCCCGCCAATCCGCCGACCGGCAACAGCTATTCCTTCAACTGGTCCAACGGTGAAACCTCCATACCGCTCATCAACCTCCCGCCCGGCAGCTATACCGTCACCGTCAGCGGAGGTGGTGAATGTACACAGGTCGCGACCTTCACCGTCCAGGACGAACCGGACCTGCCCGCCGCGCAGGTGACCGCCGTCACCGCTCCTACCTGCGACCTGGCCAATGGTGCCATTTCCGTCGCCGGAGCCGGCGGCCAGGCGCCCTATTCCTTCGATTGGTCCAACGGCGCCACGGGAACTTCCCTGCAGGACCTCCCCGCCGGCAGCTATACCGTCACGGTGACCGGCGCCAACGGTTGTACCAACGCCGCCACCTTCAACATCGAAAACAGCAACCCGCCCATCACCGTCGGTGCCGATATCGTCGCCAATACCACTTGCAACGGCGGGAACGGCTCCATTACCGTCCTCGTATCCCCCGGCATTCCGCCCGTCGGCACCAGCTATGGCTACCAATGGTCCAACGGGGCCTCCTCCACCACCCTCACCGGACTCCCACCCGGCACCTACACCCTTACCGTCACCACCGATGGCTCTTGCTCCCAGGTCGCTTCCTTCACCGTTCCGGACGAACCGGACCTGCCCCAGGTCAGTGCCGACGTCACCGCAGCCACCTGCGGCCTGGATAACGGCGCCATACAGCTGTCCGTGAACGGCAGCCTGGCACCCTATTCCTTCGCCTGGTCCAATAACCAGACCACCCAGAACCTGACCGGCCTCTTTGCCGGCGCCTATTCCGTCACCGTCACCGGAGCAAACGGATGCACCCAGACCTTTACCGCCACCGTTCCGGACAACCCCATCCCCTTTTCCCTGAACAGCACCGTCGACCCCAATACCTCCTGCGATCCCGCCGCCCCGACGGGTAATGTATCCGTCAGCGTCAGTCCTACCGGAAACTACACCTTCCTGTGGTCCGACGGCAGCACAGGCAGCAGCTTGTCCAATGTGGCCAACGGCGCCTATTCCGTCACCGTCAGCGCCGGCGGCAACTGTACGCAGACGCTGTCCGTGAATGTGCCTGCACAGCCGTTCGTCCCGCTGCTGGCCCCCAACAGCACCGCCGCTACCTGCGGGGAAAGCAACGGCAGCGCGGTCGTCATCGTTTCCGGTGGCATGTCTCCTTTCACCTACCTGTGGTCCAACGGCAGCAACCAACTCGGCATCAACAACGTACCGCCCGGAAGCTACACCGTGACCGTCACCGGGGCCAACGACTGCAGCACCTCGCTGACGGTATCGGTGGGCAACACCAATCCGCCCGTCAACCTGTTCGGGGATATCCAGGGGAACACCTCCTGCCTGACGGCCAACGGCAGCATCGACCTGACGGTGCAGCCCGCCGGCAATTATTCCTTCACCTGGTCCGACGGAAGCACCACGGAAGACCTCACGGGCCTCGCCCCGGGCACCTACTCCGTCACCGCCACCGCCGGACTGAGCTGTACCCAGACCGCCAGTTTCACCGTCCCGGACCAGACCCAACTGCCCGGCCTGTCGGCAATCCCGACCCCTTCCAACTGTGGCAATCCGGACGGCGCCGTGACCCTTTCGATTTCGGGCGGTGCGCCTCCTTTCGATATCGTCTGGTCCAACGGCGCCATTACCCAAAACCTGAACAACCTGCTGCCCGGCTCCTACGGCGTCACGGTGACCACCGCCACCGGGTGCTCCAATTCGGCCGTCGCGACCGTGACCAGCAGCAATACCGGCATCGCGCTCTCCGGACAAACTTTCCCCAACTCTTCCTGTACCACCCCGAACGGACAAGTCATCCTGTCCGTCCAACCGCCTGTACCCCCCCAGGGTGGCAGCTACAACATCAGCTGGTCCAATGGCAGCAGCCAGCAGGATATCACCGACGCCAGCCCCGGCACCTACACCGTCACCGTCAGCATCGGCCCGGCCTGTACCCAGACCGCTTCCTTCGAAGTGACCAATGCCGCCGTTCCGCCGCAGTTGTCGACCACCGTGACGGCCGCCACCTGTAACCAGGCCAACGGCGGCATCGACCTGTCCGTGGAACAGGGCAGTTCGCCCTTCCTGTATTTTTGGTCCAACGGGGCGCTCTCCCAAGACCTGTCCGGCCTGGTTCCCGGTCTCTACAGCGTGACGGTTACCGATGCCAACGATTGTACGGCCACCACCAACGCCAACATCGTCAACAACAACCCGACCCTGAATGTCAGCGGCCAACCGTCGCCCAACACCTCCTGCAACGCCCCGGACGGAAGCATCTCGCTGTCCGTCAGCCCACCCGGCAGCTACACCTATGCCTGGTCCAACGGGGCCTCCGCCGCCGACCTGGCCGACCTGCCGGCCGGCACCTACACCGTCACCGTGTCCGCCGGCGGCAACTGCACGGCCTCCGCACCTTTCGTCGTGGCCAACCAGACAAGCCCGCCGCAGGTGTCCGCCACCACCGTCGCCGCCATCTGCGGCGATAGCAACGGTTCCATCGACCTCTCCATCGGCGGGGGACAAGCGCCCTTTTCGTTCGATTGGTCCAACGGCGCGACGGAAGAAGACCTCAACGGGCTTGCCCCGGGCAACTATTCGGTGACGGTGACGGGTGCCAACGGCTGCTCCGCCGTGGAAACGGTCAACGTCGCCAACAACAGCGCCAGCTTCAGCATCAACGGTACCACCACCGACCTCACCAGCTGCCTCCAGCCCAACGGGCTGGTCGACCTGACGGTCTCCCCGCCCGGGACCTATTCCATCCTTTGGTCCACCGGCGCCACCGAAGAAGACCTCGACTCGCTGGCGGCCGGCAACTATTCCGTCACCGTATCCGACGGCGGCAGCTGCGAAGCTTCCGCCAGCTTCCAAATCGACGACCTGACGAGCAATCCCCTGCTGTCCGCCATTGTGACCGGCGAGCTGTGCGGCCTGTCCGACGGCGCGGTCGACCTGAGCGTCTCGAACGGAACGGCACCTTATTCCTACGATTGGTCCAACGGGGCCCAATCGGAAGATATCCAGGATGTCCCGGCCGGAACCTACGGGGTGACGGTCACGGATGCGCAAGGCTGCAGCGCGGAGACGGCATCCGCCGTTCCGGCCAACAGCCTCTCCTTCACCGTCAACGGCACCCCCGCCGGCAATACCTCCTGTGCCAGCCCCAACGGGTCTGTCCTGGTTACCGTGACACCCGCCGGCACTTATTCTTTCGATTGGTCCAACGGGGCCGCCACGGAGGATATCTCCGGCCTGGGCGGCGGCACGTATTCCGTCACCGTTTCCGCCGGCGGCACCTGCACCGCCACCAATAGCTTCGTCGTACCCAGTACGACCGCCGACCCGGCCCTCAGCCTGGGAATCACCCCCGCCACCTGCGGACAAGCCGACGGTGCCGTCGATGTGTCCGTAAACGGCGGTGTAGGCCCGTATGCCTTCGCCTGGTCGAACAATGCCACGACCGAAGACCTGGACAGCCTGCCGGCCGGAACGCTCCAACTGGTCGTCACCGGCGCCAACGGCTGCGAAACGACCACCACGGCCACCGTCCCGGACCAGCCGGTGAGCTTCGCCCTGGGCACCGCTCCCACCGGGAACACTTCCTGCACCCAACCCAACGGCAGCATCGACCTCACCGTCTCCCCCCCGGCGACGTATTCCTTCTCCTGGTCCAACGGGTCGGCAACGGAGGATGTGGACAACCTGCCGGCCGGCCCTTACACCGTGACCGTCACCTACGGGCTGACCTGCACGGCCAGCTCGACCGCCACCGTGGCCAACAACGCCAATGCCCCGGACTTGTCCGCCGGCTTCGTCCAGGCGTCTTTATGCGGCAACGCGGAGGGCGCGGTCGGCCTGGACATCTCGGGGGGAAACGCCCCGTACGAGGTCAGCTGGTCCAACGGTTCCACCGACCCTTCCTTGTCGGGACTTTCCGCCGGCAATTATCCCGTGACGGTGACGGATGCACTCGGTTGCTCCGCAACGACCAGTTTCACCGTCCCGGATGATACCGTCCAGCTATCCCTCGATGCGGCCGTCACCCCCAACAGCTTGTGCGGCGACAGCAACGGCGCCATCGACCTGACCGTGCTTCCGACCGGCAACTATGTCTTCGCATGGTCCGACGGCAGCCTGGCGGAGGACCTGGAACAACTGCCGGCCGGTACTTACCAGGTGACGGTTTCCCTGGGCTCGACCTGCAGCGCCAGTGCCGCTTTCCCCGTTCCGGAGAACGCCCCCGTGGTACTCATCGATGCCGTGGTGCAGCCGGTGGCCTGCTTCGGTGACAGCACCGGCAGCATCCTGTTGTCCCTGAGCGGGGGCGTGCCGCCCTTGACTTTCGACTGGTCCCCGGACCTGGCCTCGACCGACCAATTGCCGGCCGGCACCTACGCCCTGACCGTCACCGACCAATCCGGTTGCACCAGCAGCGCCGTCTTCGATATCACCCAACCGACCGGTCCGCTCCAACTGGGATGCGCCCAGACCGGCAGCGTCAGCTTGCCGGGCGCCACCGACGGCAGCGCCGCCTTCTCCTTGACCGGCGGCTCCCCGCCCTACACGGCCGCCGCTTCCAACGGTGCGGCCTGGAACGGCATCCCGGCCGGCACCTACCCCCTGACCGGACTGGGGGAAGGTTCCTGGTCCGTCTTGGTAACGGACGCGAACGGCTGCCCGGCCGAATGTGATTTCCTGATCGGACTGGTCGACTGCCTGACCGCCGTCGGGACCCTCCTGCCGGAATCCTCCGAACGGTGCGGCCCGGGTTGCCTCCAGGCGTCCTACGACCCGACCGGCGCTTACCTGGACCCCGATGATGCGCTGCAATTTGTCCTGCACACCGGCTCGGCGACCCAAATATCCGGAGAGATTCTCCGCAGCGCCACCCCGGTGTTCTGCTTCGACGCCACCTGGACGGCCTATGAAACGACCTATTTCATCACGGCTGTCGCCGGTGACACCGATGCACAGGGGAACGTCATCCTGACCGACGATTGCACGGTCTTCAGCAATGGCGTCCCCATTGTCTTCCATGAAAAGCCGGTGGCCCTCATCACCCCGCCGCTGCCCATCACCTGCCTGGATTCCATCGTCCTGCTCGACTGCGCCCCCGTACTGCCCGGCTCCACCTTCGGCTGGCAATCCGCCATGCCCGGTACCATCATCGGCGACCCCACCGGTCCGACGGTCTCCACATCGACCGCCGGCGATTACACCGTGGAAGTGGCCGCTCCCAACGGATGCCGGGATACGGCCTCCGCCACCGTAACGGACATACGACCGTCCCTGGCGCTCGACATCCAATCCAATCCGGGGGAAATCCTGGATTGTACCATCTCCGAAATCATCCTGACCGCCGACGTCTCGGGACCGCCCGGACTGGTCCTCTCCTGGGAACGGAACGGCCAGCCGGTCGGGAGCGGCACTACCCTGGTCGTCGATGCCGCCGGTACCTACCAGCTGACGGCCACAGACGCTCCCTCCGGTTGTTCGGTACAGGCTTCCATCGACATCGACGACAATGCCAGCTTCCCGCCCTTGTCCGCCGGTCCCGTCCCCGTCCTCAACTGCCGGGATACCCTGGCGGTGCTGTCCGGCAGCTCCTCCGTCAATGGGGTGGCACTTTCCTGGGTAGTCATTTCCGGAACCGACACGACCCTGTTGGCCACCGGGTCAACATACACGGTTTCGGAGCCGGGAACGTACCACCTGTCGGGAGTCGCGTCCAACGGCTGCACAAACCTGCTCCCCGTCGTCGTCACCCAAGACCGGACGGCCCCGTTCGTCACGGCGGGACCGGACCAGGCACTCAATTGCCTCCGGGACCCCGTCACCCTGCAGGGCGATGCCGGCCCGAACACCACGGTGTCCTGGGCCACATCCGATGGCATCCTCGATACCGACCCTACCGCCCTCCTCATGACGGTACAAACGGCCGGCACTTATGTCCTGACCGCCACCGACCTGGGCAACCACTGCACGGCCAGTGACGCCGCCCTGGTCATTGTCCAGGACAACATCCCCCAGGGAAGCGTCCTCATCCGCCCGCCCACTTGTGCCGGCGACCGCGACGGCGCCATCCGGGTGGAGACGGACCCGGCCGAGGGCCCTTACCGGTTTTCCCTGGACGGGCGGGACCAGGGGGACATTCCGGTGTTCGAACCGCTGCCGGCAGGCACGTACCGGGTCCGGGTGACCGATGCCGACGGTTGTCAATGGGAAACCGAGGTCGAGCTGCCCGACCCGCCGGACTTGATCGCCGACCTGGGCGGCGACCTGGTGGTGGACCTCGGGGAAACCGTCACCCTCAACCTGCAGGTCAATGTGCCCGACACCCAGCTGGATACCATCCTTTGGCAACCGGACACCCTGCTGCCCTGCCCCCTGATGCCCTGCTTCGAACAATCCTTCCCGGCCCTGCAACAGACCCGCGTAGCGGTCATCGCCGTGGATACCAACGGTTGTACCGGGCAGGACGTGATGACCCTTTTTGTCAGGAAGGACCGGGCTATTTTCGTTCCGAACGCATTCTCCCCCAACGGCGACGGAATCAACGACCGCTTCCAGCTGTATGCCGGTCGCGATGTGCGGCGCATCAAATCCTTCCTGGTCTTTGACCGCTGGGGAGAAACGGTGCTGCAACTGGCCGATTTCGCCCCCAATGACCCGGAATTCGGCTGGGACGGCAGCTACCGGGGAACACCCCTCAACCCGGCCGTCTTCACCTGGTTCGCCGTCGTCACCTTTGTGGACGGGCAGGACCAGCTCTTCCGGGGCGATGTCAGTTTGGTGCGGTAAAGAATGGCGGCCGGCACCCGCCCGCAGGCATGACCATGGCATGCCGCCGCCATGACCGGATTAATCCGGTCATGGCGGCGGCACCGCCCGGCTGAACGGCCTGTCGCGCAAGCGTATTCCCGAGGCGGCAGACCTGCTTCCGTCGCTTCGCGGTGAGGGCGGGTCGGCCGTGGAACCGGGTGGATGGCAGTCCTTGCAGCAGCCCGGTATGTTGCACAGGGAAACAGGAGTCGCCCCCGGCGGGATGACAGGCTGATCGGCGGCGGTGGCGGTAAAAACCGGAATGGCGTCCGATGCTACCCGGCCCCTAAAATGGGAGGACATGGACCACCATTCATCCGGTCGGGAGGTGTTTTCATCTTTTCTTTTTTTAAATTTTCGTAAAAAACTTTATCGTTGTAGGCCGGGATGGGGTCCTGTCCCGGTAAACCTTTCCCAGCAAATGCCAGCCAGCCCTCGCAAACCCAGATTTTGGCAACGGCCGGAAGATGTCGTATCCCTGGTATTGTTGTCCATGGTGGCGACCGCCGCCGCCGTGGCTGCCTTTTACCTGGCCCCGTCGTGGGTCCGGTGGCTCGACGACACCGCGAACCTGGTGTTGTTTTGCATGGTGGTGACCGGCTTGGTCTTCCTGGGGATGGATGTACGGTCCCGCCGCCTGCTTGCGCTCGGGTGGCGGCAAATGACCACCGGCCTGGCGTCCTTGTTTACCGAGCGCGACCCGATCGCCCAGCTGCGGGAGCATGTGGAAGCCTTGCGCGGGCATCATCGGAACCTGGTCCGGCAATTGAACGAGTTCCGGGGACATATGCACCTCTTGCTGGAACGCATCGTCCTCAATGAGCGGGAAATCGACGCCCTGCTTTCGACGATGCCCCGGGAAGCCGCGCAAGACGAGACCCTCCGGCTGTTGCAGGCCCGGAAGGTCGGCAGGCTGCGGGAATCCAACGAACGGCTCCGCGGCTCCTACCAGCAGCTGCAGGCCTTGAATCGCCAGCTGCAGCGTATGCGGGACCGATCGGAACTGATGGTGGAGGATACCGCCGACCTGGCGGCGCACCGGGAGAAGGAATACCAGGCCATCAAGGCCTCGTCCTCCGCCATGCGGTCCGCCCGGAACATCCTGCCGGGCGACCGGGATACACGGGAACGGTTCGACCAATCCCTCCGTTCCCTGTCGGACGAGGTCGGCCGCCAACTGGGCGAACTGGACCGGTTCCTGTCCCTATCCTCCGATTTCATGCAGACCATGGACCTTCGGGAGGGTGTGTATTCGAGCCAGGGACTGGCCTTGCTGCAGGAATGGGAAGAGAACCTGACCCGGGTGACCAAAGCCGGGCAGGGCGGCCGGCGGACCGACCCCGCACCGGACGGCCTGCCGCTCCGGGAACCGGATGTCGCCGCTACCGGCCGGCCCGACGGCAACCGCTACGAGCGTTTTTTCGATTGACCGTATTCCGGAGGACCGCAAAGCCGGACCGGTGCCGGAATAGGCTTATCCGAAGGATGGGCAAACCTTCCTTGCCGGAATCGCGTTATGCTTAGGCGATGTCGACCCCACCCACAAACAACATCAACCACAACAAAAGCACCATGGCAACACGATTAACCTCTTTCTCCAAGCTCCTGATCACCCTGGCCGTGGTGGCCGGGGTGGTGACCGGCGGCAAATGGCTGCTCGACAATACATCCGCCGGAAAGGACCTGCTCCGGTCCGCCGGCCCGGACCCTGCCGCGGACGGAAGCGATGCCGGCGGGCTTCCCGATCCCATCCGCATCGGGGTGGTCACCTGGGGAGGCTATGCCGGCGGACAATATTTCAACGAAGGTTTCCGGCCGAGCCGGGCGTCCAGGTTTTTCAAGGATTACGGCTTCACGGTCGATTTCAAGGTCCTCGACGACTTCACCGCCAGCCGGGAAGCGTTCAAGAGCGGGGAAGTCGACCTGCTGTGGGCCACCATCGACGCATTCCCTACGGAATCCGGTGCCATGCGGGAATTCGAACCCCAGGTCGTGTTCCAGGCGGATTGGTCGCGGGGCGGGGATGCCATCGTGGTCAGGCGCGGCATCCACGCCGTCGCGGACCTCAAGGGAAAGAAAATTGCGGTGGCGGAACTCAGTCCATCCCACTCCTTCCTGCTTTGGTTGCTGGAGGCCGGCGGGTTGACCGTCCGGGATGTGGAAATCGTGGCCCAGGCCAGTGCGATTGATGCGGCGGAAGCCTTCAAGGGACAACAGGTCGACGCCGCCGTGGTCTGGAGCCCGGATGACGAGGCCTGCCTGGCCGCCGTGCCGGGGTCCCGGATCCTGGAAAGTACCCGCTCCGCCTCCAACATCATCGCGGATGTGTTCATCGCCAAACGCAGTTGGGTCGACGCCAACCGTGTCCGCCTGCAACAACTCTACGAAGGCTGGATGAAAGGGGCCGCCGAAATCAATGGCTCCGAACAGGCCCGACGCCATGCGGCGGACATCCTCGCCGCCAACTTCGAGGGCGTCACCCCGGAGTGGGCCTACAAGGCCATCGGCAACGTCCGGCTGGCCACCCACGGGGACAACCTCAACTTCTTCGGCATGAATCCGGATTACAAGGGCGTCACGGCGGACCGCCTCTACGGACGGATGGCCCAGGTATACAGCGAGCTGGGATTCGTGGAAGGCCGGGTGCCGAGCTGGCGGGAAATCGCCTACTCCGGTGCCGTCCGGGAAACCACCTTATCGGGCCCCGACCAGGCGGCGGAGGGACAGAAGAGCTTCGAGGAAGTCCCCCTCGCCGAAGGTGCCGGCCTGGAGGCGGTCGCCACCAAACCGGTCAGCATCAGTTTCCGGACCGGCGAATTCACCCTGGACGAAAATGCGAAATACATCATCGACAAGGAATTCGTGGAAATCGCCCGGGCCTTCGCCAATGCCCGGATCCGGATCGAAGGGAACACGGACAATGTCGGGGACCGGGTCTCCAACATCGCCTTGTCCCAAAAACGAGCCGCCGCCGTCCGCGATTACCTGGTCAGCGCCTACGACATGCCGGAAAACAGGTTCATCATCATGGGCAACGGCCCGGACCAACCCGTTGCATCCAACGACAGCCCGGACGGTCGCGCGAAAAACCGCCGGACCGATTTCCAATTGGTGCGGGAGTAATCGCTGATCCTGCTCAAACCCACTGCGGATGTTCAACCCAAAGGGGACCCTTTCCCCGCTCCTAAACAAGATCCTTCCCCTGTTGGGGGTGATGCTGCTGTTGCTCGGCTGGTGGCTTCTGGCGGAGGCATTTTCGGTCCGGGTACCGAAAGTGGAGGGCTACAACCGGGAGTTGCCCTCCACCCTCATCGGCGACACCCTGGAAAACAGGCGGCTGCGCGACTCGCTCCTGTTGGCGGATTCCATCCTGCTGGCCGGGGCGACCACCGTCGAAAAAGTGTATCCCATCGTCCCGCTCCCGGCTTCGGTACTGGCACGCCTGCCGCACCTGGCCCGACAGGACCGGCTGGCCGGCAATGCCGCCCGGTCCATATGGCTCAATCTGCAAGGATACTTTTGGGCGGTGTTGCTGAGTGTCCCGCTCGGCTTCCTGATCGGGTTGTTCCCGGTACTGCGCGGCCTGTTCAGAAAGCCGGTCAACGCCCTTCGCTACCTGCCGTTGACCGCGTTGATCGGGGTATTCATCATCTGGTTCGGCATCTACGATGAGATGAAGGTCGCTTTCCTGGCTTTCGGCATCCTGGTCTTCCTGCTGCCGACGGTCATCGCCCGGATCGAGGAAGTCGAACAAGTATACCTGCAAACGGTATTCACCCTGGGCGCCGGCAAATGGCAGACCTTCCGCAGCGTGTATTTCCCGGCCGTGATGAGTCGCGTCCTGGATGACATCGGGGTACTGACCGCCGTCTCCTGGACCTATATCATCGTGGCGGAATATATCAACAAGGACAGCGGCGGACTAGGCGCATTGCTTTACGTCAAGCGGCGGCTGCAACAAGTCCCCGACATGTTCGCCATCATCCTGATCATCGTCCTGATCGGGTTCCTGCAGGACCAGGCATTCCGCTACCTGAGCAGGCGGTTGTTCCCCTTCCGCTACGTCGCCCAACTCCACCGGGGCTTCCAGGAAGTCCGGATGGGTATTTTCCTGCTGCTTTCGCTGATGGCCCTGGCCGCCCTGAGCCCTGCCGTGGCGGCGAACGGCACGGTGCTGCTGACGGGAGGGCTGGCCGCCATCCTGTTCATGGCCTACGGGGAGTTCCTGTTGCACCAAGCCGGAAGGAAGGCCGCCGGGTAATCGGGGCCGATGGTTCGCCGCGAACGACCACCGGCCCAAAAAAGACCGACATGACCAGTCAGACACCTATCCTAGAAATGATCAACGTCGGCCAGAGCTATGACAACGGACAAAGCTGGGTGCTCCGGGATGTCAACCTGGCCGTTCCCGACAAACCCGAGAAAGGGGAGTTCGTCGTGATACTCGGGATGTCCGGCTGCGGGAAATCGACCTTGCTGCGATACATCGCCGGTTTGCAGGAACCGACGGAAGGCCAGCTCCTGGTGCACGGGAAACCGATGGCGGAGGCGCCGCGGGTCAGCATGGTGTTCCAGCAGTATTCCTCCCTACCCTGGTTCACCGTGTTGGACAACATCGCCCTGCCCCTGCGCTTCAAGGGGGTTCCGGAAAAGGCCCGGAAGGAACAGGCCATGGACATCATCCGGAAAGTGGGATTGGAGGGTCATGCGCACAAGTTCGCCCGCTACCCCACCCTATCCGGCGGGCAGCTCCAGCGTGTGGCCATCGCCAGAAGCATGGTCGCCAACCCGCAGGTGCTGCTCATGGACGAACCATTCGGCGCCCTGGACATCAACACCAGGCTCCAGATGCAGGAACTGCTGGCGGATATCTGGGAGGAATTCCATCCGACGGTCCTGTTCGTCACCCACGATATCGCCGAAGCGGTCTTCCTCGGCGACGACATCTACATCATGCGGGCCAATCCTGGCAATTTCGCCGCGCATCTGCCGGTAGACCTACCTTACCATCGGACAAGGGACCTCAAGCGGGATCCCCATTTCATCCGGTTGGTACACGAGGTCGAGGACCAAATGGTCGCCGTCGGAAAAATGTCCCAATCCTGACATCCTATGCTGGAAGCAACGAACCTGGCCAAACCTTTCCAATTCAAGTCGTTCGTCATCGACCAGGACCGATGTGCCATGAAAGTGGGCACGGACGGGGTGCTGCTCGGTGCCTGGGCACCGGTGGAGCGGGCCGCCCGGATCCTGGATATCGGGACCGGAACCGGCCTCATTGCCATCATGTTGGCCCAACGAACCAAGGATTCGGCCGTGGATGCGGTCGAGATCGACGAAGCGGCCTGTGGACAGGCCCGGGAAAACATGGAACGCACCTCCTGGTCGGAACGGCTCCGGGCTTTTCCCCTGTCCATCCAGGATTACGCTAAGACCAAAGCTACCCGGTACGACCTGATTGTCAGCAATCCGCCTTTTTTCAGCGGAGGTACCTTCTCCGGCAGCCAGGACCGCAATGCGGTTCGGCACACGGTCAAGTTGCCGCATGGCGACCTGCTGGGGGCCGTCCGTTCCCTGCTCGCACCCGACGGGCGTTTCTGTGTCGTTTTGCCGTTCATGGAAGGCTTGCGCTTTCGCGAACTGGCCAATCATTATCACCTGTATTGCACGAGGATGACGGAGGTGGTGCCGCGGGAAGGGAAACCGGTGGCACGGCTCCTCCTGCAGTTCGAACCTTCCCTGCGCCCTGTCGTAAAGGACCGGCTGGCCATTGCGGACGAGAACGGGCGCTGGACGGAGGCATACAAGGAACTGACGGAGCCCTTTTACTTGAAAATCTGAAAAATACGACCTGCCTACCACCTATGGCGGGAGGCCCGGTGTCGGGCCGGACACAAACTAACCTCGATTGGCATCACTTCGAAACGGACTTTTCTCCAATGTGGGGAGCATGCAGCTCTTCCAGTTGATGCAATTTGCGGTCGGCATCACGACGGGGGTCTGGCTGGCGCAGGCCGGCGTGCCCACGGCCTGGATTTCCGCCTATGAGAGTCTAGTTTTCCTTTCCGGGCTGTATTGTTTCTATTGGGTGGCCGGCGGGCAGAACACCTTATTGCAACTGGTTCCGAAACTGAAAGCGCCGGAGGCGGTCCGGACGGCCCTGTTCAGCACTTACCTGCTGTTGTGGCTGGCCTCCGGCCTCACCGGCCTGGCGATGTGGTTGTCGGAAGACCTGTTGGTGGCCCATACGGCGGCCGGCGAAACGCTCCGTCCGATCATACCGCTGGTGGCCTGGTATCTTTTTCTGAACGGGCCTGCCTATTTCATTCACATCCACTACCTGTTGCTCGGGAAGTACCGGCATATCGTGGCATTCGGATTGGCCAGTGCGGTTTGGCAACTGTCGGCGGTGGTCATTCCGGTATCGCTGGGCATGCCGATGCGGACGGTTTGGGTTTCGCTGGTCGGTTGGGCGGCATTCCGGGCCTTATGGGGGCTGGTGTTGTGGTACCGGCATACGACCTGGCGCTGGGACGGCGGTTTTGTCCGGACCTTCCTTCCCTTGTCCGTCCCGTTGGTCATTTTGGCCTTCATCGGGAAAGGGTCGGAATATGTCAGCGGGTTTGTGGTATCGACGCGGTTCACCGACGAACAGTCCTTCGCCTTGTTCCGGTACGGCGCCCGGGAATTCCCCTTGGCCGTCCTGCTGGTCGGTGCCCTGTCTTCCTCCCTGCTGCCCGAAATCGCCACCGATCTGGAAGCCGGATTGTCCCGGATCAAGTATACCACCCTGCGGCTTTCCCATTGGCTTTTTCCGGTAAGCATCCTGTCCATTTTCTTGTCGCCGATATTGTTCCCGCTGGTCTTCAACGAGGATTTCGCGCCGGCGGCCCATATTTTCAACACCTACACCCTGTTGTTGACCAGTCGGATCCTGCTGCCGCAAATCGTCACCATGGGGCACCACCGCAATTACATGGTGGCCCTGAGCGCGGCGGTTGAATTCCTGGTGGTTGCGGCCTTGTGTTGGTGGTGGGCTGGTTTCGGGCTGGTCGGCGTGGCGGCGGGTGTGGTGGTCGGGTTTCTGGTCGACCGCGCCATCCTGCTCTGGTACAACTGGCGGGTATTGGGCATTCCGCCCGCCCGGTACGTACACCTTCCCAGTTACCTGGCGTACAACCTGCTGCTGTGGGCGACCTACATGCTGAGTTTCTGAGCCGGCGGACGGGCAGCTACCTGTCGGGCCCCAAGCGGGAAACGCCTTGCCGACGGGGGGAATCGGGTCGGGAATTCCCGCAAGGGCCGGTGGCAGGATGATGCGGACACAAAAAAGGGAACGACATCCGCTGTCGCTCCCTTTTCCTTCGGATTGGAAGTGGTTTGTTCTTGCCCGGTCCGGAACCGATGCCTGCGACGAAGTAGTGCCGTCGCAGGCACCGGAACACGGGTGGGCGGATGGTCAATTCAGTTCGCTCTCCCTGCCATGGGATTGGGCGATAAGTTGCCTGGCCATTTCCAGGATCCGGGTATCCTCAATGTGGACGATGCCGCCGTCCGGGCCGGGCTGGACTTGAATGCCGGCGATTTCCCCGTCATCATACTTATTGGCGCCGAAATAATTCCGGACAGTCTGCTCCTCCATATGGAGTTCCTGCGCAATCCGCGAAACGCTGCCGGTGGGCAGACTGTGCTTGATGTCCCTGAGTTCTTTGAAAGTGATGTACATAGCCAGTAGATTTGATGTAAGGGCCGGTTAACTGTCGGTCGGATGCCACCGGGTATGACCTGCGTGCGCTTCCGGGACCGATACCTAACCAGTTGGAAGGAAACATGGATATTCTCTTTCGATAAGGTTACATAGCGGAAAGTTATTTATTTTTACGGGAAATTCCAACAGGTTCAAACATATTTTGATACCACTTCCCGAGGGCCGGCGACGGGTCGGCCACCGGGCACCGGATGCAACGGGAGACCCGGTATTACGGGAAAGGTAAAGGAGGGGATACCGTGCACCGGGGTATCGGTGGCTCCGGTTTCCGGACCGACCAGGGATATGCGGAAATACCTACAGCAATTGAAAACGATACCGGAACGGCTGCGGCAGCATCCTTGGCTGCTCCGGTTGATCCGGTGGTCGAAATGCCACTCCCTACCCGGGTTCTTTCACGTCAGCCTGTATGACGTGACCGTTTTCCTGTGGAAGGAATCCCAACGGGTCACCATCGTATCACGGGCCAACGCCATGGCCTTCAGTTTCTTCCTGTCCATATTCCCGGCCATCATCTTCCTGTTCACATTGGCGACCTTGTTTCCCCTGTACGACACCTTCGAAAACGAGATCAACAGCTATATCGACATCATCATGCCGAGCAGTGCGGGGAGGGAGCTCCAATCGGCCATCCGGGAGTTGGTGAGGCCCAATTCGAGCCTGTTGTCGGTCGGTTTCGCCCTGACGCTTTATTTTTCGTCGAACGGCATGCTGACCATGATGGAAGGGTTCGAGAAAACCCACCTGAGCGTGTTCCGCAAACGGTCCGCCTTACGCAAACGGTTGATCGCCATTGGTCTTACCATACAATTGGGCTTGCTGCTTGCCGGCTCCGTGCTGTTCATCGTCATGGGCAACTTCCTGATCCGCCGCTTGGTCGACTGGCTGGACCTGGCCGCGTGGACCCATCTGGCCTTCACGGTTTTGCGTTGGGTCGTCATAATCCTGCTGTTCTATTTCGGCATCGCCATGATCTACCGGTACGGGGCGGCCCTGCACCGGAAGTTCCGCTGGATGACCCCCGGCGCCACCCTGGCCACCGCCTTGTCCATCGTCACCTCCCTGCTTTTCTCCACTTATGTGGAAGCCTTCGATACCTACAACAAGGTGTACGGCTCCATCGGGGCCATCATCGCCCTGATGCTGTGGATCCAGCTGAACTGTTTTATATTGCAGGCCGGTTTCGAGCTCAACGCCAGCATCGCGGTCCATCGGGACCTCAAGGAAGCCATTACGGAAGAACAATAGGCCTCCGGCCTTTTCCCGACGCGGGCAAACATTCTGCCCGACCAGGTGTTCTTTTTTCACCGGTCCGGCCCCCTTGCCCGAACGGTAACCCTTCACCACCACAGAGACATGAAACAGGCAAGCACCTTAGGAGAACTGAAAAGAAGCGGCTATGTACCCGCATCGATCAAGATGGAACTGCGCCGCAACCTGATGGAGAAGCTGCGGCGCAAGGAAAGGGTGTTCGAAGGGATCCTCGGCTTCGACGACACGGTATTGCCCGACATCGAACGGGCGGTGTTGTCCCGGCACAACATGGTCCTGCTCGGCTTGCGCGGACAGGCCAAGACCCGGATCGCCAGGTTGCTGGTCCAGCTGCTCGACGAGTACGTTCCCGTCGTGGCGGGCAGCGAACTCAACGACGACCCGCTCGCCCCCGTCTCCCGCTATGCCATCGACCGAATCGCCGCTCTCGGCGACGAAACGCCCGTCGAGTGGATCCACCGCAGCGAACGGTACGTGGAAAAACTCGCCACCCCGGATGTCAGCATCGCCGACCTGGTCGGTGACGTCGACCCGATCAAGGCCGCCAGCCTCAAACTGCCCTACTCGGACGAACGGGTCATCCATTTCGGCCTGATTCCCCGCTCCCATCGCAGCATATTCGTCATCAATGAACTACCGGACCTGCAAGCCCGGATCCAGGTGGCGCTCTTCAATATCCTCCAGGAAGGGGACATGCAGATCCGCGGCTTCAAACTCCGCCTCCCGCTCGATATCCAGTTCGTCTTCACCGCCAATCCGGAGGATTACACCAACCGGGGCAGCATCATCACCCCCCTCAAGGACCGTATCGAAAGCCAAATCCTCACCCACTATCCCCGGACCGTGGAGGTCGCCCGCCAGATCACCCGTCAAGAGGCGGATATCCTGCCCGAACAACAAGGTTGTGTCACCGTGCCCTCCCTGCTGACGGATATGCTGGAACAAATCGCTTTCGCCGCCCGCGACAGCGAACTGGTCGACGAGAAAAGCGGGGTGTCCGCCCGCCTCAGCATTTCCGCTTACGAGAATCTCGTCAGCACCGCCGAGCGGCGCATGCTGCTCAACGGGGAATCCCAGACCGTCGCCCGCATCACCGACTTCTGGGGCGTCATCCCCGCCATCACCGGCAAGGTGGAACTGGTCTACGAAGGGGAACAGGAAGGCCCCTATTCGGTGGCGCTCAGCCTGATCGGTGAAGCCGTCAAGGAACGCTTCCTCGCCTTTTTCCCCCATCCGGACACCCCCAATGATGCCCGGGACCGCGACCCGTACGGCGTGGTCAAGGCCTGGTTTTCCGGCGGCCATACCGTGAACCTGCTCAACGACGCGTCCGACGAGGTCTATCGCTCGGAAATCGAAAAGGTATCCGGTCTCCAACGCCTGACCCGCCAACTGGATGTCCCCGAACAGGACCTGCCGGTCTTCCGGGAACTCATCCTGCACGGGTTGGCCGAATTCGACGTCATCAACAAGAACTTCATCGACTCCACCCTGGTTTTCAATGATTCGCTGGCCGATATGCTCCGCGATGAGGAGGAAAACGAGGACGAGGAGGACTATTGACCATCCGACCCTTATGTATCCGCCCTCCCACTTGTTGTCCGCCAAACTCCCGGTCCGGTCCGCATGGCGCAATATCCTGTGGGCGTCCCTGCTGGTCTCCGGCTTTGCCGCCGCCGCCCAACCCGACGCCGGGGAGTCTTTCCGCCGGGAAATAAACGCCCATCGGGATGCCTACCGGCAGGGATTCCTGGAAGACCCCCGCTCCCCGCTCGGAGAATCGGACCTCGACCTGCTGCGTTTCTTTCCGCCCGACCCACTCTTCCGCGTGACGGCCTCCTTCACCCGTACGCCCGGAGAAAAACCCTTCGACCTGCCTACCTACAGTGGCAAGACCAAATCTTTCGTCCAATATGGCATCCTCCGGTTCGCCCTGGACCAGGACACCTTCCGACTGGCCGTCTACCAAAACATGGCCACCCGGAACCTCCCTGCCGGCATCCAACATCTCTTCCTGCCTTTCCGCGACCTGACCAACGACGAGGAAACCTATGGCGGCGGCCGCTACCTCGATATAGCCTTGCCAGACCTCGCGGCAGACACCTGCATCCTGGACTTCAACAAATGCTACAATCCCTGGTGCCACTATTCCGATGGGTACAACTGCCCGATCCCGCCTGCCGTCAACCACCTCGCCGTCGCCATCCGCGCCGGGGAGATGAAATGGGCCGGGGAAACGAAATCCCATTGAATTCCACCGTTCGGCCATACGATGTACCTTTGTGCCTGCGTTCGGATAACCGCCGGCCCGGCCACCCCTGCGGAATGTCCACCGGCTCCGGACGGTCGTCCGGCAAGTGGTTCCGGCGCCGATAACCTTCCAGCCATGAAACATGTCCTGTTCCTACTCCTGCTGGTTCCCACATCCGCCATCGGACAAGCCGGTACCCGCCCCGGCACCGCAGCGGACAAATCCAGGGAGCTGATCGTCGCCCTGCAGCCCGGGCAATCCGTCCCGCACCTGCTCGAGCGGTTGGCCGCCGACAGCATGCCGACCGACCGTTGGCAGGTCGGCACCTTGTCCGCCGCCGTCAATATCCACCGCATCATCCTGCCCGCCGACGCGGATGGCGCCGCCGCCCTGGCCGCCTTGCACCGACATCCCGGTGTCCGCAATGCATCCCCGAATGCCCCCGTCCAATTCCGCGACAGCCTGCCCGACGACCCGGAATTCCCCGACCAATGGAACCTGGAACGCATCGGCCTGCCCGCCGTCTGGTCCGCCGCAACCGGCGGCTTCTCGGCCGGCGGCGATGAAATCGTCGTCGCCGTCCTCGACAAGGGGTTCGACATCAGCCATGACGAACTTCAGCCGAACCTGTGGCGCAATCCCGGGGAAATTCCGTGGGACGGCCTGGATAACGACGGAAACGGCCTGACCGACGATGTGTTCGGTTGGAACTTCCGCGACAGCCTCCCCACTTTTTCCCCGGAAAAACACGGCACGGAAGTCTGCGGCGTCATCGGTGCCCGCGGCAACAACGGCGTGGGTATCGCCGGTGTCAACTGGCGGGTACGGATACTCCTACTGGGCGTGCAATATGTCGACGAGGTCGTCGCCGCCTTCGAGTATGTCCGGTCCATGCGGGAAACCTACAACCAAAGCGGCGGGACGGCAGGAGCCTTCCTTGTGGCCACCAACGCCTCGATCGGCATCGACAAACAACCCTGCAGCAGCTATCCCGCCTGGGGGGCGATGTTCGACCCCCTCGGCGCCGCCGGCGTGCTCAGCGTGGCCGCCACCGCCAATGAGAACTGGGATGTGGACGAACTGGGCGACATTCCCACCAGCTGCCCCAGCGAATTCCTCGTCACCGTCACCAATTCCAACCAGGAAGACCGCCGCGAAGCAAACGCCGCCTACGGCAAGGAAAGCATCGACCTGTCGGCACCGGGCAAACGGATCCTCACCACCACCACCGGAAACGGATACAACGACTCGTTCAGCGGCACCTCCGCCGCCAGCCCCCATGTCGCCGCCGGAATCGCCCTCCTCCATGCCATGCCCTGCGACGACCTCGCCGACCTCGCCCGCAACGACCCGCCACAGGCCGCCCGCCTCATCCGCGACGCCCTCCTGCAATCCGTAGACCCCCTGCAAGACCTGCAGGACCTCACGGCCACCGGCGGCAGGCTCAACCTTTTCCACGCCATGGAAAAACTCCATACCTGGTGCATTTCCGATTCCCTGCAACGAGGGCAGGAACTGTTCCCCCGGGAATGGCTGGCCGCTCCCGACCTCCTCCGGCTGTACCCCAATCCGACCCGTGACCTGCTGACGGTGGAATATGCCACCCGCGACCTGGACCCCTTCCTGCTCCGGTGTTACAACGGCCTCGGACAATCGATCCGGCTGCAGGAACGGATCACCACCCCGGCATTCCAGCCGCAAAGCTTCTTCCTCGACACCAGCGGCTGGCCCGCCGGGCCCTACTTCCTGCATATCCCCGCCGGTACCCGTACCGTCGTGCAGACATTCATCAAACAATAACAACCCACCCGGCGGACCATTTCACCACTTGGCAAGGGCAAGGATGCCGGGAAGGCCCCAGTTCCTCCCTCCCCCGCCCCGCCGAACGACCTTATCCGATGAAACATTTCTTTTCCCATTGCGCCATCTCTCCCCTCACGGAGGCGGGCAGGCGCGCAGGCCACTTCTTTCTCGACGACCAGGCGGCGTTCGGTATGCTGCATTTCCTGGAGCATTATCCGGCCCGACAGGATGGTTTCAAACGCGCTTTCGCCGACTTGCTGAAAGTCTCCCCCGATGATGTCGCCATGGTCCGCAATACCTCCGAGGCCATGTCCATGGTCGCCAATGGCTATCCTTTCCGGCCAGGGGACGAAATCATCTCTTTCGTCCATGAATACCCCGCCAACCATTATCCCTGGCGCTTGCAGGAACAACGGGGTGCCCGGTTGCGGCTGGTTGCCAACCGCCCCTGGGACCATCCGGATACCCAAAGCCTGCCCGGCTTCTTCACACTCGATGATATCGATGCCCTCCTGACCGACCGAACCCGTATCGTCGCCATCAGCCACGTCCAGTTTACCAGCGGCTTCGCCGTGGACCTCCGGGCCTTGGGGGAGCGCTGCCGCAGCCGGGGCATCGACCTGGTCGTGGATGCCGCCCAAAGCCTGGGATGCCTGCCCTTGTATCCGGAGGAAATGGGTATCTCCGCCATCGCCGCAGCCGGTTGGAAATGGCTGCTCGGACCCTTCGGTACCGGTGTCTTCTATACATCACCGGCTTTCCGTGAAAAATTGTCGACCGTCCTGGTCGGTGCGGAAACCATGCACCAGGGCATGGAGTACCTCGACCATGACTGGAACCCCCACCGCTCCGCAAAACGCTTCGAATATTCCTCCCTGCCCTTGTCCCTGATGGCGGCCCTCGAGGAAGGGGTCCGGGAGGTCCACCTCAAGACCAACCCGGAGGCGACCCGAAACCATGTCCTGCACCTCCAGGATGCCTTTCTCGGATCGCTTCGCCATGACCGGATCCAGGCGCTCCGGTTCGACGGACCCAACCGCTCCGGTATCCTCTCACTCCATGGCGAGGACCCCGCGGACCTCGTCCGCTTCCTCGCGGAAAATGGAATGTACACCACGGCCCGGAACGGATTTGTGCGTATCGCCCCCTTCCTCGGCAACACCGTTTCGGAAATGGAGGACCTCGCCGCCGCCGTCAACACCTATCCCTGACGGACACCGGTCCGCCCCCTTCCTGCCCGACGGCCGGAAACTTGGCCCCCGGCCATCCCCTTCTCCGGGGCGCTTGTGGGAAGCATACCGCCCGTTCGGCAAGCGGTGTGCACCGCCCCGCCCTCCCTTATCCGGAAAGACAATGCGAACGGCCGGCTCATGGCTGGAATCGCTCGGTTCCTGACCGCCGCCGCACCCGCGAGGACCCGCGCCGGCAAGTGGCCGGATCGCACCGCCCCGCTCGGTGTACCGGAAGCGCCCCCTCCACGGACCTGCCTGCGAGACCGGCGGAGGGTCGGCATAGCCGGACTTTTAATTCCTAAAAAATTGATTTTCTGTTTTTTATTCAAAAATAAAGAAACAAGTCCCGGCCACAGGCACCCAGCAGCGGCCCACCGGGAAACACAGGTGGTCGACCACACTTTTTTTTATTAAAAACAGCCTGAAAAATTTTTCTTATCTTCCAAATGCACTATTTTTGCAGCCGCTTAAGCAAATATAATCCTGCGAAAAGTCAACGGAATACATACGCATCCCCCCCGAAACCAATACCGGCTCCGTAGCTTAATGGATAGAGCATCTGACTACGGATCAGAAGGTTGGAGGTTCGAGTCCTCCCGGAGTCACCACTACCCTCAGGATCTGCCAGGATTCACCCGGCGGGTCCTCCACTCGTCTTCAAGTACAAACCGCAACACCATGTCCAGAGTATGTGACATCACCGGCAAGCGCCCGATTACCGGGAACAACGTTTCGCACTCCAACCGCAAGACGCGCCGCCGGTTCCTTCCGAACCTGCATAAGAAGCGTTTCTACGTCCCGGAACTCGACAAATGGGTCTCCCTGAAGGTTTCCTCCCATGCACTCCGCACGATCAACAAGCACGGTCTGTATGCCTATGTTCGGAAGCTTCAGGCAAAAGGGGAAGCCCTGGACATCAAACTCTAATCGATCATCCTTAATCATCCGCTGAAATGGCAAAGAAATCGAAAGGCAACCGCCTCATGATCATCCTGGAATGCACGGAACAAAAGAAAGCGGGTGTCCCGGGAATGTCCCGTTACGTGACCGAGAAGAACCGGAAAAACACCCCGGACCGGCTCGAGCTCAAGAAGTACAATCCGTTCATGAAAAAAGTGACCGTCCATCGGGAAATAAAGTAATCGGCGCTTACGCTGCCGGCACCCCTTATTTCCGTTCGGCCGGAACTTTCCTTCCCGGCACTTGGTTTGGATAATTGACTGTTATCCACAAAAATTTTAAAAGTAAACGTTATGGCAAAAGTATCCAAAAACGCAAGGGTAGCCCAGCGTGCAGCGAACGCAGGGTCGGGCCGTGATTTCGTAAAAGTCATCAAGAGTGTCAAGGACCCCAAGACGGGCCGCTATACCTACAAGGAACAGATGGTGCACAAGGATAAGGTAAAGGACTTTTTCCAGAGCAAGTAAACGCTCCTATCCTTTCCTGCGGGTGCATCCCACAAAGGCTTTTCTTAAACTTGCTTTAGGAAAAGCCTTTGCCGTTTGTAGCCGTTCCATGTATGGCACGCACGATACCGCCCGCTGCCGGGGTAGCCGCACGGAGGTATCACCGTGCATTCGGTCCGCGCGAACGACCGTCCCGTGGGTACCCCGGTCCGTCCCGTGGTAATCCGGGGAAGCCCCACCCCTTGCCCGCTTCAAAACACAGCTGACCTTATGAGTTTCTTTAAAAAATTCTTCACCCGGGAAAAGGAACAGGACCTGGAAAAAGGGCTGGAGAAGACCAAGACCGGATTCCTGGAAAAACTGACCAAGGCGGTCGCCGGCCGTAGCACCATCGATACGGAGGTACTTGACGACTTGGAACAGCTGCTCATCACTTCGGATGTCGGGCTCGCCACCACCGTCAAGATCATCGAACGCATAGAAAAAAGGGTCCGCGCCGACAAGTATGTGGGTACCCAGGAGCTGAACACGTTGATGAAGGATGAGATTATCCGCCTGCTCGAGGAGAACAACACCACGGAGACGGACGGATTCCAAATCCCCTCCGACAAACGACCCTACATCCTGCTGGTGGTCGGGGTGAACGGGGTCGGAAAAACCACCACCATCGGCAAATTGGCCTGGCAGTTCACCCAGGCCGGGCACAAGGTCGTCATCGGGGCCGGCGACACCTTCCGGGCCGCCGCCGTCGACCAATTGAAAATCTGGTCGGAGCGGGTCGGCTGCGATTTTTACGCCCGGGGCATGCACACCGACCCGGCCGCCGTCGCTTACGAAACCACGGATTATGCCGTCCGCAACCAGTGCGATGTAGCCATCATCGATACCGCCGGCCGTTTGCATACCAAGGTCAACCTGATGAACGAACTCGGCAAGATCAAGCGCTCCGTCGGAAAACGCCTGCCGGATGCACCCCACGATGTCCTGCTCGTCCTGGATGCCACCACCGGACAAAATGCCATCGAGCAGGCCCGGCATTTCACTTCGGCCACCGATGTCAGCTGCCTCGCACTGACCAAATTGGACGGCACGGCAAAAGGCGGGGTCGCCATCGGCATCTCCGACCAGTTCCGGATTCCGATCCGCTATATCGGCGTGGGGGAAGCCATCGACAAGTTGCAACCTTTCCACAAACGGGCATTCGTGGAATCCCTCTTCCGGTCCTGACCTATGCCTCGCCCACCCAGCCCCCTTTTCATTGCCCTGGAAGGATTGGACGGATCCGGAAAGACCACCGCCGCCCATGCCCTGGCCGCCCACTTATCGGATGCCTACGGGGCGGATGTACTCCTCACCTGCGAACCGAAAACGGAAGCCTGCGGGGGCGATTTCATCCGCGACGTGATTTCCCGCCGCATCACCACCTTCCGTTCCCGGACCCTGGCCCTGGCTTTCGCCGCCAACCGGCTGGACCATTGCGACCGGACCATCGACCCCTGGTTGCGGCGCCCCGGCCTCCCGATGGTCATCTCGGACCGGTACTACCTCTCCTCCCTCGTCTATCAACAGGAACCTGACTTTCCTTTCGAGTCCATCCTCCGACTGAACGAACTGGCCCGAAAACCGGACCTGATCTTCTTCCTGCAGGCCAGCCACGAGGTGTGTTATGCCCGGATGAAGAAACGGGACCTTCCGGTCGACCTATTCGAGGAAAATCTGGAAGAAACCCGATTCCGGTACCTGGAAGCCATCGATTTCCTGCGAAAAAACCACCAGGACCGCATCGTGGTCATCAATGCGGACGGTCCCCCATCCTCCGTCGTGGATGCGATGGCGGAAGCGCTGTCGCAATTGTTCCGATAAACCGGCTCCGGATGCCTCCCAAGCCCGGTAGTCCGGTGGCGAGGACACTTGCGCAGCCCCGCAATCCGAATTTGCACATGACGACCGGGCAATGGAAAGTACCGCGGACATCCCGCAGGTCCGCACCGCGGAGCGATGCCCGAACCACGGACAAAGCGGAAGAGGGACCGGCGATTGTCGTTCCCGCCTCAATTGCCGGGTGATGCCGGCCGTTTGGGCAGCGCCAACAGGGTGGCGCCCCTTCAATAACCGCCCAGGTACCGGCGGAGAAACCATTCCGCCGACAACCACAACAGGGCTGTCCAGAAAATCCATTTCAGGTGGATGACGGACCGGGTACGGGTACTGGTGTAGACCATCGGTTTTAGGCCGGCGGCCAACAATGTCTCCCCGAGTTGGTCCAGTTCGTCCGGACGAAAAAAGCCGCCCCCCGTATCCGCACCCCATTTGCGCAGCAGCGCATGATCGGCCGTGGACTCATAAATCTCCAGTTGCAGCGGCTGTATACTGAATTTCCCTTCACTGGAGAGCGTCTCCCCACCGTAGGTCGTCTCGGCCCGGCAGGTGTAATCCCCCGGCGGAAACATCCCGGCCGACAGCGTGTAGGCCCGGGTCGTCCGGCTGAAGGTAAAGTCGAATGCGTCGCCGTCGCGATTCGTAATGACCAGGGTGACGTCCGGTTCGTTGACCAGTTCGAGCCCCTGGTTGTACAGTTCCGCATCCACGACGACCGGTTCGTTCTCTTGGAAGACCGCTTTGGAAACGGCCAGCCGGAAACGCCTTTTGTCGGCTTTGAGGGTCGCATACTGGATATTGCTGCCGATCAGCGCCTCGAACACCGCGTGGTCCTGGTGTTGCAGGTAATCGAACAGCCGCCACCGCCAGAGTCCTTCCGCCGCCAATACGGCGGTCTTGACGCCCTCGGTCTCGCCGAACAGTAACAAGGGATAGCGGGTATCCACTTTGCCGATGCGCTGCAGCAGCAGGACCTGGGCATTGGCGCTTGCCTGGAAATCGCCGAAAGGAGCCGTCAGCGGATTGAAGGCCGGCAGGGACTTCCGGGTTTCCTCGGGGATGTTGAACAGGTTGAAGTCGGGATGGAAAACACCCTGGACATCATTGGTATTCCGTTGGTCCCCGACAATGGTCAGCAAGGGCTGTGCGCGGTTGAAGCGGGCGAGGTCCGTTTGGGTTCCGACGATAAACATCCGGGGCACCTGCCGCTGGTCCAGGTCTTCCAGCAGGCCGGATATATCATGCCGGCCGCTCGGCAGGTTGTGCAGGACCACCAGGTCGAAGCTCCCCGGATCTTCCCGGAAGCGGTCGACCAGTGCGCTGGTTACCTGGTAGTTCCGATTCTTCTCCAAGCTCTGCCGCAAGGCGGAAATATCCGGATGCGGGGAATTGGCCAGCAGCAGTATTTTCTGCCGGGCATCGATGACATCGACAAAGAAGGTCCTGGTGTTGTTTGCGGCCGTGGTTTCCCCTTCCACCGGTACCAGGGACACCTCATACTGCCGGACGCCCGGGGCATCCGCCTCGAGCACCACTTCCCGGGTGGCGAAGAAATTATGCCGGTCGATCGGCAAGGCAAATGTCTGCAACAACCTGCGGTTGCCACCCACCACCTCCGATACCTGGAGCCGTGCTTCGCTACCCGCACAGTTGCGGGCGGCAATATCCGCCTGTATTGTGAATCGGTCCCCCATATAGGCGACCTGGTTGTGGAAGACCCGCTTGAGCACCAGGTCCTTCCGCTGGGAGGTATCGCCCAGCCCGATGGTGAATACCGGGGCGTTCGGCCGGGCAGGCACATACAGGGGGTGGAGTCCCTGGTTGTAGATGCCGTCACTGGCCACCACCATCGCACCCAGGTGCTGGTTACCGAACTGGTCGGCGGCCATGGTCACCAGCTCGGACAGGTCGGAGGCCTTGTCCCGGAACGCAAAATCCACCCCTTCCCGCACCCGTTCCCCGAAAGCATAGCTGCGCACATCGAAGGTTTCGGACAGGCGGGCCGCCAAGTCCTCCCAGCTGCGACGGTATGCCTGCTG
>CAZNLJ010000031.1:0-20734 GCA_964573725.1 uncultured Saprospiraceae bacterium
TGGCGCGCCGCCGGCCGCCCTGAAACTTTTTTGGGGACCGGGGCACAGCCCCACGCCCTTTTCCTGGCAGGTCGCAGCACATGAGCCCTTTTGATGCTTAAAAAAAATTGAAATTCAGGTTATTACAATTAACGGCCTTGTAAGCTCGAGGTGCGGAAGCTAAGCGCCTACCGATTGCCCGCCATCCGGCGACCTCGGTTCCGGACGTAGATGCGGGCGCTGTTCCAAATGACCGCGAACGGCAGGAATCCCTTGGCAGCGGGTGTCCCGCCGTACCCCGGGGCCTGGCTCGAACGGTGATTTCCAATGGACGCGCAGGATGGGCCTGGCGGGGTGTGTCCGGAAAACCCCGGCACATCGTACCCGCCCGCTGCGGATGATTCCCGAGATGGTCCGTGATATTTTCTTGGAAAAGGCAGGGGGGGGTGGCCCGGGCGGCGGACTTTGCCGACGGGACACCCGGGCGGCGCCGGCCTTCCGGAGCATCAACCGACAGGCATCCGGCCGGTCACTTGAGTGCCAACTGGATCACCTCCTGCATGGTATCCACATAGTGGACCGTCAGGCCGCTGATGAAATCCTGGTTGATTTCCTCGACATCCTTGCGGTTGTTGCGGCAGAGGATCACATCCCGGATACCGGCCCTGCGGGCGGCCAGGATCTTCTCCTTGATGCCGCCGACCGGCAGCACCTTCCCACGGAGGGTGATTTCCCCGGTCATGGCGAGGAAAGGCTTGACCGGCCGTTTGGTGAAGGCCGAGGTCAGGGCCGTGAGCATGGTGATGCCGGCGGAGGGCCCGTCCTTGGGGATTGCGCCCTCCGGCACATGCACATGCAGGTCGTACTCCTCGAAGGCCTTGGGATTGATGCCCAGCGACTCCGCATGGGCCTTGATGAAGCTCAGCGCGGTCGTGGCCGACTCCTTCATGACGGCACCCAGGTTGCCGGTAAGGGTCAAGGTACCTTTCCCTTTGTGCAGGCTCGTCTCGATGAACAGCATTTCCCCACCCACGGCCGTCCAGGCCAGCCCGATGGCGACCCCGCAGGGCTGCCGTTCGCTGTACATTTCGTTGGAGTACTTGGCCGGCCCCAGGATGGAATCCAGGTCTGCCGGCGTAATCTTCGGTTGGTACGGTTCCTCCATGGCGACCTGGCGGGCGACGTGGCGCATGACCGCCGCAATCTGCCGGCTCAGGCTGCGCACCCCGGATTCACGCGTATACGCCTGGATGAGCGCCTTGAGGGTCGCTTTCCCGAGCTGCACCCGGGAAGCGTCGAGCCCATGCTCCTTGCGCTGTTCCGGGATGAGGTGCCGGCGGGCGATCTCCACCTTCTCCTCCAGCGAATAGCCGCTGATGTAGATGGTCTCCATCCGGTCCAGCAATGCGGGCTGGATGGAGGACAGGCTGTTGGCCGTCGCGATGAAAAGCACCTTGGACAGGTCGTACTCCAGTTCGAGGTAATTGTCGTAGAAAGTGGCGTTCTGTTCCGGATCCAACACTTCCAACAGGGCGGAGGACGGGTCCCCGCGGAAACTTTGGCCGACCTTGTCGATTTCATCGAGGATGAATACCGGATTGCCGGCCTCCGCCTTGCGGATCGATTGGATGATCCTGCCCGGCATCGCGCCGATGTAGGTCTTCCGGTGCCCGCGGATCTCGGCCTCGTCGTGCAAACCGCCCAGGGACATCCGGATGAACTTACGACCGATGGATTTGGCGATGGATTTACCCAGGGAAGTCTTTCCGACGCCGGGTGGTCCGACCAGGCAGATGATGGGCGCTTTCATGTCCCCCTTGAGCTTGAGCACGGCCAGGTGTTCCAGGATGCGTTCCTTGACTTTATCCAGGCCGTAATGGTCCTTGTCCAGGACTTTCTGGACCCGTTTGAGGTCGAACCGGTCGGTGGTGAATTTCTTCCAGGGCAGGTCTACCAGCAGCTCCAGGTAGTTCAGCTGGATGGCGTATTCGGCCACTTGGGGATTCATGCGCCGCAGCTTCTGCATTTCCTTGTCGAAGGTATCCGCTGCGGATTTGGGCCAGGCCTTGTGGCGGGCCCGTTCCGCCAGTTGCCGCAATTCCTCCTCCTGCGGGTTTTGCCCCAGTTCCTCCTGGATGGTCTTGAGCTGCTGGCTGAGGTAATAGTCGCGCTGCTGTTTTTCGATGTCCGTCCGCACCTTGCTCTCGATGCGGTCCTTCAGTTCCAGCAGCTGGAGCTCCGTGTCCATCTGTTCCAGGAGGGAGACCGCCTTTTCGACGAGGTTGTTCTTTTCCAGGATGGATTGGCGGGCGGACAACTTGACCCCCAGGTTCGAGGCGATGAAGTTGATCAGGAAGCTGGGGTTGTTGATGTTCTTGATCATCACCACCGCCTCCGAAGGTATTTGCGGCGACAACTGGATGATCTGCCGGGCCTTGTCGGTGATGGTGGCCACCATGGCCTCGAACTCCAACTTGTCTTTCGGGACGGTGTAGTGCAGTTCCTCGATGGTGCCCTGCATGTACGGGGTTTCGGCCTTCATCTCCACCAGCCGGAACCTTTTGCGGCCCTGCAGGATGGCGGTGATGGTGCTGTCCGGCATCTTGATCAGCTTGATGATCCGGGCCAGGGTTCCGACCTCGTACAGGTCGCCGGTCGCGGGATCCTCGATGCGGCTGTCACGTTGGGATAGGACCGCCAGGATCCGATGTTTTTCGTAGGCTTTCTGTACCGCCCGGATGCTCTTGTCCCGGCCGACGGTGATGGGAATGACCACCCCGGGGAACAGGACGGTATTCTTCAGGGGCAAGACCGGCAGTACTTCCGGATACGGATCCTTGATGCTCAGTTCGTCTTCTTCCTCAATGGTTATCAGGGGCATGAATTCGCCTTCTTCATCAAATCCCTCGGACGCAAAAATTTCTTCAAATAAAGGCATATGGTTGAATGATTCTATGATGATGTCGTTCGTACCGCCCGGCGCCGCCCCGATTCTCGTCCGGTTCGGATGATGTGGTATCCGCTTGGGCGGAACCTCCGTTCCCCCTGTGTACGCAGAACCGCGGATAACGTTGACAAAAATGAATAAAGTAACTTTCTCCGCGACCATAAAGCCGCGTTTTTTTTGTCGTGCCGCCACATTCGGCCCCAATGGAACGCATGGGAAACGCGCCCAAGTATTATGCCACGCGGAAAAACAGCCGGCACATCGAACAAGATGGCAGGGAAACCGGCGGAAACGGCGGCTCCGACGCCGCGGACCGGTCAAATCGTCAGCAGCAGGAACAGCAGGTTGAGCCAACAGAGGAAAGCCGGCAGGAACAAGGACAAGGCACTGCCGGGTGGTATCGGAAGGCGCGCTCCGGCGGCATCGCGGGGCGGGGCACCGGAAACGGCGTCATATAGGTGGTGCGACACCGGCGATTCCCCGTCGACCAGCACTAGGACGGGCTCCGCCGGCGAGCCGTGGCGATTCACCGGCCGGCGCCAGGTGGCGTGGAACACCTTGCGCCCATATTCATAGGAAAGGTGGCAGGTCCGCCGGCGCAGGAAACCCGGAACACCCGGAACCCAAGCCGGGCCTTCCTCGAACCGGTCGATGTTCGCCCAGACTAGGATTCCCCTTTCCAAGAGGTTCGCCAACCGCCATTGTCTTGTTATACCTACCGCAAAAAACAGGAGTGCAAAAACCGGAAAAGCCAGGGCCAGGTAAAAAACCCGCATGGGATGCCTCCGGAACAGGCCGACGAGGTGGTTCGTCTCCGGGTGCAGCGGATCGTACTGGATGAATACCGTCTGCCCGGTATCGAACCGGTCACCCTGTCCGTAGCTTTCTCCCCGAACGACCGTGCCGTCATGCAGCGGGAAGGCATGGGTATACCGCCAATGGTCCGGCCGGCCCCAACCCGGCGGAGCGGGCTCCGCCGTAATGACGGTCCCGGCGACGGAATGCCAATCCACCAGGTAAGCCTCCAGGCGGACGCCCAGCTCCTGCCGCAGCGGAGTCGCCCAAACCAGAAAGGTCGACAGGATCAGCATAACCCAACCGAGCTGGACCGTCCAACTGCCGGACAGCACCAACAAGCGGCCGTACGGCCCCAGGGGCCTGGGGGGGCTTTCCAATGCTTTCCGGTATACTGGTTGTCGATTCATATACAAGGAGGGCCGTTCCGACCCTGATGCCGGGGATGGTTCCTCATGCTGTTGCAAATGTCTTGCCCGTTCGGGGATGGCCGGCCGGGGAAGTTCCGTCCGCCCCCCGGCGACGGTTACCGTTTTGTGGTAGGCTTGCCTATTTTTGCCGCCTCCCGGCGCACTGCCTCCCTGATGAATTAAACACGAGAAAAAGCCTTTCATGCTTCGGATATCCACCTTGTTGTTCATCCTTTCGCTGTCCGTACAGGCCTCCGCCCAAATTCCCCGGCAAACCCTGCGCGGCACCGTCCTGGATGCCGCCAGCATGCAGCCGCTGGTCGGGGCGACGGTCGCCGCCAGGCAGGACAGCACCTTGGTCCGGGGTACGGTCACCGACGCGGACGGCCGGTTCCGGATCGATTCCCTGCCTGTAGGGCGCTACCAATTGCAGGTTTCCTATCTCGGATACGGCACCCTTACCTGGCAGGAAATCCTGTTGGAGGCGGGGAAACAAAGCGTGCTCCCCATCCAATTGCACGCCCAAGGCCGGACGCTGGCGGAAGTGGTCGTCCCGGCCCAGGCGGCCCTCC
Source organism: uncultured Saprospiraceae bacterium (assembly GCA_964573725.1). Classification (GTDB taxonomy): domain Bacteria; phylum Bacteroidota; class Bacteroidia; order Chitinophagales; family Saprospiraceae; genus UBA6168. The sequence continues at coordinate 4,704 of CAZNLJ010000031.1, forward strand.
CGGCGGAATTGCCCGGTACCCGGGTACTGACCGTCGAGGACCAGTTCCGGTTCCCGTCCACCTTCAACGACCCGGCCCGCCTGGTCATGGTATACCCCGGCGTGGCGGGCTTACAGGACGGCACCAACCTGTTCGCCGTTCGCGGGAACGGGCCGAATGCGGTCAAATGGCGCCTGGAAGGGGTCGAGATCGTCAATCCCAACCATTCCGCCAACGCCGGCACCTTCAGCGACCGCCCTACCCAGGCCGGCGGCGGTGTCAACATCCTCAGCCCCCAGCTCCTGGCCACCTCCAATTTCATGACCGGCGGCTTCCCGGCCGGTTACGACAATGCCACCGGCGCCATCCTCGACATGCGGTTGCGCAACGGCAACGACCAGGGCCGGGAACGGACCCGGCAATTCGGCTTCATCGGCCTGGAATATGCCGCCGAAGGCCCCTTCCGGAAAAATCCGACCGGCGAGGCCCCCGCCTACCTCCTGAACTACCGGTACTCCTTCACCGGGCTGCTGACCAGCATGGGGGTGGATTTCGGCGATGAGGACAACCGGTTCCAGGACTTCTCCTTTTCCACGGCCATCCCCACCCGCAAGGCCGGCCGGATCTCGGTGTTCGGCCTGGGGGGCAACAGCAGCACCCGCTTTGAAGGAGATCCGGATACGGCCCGGTGGACTTCCGAGAAATCCCGCTTCGACATCAATTTCCGCTCCGCCATGGGCGCGCTGGGTGCCAGCCATGTCCTGCCGGTCGGCCGCCGGAGCGTCCTGCAGACCACCGCCGTGTGGTCGGCCCTGTCCCACCGGCGTTGGACCGACCCCGCCGGCCCGAGCGCCCTGTCGTTGGAAACGGATTCCCTCCGCGAACGGAAAACGGCCCTGTCCATCCGCTTCACCAGCCAACCGCTGCCCCGCTGGCGCTTCCGCGCCGGTTGCCAATTATACCGGGAATCGTTCGGATTCCGGTCGGCCTTCCAGCTGCCGGGGACGTCCGGATTTTCCCTCGCCGGCGACCTGGCCGGCTGGCGATGGCTTCCCTTTACCGACCTCCGCACCGACCTGTCCCGGAACTGGCAGCTCGAAGCCGGCATCCAACTCCACCATTTCAGTTTCGACCCCACCCAACAGGTGGTCTCCCCCCGACTGGCCCTGCACTTCCGGCCGCATCCGCGCCATGCCTTCTCCCTCTCCGCCGGCCGGGTATCCCAAACCCAGCCGGTCCAGTTGTATGCCTTGCCCCGCATCCGGCCGGAAGGGCTCGGCTTCCAACGTTCCTGGCAACTCAACGCCTCCTACCGGCTCCGTTTCGGCACCCGCTCGGTATTCTCGCTGGAACCGTATTTCCAACATACGGACGGAATCCCGGTCGCCGCTGCGGCCGACGGGCTTTTCTCCGCCGTCAATGTACCGGATTTTTCCCCGCCCTCGCTGGGGGAATGGATCCTGGCACCGGACACCCGCCTGCAAACGGATGGCCTGGCCCGGAACTACGGCCTCGATGCTTCCTTCCAACATTACTTCACGGAACGGTTCTTCCTGCTGCTGTCCGCATCCCGCTACCGGTCCGAATATACCCGTCCCGACGGGACCTGGGGCCCCACCCGCTACGACGGACGCCGGCTCCTCCACCTCAGCGCCGGCAGGGAGTTCGTCCGCACCAAAGAAGGGCTGGTCCGCACCTGGGGCGTCAGCGGCCGGGCCAGCTGGCTGGGCGGCATGATGGATACACCCATCGATGTGGATAAATCCAGGGAACAGGGCTTCACCGTCTACGACCCGACGGACCCCTTCAGTGTCCGGTTGGCGGATTATGCCCGGGTGGACCTCCGCCTTTACCTGCGCCGAAACCGACATGGCCGGAACAGCCTGCTTTCGCTGGACCTGCAAAACCTGACGGGCCGACGCAACGCCCAGTTCCGGTATTTCGACCCGGTGCTGGACCGGGTCATCCTGAAACGGCAGCTGGGCCTGATTCCGATCCTGACCTGGCGGGTGTCGCGCCAGGCCGATTGAACAAGGGCGGTTACCCGCCGCCCACCGACCGCACCAGACTGAGCAAGGCCTCGTAATCCGCCCACTCCCCGGTCTTCTGGTCCCGGCGGTCCCGCCTCACCACCAAGGTGAACGGAATCGACCCGTCCCAGGCCGGACTGACACGGTCGATCCAATCGTTGTAGTCCAGGTCGGCCAACGACAAGACATAGGGGGTCAACCGCCGCTGCGCCACGAAAGGAACCAGCTTGCCGAGGATGTCCCGCGGAAAATCCATGCTCACCAGCACCACCTGTACCGGCTGGTCGGCCGTCTCCGCAATCAGCCGCTCGAACAGCGGCAGCTCCGCCATGCAAGGTTGGCACCAGGTGGCCCAGAAGTTGAAGACGAAGGTCGTATCGTTCCCCGGGTACAAACGGGGCTCGAACGCATCGAAATCGAGATAGACCGGAAAAGGGATGGTGTCGACCGTCCCGACGGTCGGGACGGTCTCCCGGCCGTGGTCCGGGTCTGCGGCGCCGAGGCAGCCCACCAAGGTGAGGCAGCCGGCGAAAAGGATGGCGTTGGACATGCTGCACAGGTGTTCAGGACGACCTGCCGGTTTCCCGGAGCGCATGCAGGGCTTCCGCCAGCTTCCTGTCGTTGGATAGGCGCGGCACCTTGTGCTGCCCCCCCAACTTTCCCTGCGAACGCATATGGTCGCGGAAACAATCCCGCGAAAGGCTGGTCACCTTGAGCGGTCGCAGGATGTTCCCCCGGATCAGGTCCCTGTAATAAATGTTCTGCTCCCTCATTTGTTCATCCAGGATGGCGGCGAAACGATCCGGATCTGCGGGGGGGTGCTCGAATTCGACCAGCCATTCATGGTAGGGAAGCCCCCCTTCGGACGGAGACACCTGGGGCGCGACCGTAAATTCGACGATGCGGGCCCCCGTGGCTTGCATCGCCGCCTGGATGGCCGTTTCCACTTCCTTTCCGATGACATGCTCCCCGAATGCGGAAATGAAATGCCGCACCCGGCCGCTTACCACCAGCCGGTGCGGAAAAAGGGAGACAAACCGGACGGTGTCGCCGATTTCATACCCCCACAATCCAGCGTTGTTGTTGATGACCAAGGCATAGTGGACACCCGTCTCCACCGCACCGACCGTGAGGCGGGTCGGTTGCGGCCGGGATACCTCCTCCAGCGGGACGAACTCGAAAAAAATGCCGGAATCGACGTTCAGCAGGAGCCCCGGATCTTCCTGCCGGTCCTGGAAGGCGATGAAACCCTCACTCGCCGGATAGGTTTCGACACTGTCCATCCGGATACCCTGAAGACGCTCGAGGCTGTCTCGGTAGGGCTCGAAACTGACCCCCCCGTACACGAACACCTCGAACCGCGGGAAGACCTCCCGGATCGTACGGCGGCCGCTGCGGGCCAGCAGGCGTTCGTAGTACATCTGTACCCAAGGCGGAATGCCGCTGATCAACCGGAGGTCCCGACCGAGCGTCTCCGTGACGATGGCATCCAGCTTGTCTTCCCAGGACTCGATGCAATTGGTGGCGTAGGAAGGCAGCTGATGGGTGCGCAACCAGGCCGGCACCTCATGGTTGACTATGCCGGACAGCCGGCCGGTCGGCACCGGTCCCACTTTTTCCAACACCGGACTACCGGACAGGAAAATCATCTTTCCGTCCAGAAACCGATAGTTGCCGCTCCGGGCGGCATAGTTGAACAAGGCGTTCCGGGCGGTTCCGAAATGGTTGGGAAGGCTGTCCGCAGTCAACGGGATGTACTTGACGCCGGAGGTGGTTCCGGAGGTTTTTGCAAAATAACGGGGTCTGCCCGGCCATAGCACGTCCTGCTCTCCGGCCTTGATCCGCTCCACCCAAGGCCGGAGGCCTTCGTAGTCCCGCAGGGGAACCTGCTCCCGGAAACCTTGGTGGTCCCGGACCCGATCCAGGCCGTGGGCTTGCCCGAAGGCGGTCCGCCGACCTTTTGCCAACAGCTCCTGCAGCACCTTCGACTGGGCACCGACGGGATCGGCCGACCAGCGGTCGATGCTTCGGGCAATTTTTCTGGCAACGGGTCTGAGGACAGTAGATCGGAAGGCCATGCGCTGAGATTCGGTTGTGACTGTAAATTTCCGCAAAAAAAGGGAGATACAGAAAGGTTGCCGCGGTTTCATCCGCCATCCCGCCCGGCACGGCAGGGCGTGCAACCGGATCCCCCGGCAGCAGGCCGGTGCGGACAGGACCACCGGCAACGGGCCTGGTGCCGACCCGGTCTCCCCGCCCGATGCCCTTCGCCGAGGATATCCGTGCCCGGAGGAACCCAACCTATCGCCGCACAACGTAACTTTACGGCGGCCGGCACGGCCTTTGCGGCCCTTAGCCGGAAAATTACGCCCTCCCATGATGGAAAAACGCACCGAAGGCGGACCGCCGCCCCCTTTCTCCTGCAGCTATACCCCGGGTGTTCCGGAGTTGTTGCACGGGTTGAACTGCACCCTGGTCCTGAGTACTTTCCAGGCCGGCAAAGTCATCTTTCTGAGTGCGCCGGATCCGGAGCGACTGGCCCAACTGCCCCGCAATTTCGCCAAACCGATGGGCATCGCCCTCCGGGCGGACACCATGGCCGTCGCCTGCCTGGACGAGGTGCAGGTATTGGTCAACTCCCCGGAACTGGCCTGGCATTATCCGCGGCGACCACATACCTACGATGCCCTGTTCCTGCCCCGCCTGACTTACCATACCGGCCAATTGGACGTACATGACCTGGATTGGGATGCGGACGGGCAACTGCTGGCCGTAAATACCGCCTTCTCCTGCCTGGTCCGCATCGATGCGCAGCACAGCTTCACCCCGATCTGGCAACCCCCGTTCATCAGCCGGCTGGCCGGCGACGACCGCTGCCATCTCAACGGCATGGCACTCGCGGCCGGCCGGCCTCGCTTCGCCACCGCTTTTTCCGCCACCGACGAACCCCAGGGCTGGCGGCCGGGCGTCACCACCAACGGCGTCCTGCTGGACGTCCCCAGCGGGGAAATCATCGCCAACTCCCTGCCCATGCCCCATTCCCCCAGGATCTTCGACGGCGCGCTGTTCCTGCTGCTGTCCGCCACCGGGGAACTCGTCCGCATGGACCTCGACCAAGGTACCCATACCGTCGTCCGACGCTTCGATGGCTTCGTACGCGGCCTGTGCCGCATCGGCGATTACTTGTTCGTCGGCCGTTCAAAACTTCGGAAGGGCAGCTCCACCTTCGCGCATCTCCCCTTCGCCGAACGGGCCAAATCGGCCGGCGTCTCCATACTCCACCTCCCCTCCGCCGCCCTGGTCGGCGATATCCACTATCTTTCCTCCGTGGACGAAATCTACGACGTTCAGGTCATCCCCGGATTCCGACGGCCCGGTATCCTGAATACCGACAAACCCGACCATAAACTGGGAATCTCGACGCCGGAACTGACCTTCTGGGCCAAGGATGAAAAAAACGCACCGGATCGTATCGCCTGATCTGCCCGTTCCGCATCCGCCGCCCTACCCGGAATATCCGCACACCCGCTTTTCCCGACGCTTCGTACCCCTTGGTACCGACGCCTTTCCTCCCCGGCCGCCACCACCGGGACCTCCCCGCCCGGTTCCGGCTATTCCGCAACGCAGGGGAAAAAGATACCCGCCATTCGGATTATCTCCCCCCTCCACCGACGGCCACCGGTTCCCCGATCCAACGGATATCCTGGCGGATATCCGGTCTGCCCACCTCCGACCTGGCACTCCGCGGAAATGTATTCCGCCGTTTGACCATCCGTATAAGGTTTGTTTCCAAATTATATTTCGATTAAACCGCCTGCCAGCCCCCCCGTAAGACCCAACCGAACCCATGCCGGGTTGTTTAATCCGTAACCATTATCACCGCACGATGTTTTCTCCGCCGGCTTGGCGCATCCCGCGCACACATGCGGCCGGCCGAAGGGAACAAACCTTGGTCCGACAGCCGGCGAGCTGCAACGGAACGGACTTGTCTTGCTCCGCAGAACCCATGCCCGGAACCGGTAGTCGCATCCCAAGGAGCTTGTGCACAAATTCCATCCTTATGTCCAGATTATCTTTCGCCTTTGCCACGCTCGGCATCTTCCTGGCGACATCCGGCTGCAATCTACCTGCTGGCGAGGAGCCAACGCCTCTCCCCGACCCCGGCGTCCCGGTTCCCAGCCCGGTACTGGATTTCATCGCCGTCCACTACGGCGGACGCCCCATCGAAAGCGTCCGCCAGGAGGAAGTCTGCGATACCCCCGTCTACGAAGTGGCCCTGGATCCTGCCGCCGGCCCCGATGTGGACCTCTGTTTCGACCTCGACTGGAACTTCCTCTTCCAGGCCACCGACATCCCCGACAGCGCCTTGCCCGCCGCCGTGCTGTCTTCCATCCAGTCCCTATTCCTGGGCTATTCCCTCGTGCCCGGCGATGCGGAACGGTTCGACTTTCCCGACGGCCAGGTGCAATATGAAGTCAGCCTGGCGGAGCCGGACGAAACAGCGCTCGAAGTGCTGTGGTATGCCGACGGCACCGTCGCCTGCCTGGAACAGGACTGAATGGTCCGGCGGGGGAAGCGCGCTTCCCCCGCCACCTTCCGGAAAAAATCCTTGCCACCTCCAAACGCTTAAACCATGGTTAACAAAACAGTTCCGGCGATCCTTTTCGCCATTTCCACCCTCCTGCCCGGCGGGTTGACCGCCCAGGGAAACCCGGCCGCCGCGACCTTGTTCGGAAAGGATGGCACTTTCCGGGCCATGGCCCCGGGTTACTTCCTCGCCCCTTCCTTCGGCCTGACCCTCATGGACGGTAGTACGGCCTCCTTGTTCCACCTCCGTGGTGGCCTGACATGGAAAGAAAGCTTTTCCGCCGGTGCCTTCCTCCAAACATCCATCCGGGAAATCAGGCCGCAAAGCGAAACCCTCCCCGACGTATATATGGACTACCGGGCCGCAGGCGGGTTTGCGGAATTCCACCTGTTTCCAAGCCGGCTGATTCATTGGACCTTCCCGCTGTACCTGGGATACGGCGAAGTCGAGATGGACGCGGACGACGGACCGGCCTACCTCGACCTGGGCGAATCGAATTTTTTCCTGGTGGAACCGGCGGCCCTGTGCGAGGTGAACCTCCACAGATTCGTCCGTTTCAACCTGGGTGCCGGATATCGGGTGGTCGGACAGATGCGGTACCGCAATTTCGACCGGGACGACCTCTCGGGGTTCACGGCTCATATCGGCCTGAAGCTGGGCTTGTTCCGTTGAGGCCCGACTTCCCCTCGCCGCCCGGTTCCCTACCGCGGGGTGCCGGCCGTCGCGAATCCGGAACCTACCGCGCCGTGTTGCACGCTCCGAAGCCAGCCGGCCGCCGATACCGGGACCTCCCCGCCCGGTTCCCCGGACCGCCGTATCCGAACATAAATGCCCGTCCCACACGCACCGGACTGCCGAAAAAGGACCGCTCGCCGGCTTTCCTCCGCCGGCTGCGGCATCCACCTATTAAATCTTATCTTAAAATCGCGGCCGTATTTCCGACCGACGGTTCATCCGGCTATTTTTACAACTGTTGCAATCGGATGTTGTCCTTCACTTTCGGCGACCGTGACCACAGTCCCGCTGCACCCGGAACCCTGCCGGCGACCATCCGGACAGCCGTCATCCCCGGAACACGTTTCTTCCTGTCATAAAAAGCGAGCCTTATGAAAAAAATCAACAAATCCTATGCGGCGCACCTACGCCGGTACCGGCACCTGACCAAGCGAATCACCCGCCTGGTCCGGAGCGGAATGATGCAGGCCATGGCACCGGCCGGCCGCCGCCACCTCCTGGCGAAATGGAGACACCGCTTGCGCGCGCTCCAACACCGGATACCGGAAACCTCCTACCGCCAGGCCCTGGCCGCCGTCGCCTTGTATGCCGGTCTTTCGCTGCCTTCCGGGGCACAGGCCCAAACCTTCGCCCCACCGGTGACAGGCCCTTTCGGATTGCCTCCCGGACAATTGGTCGGTTTCCCCACCTTTGCGGACATCGACGCGGACGGCGACCAGGACCTTTTCACCGTCCGCTACAATTACGACACCTACAGCCATGAGATCGCATTTTACGAGAACCAGGGTACACCGCAGGCCCCCGCCTTCGCCGGGGATGCCGCCGAGACCAACCCCTTCGGGCTGATGCCCCCCGGCTACCTGACCACCCCCACCTTCGCCGACATGGACGGCGACGGCGACCTCGACCTGATGGTCGGCAACTACTACGGGGACGGTGTCTATTATTTCGAAAACACCGGCACCCCGGCGACCCCGGCCTTCGCGCCGGCCCAATCCAATCCCTTCGGACTCAACCCCGGCATCCAGATCGCCGTACCGGTCCTCACCGACCTCGACGGCGACGGCGATACGGACCTGTTCCTGGGCGGCGGATACGGTGCCGCCTTGTTTTTTGAAAATACCGGCACCCCGTCCGTGCCCGTTTTCGCCGCACCTGTCAACAGCCCTTTCGGAATCGATATCCCGGCCGCCGCCCTCGCCTTCCCGAATTTCGCAGACCTGGACGGTGACGGTGACCTCGACCTTTTTGCCACCACCTTCTACGACTCCGGTATCTTTTTCCAGGAAAACACCGGCAGTCCGACCGATCCGGCGTTCGGCAGCCTCCTCAGCACCCCCTTCGGGATCGACGCGAACAATTTCGTGATTCCCGTTCCCAACTGTACCGATATCGACGGCGACGGCGATGTCGACATCCTGATGCAGGACTACTACACCAACACCCTTTTCTTTTACGAAAACACCGCACCCGTCGGCCAGCAGCCTCCGACCGCCGCCGATGCACAGGTCAGCTTACCGGAAGACGGCCTCCATACCTTCCAGTCCGCCGAATTCCTCTTCTCGGATGTCAATCCCGGCGACGTACTGACCGCCATCGAGATCCAGCCCAACCTTCCCCTGAACGGACAGCTGCACCTGGCCGGCATCCCCGTATCCGGCCTGCAGGAAATTCCGGCCGCCGATATCGGCCTCCTCACCTTCCAGCCGGCGGCGGATGCGTCCGGCAGTCCTTATGACAGCTTTCTCTTCCGCGTCAGCGACGGCACGGATTGGAGTGCCGATACCTATACGATGCAGCTCGACGTACTGCCGGTCAACGACGCCCCGAGCTCCCAGGACGCCTCCATCGCCCTTCCCCTCAACGGGACTTACGAATTCTCGGCCGCCGATTTCCCTTTCGCGGATGTCGACGGCGATGCCTTGCAGTCGGTCCGCATCGTATCCACTGTGGACAGGGGGGAGCTTCGGCTCGGTTCGACGGCCGTATCCGACGGACAGGAAGTTCCGCTGCAGGACCTTCCCCAGCTCCGGTTCACGCCGGTCAACAATGAACAGGGATCCCCTTATACCAGCTTCGTATTCTCCGTTTCCGACGGGTCGGAATACAGTGCGGAACAGACCCTCTCCATACAGGTAGGTACCGTGCGGACCAGGGACAAGGTACCCGCCGCCGGCGTTTGGACGGCTTTCCCGAATCCGGCGGACGACCAGGTCACCCTGCGGACCGCGGCGGCCGGACAGGCCGTCCCCTTCCCGGCCGGACCCCTTCGCCTGTGGGACACATCCGGAAAATCCCATATGGTCCCGGCAGAAGCGGGCGATTCCGCAAACGGCATCCGCCTGTCCACCGCCACACTGCCTTCGGGTACCTATTGGATTGTCCTGCAGGACGGCAACGCGTCGCACCGCATTCCGGTCGTTGTGATGCACCCGCATTGACCCATCCGATACAAGGGCCCTGCCCCCTACGCCGCCGGTTGGCATTTCTGCGAAGAAACGCTTACCTTGCCACGGTTGACAAAACGCCTGCCCGACCCTGCCGGAAAGGGTTATCCGATCCGGCGGGGTCGCCGCACCGGCACTCCGTACCGACCGACCGACATGATAAAAGACAAGCACCTGCCCGAACCATGGCAGGAACGCCGATACCATTTGGCCGTTCTGGCCGACCGGATGGAGCGGGATGACTTCCGGATCCCATTTCTCGAGGCCTACGTCCAGGACACCGGCTTCACCTGTCGCGATGTGCGGCAGCGGGAGCTGGAGACACCCGTGCGGATGTTGCGCATGGACCGGCCGGAGGCGGAGACCAGGCCGCTGGCCGGCCGGCGGCCCTTGGGCAGGGTCGTGGTATTTGTGCCCCGGAACAGCCTGGCCCTGACCTTGGTCAAGGCCATCGCCGCTTCCTTCCTCATGGGCAACGACACCTGGGTCTATCTCCCCCGCCAATTGGTCCGTACCCAAGCGATTTACACCGACCTGCTCGAGCGGCACCTGCCCGGCACCCGAGTCGTCAGGGGCGCGCCCTCCAGCGCCGCCTTCCTGCGGCAATGCCTGAAGGATCCCACTGTGCACGCCATCGTCATCTACGGGGACGACGCCTGGATCGACAGCTACTACCCGATGGCCCGCAGCCATGGCAAGAAACTCATTTTCGAAGGCCCCGGCAACGACCCGCTGGTGGTGCTGGCCGATGCGTCCCTGCCGGCGGCGGTCGATGCGGCGGTCCGGGCCGGGCTGAACAACGGCGGCCAATCCTGCTCCGCGCTGGAACGTTTTTTCGTCCATGCGTCGATTGCACCGGCATTCACCGAACACCTGCAGGAGCGGCTCCGTCATTTGCGCCTCGGGCCCGCCCGGCACCCGGACACGGATATCGGCCCCATCCAATCGCCGGCCGTCCGGCAACGCCTGCAGCGCCAGGTCCAGGCAGCGGTCAACAACGGGGCCCGGTTGGTCTGCGGAGGCACCTTCCTGCAGGATGACCATTCCGGCCTGCCGATCTGTCCACCGACGGTGCTGGACAATTGCACGCCGTCCATGGAAATCGTCGCCGAGGAAAATTTCGGTCCGGTTTTCCCCATCCTCCGCTTCCGGGATGCCCGGGAACTGGTTCCCGCCCTGGATGCCACCCGGTTCGGCCTGAACGCATCCGTCTACGGAGGATACGACCCCGCCCTGGACGCTTACCTCCGGCAATGCCACCGAAACTGGTACTGGAACGCCACCAGCGTGTGCCCGGACACCCTGGCCTCCCGGTTCGTCGACGGCGGATTCCGCCGCTCCGGTTTTATCTGGGAAATGGCGGACGGCGACTACCGTACACGAACCGGCCGACGCTGGCTCAGCCAAGAACTGAGTCGCCCCGCTCCATCCACATGAAAATCAATGAAAATCCACAATATGAAACCACAGACCGAACCCGTCGATGACGACGCCCCGCGCATCCAGCCCCAATCCATGGATGCCATGCAAGCCGACTGGCTGGCCACCCTGGCCCGTATTCCCGGCGAAGGACTCAAAGGGAAATATGCGCCCGTCCATGTCCTCGGTACCCTGATGCACAACCCCCGGACCATGGGGCCCTTCCTGGAGTACTGGGTCAGTTCCAAACTGGAGATGGCCTACACGGTCCGGGAACAGGAACTGGTCATCCTGCGCATGGGATTCCTGTACAACTGTCCGTACGTCTGGAAACACCATGTACCGGTGGCCAGGGAGTTCGGGGTCACGGAAGCGGAACTGGCCGCCGTCAAGAACAAGGAAATCCCCCACCCCTTCTCCGACCGGGAAAACGCCTTGTTGCGGTTGACGGACGAGCTGGTCGAACAGCGGACCATCCGGCGCGAAGCCTGGCGGACCTGGGCGACCCTGCTGGAGCCCGGTGAAATCGTCGACCTGATTTCCCTCGTCTCCCAATATGTGCTGTTCGCCTTGGTCAACAATGCGGTGCAAGTCCGTTTGGAAGCGCCCCTGGATGACATCCCCGGCTTGTAGGGAAGCACCGGGAAATCCCGGTCGCGAGCACATCCGCTACCGGATCAGCGGGGAAGTTGGATGGTGAAGGTGGTGCCTTCCTCGGGCGTGGATTTCTTCACGTAGATTTTCCCTTTGTGATAATCCTCCACGATCCGTTTGGCGAGCGACAAACCCAGTCCCCAGCCTCGCTTCTTCGTGGTGTACCCCGGTTGGAAGACCGTCTTGAAATGGGCGGGCGGAATACCTTTGCCGGTATCCGAGATATCGAGGTAGGCAAACTTCTCATCCTCGCGGACCGCGGCAGTGATGGCGCCCTTGCCGCCTTCCATGGCATCCAGTGCGTTGCGCAACAGGTTTTCCACGACCCAGTCGAACAGGTGGCGGTTGATGCGGACGGGCAGCGGGGCCGCCTCGGCGGGATCCGGGAAATCGAAGACCACTTTGCGCGGCGACCGCCTTTGCATATAGGCGCGGCAGCTTTCCAGTTCCTCGAAGAGGTTTACCTCCTCCAACTCCGGTGCCGAACCTATTTTGGAAAATCGGTCGGCGATGAGTTCCAATCGCCGGATGTCATTGGAGAGTTCGTCGAGAATGTCGGACACTTCCGCGTCCCCTTCCCGCAATGCCCGAAGGTGCTCGACCCAAGCCAGCATGCCGGAAATCGGCGTACCCAGCTGGTGGGCCGTCTCTTTCGCCATGCCGGCCCAAACCCGGTTCTGCTCCGCTTTCCGGGCCGTACTGAAACCCAGGTATCCGAATCCGATGAACGCGGCGATCAGCACCAGCTGGATCACCGGATAATATTGCAGCAATTTGAGCAGGAAGGAGTGTTCATAGAAGAGGAATTGGGTGCCGAACGGGGAGAACACCTCGATCGGCAACTGGCCGGCCGACAGGTAGCTTTTCAGCCGGGCCCGCCGGAAGGCCTGGCTGGTATCTTTTTCCGGGCCGTAGTTCCGGGCGTCCAGCGGTTCGTAGTTCTCATCCACCCAAAGGACGGGGATGGTGGTGTTCGACTCCAGGAGTTCCATCTGAAGGCGCACGTCACATTGGTAGGCATCGATGTCCTCCGTCCCGATGGACAGGGTTTCCACCGCCAGCTTCAGCTGGGAAACCCGTTTGACCTCCTCCGCCGCCAGCAGCCCCGCCAGGTATCGGGTATACACCATCGAGATGGTGATGATCAGGATGCCGGCGATGGCCAGGTACAGTTTCCACCTCGATTTCTGTTTGTAGATATCCATGTTGCGGAATGTGGGAAGAAGCGGTCCGGAACGCCCGGTATCCGTCGGTCGGGATGGGCGGGAACAAACAATGGCGGGTCGGCCGGCGTCAGACGTTGAGGTAGCTCATCAGGGCATCCAGCCGCTCCTGCAGCGACTCCTGTTGCTCGTCCCCGTGAAAAGCGGCCTTGATGACATACCCGAAGCGGTTGAACGCATGTATGATCGAATGGATATCCTTGCGGTTGATCTTAAGCGTCACCTCGACCAGGAAATCATTGGGTTGAGAAGTCACGAAGGCGCTCAGCAGGGAGGCACCTTCGGCTTCCACCAGCCGGGCGACCTCGGACAGGGAATAGCTGCGTTGCTGGAATTCCAGCACCACGATACTGCCGGGTTCCCGGAAGGCGGCCGTGCGGGCGAGATAGTTCAGCACGTCCTCCAGGGATACCATGCCGAGATAATCCCCCTCGTTGTCGACGACCGGGATGATCGTCAGCTGATGTTCCGCCAGCAGCCGGATCAGGTCGTATACATGGTCGGACTGTTGGACGAAGACCCGGTCCAATGACAGGGAGTAGGTGCCGACGGCATCCTGGATGTTGTGGATGAGGATGTCCTCCTCGCACACCACCCCCAGCAATTGGCGGTCGTTCACGATAGGCAGGTGCCTGACGTTGAACCGCTCCATCGATGCCAGGGCCAACTTGCCGGTGTCGGAAGTCCGCAACGGCAGTACGGCGGTCGAAATCAGGTTTTCTGCTATCATCGCACTGTTTGGTTTTCCCGTTTGTATGGTCGGCGGCATGGCCTTTGCCTGATCGGAGAAATATTCCCCGGGCAAATATACAGCCAAACAAAATATGGCGGCAGGACGTTCCCACTAAATTTTACCGCCGCCCCGGTCATTTTCCACAAATCGGCCATGCGCACGTACCGGTTCCTCCCCGGTCAGGCCATCAACTTTCTTTTTTGGCGCTCGAATTCCTCCGCCGTCAACACCCCTTCCTCCCGCAGCTTCCGCAGGGTCCCGATTTGTGCCAACAACTCGGCGCCGCCTCCGGTCTGTTCCGCAGGAAGGGCCGGCGAAGCTAAGCGGAAACCGTTGCGTTCGAAAGCCGGATACCCCTCCTGGGCACGCAAGAAAGCCAGTGCCCGGTGTTCGCGGATACGCGCAGCCCCTGTCGGCCAGCCCAGGCCCACCGCCCGGTCCAGGTGGTGGAACGCCGGCTCCGCTTGCTCCGTCAGGGAATACGCACAGGCGATGTTGAAATGGGTCGCGACATCCTTCGGGTCCCGTTCCAGGGCACGCCGGAAATCCTCGATGGCCTCCTCGTAATCGTAGGCCTTGAATTTGGCGATGCCACTTCGCCGGTAAGGGTTGCCATCTTCGGTGGCGGCAGTCGACGGCGGCGGGTCGTCGGATGAATACCGGCGGTGGAAAACACGCTCATCCATGGAAAAAAGCAGGATCGCATCGACCAGGGCGATGATCCAAACCAAGGGGAACCAACAGAAAAACAAGTACAACAAGCCCCTGCCCACCTGGCCCAGGTAGAAACGGTGAAAACCCAACCAGCCCAGAAACAAGGCCAGCAGGCCGGCCACATTCTTTTCTTTCATACCTTGTCCGGTTCGGAATCAGGATGCTTCCGGGGCATCGGAAGCGAAAATCTTACAGGTAAGAACGGTGAAGTCATCCTGAAAGTTGGCCTCTCCCCGGAATTTTTCCAATTCCAGCATGAGTTGGCGGTTGAATTCGGCGGCGGAGGAACGGTAATGGTCGAGGACAAAACGCTGCCCCATGTTCTGGTCGATGAACTCGCCGGCTTCGTTGCGCAGCTCCGTCAAGCCGTCCGTGAACAGAAGCAGCAGCGCCTCCCCGTCGATGACGACGCAACCGTCCTCGACAAAGGGCAGCTCATCGAAAGCACCCAGCACGGTGGTGCCCTCCGACAGGCGCGCGATCCGGTCGCCGACCACCAGCACGGGGTGGTTGTGGCCGGCATTGACATACCGGAGCCGGCGGGTGCGCCGGTCGTATTGGGCCACGAAGAAAGTCAGGAAACGTTCCCCTTTGGTGATGCGGAGCACCGCCTTGTTCAGGCTGGTCACAAATGCGGGCAGGTCGTCGGGATGGCGCTCCAGCAAATTGTGGAAACTCGCCTGGAAATTGGACATCAGCAGGGCCGCCGCCACCCCTTTGCCGGAAATGTCCGCAATGCAGATCGTCAGCTTCCCGTTGTCGTGTTCCACGAAATCGAAGTAATCCCCGCCTACGTTCAGGTGGGGCTGGTACACGGCGGACAGTTCGTATTCCGCTCGCTTCGGGAGTGCCTTGGGTATCAGCAGCTGCTGCATCTCGCTGGCCAGCTCCATCTCCCGGCGCAGGCGCTCCTGCTCCAGCTGCTGCTTGAACAGGCGCTTGTTCTCGATGGCGACGGATATGATGTTGGTGATGGTCGTGATGAACTGTACCTTGTTGTACATGTCCTCCTCCTCCCCGAACCCGCCGATGAAGACGTAGGCCAGGTGGGTATCCTTGTGCCGCACCGGGATAACGACGTCGAAGAGCCGGAAAAAGGGGTGGTCGCTGTCGGATATGGTCACCATCCGCGTGAACCGGGCCAGCTGCTCCGCGATATCCGCCGGAAACTGTTCCTTCGTCAGACCGATGTGGGCGGCGCATTCCCACTGCCCTTCCGTCTGGTGATACAGGGCCATCCGCTTCACGCCCATCTCCCAGCTCAGGAAAGAGGTATACATGTCGAACAACCCGGACATCTTCACATTGTGGTTGATGGCCTGGGTGATGTTCAGCAAACGGTTGATCTGCAATTGCTTGAGGTTCAACTCCCGCTCCAGCTGCCCAATGGTGTGCAATCCCTGCTTTACGCTCTTCAATGACATCTGCGGCGCAATTTTATGGCGTCCTTTCCCGACGGAAAGTAAAGGTAACGATTGACTTGGTAATTTTTCCTAATTTTTCCGGCGG
>CAZNLJ010000031.1:20834-58821 GCA_964573725.1 uncultured Saprospiraceae bacterium
CCGGCGGAATAGATTTCCGGAACGACGCCTTGCCGGGTGCTTGGAAATTAATTGTTAACTTCGCCCTGGATATTATCCGTTTGATGGAAATGGCCGGCCGGCGGTCTCCCGCGGCTGCGCCTGCCCTATCCTTCAATCCACGATGAAAAAAGTAACTTTCGAAGGACAATCCGTGGCGTACGAAAGGACCGGCCGCGGCAAGCAAACGCCGGTGGTACTGCTGCATGGGTTTTGTGAGGACAGCCGCATGTGGGCGGAATGGATGCCGTTCCTGCCCGACCGGCCCTACGTCTGCATCGACCTGCCGGGATTCGGCCAGTCCGACCCGGTCGTCCCGGTTTCCATGGAATATATGGCGGATGCCGTCGCTGCGGTCCTCGACCAATTGAAGCTGGGCCCTTGCCTGCTTGTCGGCCATTCCATGGGAGGCTACGTCGCCCTGGCCTTCGCGGAGCGGTACCCCGACCGGCTCGCCGGCCTTTGCATGTTCCACTCGCACCCCTTCGCCGATACGGCGGAAAGGAAGGAGGCCCGGCTCAAATCGGTCTCCTTCATCGAACAGAACGGCCATATCCTGTATGTCCGGCAAATGATCCCCCAGCTCTTCGCCTATGATTATTCGAAAGGCTATCCGGCGGAGGTCAACCGGCTGATATACCATGCCAGCCAGTACGCACCGGAAGCGATTACCGCCGCCTTGCACGCCATGCGGAACCGCCCCGACCGGGCCGGGGTCCTCCGGGACCTGTCTTGTCCGGTACTCCTCCTGATCGGAAAACTCGACACGGCGGTGCCGTTCCAACAAAGCCTGGAGATGACCGAACTTCCCCGGCAAGCTTCCGTGGAGATATTCCCCACCGTCGGCCACATGGGGATGTTCACGGCCGTCCGGGAAACGGCGCGGGCCTTCCGGGATTTCCTCCTGCATTTCGGGCTTTGAACCGTCTCCGGCCATCCAGACCGCTCACACCCACACCCTGCGTCCATGCCATCCGCCAACACTTCCGTCGCCCTCGCCGCTGAACTCACGGCGACCCATTTCGGTCGGACCGGTACCGTCCGCGCACTTCCGGGGGAACTCGACCTCAACTTCCGGCTCGACACGCCGGAAGGGGATACCTTCTTGCTGAAACTGGCACATGCCGGGGAGGACCGTATCCACCTGGAGCTGCAGGCCGCCATGATGATCCACCTGGCGGCCCATCCGCCGGAAGGATTCGCGGTCCCGCAAGTCATCCCGGACCGGCAGGGGGCGCTCATTACCCCGGTCCCGGATCCCGACGGCGGAACCCGCTACCTGCGCATGATCTCCTGGGTTCCCGGGCGGGTATTGGCGGAGGTGAACCCGCATCCGGACAGCCTGCTGGAAAGCATCGGGGACGCCTGTGGCCAGCTCTGCCACCGTTTGGCGGACTTCGACCATCCCGGTGCGCACCGCCGGCTGAAATGGGATGTCGCCCACACCGATTGGGTGGCGGAACACCTGCACCGGATCGCCGACCCGCACCGGCAGGCCATCGCCCGCCATTTCCACCGACGCTTCCTGGAAGAAGTCCTGCCGCAGCTGCCCCGGCTTCGTCAAAGCGTCATCTACCATGATGCCAACGACTACAATGTCCTGGTGAGTCCCGACCTTGCCCGGCCGACCGTTTGCGGCATCATCGACCTCGGGGATGCCGTCCATACCTGCACGGTGGCCGACCTCGCCGTCGCCATCGCCTATGCAGCCATGCACAAGCCGGATCCGCTCGATGCGGCTGTGGCCGTGGTGGGCGGGTTCCACCGGCGATATCCCCTGACGGAGCAGGAGGTGGCCCTCCTCTATGACCTGGTGGCCGCCCGATTGCTCATCAGTGTCACCGCCGCCACCCTGAACCGGCTGCATCATCCCGACAACGAATACCTCCTCATCAGTGAGAAACCGGCTTGGGACCTACTCGACCGCTGGTTTGCCACGGCTCCCGCTTTCGCCCATTTCCGCTTCCGTGCGGCCTGCGGCTGGGAACCCTGCCCGCAACGGCCCGCCTTCGACCGCTGGTTCACCCATCATGCGGCCGACCTCCACCCGGTCGTCACCCTCCCCGCCGATGAGGTCCGGACCATCGACCTCGGTATCGGCTCGCTCGATCTCGGCCACAACGGACAGTTTGCCGACGTCCGGAATTTCAGCCGCACCATCGACCGGATGATCGAGGACCAGGATGGATCCTTCGGTGTGGGTGGCTACGGCGAATACCGCCCCTGCTATGAGGCCGACCGGTTCCAGGTCCGCACCAACCACGGCCCCGCCTGGCGGACCCTCCACCTGGGCGTGGACGTGTGGGCGCCACCCGGCACCCCTGTCCGCGCGCCCCTGGACGGCCAGGTGCACAGCGTGCAGCTCAATGCCGGCGACGGCAATTACGGCCCGACCCTGCTGCTGGCCCATCCGGTATCGGAGGAACTGACGTTCTTTACCTTATATGGCCACCTGGATCCGGATGTCCTCGACCGACGTCCGCCCGGCACACCGGTCCGCCGGGGCGAAACGCTGGCCACCATCGGCCGGCCGCCGTCCAACGGCAATTGGCCCCCGCACCTCCATTTTCAGGTCGTGCTGGACCTGCTCGGCCATCGGGGCGATTTCCCCGGCCTTGCCATACCCAAAGAAAGGGATACCTGGTGCAGCCTTTGCCCGGGTATCGACCCGCTGCAGCCCGCCCGGCCCTTGCCCCCGGGACCACCGGCAGCCGCCGCCACCGGACAACTCCTCCTCCGGCGCCGGCAACACCTGGGCCCCAGCCTCAGCCTCTCCTACCGCAGCCCCCTCCATATCCTGCGGGGCTACCGGCAATTCCTGTACGGCGCCGATGGCCGCCGATACCTGGACACCGTCAACAACGTACCCCACGTCGGCCACCAACACCCCCGCGTCGTCCGGGCCGCCCAACGACAGCTGGCCGTCCTCAATACCAATACCCGCTACCTGCACCCCACCATCCTGCAATATGCGGAAGACCTCCTGGCCACCCTGCCCCCGGCCCTCTCCACCGTCTATTTCGTCAATTCCGGCAGTGAGGCCAATGAACTCGCCCTGCGCATGGCGCGTACACTCACCGGCCGACAGGACTTCCTCGCCATGGAAATGGGCTATCACGGCAATACCGGCGCCTGTGTGGACATCAGCAGCTATAAGTTCGACCGCAAAGGGGGCCTGGGCAAACCGCCCCATACCCATTTGCTGCCCATGCCGGACCTCTTCCGCGGCCCCTTCCGGGATCCGGCCACCGCCGGCGGCCTCTATGCCGCCGCGGCCGACCCGCTGATCGATGCCCTGCAGGCGGAAGGCCGGCAACCCGCCGCCTTCATCGCGGAAAGTGTGCTGAGCTGCGGCGGCCAAATTCCCCTGCCGACCGGATTCCTCGCCGAAGTCTACCAAAGGGTCCGGGCCGCCGGCGGACTGTGCATCGCCGATGAGGTCCAAACCGGCCTGGGCCGCGTCGGCAGCCACTGGTGGGGCTTCGAGACGCAAGGCGTCGTGCCCGATATCGTCACCATGGGGAAACCGCTCGGCAACGGCCACCCGCTGGCCGCCCTCGCCACCACACCGGATATCGCCCGGGCTTTCGCCAACGGCATGGAATACTTCAATACCTTCGGTGGAAATCCCGTCTCCTGTACCATCGGCCGGGAAGTCCTCCGGGTCGTGCACGAGGAAGGCCTCCGGGAACAGGCCGACCGCACCGGCCGGCTGCTGACCGGCTTCCTGCTCGAACTCCACCGGGATTTCCCGCTCATCGGGGATGTCCGGGGCCCCGGCCTCTTCCTGGGCTTCGAACTCGTCCTCGACCCGACCGACCGCACCCCGGCCACCCGACAAGCCGCCTGGCTGGCTAACCGGATGCGCGACCTCGGCATCCTCATGAGCACCGACGGCCCGGATGAAAATGTCCTGAAAATTAAACCGCCCCTCTGCTTCGGTCCCGGTGACGCGGAGCGGCTGGCCGAAACCCTCGCCACCGTACTCCGGGAAGATGCCCTCCAACCGGATGCCTGGCCGATACCCCCGGCTTGACCCCTCGCCGCCCCCCGGCTGACCGGGCAAACCCTACCCGCCGGCCGCCTGCCCCGGGTCTCCCTCAGGATTCCCGGGGCAGGTCCTTGGGATAACACAGGTAGTGCTTCGTGACCGGTCTGGTCGGCAATCCGAAGTCGGTCAGCCGGGACA
Organism: uncultured Saprospiraceae bacterium; assembly: GCA_964573725.1. Lineage (GTDB taxonomy): Bacteria > Bacteroidota > Bacteroidia > Chitinophagales > Saprospiraceae > UBA6168. The sequence goes on from CAZNLJ010000031.1 coordinate 25,042, forward strand.
TCGGCAGCACCGTCCCGTCCTTGAACAGGATGTTGATCTCGTCCTTGGCCGTGCTGTAGGCATGGTTGGATTCCATGCCCCCGAAAACCAGGTATTCCCCCGCCAACTCCCGGCTGAACCCCGGCATGCGGACCGCCGCCCGCTCCACCAAGGCCGCCCGCTCCCCCTCCCCGAATGGCTCCGCCCGCATCTCGATCCGGAACAGGCGCCGGTCCAACAGCCCCCCCGCCAACAAGGAGAGCACCGGGTCCTCCATGTCCCGGAAACACTTCAAGGCCGCCACCACATCGTAATCATCCAGTTTCGAGAACAGCGCCGGCAAATCCGGTTGGTCCCGGTAGAAATCCGCCAGCTTCACCTCCCGATACAGGAAATACCGCAGACTGCCGCCGATCGGCAGGTCGACACCCGCCCTCGCCAATTCCCGCGCCCGCTGCAAGGCCTTGACCAACATGCGTTCCGCCACCAGCACCGTCTTGTGCAGGTAGACCTGCCAATACATCAGGCGACGGGCTATCAGGAATTTCTCGATGGAATAGATGCCTTTTTCCTCCACCACCAAAGCCCCGTCCTTGACCGACAACATCTTGATGATCCGGTCGTAGCCGATCACGCCCTCCGAAACGCCCGTAAAGAAACTGTCCCGGTTGAGGTAATCCATGCGGTCCATATCCAATTGCCCGGAAACCAACTGGTGCAGGAACGGCCGGGGATGCTCGTTCCGAAAGATCCGGATGGCCTCCGTCAAGGCTCCTCCGAAGGTAGCGTTGAGCCGCTCCATGAAACAAAGCGACAATTCCTCGTGCGGTACGTTGATCAAGCTGTGCTCCAGGGTATGCGAGAAGGGACCGTGCCCGATGTCGTGTAACAGGATGGCGACCGAAACGGCCACCGCCTCCTCCTCGCCGATCTCCACCCCCTTCGCACGCAATACCTCAATGGCCTGCCCCATCAGGTGCATCGCACCCAGGGCATGCTGGAACCGCGTATGCGAGGCGCCGGGATAGACATAATTGCTGAGACTGACCTGCTTGATCCGCCGCAACCGCTGGAACCATGGGTGCTCGACCAAATCGAACAACAGGTCGTATGGGATGCTGATGAACCCGTATACCGGGTCGTTGAAAATTTTACGTTTGTTCAAGACATTGGGTTGACGCCGGGGAAAACCGCCACCGCTCGCCGCCACCCGGGCGGCCACGGGGGTCGCTTTCCCGGACTGGTTGTTAAGCTAAGGTTAAATGCCGCCCGCCACATATCCGCGCCGCCCGCCTCCGGACGTTACAGGGTGGGAACCGACGGAAGAAATACCGCCCCGCCAGCCCCGGTATTACGCTGGTGCCACAAATCCCGGGTTTCGCCGAACAGCCGCCGGATTCCGTCGAACGGAACGAAATATTAGTTGTTTGGGTTAGGAAAAGTAAAAATGTTAGGTGACTTTTGCAAATACACTATTTGCAATCCTTTACGTTCCTTCTTCCAAACCGTTGTGTCCGAACGCCACCGCAAATGATTTCCTTCGCTACTGCAAAAGCTTTCGTTATGAAAAACAAAGGCATCCTACTCCTGCTGACCGCCGCCGCCGCTTCCGTCCTCGCATTCTACCCCCCTGCCGGCTTTACCCAAAAAGAATCCGCCGTCGTCCAATCCTTGGTGGCCGGATTGAACTACCATTACAAACCACAGGATATCGACGACGACCTCTCCTCCAAACTCTATCACCTCTACCTGGAAAGACTGGATGGGGAACGCCGCTGGCTGACCCAGGAGGATGTGGACGCCCTCGCCGCACTGGAACTGTCGCTCGATGACCAACTGAACAGCGGCTCCTTCGAATTCCTGGACCTGGCCATCGCCCGGCAAGCCGCCGGCATCGAGAAAACCCGGGACTGGTTCCGCGAAATCCTCGAACAACCCTTCGATTTTTCAAAAAAGGAAAAATTCGAATCCGACGGAAAAAAACGCCCCTTTGCCAAGAACGATGCGGAACTCCGCGAACACTGGCGCAAAGCCATGAAATTCGAAACCCTCTCCCGGCTCAACGACAAACTCAACCGCAAAGAGAAAGGGGAAGCGGATTTCAAGGACAAGACCGAAGCGGAACTGGAACAATCCGCTCGCGAGGAATTACTAAAAAGCTATAACGATTGGTACGGCCGCCTGGAAAAAAGGAAACGGTCCGACCACCTCAGCCTCTTTCTCAACTGCTTCACCAACCTCTACGACCCGCATACGGAATACTACGAACCGATCGACAAGCAGAACTTCGACATCGGTATGTCCGGCCGGTTGGAAGGTATCGGCGCCCGCCTGCAAACAGACGGTGACTTCACCAAGGTCAACGAAATCATCGTCGGCGGCCCCGTCTGGAAACAGGGTATCATCAAGAAGAACGACCGCATCGTCAAGGTCGCCCAGGAGGAAGATACCGAATGGACCGACATCACCGGTATGCTCATCAATGACGTCGTCCAGCTGATCCGCGGCAAACCGGGCTCCAAAGTCCGGCTGACCATCAAGAAGGCCGCCGACGGTAGCCTCCAGGAAATCGAAGTCGTCCGCGACGTGGTCATCATCGAGGAAGGTTTCGCCAAATCCCTGATCCTGGAATCCCCCCGGCAGGACCGCATCGGTTATATCCGCCTGCCGAAGTTCTATGCCGATTTCCAAAATGAGGACGGCCGGCGCTGCGCCGAGGATATCGCCGTGGAACTGGAAAAACTCCGCCGGGAAGAGGTCGGCGGCATCATCCTGGACTTGCGCAGCAACGGGGGCGGCTCCCTCAGCGATGTCGTCGAAATGAGCGGTTTCTTCATCGAAAAAGGACCGGTCGTCCAGGTGAAATCCCGCAGTCGCCAAGCGGAGGTCCTCTCCGACAAGGACCCCGCCGTCCAGTATGACGGGCCCCTCATCGTGATGGTCAACCAATTCAGCGCCTCCGCTTCCGAAATCCTCGCCGCCGCCCTGCAGGATTACGGCCGGGCCGTCATCGTCGGTACCGGCTCCTCCACCTTCGGGAAAGGTACGGTGCAGCGCTTCTTCGACCTCGATAACATCATCCGCGGCAACCAGGAACTGAAACCACTCGGCCAGGTCAAGCTCACCGTCCAGAAATTCTTCCGCGTCAACGGGGGATCCACCCAGCTGCGCGGCGTCACACCGGATATCGTCCTGCCCGATACCTGGATGTACCTCGAAACCGGCGAAAAGGAAGAGGACTTCCCCATGGAATGGACCCAGATCGACCCCGTCACCTACAGCCAATCCGTCTACCAGGTCCCGTACCTGGACAAGCTCCGGGAATCCTCCCGGATACGGGTACAAAATGACGACACCTTCCGCCAGATCGAACAGCGGGCCAAGGATTTCCGCCGGAAACGGGACGACAGCGTCATCGACCTCAACTTGGAACGTTACCGCAGGGAAACGGCGGACTGGAAAGCGGAGGATGACGCCTTCGACAAACTCTTCGAGGCGGAAGTGGTCACCGGTGTCCAAAACCTCCCGGCGGACCTGCCCGCCATCCAACAGGACGACTCCAAGAAAGCCCGGAACGACGAGTGGCTGGACGACGTGAAAAAAGACCTCTACCTGCTGGAAACCCTCCGGATCATGCAGGATATGCTGCTCCTCCAATAAATGCCCCCCGGCGATACTGCCGGCGGCCGGCCGTCACGGACCTTCCGGCGGCCGGCCGCCGCCGTTTCCGGCCCGCATCCCCTGCATCCGCTCCTTCATGCGGCGGACTACATGGACCTCCCCCAGGAATACCAGGGCCACCGCCCGCAGCACCGTGTAGGCCGGAATCGCCAACACCATCCCGGTCACGCCCCGGACCTTGGCCCCCACCAACACGATCAGGAATATCTCCAGGGGATGTGCCATGACACTGCTGGAAAAGATTTTGGGCTGCGCCACGTAGTTGTCCACCAACTGGGCCGCCAGAAAGACCGCCACCACTTTCCCCAACAGCGGCAGCAAATACCCGTAAAAGTCGGCCTCCAAATGGGAGGACAGCGTGAACAGGACCCCGAAGGCCGCCCCGATGATCGGGCCGACATAGGGAATGACGTTGAGCAGCCCGGCCATGAACCCGATCAACAGGGCGTTCCGCGCCCCCACCAGGTACAAGCCCAACGTCACCAACAGGGTGAAGAACAACAGTTGCAACAACAATCCCCGGAAATACCGGCTCAACATGTCCGCTATGTCCTGGATGGCCTGCCGGACCTGCCGCTCATAGGCCTCCGGTAACATGGCCGCTACGAAACTGGCGAACATCCCCTGCTCCTGCAGAAAAAAGAACGAAATGAACAATACTGCCGCCAATCCGACCCCTATGTCGCCGGCGGCGGAAAACAACCCGCCGAGGTAACTGCCGACCAGGCGCGGCTCCAGCCAGCCGGATACCGTCGACAGGAACTGCTCCTCCAGGGTGATTCCCGGTGGCAACAACCCATAGTCCGCCAGCCGTTCCTGCAAGTGGAGGAGCGGCTCCTCCAAGGTGCCCGCCACCGCCCGGTAATCCACGGTCGTCAGGTTGCCGACCTGCTCGATGATGGGCGGCAGGAACAGCCGGACCAGGAGGACCAGCCCGCCCAGGAAGGTCATCAGGGTCAGCCCCGCAGCCAATCCCCGCCCGACCTGCCATTTCCATATCCGCCCGTACCGCAGGAAGAACCGGACCAGCGGCTGCCCGACCATGGACAAGACCCAGGCGATGCACAGGTACAGGACAATGTCCGTGAAATACCAGCTTATCCAGCCGATGAGCACCAGACTCGCCACCAAGGCGAACGTACGGTTGTAGTTTTTCATCAGGTTAACCTTTTGACGACCCGGCCGACGGCTATCTTAGATCGGCCAATGGAAGGAAACGGATTGTTCGCACTCGATGCGCAGGCTTTCACAGACCGGACAGCCGAGCGCCGCCTGTTCCAACAATCGCCGCTCCGCCGCCGTGTAGGCCCGTGCCGGCATCTCGAATCGGATCTCCACCCGCGCAATCCGGCGCGGATTCGCCGCCATGACCTTGTTGACCGCCGCAGTCGCCCCCCGGATGTCCAGGCCGTGGTCCCGCGCCGCCATGCCCATGATGGTCATCATACAGGATGCCAGGGCCGTCGCCACCAGGTCCGTCGGGGAAAATGCCTCCCCCTTGCCCCGGTTGTCGGGTGGCGCGTCGGTGATGATCGTTGCGCCGGAACGCTCGTGCGTGCATTCCGTGCGGAGTTCGCCGGTGTATCTGACTGTTGCCGTCATGCTTTTTTTCGCAAAAATAATACAAACGGCGATTTCCGGATAAGCGGACCGGCCCGGGCCCGCCCTCATCCGCCCCGGGATGCCCGACCCGCCGCCCCCTCGCTTCGACACCCCGCCTGTCGGCGGAATACCGTACCTTTGGTGCCGGTGGCGGCCCACCGGAGCGAAACCCGCTTTTCACCGTTATCGATCTTCCCGGATGAACAGGGAATTCCTCCTCAACATATTCTTTCTCGTCTTTGTCAACCTGCTGGTCAAGCCTTTCTATGTGTTCGGCATCGAACGGACTATCCAGGACCGGGTCGGCCCCGTGGAATTCGGGCAATACGCCACTTTCCACAGCTTCAGTTTCCTCTTCTTCATGTTGAACGATTTCGGTATCCATTACTACAACAACACGGCTGTGGCCCGGCACCCTCCCCTGTTGCACCGGTTGTTTTCCCATGTGGTACTGTTGAAATCCGGTTTGTCGGTGCTGTTCCTGGCGCTGGTGTTCCTGGCTGCCTGGTGGCGGGGCTTCTCCCCGACCCTGTTTCCGCTGCTGTTCTTCATATCCTTGAACCACATTTTCGTGTCCTGGGTCGCCTATTTTCGCTCCAACCTGTCCGGTTTGGGGATGTACCGCACCGACAGCGTCCTGTCGATGCTGGACAAGCTGCTGCTGACCGGACTGGCGGCCGGACTGCTGTGGGGCGGCTGGCTGGCGGCCGGGGATTTCCGGATGCAATGGTTCGTCCACGCCCAGAACATCGCCTGGGGACTGACGGCCCTGCTGGCCGGTTGGCTGGTCTGGCGGCAAGTCCCCCGCCCGATCCATTGGCGTTTCCGCAAGGTGATGGCCTGGTACCTGTTGCGGAAATCCGCCCCCTATGCCCTGGCTGTATTCCTCATGACCGCCTATACCCGGCTGGATATGGTCCTGTTGGAATGGCTGCTGCCGGACGGACTGGAACAGGCAGGCATCTATGCCGCGGCCTACCGCTTGTTGGACGCATTCAATGCGGTCGCCGTCCTGTTCGCCGGCTTGCTGTTGCCGATGTTCTCGACCTTGCTGTCCGACCGGGCGGCTTCGCGGACCGACGGTGTCTCCCCCCGCGAATCGCTGGAAAGCCTTTTACGGACCGGGTTCCACCTGATCCTGGCGGGAACGGCAACCCTTTCCATCGCCTGCGCCAGCTTCGGTACGCCCCTGATGCAATGGCTTTACCCCGTAACGGCCACCCCCTACTACGGCGAAGTGCTTCGGTACATCATCCTCACCTTGATACCTTTCAGTGGCTTGTTCATTTTCTCGACCTTGCTGACGGCCCATGGCAGCCTGCGGAAGATGAACCTCGTATTTCTCGCCGGCATCACCTGCAACCTTTTGCTGAACCTGCTCCTCATCCCGCGGTGGCAAGCCGTCGGAGCCGCCGGGGCCGCCTTCGTGACCCAATCCCTGGTCCTGGCCGGCATGCTCTGGCTGTCCCACCGGGAATTGGCCTTCCCGCTCCACCGGCTGCAGCCCGGGAAAATCCTTGCCTTCCTGGGGTCGGTCGTCCTCGTCAATCTCGTGTTGGCAAACTATGGTGGCTGGCCTTGGGGTACCCGATTCGCCCTGGCCCTGGCAGCCGGTGCCTTGCTCGCACCGGCTTGGCAACTGGTCCGCCTCCAGGCACTCCGGGAGCTGTTCCGTCGACCACCGGAACGGGGCCGCTGATACAAATTCCCGGGTCCGGGCGTAAGTTCTCCCCGGAATGGTATCTTTGCAAGACCGGTCGAACCAGCATTCCGGCCGGCGGAACACCGGCGAAACCGCCCGGATCCTACGCATACCTGATATGGAAAACAAAGACAACCTGCTGACCGTCCTCCGGACCTTGTTCGCCTGGCGGAAACTCATCCTGGGTACCACCGCCTTCACCGGCGCCGCCGCCGCCGTCATCGTCCTCCTGCTCCCCGTCCATTACAAGGCCACCACCATCTTTTATGCCGCCAGCCCCGACCTGGCCATCCCGGAATCCATCTTCGGAACGGCGGCCAAAGCACCGGATTATTACGGGACCGAGAATGATGTCGACCGGATTCTCGGCATCGCCCGCTCCGGCGAGTTGGTCCAGTTCATGATCGATAGCTTCGACCTGTATGCCCGCTATGACATCGATCCGGAAGAAGCCCTCGCAGCCTATGCGGTGCAACAACAATTCGACGACCTGTTCGAAGTGGAAAAGACGAAATACGACGCGATTGAACTTTCGGTGGAGGACCAGGACAAAACCGTCGCCGCCCAAATGGCCAATACCGCCCGCGAAAGGGTCAACCAATTGGCACAGAAACTCATCAAGGACAGCCAACTGAAAATTCTTCGGACCTATGAGGAAAATATCGGCCGCAAGGAAGCGGAAATGTCCGCCCTGAACGATACCCTCCGCCTGGTCCGGGTCCGCTTCGGCGTCTATAACACCGATGCCCAGGCGGAAATATTCTCCCAACTGATTGCGGAAGCGGAAGGCAAACTCAACAACGCCACCGCCAAATTGGCGGCATGGCAATCCTTCCGCTACAACCAGGATTCCGTCAACCTCCTTTCCGCCAATATCAGCGGCTACAGAAACGAACTGGACCGCCTGCAGGAACGACTCGACCGCTTCAACCAGGGGATGGCCCTGGTCGACGTCCTGACCGGTACCCAACAGGAAGCCAGCGAACAACTGGCCGAGGACAAGGAACGTTACAAACAGACCCTGTCGGCTTATGCTTCCGACTTTCCGGCACTCCTCCTCCTGGAGGAAGCGACTGTGCCGGTGGTCAAGTCCCGCCCCAAACGGACACTCCTGGTGGTGGCTGCCGTTTTCCTGGCATTCGTGTTCAGCTCCCTGGGTGTCGTGGTGTTCGATACCTTCCGGGAGGTGGACTGGTCAAGCCTCCGCTGAGATGTGGGCCTCCCTGACACCCGAAGCGGCCGGCCACACCCGGCGTTTGGCCGCAGGTTTCTCGCTCCTCACCGTGGCAAGCCTCCTGGTGGGTATCGCGGGGGACTGGTGGTTCCTCGCGGGAATCCCCGCACTGGCCCTGCTGGCCTTTGTGGCGCTGGTCCGGTTCTCGTGGCTGTTCTACCTCCTGTTTTTCTTCATTCCCCTGACGGTCGAGGTCTGGCTGCCCAACGGAACCGTCACGGATATGCCGACGGAACAACTGGCCGTCGGACTGACCGGACTTTGCCTGGCCTATGCCCTCCGCCATGCAGGTAGCTTGCCGGCAGCCTTGCTGCGCCATCCCATCACCTTGCTCCTGCTGCTCCACCTCGGCTGGACCTTCGCGACAACCATCACTTCCGGCCAGGTACTCATTTCGGCAAAATTCGCCCTGGCCAAACTCTGGTACGTCACCCCTTTTTTTTTCCTGGCCGGGACCCTGCTCAAAACGGAACGGGATTTCCGACGGCTCACCTGGATCGTCTGGATTCCCCTGGCCTTCACCATTGTTTTCGTCCTGGTGCGGCATGCCGCCCAGGGATTCAGCTTCGCCGCCGTCAACACCGTGATGTTTCCTTTCTACCGCAACAAGGTCGCCTACGCCTGCATGCTGGGGGTCTTCCTGCCTTTTGCCTGGTATGCCCGAAAAGGATACGCCCCCTGGAGCCGGCCCTGGCTGCACTGGAGCCTGGCCGTGGGCCTGATCCTGGTCGGCATCCAGTTTTCCTACACCCGCGCCGTATACGGTATGGTCGTCCTCGCCGCCATCGCCTATTTCATCATCCGCCGGCGGCTGATGAAATGGGTGCTCGTCGCGGCGGCCTTGCTGGCGACCCTGTACGTGGGCGGCATGTTGCGTCACAACAACTACCTGGACCACAAACCGGATTACAACAAGGCCATCACCCACGACCGCTTCGATGACCTCCTGCAGGCCACTACCCGGGGCCGGGATGTCTCCACCATGGAGCGGGTATACCGTTGGGTCGCCGGCGGAAACATGGTCGGTCAACGCCCCTGGATGGGCTTCGGCCCGGGCACCTTCACTTATTTCTACAAAAGCCACACCGTGTCCGGCTTCCGGACTTATGTCAGCGACAACCCGGAAGGGTCGGGCATCCACTGCTACTACCTGATGGTCCTGGTGGAACAAGGCTTTCCCGGATTGGTGTTCTTCCTGGGACTGGTCTTCCTGGTGCTGCTGACCGGCGAACGGGTCTACCACGAATCCGATGACCCCGGACGCCGGCGCATGGTCATGGCCGCCGTGCTCACCACGGTCATCATCGACGGACTGCTGGTCATGAACGACCTGGTGGAGACGGACAAGATCGGTTCCTTCTTTTTCCTGTGCATGGCTATTCTGGTCCGCGCGGACCTGGAAAACCGCCGGACAGTTCGTACGCCCGCAGTTTCCCCCGATTAAAGGAAACGAACAAGCGGGCCGCTTCCGGAAAATACGCCAGCGCGGACACCTGCCCCCGGAAACCTAGTCCACTTTCCGCCGGCGTCAAGGTGCTCCAATTTCCTGCCCCCAGGTTGAGCAGACAGGTTCCCCGGTTGCCGTCGTAATAGCCGGTGGAGACATCATGGGCGTGGTCGTTACCGACCAGCAGGAGGTCTTGGCGGCCGTCGGCGTCCAAATCCGCTGCGAGGATGTCCGACAAGGGTGCCAGCTGGGCCGCTACGGGCAATTTTTCCCATACCCATCCGGTGGCCCGGTTCCAAAGGATGTGACTGGCGGTGGTGTTCACCGTACGGACCTGTGCGTCCGGAATCGCTCCCCGGTCCAGGATGGTATCGACCGTGGCGAAGCTGAACTTGCTGTAACTGGTGAATTTCTTCCGGAAATACGGGGACTGGGCGGCGAGCTCGTCCAGGTAGTTGACCGGATATTCCGCCATCTCCCCGTCCTTGTCTTTCCAGAATCCGGTCATGAGGGGATCGATGGTCCCGTTGTTGTCCAGGTCGGCCGCGTACAGGCGCAAGGGAAAGCGATCGCTGACATGGAACCGGTGGTTCTCGCCGAGATTGCCCAGGATGAAGTCCGGCCGGCCGTCCCCATCCAGGTCCGCGGCGGTGACGGTACGCCAGAAACCGGATTTTTTCGAAATCACGGCCGGCGTGGCCGGTACCAGCTCCCGACCCGCCCGATTCGACAAGAGCACGGGCGCCTCCCATTCCCGGGTCACCATCAGGTCTTCCCAGCCGTCGCCGTCGGTATCGGCCCAGGCTGCGTCGGTGACCATACCCAAGGGCAAAGAAAGGGCCCGCTCGGCGGTGAAGGTGCCGCCTTCGTTGGACAGCAACCAGGACGGCGGCGCCAGGGGAAAGTTGCCCCGCTGGACCCGGGCGCCGATGAACAGGTCGATGTCGCCGTCGTGGTCCCAATCGGCCGCCCGGACCACGGCGCCCGAAAAGGCCGGAATCGGAAGTTCCTCCCGGACGAACGCGCCCCCCTCGTTCCGATACAGGCAATGCGCATAATCCGCTTCGTCCTCGTTGGCATATCCGCCGGCTACCGCCACAATATCCTGGTCGCCGTCCCCATCCAGGTCGAGGATCGCCAGGTCCGCCTCGAGGCAGTTCCGGATGCTGTCCAAACCGGACAGCCGACCGGGTAGCCACCTGCCTTCCCCTTGCAGGAAGACCGCCGGTGCCGAGCCGGGGCCACCCCCCAAGAGGAGGTCCGCCCGGCCGTCCCCATCCAGGTCCCCTTGCGCCATGCACGGACCGACCTGGGAAAATTTATGCTGGATAATGCGTTGGTTTTGGAAAAAATCGATGAAATCCTCCTGCAAATGCCGGTAATCGGGCATATCCGCCGTTTCCCGGAACAAGCCATCGGCACCTGGCACGCCGACCGCCGAAGGGGAGCCCGCCACCGCGTCGGATTCCGACAAGCGCAACAACTGGTTGGACGGGACGCCGGTGAGGAAGGTGGTCCGCCCCCCCCCGGGCCAGTCCACCCGCACCGAATCGAGGACCGGACAATCGCCCAGCCCGATATGGATGACCGGGTCGACCGAGGAGATGTATCCCCGGCTGAGGAAATGTTCCTGATAGTACCACTTGCCGCCGGCCCAGGCGGAGACTTTGGCGCCGATGGCGGAACGGTTCTGTCCCTGTCCCTGCAAGGCGATCCGGAGGAAATCCTGTCCCTCGCCCGGCCGGGGGTCCGTCCGGTTCCGATAGACGAAAGCCGGGTCGTTGATGTTGTTGACGACATAATCGAGGTCGCCGTCGTTGTCGAGGTCGACGAAAGCGGCCCCGTTGGAAAAGGAAGGCCGCTCCAGCCCCCACGCCGCCGCCCGGTTCTCGAACCGGAGGCCGCCGACATTCTCAAAGGCGTAATTGGAGACCTTCACCACCGGTATCCGCGGCAGGATGTCCGCATCCCCGGCCAGATAGCCGTACATATGGGCCTTGTAGTTGGTGAAATCCTTGTCCGTCAAATCCTTGGGGAATCCGTTGGTAATGAGGAGGTCCCGGTCGCCGTCGTTGTCGTAATCCGCGAACAGCGGGGACCAGCTCCACTCCGTCTGGTACACACCGGCCAGTTGGCCGATTTCGCTGAAGGGCGCCATTTGCCCGCCGACGAAACCGTTGTGGAGCTGCAACATGTTGCGGACATATTGCGTCTCGTAGCCGTGTTTTTGGTCGTAGACGTAGATGTTGTAGCTGTTCCCGTTGATGGTCTGCTTCTTCCGGAAATAGGCCTCCGGCAACATGTCCATGGTGATGAGGTCCGGATTGCCGTCGTGATTGATATCCGCCAGATCGTTGCCCATGGAGAAGCGGGACTGGTAGGACAGGTATTCGGCGGCCTGGTTGCGGAAGGTGCCGTCGCCCTGATTGAGGTACAGCAGGTCGTTGGAGATGTAATCGTTGGAAACGTAGATATCCGGGAACCCGTCCCGGTTGATGTCGCCGACGGCGACACCCAGGCCGAAGCCCTCGTAGCGGATCCCGGCGGCGAGGGTGACGTTGGTGAAGGTACCGTCCCCGTTGTTGCGGTACAGTTGGTCGTTGTTGATGGCGGAACCGTCGGTGATCTTATCGCGGTAATTGGTGGGGACCTGCTTGTTGACGATGTTGTTTAGCACGTAGAGGTCGAGGTCTCCGTCGAGGTCGTAATCCAGGAAGGCGGCGTGCATGGAGTGTCCGGTATCGGCGACACCATAGGCGTCCGCGATTTCCCGGAAGGAAGGGATCCCGTCCGGTCCGGGACCTTGGTTGATCCAGAGCTGGTTCTTACGCAATTGGCTGTCGGGGTTCATGGTACAGGCGAAGTAGAGGTCCGTCCACCCGTCCCCATTGATATCGGCGGCCGCGACACCGCTGACCCACTGCCGGTTGGAGAGCCCCTCGAACCGGTCGGTGATGTCGCGGAAACGCAAGTCCCCTTCATTGCGGTAAATCCGGGTGGATACCTTGTTGCCGGTGAGGATGAGGTCCATCCGGCCGTCGTTGTCGAGGTCGGCGACCCCGACCCCGCCCCCGTTATACATGTATTCGTTGTGGAGGATATTGAAGGAATCCTGTTCGAGTACCTCGTTTACGAAAACGATGCCGGTACGCTCCGGCGGCAACAGTTCGAACAAGGCCTCTTCGACGGCGGGTTTTCCGCAGGAGGAAATGCCGACGGCGAGGAGAAGTGCCGGAAGCAAAATGGCGGCGGAAGGGCTCGGACAGGCGTGCGGTTTGCGGTGATACATGATGGTGAGGATGAAAGGTGGAACCCGGCGGAATTTCGTCGGTGGCGGTGCGGGAACCGGTCACCGGACCCGGATACCCGGCCCGGATCCATGGTCAAATTTCAAAAAAAAAAAGAGACTGCCCAAAATTGAGCAGTCTCTTCCCAAATACATGGCAGGGTGCGGCTTACCGGTTTTGGACCAGGCGGCCACCCATCAGGTCGATCTGCGACTGCGGCAGCGGGTAGAGGGCATCTTCCGCACCGACCGTGCTGGCACTCTGGTAGAGGGTCGGCAGTTCGGACTTCTCGTAAGGAAGGATGCGGTTGAGCTCCTGGGTGACATTCCCCCAGCGCTGGAGGTCGAAGAAGCGGTGGCCTTCCATACCCAGTTCCAGCTTGCGTTCCATCTGGAGAGCCGTCAGGGCCTTTTCCTTGGTGTCGAAAGCGGAGGAAGGATATTCGGCGATCGAGTAGTTGGCCGCCGCAGAGCCGTCGTCGTTCTTGACGAAGCCGTCCGGATTGGCGGCGCGGGCACGGATCAGGTTGATATTGTTGCGGGCACCTTGGAGATCGCCGGTTTCGATGAGGCACTCGGCATGGAGCAGGAGCACATCGGCGTAGCGGATCAAGCGGTAGCCGTTTGTGGTGTAACCGGAGGTCCAGTTGCCGACTTCCGTGAGGTTGCCTTCCTGGGCCTTGCGGTAGACCTGCTTCTTCGGGCTGTAAGGCCCGCCGTAGCCTTGGTCACGGATCCAGTCCTGGCCCGTGTGCGGACCCCAGTCGAGGTAAGGGATACCACGGCGACCGACCGTCCAGTCGAGGCGCGGATCCACCGGACGGGCGTCCGGGGTGAACGGATCGGTGGTGGTCAGGCCGGCATCGTTGGCGAGCGGATCGTTGTTGTAGGAGCCGTCGAGGATGGGCAGGCCGTTGACCGTCTTGAAGGAGTTGACCAGGTCGTGGCTGGGCTGGAAGAAGCCGCAGCAACCGCCGGGGGATCCACCGCCCTTGTAGGGGAAGTTGAGGACTTCGCCCCAGCCGCCGTTCCAGCCGCCGGAACCGTCGTTGACGGAGTATTGGACGGTATAGATGGCTTCCACCCCGTTGCGGTATTCCGCATCGAAGATATCACCGTAGCGCGGCTCCAGGCCGATGGCGGAACCGTCCGGTGCCGTGCCGTTGGCGACGACCCATTCGAGTTCGGTCCTGGCCTTGGCGTAGTCCTTGTTCATCTGCATCAGGCCTTTGGCCAGCAGGACGCGGGCGACCGTCCCGTTGAAGCGGCCGACCTGGCCCATGTTGTTGGGCAGGCCTACACCGGCTTCGAGGTCGGCAAGGATCTGGGCGCGGACATCCACCGTGTTGGTGACGGCTTCGAGGTCCGTGTTCTCATCGACATAGCAGATATCCCGCCACAGGCGCCATGCCTCGAGGTGGTAGTATCCGCGGAGCGTACGGGCCTGGCGGCGGAAGGAATCCGCTTCCTCGGCGGTGACGGTGCCGTTCGTCTCGGCGACAGCCAATACTTTCAGCATTTCGTTGCAGCGGGAGATCCCTTCGTAGACGGAGCCCCACTTCACCCGCAGGTAGGGGTTGGTGGAAGTTTCGGTATACGTCTGGATCGGGTTGATGTCCGGCTGGTCACCGGCATCCGTTCCCTTGTTGGCCTCCATACCGCGGATGGAGCCGTACACCCAGTTGGAAGAGGCGGCTTCCCAACCGAATCCGTTGGAAGAAACCCCGTCGATCATGGAATAGGCACCGATCAGCAGGTTGTTGACCCCATCCCGGGTGGCCAGGATCTGGGCATCCAGGGAGCCGTTGGGCGTAATCTCCAGGAATTCCTCCTTACAGGAGAACGGAAGGGCCAGCACCAGGCCCATGACGATAAATTTGATATTGAATTTTTTCATTTGAATACTATTTGAAGTGAATCATTAGAAACCGACATTCAGACCGAACAGGAAGGTCTTGGACAACGGATAGTTACCGTGGTCAATACCAAACGCCGTATCGCCGCCATTGTTCACGTCGGGATCGAGGCCGGAGTAACCGGTGAGGGTAAAGAGGTTGGTACCCTGCAGGTACAAGCGCATGCTGCCGATGCGGGCGCTGCTGAGCATGCTTTGCGGGAGGGTGTAGCCCAGTTGCAGCGTGCGCAGGCGGAAGAAGGAGCCGTCCTCCACGTAATAGCTGGCGGACTGGGTGTTGGTGGAGAAGTTGGACTTGTTGGAAGCCTTCGGCGTCGTCGCGTTCGGGTTCTGTTCCGTCCAGCTGTTATTCAGCAGGTCCTGGCTTTTCTGACCCTGGAAGGAAGGCCAGAAATCCAACCACCAGCGGTTGTAGTTGAAGACATCGTTGCCCTGGGAACCGAAGAAGAAGGCGGTCAGGTCGAAGTTCTTGTAGTTGAGGCCCAGGTTGAGACCATAGGTGAAATCCGGGTTCGGATTGCCGATATAGGTCCGGTCGTCCGGCGTGATGACCCCGTCGCCGTCGATGTCGGCGAACTTGAAGAAGCCCGGCTCGGCACCGTCCTGGCTGGCATGGGCATCCACATCGGCCTGGCTCTGGAAGAGGCCGAGGACCTGGTAGCCGTAGAATTCGGACAAGGCACGGCCCACCTCGTTGCGGTTGAAGGCACCGATCCGGGAGGAACCGGAGTCGAAGAAGTCGATGTCGTCCGCGAACTTGACGATTTCGTTCTTGTAGGTCGTGAAGGTCAAGGTAGCGTCGAAGCTCAGGTCGGAAGTGATCTTGGTGCGGTAGTCGAGCTGGAGGTCGATACCGGAGTTCTTGATTTCACCGACGTTGCGGGCCGGTACGGAAGCGGCGCCGTAGATGCTCGGCAGCGGTACGTTGACGAGGAGGTCTGCGGCGGACTTGGTGTAGTAGTCGAAGGATACCTGCAGTTTGTCACTCAACAAGGTGGCATCGAAACCGATGTTGGTGGTGGTCTGCGTTTCCCACTTGGTATCGGCGTTGCCGATCCGCGTCGGGCGGAAACCTTGGAGGGAGGAGCCACCGGCGCCGTTCAGGTCATAGTTGGAGGAGCCCGGGTCGCCACCGAAGAGGAAGAACTGGTTGGCGGGGCTGACCGGCAGCTGGTTACCCATGGTACCGTAACCACCCCGGATCTTCAGGTCGGAGAGGAGGTCGCCGGCGGAGAAGAAATCGCTGACCCGTACCCCACCGGAAACGGAGGGGAATACACCGTAGCGGTAATCGGCACCGAAACGGGAGGAGCCGTCACGGCGGACCGTCGCACTCAGGTAATAGCGGTTGTTGTAGTTGTAATCCGCACGGACGAAAGCCGAAGCCAAGGTGGTGGGGGTGCCGAAGCCGGAGGAGGCGTTCTGGATCTGGGCACCGTTGCTGACCGTCCGGAATGCCGGGTTATCGGAGAAATAGCCGGCGCGGGAAGCACTGACACTGCGGCCGATACCATACTTGACGGCTTCGTAGCCGGCGACCGCCAGCACGCTGTGCATGCCGAAGTCACGGTCGAAGGTCAGGGAGTTGGTCCACACCCAGTCGCTGTTGTAGTAGGAGTTTTCGTTGTAGGAGGCGGAGGCGATGTTTTCCGCGTTTTCGTAGGTGGCGGGAGCCCAGTCGGTGTTGTAGCCGGCCTGGTAGGTACCCCCGAACGTGGTGCGGGCGTTGAGGCCCTTGACGATCTCGAGGTCCAGGTAAGTGGAACCGAGGATCCGGATGTCGTTCTGGCGGTCGTCCTGTTCGCGTACCTGGCGGGCGTAGACG
The DNA here is from genome assembly GCA_964573725.1 of uncultured Saprospiraceae bacterium. Lineage (GTDB taxonomy): Bacteria > Bacteroidota > Bacteroidia > Chitinophagales > Saprospiraceae > UBA6168. The sequence goes on from CAZNLJ010000031.1 coordinate 41,713, forward strand.
TTACGGCCGTTCCCGAGACGGGGTGCGATCCCCGTACCGCCGAAATCACCGGCCTGGAAGTCGTGGGTGACCCCGGCGACGGGCGTGGTGATGACGTGCGGCACCAAGGGCTGGGCGCGGTAGAGACCTTCCGAGACGAAGCTGGCTTCCGCGCCGTTCCCCGGCGTCCCGTTGCCGGTGCGGCCGGTGACCGTCAGGTTTTCCCCGAAGGTGAGGCGCTTGTTGGCCATCTTGAATTCGGAGTTGAGGCGGGCGGAATACCGCTTGTTGAAGTTGCTGATGACGATCCCTTCCTGGTCGAAGTAGTTCAGGCCGGCGTAGAAGCGGGCGTTCTCGTTGCCACCGGAGAGGGACACATCGTGGTTCATGATGAGGGCATCCCGGGTCAGGACATCCCACCAGTCGGTATCGGCGCCCCAGGCCGGAAGGGTCGGGCTGGCGTTGGAGGAGGCCCCGTAGATCGGGTGGGTCTCGTTGGTGCCGTCGTTGCGGTAGACCAACCACTGCAGGTCGGCGTATTCCCGGGCATTGAGGAGGTTGCCGGAGGCATCACCGGGGCCCTGGGTACCGACGTACATGTCATAGTTGACCTTGATGCCGGAATTTTGGCCCTTCTTGGTGGTGACGAGGATGACCCCGTTGGCGGCGCGGGAACCGTAGATGGAGGCGGCACCGGCATCCTTCAGGACGGAGATGGACTCCACGTCGTTCGGGTTCAGGTTGGAGATGTCCTGTGTCGGGACACCATCGACGATATACAGCGGGTCGTTCGCCCCGGAGAAGGAGGAGAACCCGCGGATCCGAACCTTGGCGGCGCTGCCCGGACGGCCGTCGCCGGAGACGGTCACCCCGGAGACACGGCCCTGCAGCTGGCTGGTGATGTTGCTGCTGGGAATCTGGGTCAAGGTTTCCGTATTGACGGTGGAGACGGCCCCGGTCAGGTCCTTCTTTTGCTGGGCGGTATAGCCGGTGACGACGATTTCGTTCAGGATCTGTGCGTCCGGGTCCATACGGACGTTGATGGTGCCGTTGTCGCCGACCGCCACATTCTGGGTCTGGTAGCCGGTGAATGAGAAGACCAGGGTGGAGCCTTTGTCCGCCCGGAGCTCATAGCTTCCGTCGATGTCGCTGATGGTACCGGTGGAGGTCCCCTGGATCAGGATGTTCACACCGGGCAGGCCGACACCCGTCTCATCTGTGATGACCCCCTTGACAGCGATGCTCTGGGCGAGGATCCCACTGGAAAAGAACAGTATGAACATCAGGGAGAGCCCTCCCGGTCGCATTAGCCTGAACAGGCCAAGTGGAATAGATAAATGTTTCTGTTTCATACTTAATTTTAAATTGAATGAATAAAAAAAATAACTACCACCTGAAAATATACGGACTCAGGAAGTTTCTCCGTGTTATGGCCCCGCTGCCGGAAGTCGACCGGGCATATCCCGACCGGCTTCAGGGCTGTGCGTCCGAACCGGAAAGCGCTACCCGGAGCGCCTGCTCCCAGCGGCTGTACGCTTCCCGGTAAGCGGCCGGGTCCGGCTGCGGATCGTAGGTCCGGACAAGCTCGGTCGACAGGTCGGCCTGCTCGGCTACCAACCCTGGGGCGACGCCGGCCCCTTTGGCGGCTCCCGCCGCCCCGTGGGTGCGGACCAGCTGAATCGAACACTGTAACAAGGTAGCAACGGTTTCCGAAAAAATGGCGGACTGGAACAAATTGTCATTCCCGACGCGCAAAATTTTTACCGGCATCCCTGTTTCCCGCAGGATTTGCACCCCGTACACAAAAGCGAAAGCGATTCCTTCCAGGGCTGCCCGGACCAAGTGGGACTTTCCGTGCACATTGAAATGCAGGTTGCAAAACCGACCGCCCGGCGTCCGATTTTCCAACATGCGTTCGGCACCGTTGCCGAACGGCAACACCACCAGCTCCTCCGAACCGACCGCGACTTCGCCGGCCAGTTTTTCCATGGTTTCGTACGGCGTCCCGCTTCCCAGCAGCTGCCGTCGCAGCCAGCTGTATTGGATACCCGCCCCGTTGATGCAAAGCAGCAGACCGATGCGGGGCTTGTCCGGCCGATGGTTGACATGCGCGAATCCGTTGATCCGTGACAAGGGATCGTAACGGGGCTTGTCCGTCACGCCATATACCACACCGGACGTGCCGCCGGTAGCGGCGATTTCTCCCGGCGAGACCACCCCGAGCGACCAGGCGTTGTTCGGCTGGTCGCCGGCCCGGTAGGTGACCGGGGTACCCTCCCGCAGGCCCGTCTCGGCGGCGGCTTCCGCCGTCAGGACACCCTGCGGGGAAAAAGTCGGCACCACAGGCGGCAACAGGTCCCGAGAAATCCCCAACCCGTCCAAGACCCACTCCGCAGGTCGCTCCGATCGGAAGTCCCAGAGGATGGCTTCGGACAAACCGCCCGGTGTCGTACACAGCTCGCCCGTCAGCCGCATGGCGATGTAATCCCCGGGCAGCATCATCTTGTCAATCCGGTCGAAAAGGGCAGGTTCGTGCACCTGCACCCATTTTAGCTTGGCGGCGGTGAAATTTCCGGGACTGTTCAGCAGTCGGTCCAAACAACGTGGCTCCCCCAAGTCCCGGAACGCCCTGGCTCCCGTCTCCACCGCACGGCTGTCGCACCAGATGATGGCCGGCCGCAGCACCCGCCGATCCCGGTCCACCAAAACCAAGCCGTGCATCTGATAGGCCAATCCGATCGCCCGGATATCGGCAGGGGAAACACCCGCCTGCGATAAGACCTGCCGCACCGCCAGGCACACATGATCCCACCATACCGAAGGCTCCTGTTCCGCCCATCCGGCCCGCTCGGCCGATATCGGCATCTCGGTCGCCGGCGACTGGGCCGCAGCGACCGATTCTCCGGTTTCGGCGGCAACCAAGGATGCCTTGACAGCGGAACTGCCGATGTCAATACCGAGTAAGTACATAGGTGGTTGTGAAATAGCAGCCTGCGATTCCTCCCTATCTTTTGTTCGGGTCTACCGGCTGTCAGGCGTTATGATGCAGAGGGACGCTTTTTCTTGTAATTCCGGATGACCGCTTGTGCAATCCGTCCCGGGCGGTTCGTACCCGGAAACGTCATGTCATCCTTATCCGGCCTGCTTGTAGGTAATGGTCCTGTCTGTTCGAAGCGATGCGTGCAGCGGCTTCCGCGGCTCCGTCGAATCTTGTCCGCTCCGCCGAAAAACCAGCTGCAATGCTTGGGCGAATATAAGGCAAAACGGAAAATATCTGTGAAAATACCCCAGATTGCCGGAAGAATCGCCAATTTTATTCGGACATTCAGAAACCGGACGGACAGCTATTTCCCTCAAATCCCAAGCATCGGGACAAAGGACGTAATTTTTGTTAACTATTTCCTAACATTCAAATACTGCAATTTTACGTCAATCCAGTTCTGCTAGACCTTTAGGGCGTCCGGTCTGACGCGCCGGCCGCCGCTACCCTCCCCTGCGCGACTTCATCCAAGAACTTCCGCAGGCTGTAGCCGGCCGGCAAACCGAGTTTTCGTCGCAATCGGTACCGGACTGTCTCCACACCCCGCAAGGAGAGACTGAGCTGTGCGGCCATCTCCTTGGTGCTGAACTTTTTCCAAAGCAGCTGGCAGACGCGTACCTCCTGCAGCGAAAGCCCGGGCGCCGCTTGCGCCAAGTGCTGCAGGAAAAGCTCATCGCCCGCCCCCCGGACCTCCCCGGCAATCGGACCGGTACCGGCCGCCAGATCGTCCCTTCCGCGGAGCCAGACATCTATCGCTTGCCGGGCCGCTTCCCAGGCGGGATGCGGCAGGCTACCCGTCCAAGCCGACAGCATGTCGGCGACCGCCTTCCACTGCGCCGGGGAAGGTGTGCCCCTGAACGGGGAGGCCGGTTCCGGTTTTTCCCGGTCGCTTTTTTCAGGTGGAAAATTCTCCGGCCGCCCGTCCCCGGGTCTGCCGCCTATCCAGGACCGGTATGCCCGCATGACCGCATCCCGACTGGTATCCGCCCGGTATTCCGCCCGGGGCTGCACCCGGTCGGCGGTGGTATCACGCACATCGCCGGACCATTCCGAACCGGTGCCGGCTGCTCCGTCCTCGTCCCATACCTCCACCGGCAGGTCCGTCAGGTTGGCCAAGGTCATGCAAAATATCCCTGCCCCGTAAACGCCCGGCGCGACCACCCTGACCCGCACCGGCCGAAAGTCCCCTGTTTTCAATTCCATGATTCCCATCGCCACGGAAAAGGCCATCCCTTCTTGCAAAGCCCGGTAAATATGCGCCTGCGTATGCCGACCGGCCATTATCCCCACCATGGCGGCCTCCGTCGTCGGCTGCCCCGGATGCGCCGAATCCGCCTGGCCTTCCGGCGGAAAGATATGCAAGCCTTCCGACCCGATGGGTACGGCTGCGGCCAACCGCTCCCAATCGGTCCGCCCCCCGGCATCCCCGAGGAGTTGCGCCCGTACCCATCGGTGCAGGCCGTCCAGGCCGGCCAGGGAGCGGACCAGGACAAGGGTCCGATGCCCGGTATCGGATGAAAGCCCGGTGGCCGCTCCGGCCCGCTGCCTGCCCTTTTCCCACCGATGCTCCGCCGACGGGAAACATACCGCCGACGGCTCCCCGCCGATGGTCACGGTTCCTGCCGACAAGCTCCTCCCCCTTATCAGGGACAGCCCCGGCACGGGCCCGGCACCATAACCGACCGGAATACCCGGCACCAATCCCGTATCCCGGCCAGCCTCCGCGGTCAGCCGTCCGATCAGGCCGTATCCCCATCCCGGTATTCCGACGGCGGGCTGGCCCGCCGTCGGAATACCGGGATGGCTATCCCCATGGGTCGCCTCCGGGGCGGTCGGCCCGGTCGTTTGCCGCGAGCCTGTCAATCGATGGTAATGGTAATCGCCGGGAGACATGGCCTTGCCTCCCCGTGGTGTTAAGTCCTTGTGCGGGAACAGCCCCGCTCCGGCGCTCCCAACCTGCCTTTCCTGCGTATCACCGATGCCTATGCCGCCGACCGCATCCGGAGCCACCGCAGCAGCCTCCAGCAAGTCCTGCGTGGCCTGGCAAACCGCGTGCCACCATAAGCCATGGGGCGCCCCGGTGGCTTTGTCCGTGGCCGGCACCTGCTGCGTGTGCTGCCGGACAAGCACCCGGTCGTCGGCGCGCAGCAGGATGATCCGGATACTTTCCGGTCCCAATTCGTATCCCAACAGATACATGGCTACATTTCGGTTTACGGTGATCCCCGGTACGGGTAGCCGGCGGCACACACCGCGCTTTCAGGTCAAGGCGCGGTCCAGGTGGACATACCCGCCGTCCACCACCAACCATTGTCCGGTCATGTGGGCGGCCTGCCGGCTCAAGAGGAAGGCCGCCATGGCGCCGATCTCCTCGGCCGTCGTCATCCGCTTACCCAAGGGTATCCGGGCCGTGATGGTCGCTTCCGCGGCATCCGGATCGCAAAAGGTGGTATCCAACCAGCGCCGGTACAAGGGCGTCATCACCTCCGCCGGCAAGATGGCATTGACGCGGATGCCGTCCTCCAGCAAGGCCGCGGCCCATTCCCGGGTCAGTGCCAACTGGGCACCTTTCGCCGCCGCATATCCCGATGTCCCGCCCTGGCCCGTCATCGCGACCTTGGAGCTGATGTTGACCACGCTGCCCTGCGTCCGCCGAAGATGGGGCAAGGCATAATGCAACAAATCGTAATAATGGAATAAATTCAATGCCAGCGACGCCCGGAACGCCGCCGGCCCCGCTTCCAATCCTACCCCGTCGTTGACGCCCGCATTGTTCACCAGCCCATCCAACCGGCCGAAGACCGTCACCGCCCGCTCCACCGCCGCACGACAAACCCCCTCGTCCCGCAGGTCTCCCGATTGGAAAACCATCCGCCCCGCCTCCATCGCCGCACCGAACGGATGCGCGTCGGATGACGATCGGGTGGCGACCAGCACATTCGCCCCCTCCTCCAACAACACCTTGCTGATGCCGGCCCCGATTCCCTTGCTCCCCCCCGTCACCAGGTATACTTTGCCTGCCAATCCCAGATCCATAGTTTTTTTCTTTTATGCCCGGTTTTCCGCCCGCCGATGATGGCCACGACGGCATTCGCGCCGCCTCCCCTCAGTCCAGGTATACGCCGAACCCATCCGGACCGGACAGCGTCACGTCGATGTGCTCCAGTAAGGTGGTTGCCAAGGACAAGCCGCAATAATCCACATACACCGGAAAATGCTTGTGTTTCCGGTCCACCAGGACCGCCACCTCCACTTTCGCGGGCAATACCTGCATCAACGGCTGAAAGGCATAGAACAAGGTACGCCCGGTATTCGCCACGTCATCCGTCAAGATCACCACCTGCCCCTCCAATTCCGCCGCGGCCAGGTCGAACCGGACCGGTCCGGCCAACGGATTCGCCGGATTGAGCCGAATGTTGGTCATCCGAAGACCAGGCTGGCCGAATGCCTTCAGTTCGTCGTGTATCAAACGGGCGAATGTCATCCCGTTGTTGTTGATACCGGCCAGTATAAGCCCGGAAGTCCCATCATGCCGTTCCAACATTTCATAAGCCAGGCGCCGGATCTTTTGCCGCACCTGCCTGTCGTCGAGTATTTTCATGGTTCGTCGTTGTTTCTGTTTACGCTTTTGCGAAATGCGCAGGACCTGTCCCGGCCAGGCCTCCCGGCGGAACGGCACCCGACCGGTGGCAAGGTCATGCCCCGCGGACCTTGGTGGTGGCAAACACCCGCCGAACACTCAGCCGACCGCTCCCATTGACCAGGACCATCAACAAGCCTCCGGATATGGCAAGGTTCTTCATGAACAAGACCCCCTGAAGGCGTCGGTACAGGTCCGTCGTCTCCAGTTGGAGCGGTGTACAATTGACTTCCACCAAGCAGGCCGGAGGTATGTTCCAAAAATCGTGGACGATAAAGGTCACCGGCAACCAATACAACAACAACAGGAAGGCCCCCAGGCTGGCCCTGTATCCCAACAGGACCAACAGCCCCCCCGTCACCAATACGGCGATGGCCGTATACAAAAGTAATTCCTGCTGCCATACCAATCCGTAAAACGACATCTTCAGCCTTGTCTCCCGAAAATAAAACACCGAATCGTATGCCTCGTACAGGAAGATGAACGATAGGAACACCCGCCCCGCCAAATCCACTATGTGTTTCGCCATGGTTCTCCATTCTTTTTACCCCCGTTCGGAAATATGCGCCCGCGGGTCATCGGTGCCAATCCGTTCCCGGCCCCGCTGCCGACTTCCCGGCCCTTCACCGGGAAGGCAGGCCATCCTCCGCCCCCCGTCATCAGCTGTCCTGAAAAATCGGAACGCTGTCCGCAATGTAGGACATTTCGGCGACTTAGGCCCACTTTTCAAAGGGTTTGGGACCCCGCAGCCCCCTTCGCAGCACCCCCTGAGAATTAGGCTTCGCCGGACCGTGTTTTTTTTTGATTTTTACACAAAATACAGACATGATCCTCTCCGATACCAAAATCCTGGAAGCCATCGAACAAGGTGACATCGTCATCGAACCCTTCAACCGGGAATGCCTCGGCACGAACTCCTATGACGTCCACCTCGGCAAATGGCTGGCGGTCTATGAAGATGCCGTCCTGGATGCCCGCGCCCACAACCGGATCCGATACCTGGAAATACCGCCGGAAGGCTTCGTGCTGCAACCCGGCACCCTCTACCTGGGGGTCACGGCGGAGTATACGGAAACCCACCGCACCGTACCTTTCCTCGAAGGGAAAAGCAGCGTAGGCCGGTTGGGTATCGACATCCATGCCACGGCCGGAAAAGGCGACGTGGGTTTCTGCAACACCTGGACACTCGAGATCTCCTGCACCCAGCCGGTCCGCGTATACGCGGGCATGCCCGTCGGACAGTTGATCTACTTTGCGGTGGACGGTCCCGTCGAGCGGCGCTACGACCGGAAGCAGGATGCCAAGTACAACATCCGCACCGACAAGCCTATGGAAAGCATGATGTGGAAGAACAAATTCTGAAGCCTGTCCCTTGCCGGTCCAGTCCGCGTCCGCCTACGACGGCTCGCGCCGCCAGGACAATGCGACGCCTGCGCCCAAGACCACGACAATCACCACCAACGACAACCATACCGGCAGGTGAAACCCCAATGGGTGTAGGAACAACATCTTGATACCCACGAAAGCCAATACCAGGGCCAGGGAATATTTCAGGTAACGGAACTTGTCCAGGACCGAAGCCAATACGAAGTACATGCTCCGGAGCCCCAGGATGGCGAAAATATTGGAGGTAAATACCAGGAAGGGGTCCGTCGTGATGGCGAATATCGCCGGTATGCTGTCAAAGGCGAACATGACATCGGTCGTTTCTATGACCAACAGCGCCACGAACATCGGCGTGACGGCGATGATACGCCCCTGGTGACGGACAAAGAAACGCTGCCCCTTGATGTGCCGGGTAACCGGCACCACCTTCCGCAGCAGCCGCACCACTACATTGTCCTCCGGTTGGACTTGCTCCTCACCCGGTGACAGCATCTTGAAGGCCGTCCAGAGCAGGACCGCTCCGAAGAAATACATCACGAACGCAAACCGCTCCACCAGAAAGGCACCCATCCCGATCATGACACCCCGGAAAACGAGGGCTCCCAGAATACCCCAGAACAAGACCCGGTGCTGGTACTTCAAGGGTATTTGGAAATAGTTGAAGATCACCGCCATGATGAAGATATTGTCCATGCTCAGGGACTCCTCCATCACGTAACCGGTCAGAAAGGTCAGGGCCGCATCCGCGCCGGACTGTGGATGGCCGACGGTTTCGCCCAGTCCCATCCAATTGTGCGTATAGCCGAAATACACGAACACACTGAATAGCAGCGACACCGATACCCAGAGGCCGGTCCAGCCGAACGCCTCGCGGGTACCTACCTGGTGGGCTGTCCGGTTGAACACCCCCAGGTCCAGCATCAAGAGCAAGAGCACAAAGCATAGGAAACCGCCCCAGACAATCATAAAACAGGGATTGGACCGAAACGGAACCGGCAGGCCCCTCCGCAGGAAATGCGCAGTGTCCGCCCGTTTCCACCGGATGCATGGAGTCGCACCGGTTTCCTTCGGTCCGGCAAAGGTACACAACTGTCGCGCAGCAAACACTTCCGCCGGCAAGTATGCCGAGGAAGGCACGCATTCACCCAAAAAAAAACCCCCCTCCGAATTGCTCCGGAGAGAGGATATCCCAAAAACCGATTACGTCTTAGGTCAGGATGGGGTACTTGCGAGGGCGGCCGAAGGCTGTCCCGAAGCTGCGGTACTGCCCGTTTCACAAGGATGAGGTTCGATGCGGAAGCCGATGGACGGGGAACCGCAATGGGTCGGACTTTCAGGTATGTAGTTTTACAAAGAGGATACTATGGGCATCACCGCGATGAAGAGCAGCTCGGAACCTGTGCGGAGGAAAAAAAAGGATGAGAAGCCAGGATGGCGGGATGCCTGGGGGCAACCCTAAATCGGTTGTTGGAATATTGCTGATCGGTGATGCAATTGTCAGGTGTCCTTAGGCTTCTCATCACACTTTTGTGTTGAAAAACGATCCTTTCATGTTCACAGGTATTTATTGAAACAAGATGGATCAAAAGTAGCTGACCTGACCGACAATTCAAAACATTGCCGCCTGAATATTTCAAAACTTATATAATTTTTTTTTCATCCGTAAATGGGTGTCCCAAAAACGCAGAACCCCTCCCCGGATTAACCGGAGAGAGGTCTTGCGTGTTCTCAAGGGATTACAAATTGCGTCTTTATCAATCGATCAGCAACATCATGCGCGTTGCGGAATCGGTAGGCGTATCGAGCTGGTAGTACAGGATACCTGCGGCGGGCATTTCGCGGCGCTCCAACTGGATTTCGTTGTAGCCCTTGGCGAAATCGCCGTTGATAACCTTGACCACCTTACCGGACACGTCCGTGATGGTTAACGTTGCGGTACAGGCGGAAGGAAGGTTGAAACCTACGTTCGTGGTGATGCTGAACGGGTTGGGCGTATTCTGGTACAAGGCGAAGTTGCCTGCGGCCGTTGCACCGTTGAATGCCAACGCTACGTCCAGCAGTTCCCCGTTACGCTGGTAAGCTTCCGCTGTGGTATAGCGGCTGTTGATGGTCAGGACATCGCTGAGGAACGCATCTGCCGTAGCCTGGAAGACGAGGCTGAACACCACTTCCCCGTTGGCGGGCGACAAGTCGTTGTCGTTCCAGCTGGTCGTGATGACACCCTGCTCCAGCAAGGAGAGACCGAAGTGCTCTGCCTTGGCGACAGCGGAGTTGACCTGTACGAATTCGAGGGTGGCCGGGTCGAAGTTCAGGGAGAACTGGTAACCCAACACATCGAAATCGCGAGCCTTGAAATCCACCGTATACACATCACCTGCCTTCAGGGCCATGTCGCGGACGTCGAACACCAGAGAGCCCGTGGCGTTGCGTTCGTCGCTGGTGGCGGCGAAGTTGGGTTGTGCATTGCCGTTCACGTCCCCGATCTTGACAGCGTAGAAATCAACGGCGAGCTGGTTGGAGCTGATGTCGTTGATGTTCACCACTTCCGGGAACACTTCCGACCACGGGTTGGTCGGATCCGGGAAGACGTAGTCGCTGTCGACGAAACGCCAGGACGTATTGTTCGGGAACTCCGTGTCTACGAACAGGATCAGCTTCCGCAGCTGCACAAGGTCGAAGGTAGTGACACTGTTCGACTTGTTTGCATCCGCAGCGATGATCTTGTAAGGAGAATTCAGCAGCTGCGCGCCGAGGATGTGCTTCGTAATCAACACGAGGTCGAAAGTCGTCACACCGTTCAGCGGGTTGTCATCCTTGACAGGCGTAACGGTATAGTCGTTACCGGCGCCCACCGTGAAGCCGAAGACCCCATCGTTGTTCGTCATGAAGGAGGACTGCATCGCACCGCTCAATTGCACGTCGACGTCGGAGACGCTGACGGAGGATTCCGTGTGGATCATACCCGTGATGAGCGGGTTGCCCGTCGTATCACAGACGTTCATGTTGTCCTGGATTTCCACGAAGGTCTCGCAGTAATCCTGGTTTCCGGCCGCGTCCGTCACCCAGAGCTGGATGACATTCTGGCCTTCGTCGCCACATTCGAACGTCAGGCTGGTCTGGCTGGTGACAGCCGAGAAGGACAGCGTCAGGTTGGCCTGCGGCGTACAGTTGTCGTAGCTGCCTGCATCGAAATCGCTGGCCCACAGCTCCACTTCACCGGGCATGCCCAGTTCGACCACAAGGCCGTTGACGCAGTAAGGCGTCGGCTTCTTGCAATCCTTGACCGTCAGGGTCGTGGTGCAGGACGTTTGATTGTTGCAGTTGTCCTTGACATTGTACGTCACCTGGTACGTACCCGGGCCGACGTTGCCGAACGGACCGAAGCCGGCGCCCAGGGCGCTGCTGACCGTGAACGTCACTTCCGGGCTGCACTCGGAGATTTCCGGTTCGGGCAGGACGACGACTGCTGCGCAGCTGTTGTCATCGATGCATACATCCGGAATCTGGCATCCGTTCGTGAAGACGGGATCAACCGTATCGTTCACCTTGATCACCTGCTTGTAGGTGATGTAACCGTCCCACGGATCGCTATCCGTGTCCGTATCCGGGTTCGTGCTCTGCGCGGCCTGAGCGGCAGCCGGCTTGTTGGTCACCGTCCAGCTGTCGCGGAACGTACGGGTGTCCTTGTCGCCGTCGCCATCGAGGTCGAGGTTCATCGCACTTTCGGAGGCTTCCACTACTTCCTGGTCGATTTCGCTACCGACGACACACCAGTTGATGATGGTCCAGGTACGTTCGATCTTGTAGCAGGCATCCGGCACCACGGTGTAGACCTGGTCCGTGTAGGAAACACCCACCAGTTCGCAGGTTTCGGAGAAGATCTCCGGCTCACCGAAATCCGGTACGGTCGTACCGCAGTTGACGGTGAGGTCTGCCGGGAATTCGACGACCCAGTCGGAGACGTGGTCTACGAATACCGTCTGCGTACAGGCGGTGGATTGGTTACCGCTCGGGTCCACAGCCGTCCAGCTGCGGGTGATGGTACCTTCCAGACACTGGTCGATATTGGCGCTGAACGTCTTGTTGACCGTGAAATCACAGTTGTCGGAGAACGTCGGCGCGCCGTAGTACTGGTCGAGCAGGGCGCTTTGGGCGGCGGCATCGCCGGCCAGGTTACCCAGTTGCAGCTCGAGGTCAGTAGCGTAGAAATCACAGGTGGTACGCTGGTTGGCCGGGCAGCTCACGACGATCGGCTTCTGCTTGTCGTTGACATGGACAGTCACCATGCAATCGTTGTGGTTGCCGTTGCAGTCGAGGACACGGAAGACGACCGATACGGGGGCTCCGATATCTTCACAGCAGAAGTATACGGAGTTTCCGAAGACCGTGTCGTCGTGGTTGTCATCGCAGTTGTCGACCATCTTGCGGACCTGCAGCTGGTTGAGGCAGCAGCCGTCCCAGGAGCCGTCGTCGAAAGTAGCGGCGGCCACTTCCGCCAAACCGTCGGCGGAGAGGTTGACATCCGTAATTTCGTCACAAATGGCCACCGGAGCCGTCTTGTCTTCCACAACAACCGTCAACACGTATTGGGTGATGTTGCCGCAGAAGTCTTCCGCCCGGTAGATGATTTCGTACGGACCGCCGATGGGCAGACCCGGAGCGGGTACATAGCCACCGTTGGTCGTATTGCCGGCCGGTGTTTCCACCGTCACTTCCTTGATACCGTCACAAACACCGTCCACTTGGGCAAGCGGGATGAAGATGGCGGCACACTGGACGTGCGGCGGGTTGCCCGGTTCGGTTGCATTGAGAACGCAATAGCCTTGGCTGTTCACTTCCGCACAATCCACCGTGATGACCGGTGCGACATTCTCTACCTTGATGTATTGGACATGCGTGGTGGTCGTCGGCGCACCGCCGGCGGCCGGACACCAGTCGAAGATCTTCCAGGTACGGATGACCTTGTAGCTGGCCTCACAGATATTCACCAATTCGTCCGTGTAAGTGATGCCGAGTCCGCAGACACCGGTGCCGCTCGTGGTCAGGTTGACACCACCGATGGTGGGCCATCCGGTGACGGACGGGCTGAAGGCAGGTGCCAAGGAGCTCAGGATCGGATCGTTGCAATCGTAATCCTTGTCGCCCGGCAGGGAAACTTGGCTTACTTCGCCACGCTCCTTCGTGATGGTCTGGGTACAAGCGGACTGGTTGCCGAATTCATCCGTCACGACGAACGTACGTTCGATGACAGCGGTGACGCCAGCGTTGGCGGCGCAACCAAATTCGGTGTAGTCATCCGTGTATTCCCAGCTCCAGCTGGAGCAATCGGTTACGGACATCTGACCCGTGACCAGCTGGCCACCGACCGTCGCATCCGGATCCTGGACACAGAGGATGGTCACATCCGCCGGACAGGTTACGGTAGGATCGGTCAGGTCTTCCACCAGGATATGACCCCAGCAGGTGTTGCCGCTGATCGGGTGCCAGAGTACGTACGGCAGGGTCAACCCTGCATGCGTACCCGTCACGACGTTCGCCGGGTTGAGCGGCACGCCGTTCGGCATGGTGATACGGACTTCGTAGTCGTCGAAGCAAGCGTAGGTACCTTCCAGCACCATGTCCGGCGTGACAACGCTGGCGCAGTTGTCTTCCAGCGACACTTGTACCAGGTCGTTGCACACGACCTGAGTCGGCGTGGATACAACCTGGAAGAATACGGTGGTGCTCTGGATACAACCCGGGTCGAGACGGGCGGCATCGGAATCGGCAGCGTCACCGGCCACCACAGCACCGTTCACCGAACGGCTGTAGGCGGCGGAACCTGCATCAGCGATGATGGTCAGCGTATGCTGGCCCAAGCTGAGCGAGGAAGGATCGAGCTGCGAAACCGGCGTACCGTCCACCAGGAAGGAAACGCTGCTGTAGGCACCGGCACCGGCATATTGGTCCACAACCTGCGGAACGAAAGCCGGCGTACCGAAGCAGAACGGATCGAAGAAATCGACCAGTACCGGCGTCGGATAGTGCGCCACATTGGACAGGGAAACGGACTGGCCGAGGTTGTTGGTGACCGTAGCGGTGTAACCGACGGCTTCCACATACTTGGCGTTGAACGTGTAGTAAATCATCTCGTTCGCTTCGTCCGTTTGGCCGTTGCCATCGTTGTCGATACCATCGAGGTGACCGGCAACCAGGGCCGTACCGTTGGATACGAGCGTCGGGGAAGCCGGCGGGTTGGCGCTGCCGCTGGTGTAGAGGCCGTTGGAGGCCGTTACGGTCCAGGTCTGCATCGCCAGCGACTTGATGGTGATCAGCTCACCGAACTGACCGTTGGTCAGCGTAGTGGCGTTGTTGAGGCAGGAGGATGCCAGCGTACCCTGCGGGGTGCAAGGAGCGATACCTTCCTGTACGGTGACGACGATGCCGCAAGTGGACGTATTGCCACACGGGTCGACAATCGTAATCGTCACGTTGTTGTCGCCGAGGTCGCTGCAATCGAAATCCACCTGGCTGGCGGTGATCGTCAGCGAGCCGAACGGAGCGCAGTTGTCCGTCGTACCGGCTGCCTGAACAACCGGGTTGATGGAGGCGTCGCCGTTCTTATCGAGCGTTACCGTCGTGCTTGCACAGGTCGGGACGGCGGGCGTGGTGTCTTCCACCGTGATGACCTGCGTGTGCGTACGGGTATTGCCGGCCGCATCGGTCAGGGACCAGGTGCGGGTCAGCGTATAGTTGTAATGGTCACAATTGTCCGGATTGGCACCCTGGGTGCTTACCTGGTTGTAGACCGGAATGATCGGCGAAGTACAGTTGTCGTGTACATCGTTGCTGGTCAGCGGAGAACAGATTCCGTTGCCGTGGAACACGCAGTTGGTCGGGATGGCGTCGCACTCGACCGTGATGTCCGTAGGCATCGTGATGTCGGCGTCGAAATCCGGCTTCTGCGTATCCACCACCTGTACCTGGAAGACACAGGTCTGGGTCAGACCGTTGACATCCGTGGCCGTGTAGGTGATGGTCTGCGGAGCACCGACCGGTACGACGGAACCGCTGGCCGGGCCGCCCGTCTGGGAGACGGAGGCAATGCCACAGTTGTCGGAAGCGACCGGAATCGCCCAGTTCAACTTGCCGCTGCACGCATCCGGATCGTTGCCGATCATGATCATCGTGGTCGGGCAGTTGGCGAACTGCGGCGTCTGGTTGTCCACTACCGTCACCGTGTAGGCGCAGGAAGCCGTATTACCGGAAGCATCGGTGACCGTCCAGGTAACCTGCGTGCTACCCAACTGGAAGACAGCACCGTTGGCGGTGTTGCTGTTGGGAGCGGAAGCATAGTTGTGGGACAAGGTCGCACCGGCGCAGTTGTCACCGAACGAAGGATCGACAGCCGTGCCGTTCACCTTGAAGGTACATACGCCCGGGTCGGCATTCACCGTGATGTCGCCACCACAGCTGATGGTCGGATCCTGGTCGTCCACGACCACAATCTGGATACCACAGATGTCGGAAGTGAATCCGGCACCATCCGTCGCCTGCCAGGTCACCAGCGTGGTACCGACCGGGAAGGTGGAACCTGCCAATGTACCGGCGCTGACGGCCGTAGCATAGTTGTGCGCGAGGGAACCACCGGCGCAGTTGTCCGTGAAGCTGGCATCCAGGGATGCATCCGCTACGGTGTAACCGCACTGACCGGCATCTGCGGACACCGTGCGGACCGTCGGACCGCAATCGATGACCGGAGCCTCCCCATCCACCACCGTAACGGCGAAGGAGCAGCTCTCACTGTTGCCGGCTCCATCGGTAGCCGTGTAGGTTTGGACCGTCACACCGGCCGCGAAGACCGTACCGCTGGCCTGACCGGCATCCAGGGTCACCGTCGTAGCGCAGTTGTCCGTCACCGTCGGTGCCGGATATACGACGACGGCATCACAGGAACCTGCGTCCGTGCTGGCGATGATGTTGGAAGGACACTCGATGTCCGGAACCTGCAGGTCGAGCACCGTGATGGTGCTGGTGCAGGTCTCCGTGTTACCGGCGGCATCCTCCAGTTCCAGGGTGACCGTGACGGTACCCAGGTCGCTGCAATCGAAAAGAACGCTTTCGGCATAGCCGGCACCGCGGTCGATCAGCGTGCTGACGATACCGCAGTTGTCATAGCTGGCCAGGTCGACGTCGTCGGCCGTCAGTTGGGCGACTCCGTCGCCGTCCAGTACGACATCGATGGCGGACTGGCAGACCGCTTCGGGTTCGTCGTCATCTTCCACCGTAACATCGAATGTGCAAGTGGCCGTACCGTTGCCGTCTGCATCGGTGTAGGTCCAGGTGATCGTCGTGGTTCCCAGCGGGAACAGCGTGCCCGGTGCATAACCGCTCACGAGGTCACCCGTCAGGTCGCTGCCGTCGCAGTTGTCACTGAAGAGCGGAACAGCATAACCGACGATAGCGCCGCATACATCGTCATCCGTACCGACGGTGAAGTCGGAAGGACAGGATTGTACGGAAGGAGCCTCATCATCGGTGACGACGATCTCAATCGTACAGCTGGTGCTGTTACCGGCTGCGTCGGTGGCCGTCCAGATTACCTGGGTGATACCCAGCGGGAAGGCGGCACCATCCAACGTCGTGTTGTCCGTACCGGCTTGCGGCGCATAATCATGCGTCAAGGCCGTGACGGCGCAATTGTCCGTTGCCGTGACATCGAATTCGTTGCCGACGGCCGTGTAGCCGCAGACACCGGCATCCGTGGAACGGGCACGCACCAAAGGCATGCAGGAAACCACAGGGGATTCGTTGTCCAGCACCTGTACCGTAAAGGAACAGCTTTCGCTGTTACCGGCGGCATCCACCACTTCGTAGGCCTGTACCGTGGTACCGACCGGGAAGGCATCCCCGCTGGTCAATCCCGTACCGTCAACCTGAGTCAGCGTCGTGCTGCAGTTGTCCGTGACGGAAGGGGCATTGTACACCACAACACCGCTGCAAAGACCTGCATCGGAGAAGGTAACGATATTGGAAGGACACTCGATGTCCGGAACCTGCAGGTCGAGCACCGTGATGGTGCTGG
>CAZNLJ010000031.1:58921-59266 GCA_964573725.1 uncultured Saprospiraceae bacterium
TTGGGCGACTCCGTCGCCGTCCAGTACGACATCGATGGCGGACTGGCAGACCGCTACCGGCGCAACATCATCGCTGATGGTCACCGTGAAGGAGCAGGTCGCCGTGCCGTTGTCGGCCAGGTCGCTGTATTCCCACGTTACCGTGGTCACCCCTACCGGAAAATCGGAACCGGAGGTCAGGCCGCTGACCAAGACACCTTCCAGGTCCGTGCCGTCGCAGTTGTCTGCGAACAGCGGCAGGGTGTAGGTAACTTCCGCACCGCAGATGTCCGCATCCGTACCCTGGGCGATGTTGCTCGGGCAGGACTGGACCGTCGGTGCTTCGTCATCGGTCACTTCGACCTG
>CAZNLJ010000032.1:0-57457 GCA_964573725.1 uncultured Saprospiraceae bacterium
ATGCGAGGGGGGGGATGAATGATCGAGGGGCTACACTCCTCGCTGGTGAATGTCGCCCCTGCAGGGCTTGGATTCCGGGGGGTGGGCGGGCGGTGATGGGGATGGGGATGGTGGGGTTGAGGTATTCGGGGAATGTTTAGAAAAGTGTATCAAAAATTTTGTTTGCGAATACGTTTACTAAACCTCGAGGTTTAGTAAACGTGGGGATTGTTTGGAAAAGTGTGGGGGGCTGCCGGCTAACGCCCTATTCAGGCATCAGCGAAAACAAGCGGATGCGGTCGTCGTTGAGGGCCGCCAACACCCCGGTCCGGCCGTCCGCCAGCCGGATGACCTGTAAATCCGTGCCGTTACCGGGTAAATACCAGCCGCTTTCCCCGGCTTCCGTCGGGCGGAAGCCGCCCTGTCCGTCCCCCAGCAGCAGGCATCCGTTCATGGCATCGTAATGACCGGTTTGGGGATCCGCTGCCGTGCTGTTGCCGGACAGGAGCAGGTCCTGCCGGCCGTCGCGATCGACATCGAGGATCGCACAAGCTTGGACCGGGGCGAATTGGGCAGGGACCGGCAGTGGGTGCACCGTCCATTTCCCTTGCTGACGGTCCAGCCACACGGTGGAAAAATCGGTTACCGACGCCACTTCCCCATCCCCATGCCGCAGGTCGGGAAAAATATCCGTCATTTGCGCCTGCGCATAACTCCGGTAATCGGGGAACCGTTGCTTGAGTCCGGAAAACCAATTCAGCAGGTCGTTGCGGAAGTGGACCGGTACTTCCTGTCCCTGGAGATGGAAGGATAGGACGGCATCTTTCCGCCCGTCGCCGTCCAGGTCCTGCACATACAGCCGCAGGGGGGTCCGGGGGGCCGGGTGGAAAGGATTGTTCCGGCCCAGGTTGCCGGCCACGATTTCGAGCTCCGGGTCGGCATCCAGGTTGGCGACGGTGAGGCTGTTCCACCAACCGGTTGTCCCCGGAACCGTGTCCAGGCTGTTGAAACCGTCGCGGCTGTACAGGATGAGGACCGGCATCCATTCACCGGCAAGGACCAACTCGGGTGCCGCATCGCCGTCCAGGTCCGCCCAGGCAGCGGCGGTCACCCGGCCGACCTCCCGGAGCAGGGGATATTTCTCGGTGACATCCACAAACTCGCCGTTCCGGTTTTCCAACACATAACTTCGGGGTATCTCCGCATACCGGCCCGGTATGATCCGGCCGCCGACGAACAGGTCCTGGTCGCCGTCCCGGTCGAAATCCCCCGCCACCACGCAAGCTGTGCTCGTCGGTATCCGGGGCAAGGCGGCAGGGTCCTCCCGGAAGTGGCCCCGGCCGTCGTTGCGGTACAACCGGTCCTGGTAATATTCCGATTCCGCCGCAAATTCACTGCCGCCGCTTGTGACATACAGGTCGAGGTCGCCGTCGCCGTCCGCATCGAAGAGGCAACTGCCGAGGTCTTCCGGGAAATTATCCCCCGGCGCCAGGTCCCTGGCGAGGAAGGTCCCGTCGGGCCTTTGGAAAAACAGACTGCCGGATTGGCGGAAAGCGCCGCCGACGAAGAAATCGTCGCGACCGTCGCCATCCATATCCCCGACGGCGATACAGGGCCCCGACTGGGAATGCTTGTGCGGCAGCAGCGGAGAGACCTTGAAGTCCGCGTAATGGGTCTCCCGGTGGCGCCAATCGAGGCCGGCCGCAGCGGTGAGGTCTTCCAGCCAGAATGGTTTTGCCGGTGGTTCCGGGAGGCGGACATCGGTAGGCGCGTACCCGACGGACAACTCCTGGCCGGAGGCGACGCCGTACAGGGTCCGGATGCTGCCATCGGGCCATTCTATCCGGAAGGAATCCACCGTCGCCTGGTTGCCCAGACCGGCGTGCAGGACCGGTTCGATGCTGGACTGGTACCCGCGGACGGGATAAAGGGCCAGCTGCTGGACGGATCCGCCTGCCCACAGGGTGACTTTGCTGCCGATGGCCTGGCGATTGCCGGATGGTCCGTCCAACCGGATCCGGAGCCAATGGTGCCGTTCGGCAGCGCGGTTCTCATAGACGAATGCCGGTGCGTTCGTATTGTTGACGACATAATCCAGGTCGCCGTCCCGGTCGAGGTCACCCAAGGCGGCCCCATGGGAGTAGGAAGGCTGGGTGAATCCCCAATCGGCGGAGCGGTCCGTAAACCGCAGGTCGCCCTGGTTTTGGAAAACCACATTGGGCAGGTAGGCACCTTCAAGCCCTTCCAATGCTTCCAGGAGGGAGGCCTGGGTGCCCCGGGTGTACTGTTCCTGCCGGAGGGTGTGCATCTTATAGGCGGAAAAATCCAAGTTGGTGATGTCCCGGGGATATCCGTTGGTGATGAGGAGGTCTTTCCATCCGTCGTTATCCAGGTCCCCCAGCAGGGGACTCCAGCTCCAATCCGTCGAGGCGATACCTGCGAGTTGTCCGATTTCACTGAAGGCGACCGACCCGTCCGGTGCGGCACCCTGGTTCAATTGGAGGGTATTGCGCATGAACTGGGGCCGGTAGCCGGCGGTCTGCTCGGAGCGGAAACGGTCATACCGGATGGAACCGATCATCAGCTTGCGCCGCAGGTTATCCGGCGGCAGCATGTCGACGGTCACGATGTCGGGCCGGCCGTCGTTGTTGATATCCGCCACATCGTTGCCCATGGCGGAATAGGAAGTGTGCCGGAAGAAGACGGGGGCCATGTCGGTGAAGGTGCCGTCCCCGTTGTTGCGGTACAGCAAATCGTCGGAGAGGTAGTCGTTGCTGACGTAGATGTCCGGTCGGCCGTCCTGGTCGATATCGGTGACGGAGACGCCCAACCCGAACCCTTCGTGGCGGATACCGGCGCGACGGGACACATCGACGAAGTGTCCGTCCTGATTTTCATATAGGCGGTCCGTATTGGGGTGTTCGCCCTGGCTGGACTTCGGCCGGATGATGTTGGGGCCCGTCCGGCCGATGGTATTGGTCAACAGGTACATGTCGAGGTCCCCGTCCTGGTCGTAATCGAAAAAGGCCGCCTGAATGGAATGGCCGGTATCCGCCAGTCCCATTTCCGCGGCCCGGTCGGTGAAGGTCCCGTCCCGGTTATTGAGGAAGAAGGCATTGGCCCGTTCCGGCGCCTCCTGGGGTCCGGAGAAACAGACATAGATATCCAGCCATCCGTCCCCGTTGATATCCACCATGGATACGCCGGTGGCCCACTTCCCGTCGGTGCGGATTCCGGCGTCGGCGGTGACGTCCCGGAACCGGAACTGTCCCTCGTTCAGGTACAGGCGGCAGGGAACCTGGTTCGCGGTGAAGAAGATGTCCGGCAGGGAATCGTTGTTGACATCCCCGATGCCGACTCCCGCACCGTTGTAGAAGTACTCGTACGTCAGGATGTTCAGTGCTTCCGTTTCCATCAGCCGGTTCGAGAAATCGATGCCGGTCTTACCCGCAGGCAAGAGCCGGAGCAGGGTGTCGGCATGGTCGGGCGGTGTCGTTGTTCCGCAGCGGGACAAGCAAAGCAGGGCCGACAGGGCGCATAGAAGCGAGGTGAGGCGCATAGGATGAACAGGTTTGTCCGGCCAAAAGTAAACCGGTCGACGCAGACCGGGGCGGGTATGGTGCGGGGCTTTGGTAAATTCTTTTTCAAGAAGCAGTAAAATCCGGGCATACTGCGGAATCGTTCCGGAAAGAAACCTATTTTGCCGACAAAAAGAAATGCGCCTGTTTCGAATTTACATCCTGGCGGCAACCCTCCTCGCAGCCCTGCCCGCCCTGCAAGCCCAGTATCCGTTCCAATCCACATTGGAAGGACCGACACTCCCCTGGACGGACCGAAATTTCGACAACGACACTTCCCAGTTCCAATTCGCCATCGTCTCCGACCGGACCGGCGGCATGCGGCCCGGTGTCTTCGAGAAAGCGGTGGAGAAACTGAACCTGCTGCATCCGGAATTCGTCATGAGCGTCGGCGACCTGATCGATGGGTACACCAAGGATACGGCCGTCATCCGGGGACAATGGACGGAATGGGATTCGATCCTGGAGCGGCTGGACGTACGGTTCTTCGCCCTGCCCGGCAACCACGACGTCTCCAACGACGTGATGCGGGATATTTGGTTCCAACGGTATGGCCGCGCCTATTACCATTTTCTCTACAAGGACGTCCTGTTCCTGGCCCTCGACTCCAATGACGGGGATGGGGTCCAGTTCAGCCGGGAACAGCTGGATTATTTCCAGACGGTCATCCGAAACCACCCCGACGTTCGGTGGACCTTGCTTTTCATGCACCACCCCATTTGGAATTACCGCGAGTTCAACGGCTTCGCCGAAATAGAGGCGGCGTTGCGCGACCGTCCGTATACCGTCTTCGCCGGTCATACGCACCGCTATTTCAAGACGCAACGGCAGGGCCGCAATTATTTCATCCTCGGCAGTACCGGCGGTGGCAGCCCGCTGCGCGGCCCCCGCTTCGGGGAGTTCGACCATGTCAGCTGGGTCACGATGACGCAGGAAGGTCCCGAGATCGCACACCTGCAGCTGCAGGGCATCCTCGATGGCGATGTCCTCCATCCGGGCAATGCCGCCCTGTCCGCGTCGCTCTTGTCCGCCGCCCGTTTTTCCACCCAACTGTTGAAGGGACCGGACAACCGGGACAAAGTCGTCTTCTCCGTCCGGCACAACCCCGCCACCGCCCCGCCCCTCGATGAGGTGGAGCTGGACGGCGACGAGGACCAGCGACCGGATTCCGGGGCTTCCGCAGCCCCCATTTTCCTGAAAGGACAATTCTACCACCACCACGAGGTGGCACCCAGCCCGACCCGTTTCGAATGGGAAATTGCAGCCGGGGAAACCCTGACCTTCTCGGTGGACCTCCAGGTCGATGACTCCTTCGATCCGGATACGTCGGACGACCTCGAACTTGCCTGGCGGCTGCACGCGGACGGTCCCTTCCTGGAGCCGCCCTATGTCCTGGAGGGCATTGCCACCCTCCCCCTGGACGATACACCCAACCAGCTCATCTTCTCCGAGATGGATGTGTTCCTGGATTCCCTGCAGGTGACCATATCCCATCCGTTCCCGGCCTTATCCGTCCATTATACGACGGACGGCAGCGTTCCGACCGCGCGGTCGAAACGGTACGACGGACCGGTCACCCTCCGCGCCTCCACCACCCTTACCGCCCGGTATTTCGACGCCGACGGAAATTACGCAAGCGGTTCCGTCAGCAAGGAGTTCCGGAAGGTCATTCCCTTCGACAGCCGGCCGATCCGGTCCGGCAAACTGGCGAAAGGCTTGGATTTCCAGTATTTCGAGTTCGGCGATGCCGACAGCATCCCCTCCTACGACCGCCTCGCCCCGGTCCGGAAAGGTACCACCACCCATTTCGACCTGGCGGAGCTGGCCGGCGAGCGCCTGGACCATTACGGCTTCCGGTTCGAAGGCTACGTGGAAATTCCCCGCGACGGCATCTACACGTTTTTTACCCGTTCGGACGACGGAAGCAACCTGTACGTCGGCGGCGTTAAGGTCGTCGACAACGACGGCTCGCACGGAGCCCGGACCCGGTCCGGCAACATCGCATTACGGAAAGGCTTCCACCCGGTCCGCATCGATTATTTCGAAGATTTTCTCGGCCAGGAACTGGAAGTGGGATACCGGTCCGATGTACCGGGATCCGAAAGGACCATCCTGGGAGCGGGCGATTTCTTCCGATCCAAGGGGTCCGACCGGTGACCCGTTCCGGCAAATAACACCATGACGGACATGAAAACACCCGACCATTCGATGCCGCCGCTCAGCGAGATCCTGAATCACCTGGGGGAAGAGCGCGCACACTATTTCCAGGCCGTCGCCCCGCCGGTCATCCAAAGCAGCAACTTCGCCTTCCCGACGATTGCGGCTTTCCGCAACGCCATGCAGGACGAACTCGCCAGCCACCTGTACACCCGGGGCAACAATCCGACCGTGGAGATCCTGCGCCGCAAACTGGCGGCCCTGGAAGGGGCGGAGGATGCCCTGGTCCTCGCCAGCGGGGCCGCCGCCACCGCCATGGCGGTCCTGGCGCATGTGCAGGCCGGCGACCACGTCCTCTGTGTCGACCACCCCTACTCCTGGACCCGGAACCTGCTGACCAAATTCCTGCCCCGGTTCGGGGTCGGACACACCTTCGTCGACGGCACTTCCGCAGCGGACATCCAGGCTGCCATCCGGCCCAATACCCGTTTCCTCTACCTGGAAAGTCCGAACACCATGACGTTCGAACTGCAGGACTTGCGCGCCTGTGCCGAGCTGGCCCGGCGGCACGGCATCGTCACCATGATCGACAACAGCCACGCCAGCCCCCTTTTCCAGCAACCCTTGGCCCTCGGCATCGACATCGTCATGCATACGGGCACCAAGTACCTGAACGGCCACAGTGATGTGGTCGCCGGGGTCCTGTGCAGTTCCCGCGACATCATCCGGAACATCTTCCAATCCGGGCTCATGACCCTGGGCGCCATCATCTCTCCCCACGATGCCTGGCTGATCCTTCGGGGACTGCGGACCCTGGACCTGCGTGTCCGTCGCAGTTTCGAAAGTGCGCTCACCATCGCCCGCGCCCTGGAATCCCACCCGAAGGTGGAACGCGTACACTTTCCGTTCCTGCCTTCTTTTCCACAGTATGCGCTGGCGCAACGGCAAATGTCCGGTTGCGGCGGCTTGGTCACCTTTTTCCTGCGCACGGACCGCAGGGAAACGGCGGAGGCATTTTTCGCCCGGCTCACCCGGTTCCTGCTTGCCGTTTCCTGGGGCGGGCATGAATCGCTTGTCATGCCCCTGGTGGCATTTCACGGAATGCCGGATGGCACGGAACCCGTCTACCCCCTCAACATGGTCCGGCTTTACATCGGAATGGAAGACCCGCAATGGCTGCTGGAGGACTTGCTGCAAGCCCTGGAGGTGGTCTGAGCGGCGCGGAAGGCCACGTGGCCGGAAGTGTGGATACGGAGGGGGTACCGACCTGCCTGTATAGGTCCGGGTGTCGATAGCGGGGGAAGCGGGAGAGGCCTCAGTTGAACAACCGGAAGGTATTGACCGAGGAACTGTAGCCGGCGAAGATGCCGACCCCGTTCTCGATGTTGTCATAGATGACGACGCCCTCCCCGAGCGGATTGTTGCCGACTTCCCCTTGCAGCGTCAGGGTGGAATAATGGAAGAAATAAGCTTCGGAGACCGTCCGAAGCTCCACGAGAAAATCGCCGGCCAGGTATTTGGAAGGATCGTACCGGTAGCTGCCGACGGCGCCGATTTCCAATTCTTCCCCGTTGAAATGGCGGTCGTCCGCCAGAAAACCCCGGTTGTCGTAGTTCTTGATGACCGGAAGGTCCGGATCCTTTGCCTGGAGCTTGTGTGGCGGGGCGAAAGTTTTCATCCCCACGATCGTGTCCCCGGTACCGGTGACCGTGTAGGGAAACAACTCCTGGTGGAAGATCAGGTGGTAAAAGTTCTTGACCGCCGCGGGATCCTGGATGCGCACGGCCACCTCGAAATCAAGCAGCGCCGGAGTGGATTCCCCACCCGCATCGTTCACCTCGGAAAGGTTGCCGTTGAAAAGGACCGACGCGATCGGCACCGGCACCGGGATGCTGTTCGCGGCGGTGATCGGGTCGAAACCAGGCACGCTGACCCGGATCGTATACAACTTGCCCGTTTCCGGGGTGAGCTGGCGGGAACGGTAGATCGAGGCACGACCGGATCCCTCCCCGCTTCCCGGGACAAGTTCCAACAATTCCAGGAAGTCGTCCTTCTCGAACACCATGACCGTCGCATCCGTCACGAAAGTCGGAAGCGAGGAGGCCCCGTTCGTGAGGGCATTTGTCTTGTATACCAGGACATCGAGGGTCTTGTTTTCGGTAAAATGACTGATTACCACTAATTTGTCACTGTCGTCGAAATCGAAGTCGACCTCTTTCTCACAGCCGGGGAGAAAAAAAAGGGAAGCGGACAAGACCAGGATTGAAATAGGCTTCATGCGCCGGAACGTTGCGAAGTTTGTGGCTGTTCCAAAGTTCGGGATAATATTCTGCATTCAAAAGCATTAGGCATATTTATTTTAGCGGGGTCCGCCATCCGGGACGGCAGGGACGGGCCGGCGGGATACGCCGGCGGGAGGGGGGGGGCTGCGTGGGCGGGTATCTCCCCGGCCTTTCCCGGGCGGTATCGGCCCTTTGTGCGGTTCGAAAGCGATAACTTTTACCCCCCGGGCATACAAACTTGTCAGAACCTTGGTAATTTTGCCGAGGTTCGTCGGAGCCGTCCCGACAGCGGAACGGCCCAAACGGCGCCCGATCGGCCTGTCCGATTCCAAATCATCCACAAACACAACACACGTCCGGAAAGCAAGCGGCCGTTTCCGCGGCCGGAAGCCACATTACCGGGAATTGCGGCAAGGAGGCCCTCACCGGGGGAGAAATCCGGCCAAGGGCCCGCGCCATGCCGTTGAAGCGGGCCTGCCACCGAACCCTGCTTGCGGAAAATCCCGGTCCGGGCGATACAAAGCAGCAATCCGAATGGGAAGAACACTTCAATTGAGGGAAGCGCTCCGCGAAGCCATGGCGGAGGAGATGCACCGGGACGAAACGGTATTCCTGATGGGAGAGGAAGTGGCGGAATACAACGGTGCCTACAAAGTGTCCAAAGGTCTGCTGGAGGAATTCGGTCCCCGGCGCGTCATCGACACGCCGATCGCGGAACTGGGGTTCGCCGGTATCGGCGTGGGGGCCGCCATGAACGGCCTGCGGCCGATCGTGGAATTCATGACCTGGAATTTCGCCGTCCTCGCTTTCGACCAGATCGTCAACAACGCCGCCAAGACCTTGTCCCAGTCCGCCGGTGATTTCATGTGCCCCATCGTCTTCCGGGGCCCCTCCGGCTCCGCCGGCCAGCTTGCCCAGCAACACTCGCAGACTTTCGAGAGCTGGTTGGGGAACACCCCCGGCCTCAAGGTGGTTTCCTGCATCGACCCGGCTGATGCCAAAGGCTTGCTGAAATCCGCCATCCGCGACAACGACCCGGTCTGTATGATGGAGTCCGAAGTGCTGTACGGCTACAAGGGCGAAGTGCCGGATGGGGAATATCTCGTCCCGATCGGAAAGGCGGTGGTCCGTCGCCCGGGAACGGATGTCACCATCGTGTCTTTCAACAAGATGATGCTGGAAGCCATGAAAGCGGCCGAAGAACTGGAAGGCATGGGGATTTCCGCGGAAGTGATCGACCTGCGGACCATCCGTCCGCTCGATTTCGAGACGCTGGTGCAATCCCTCCGCAAGACGAACCGAATGGTCGTCGTCGACGAGTCCTGGCCGATGTTCGGCGTCTCCGCGGAAGTGGCTTACGAGATGCAGAAATATGCATTCGACTACCTCGACGCCCCCGTCACCCGCGTCAATGCCGCCGACACCTCCCTGCCGTATGCGCCTACTTTCGTAGAGGAATACCTGCCGAACCCCGCCAAGATCATCCGCGCCGTCCGGGAAGTGATGTACCAGCACGCCTGATCCATCCCCCCGCCCGGCAGGGCTGCACCCTGCCGACTCATCCGCGCTCCAATGTGCCTATCTCAGGCCGGGATCCGGACTTGTTCCGGATCCCGGCCCTCCTACCCACCCCCTCGCCATTCGCGGACGGGAAGCCGGCGCAACAAGCCGGAACCTGGCCCCGCCCGGCATGCCGGCCCGACCATCGAGCGGACGCATTGCCGTGCCTCCCTGCGTTAGACAGCCTCGCAGCCTACCCGAAGCCCGGGATATGCCCGGATAACTTTCCCACAGTTTTTTTTTAGAAAATTCACCTTACGGATAGGGGAAATCCGCGCGTGTGGTGTCTTGAAGGAAAGTGAGGTCCTTTCGAGCACCCGGTCGCCATGCCGGCTTTATTACCCATAAGTCGGCATGGCGGCCCCAAATCCGAACAACATGAGCAACAACCAGACGCCGCTTCCCCCCATTTCCGCCTTTCCCTTGTTCGATTGCCTGGATCCTTCGGAAAAAACCATGCTCGAGTCCATGGTGGAATGCAAGGTGAAACAGAAATACAGCTTCATCTACCTGCCGGACGAACCTTCCGACACCATCTTCTTCCTAGCCCGCGGCAGCGTCAAGACCGCGACGCATTCCTCCGACGGAAAGGAAGTCATCAAATCCATCTTCCATCCGCTCGCCATGTTCGGCGAATTGGGTATCGTCGGCGAGGCGGTCCGGACCGACTTGGCGCAATGCCTCCGCGAGGAAGTACACCTTTATCTGCTTAGTGTCGACAATATGAAATTGCTGATGCAACGCAATTTCACACTCTGCGACCGGGTCATGTCCCTCTTCGGCACCAGGCTGATCCAGGCGGAAAACAAACTGGAATCCCTGATTTTCAAGGATGCCCGCTCCCGTATCATCGATTTCATCAAGGAAGCGATCGCCAAGGACGGGACCAAGGTCGGTTATGAGATGCTGCTCCGGCACTCCCTGACCCACCAGGACATCGCCAACATCACCTGCACCTCGCGCCAAACGGTCACCCTCGTCCTGAATGAACTCAAGAAATCGGACCTCATTTATTTCAACCGGGGCAAGATCCTGGTCCGGGATATGGAAAAACTGAGCTGAGGCCCTGCGGCGGCGCTACGACTCCTCCTGTCGCGTATCGCCGCCCCCCCGGCCGTCGGCCGCCATCCGGATGCGCCATTCCTGCGGCAGGTAATTGTTGACGCGACCCGGCACCACCTTCGCCCAACCCAATACCCTGCCCTGGTGTCGGACCAAGACCCATCCGGTCGGTCCGCCCGCTACCGGCTGCAGCTGCTCCCGCCGCAGGTAACGAAGCGCATCCGCCTCGTCCAACTCCAGCGCCGGCCACCCGGGATGTATCCACCCGCTCATCGCCAACGCCTGGGAGGGTATGAAATCTTTTCCCTTGAACTGCCCCAGGGGCAAGCCCAGCCCCCGGCGTGTCAACACGGCGGCTACCGCGGCCATTCCCGATTCCAGCTCCAGCGGAAAGGCTTGCAATTGGCCGTCCGGCTTCTCCTGGATGTGCAGCCGCCCTTCGTCCGGTATCCAGGATCGCAGCAAATCCCGTCGGCGTCGATCCAAGGGCCGGGCCTCCGCCGTGCCGAAACGCGACACCTGCCGCTCCGCCGCCGGCTGCCCCACCTCCCGCCGCCACACAGACAGGTAAAAGCCTTCCCCCTGCACCCGATGGGGATAGAACTGGTGGCCGAACTGCGTCCGGACAATCCCGGGGTCCATATCGGTCGCCAAGTCCACCGGTATCCAGCCGGGCATCGGTGACAGGAGCCGCTCCACCATGCCGTCGTTCTCCGCAGGATGATAGGTACAGGTGCTGTAAAGCAGGTAGCCGCCGGGGCGGACCAAGGCGTGCGCTTCCCCCAGGATCCGCTCCTGCCGCTGCACACAACGGACGAGGTTGTCCTCGGACCACTCCGCCACCGAAGCCGCCTGCTTGCGGAACAAGCCCTCCCCCGAGCAGGGGGCATCCACCAGCACCAAGTCGAAAAATCCGGCCAGCTGCCGGAAATCGGCCGGGTCGTGGTTCGATACCACCACCCCACCGATCCCCCACTTCCGGATGTTGTGCAGCAAGGCCGGCACCCGACCCTGAATGGCTTCGTTCGCCACCAGGATATCCAGGTCGCCGGCCAATGCATCCGACAACAGGGTGGTCTTGCCGCCCGGCGCCGCACATAAATCCAATACCCGCTGCGGTCGGTCGAATCCTTCCCGTTCCCGTATTTGCCGGATCGCTTCCCCGACGAACATCGAGGAAGCCTCCTGCACATAATAGCCACCGGCATGGAAAGCGGGGTCCAGGGTGAAGACCGGCCGTACCGGCAGATACCGCCCCTGCGGATACCAGGGGACCCGGGCCGCCCCGGCGAACAGGTCTCCACCTTTCTCCGGATGCAGTCGGATGCTCGTGACGGGCGCCGCCTTCAAGGCTTCCGCAAATGCGCCGCAGGCAGCGCCAAGCTGCCCGCATATCCTTTCCATGAACGGCTCGGGTAAGGCTGTCATGCGGTGTTCCTGTTATTGTCCCGATTCCGCCCTTACCCCCTTGGCAAGCGG
Organism: uncultured Saprospiraceae bacterium; assembly: GCA_964573725.1. Lineage (GTDB taxonomy): Bacteria > Bacteroidota > Bacteroidia > Chitinophagales > Saprospiraceae > UBA6168. The sequence goes on from CAZNLJ010000032.1 coordinate 12,098, forward strand.
CGGAACCGAGGCCGGTAAATTTCGGTTAATCGGCGCGCTCCGGCTTTCTTTGTTGCGGATTTTTTTCATTGGACACCAATCCTGCTATTTTTGACGCGGCACAACCAATGCCGTCCCGCGGTTGTTTAGGCAGCGGGCGGTTCCGGCCGCTTCGGGGCCCAACCGGCACCACCTGACAAAAGCTTGACCATGTCCACACCCTCGTCTCCGCCCGTCACCGGCAAACTGTCCCGCGAAAGACTGCTGGCGGCCCTCCGCATCTTTTCCTTCGTCCGCCCTTACCGGTGGTCGCTGGCCATCGGTATCGGACTCCTGTTCCTGTCCAGCATGGTGTTCATGATTTTTCCTTTCCTCTCCGGGGAACTGATCAACATCGCACAGGGAACGTCCCGCTATCCCGTCACCCTGGAAGAGGTCGGCTTCCTGCTCGTCGCCGTCCTGGTGGTGCAGGGCTTCGTCTCCTACTACCGCGTCCAATTGTTCGCCAGGGTCAGCGAACGCGGCATCGCCGCCGTCCGCACCGCCTTGTACGAGAGACTTATCACCCTGCCGGTCACCTTCTTCGAACAGACCCGCACCGGTGAACTCGTCAGCCGGCTGACCGCCGATGTGGAGAAACTGTACAACGCCTTCTCCATCACCCTGGCGGAGTTCCTGCGCCAGGTCATCCTGCTGATTTCCGGTGTCATCATCCTCGGGGTACTGACCCCCCATTTGTCCCTGATCATGCTGGCCACCTTTCCGGTCATTGTGGTTGGTGCCATGTTTTTCGGCCGATATATCCGGAAGCTTTCCAAACAGCGCCAGGAGGAACTCGCGCAGACCAATGTCATCCTCAGCGAAACCATGACCACCATCCAGGTGGTGAAGGCGTTCACCAACGAATGGTTCGAGGCGAAAAGATACCGGTCCGCCATCGACCGAACGGTCTCGGTGTCGCTCCGGTATGCGACCGCCCGCTCGCTGTTCGCCGTCTTCATCATCACCATCCTATTCGGCAGTCTCTTTTTCATCATCTGGACCGGTGCCGTCTTGTTGCGCGACGGGGAGATCGATGCGGGTAAGCTGGTCTCCTTCGTGGTGTACACGGCGGTCATCGGCGGAGCCATCGCCGGCCTCGGGAATTTCTACACGGAGCTCCTGGGGGCCATCGGCGCCACCGAACGCATCCGGGAGATCCTGGACCAAGTTCCGGAAACCGACCTCCGCGAGACCGCTTCCCCGGAGCCTGTCCGGCGGCCGGAGGGACATATCGCCATCCGGAACGTGGTGTTCCGCTACCCGACCCGACCGGATGTCACCGTGCTCAAGGGACTGAGCCTGGATATCCCGGCCGGCCACAAGGTCGCCCTGGTGGGTCCCAGCGGCGCCGGCAAGTCGACCGTCATCCAGTTGCTGCAGAAATTTTATGCCCTGGAGCAGGGGGATATCCTGGTGGACGGCATCAGCATCTTCGACCAGCCGACCCGCACCTACCGCAGCCATGTGGCGATCGTCCCGCAGGAGGTCCTGCTCTTCGGCGGCACCATCCGCGAAAACCTGCACTATGGCAACCCGCAGGCCACGGAAGCGGACCTGGTCGATGCCGCCAAAAAGGCCAATGCCTGGGATTTCATCCGGTTGTTCCCGGATGGGTTGGATACCATCGTCGGGGAACGGGGCGTCAAACTGTCCGGCGGCCAACGCCAACGCATCGCCATCGCCCGCGCTATCCTCAAGGATCCGGCCATCCTGCTCCTCGACGAGGCGACTTCCTCCCTCGATGCGGAATCGGAAAAGGTGGTGCAGGATGCCCTCGACAAGCTCATGGAGGGACGTACCTCCATCATCGTCGCCCACCGCTTGGCGACCGTCCGCCATGTCGACCGTATCTATGTATTGGAAAATGGTTCCATCGTGGAGGAAGGTACCCACGACACCTTGTTCAACCTGGAAAACGGGGTGTACCAAGGACTGGCCAGGCTCCAGTTCGAACTGGCCTGATGGGCCCCGCACCCGCCCCGCCTCCCGTCAGACCAATCCCTCGGCAACGGCGAACAAGACCAGCTCGGAGGTGGAGCTGATGTGCAGCTTCTTCATGATGTTCTTCCGGTGGGTGTACACCGTATGGGTGCTCAGGTTAAGCCGATTTGCTATCTCCTTGGCAATCAATCCCTCCGCGACCAAGCGGACGATCTGCAGCTCCCGGACCGACAAGCCCGACCGGGCCGGCTCCGGACTTCGCGGGAACGAACGCTCCAAGAGGTAATCCACGATGTTGGTGCAAAAGAACTTCTCCCCTTGTGCCGTGGCCAGCATCGCATCCGCTATCTCCTTCTCCCCGCAGTGCTTGGTGAGGAAACTGTGGATGCCCGTTTCCAATACCTGGAACACCCGCTCCTTTTCCGTATCCCCGGAAATGACCAGCATCCGGATCCCGCTGTACCGCTCCTGCACCTTTCGGATGGTTTCCACCGAAAACCGCTCCGGCTGATGATGGTCGAGGATGAGCACATCCGGCCGGCTTACTTCCAACAGCTGCATCAGTTGGTCCTCGTTCAGGGCCTCCCCGATCACTTCGCAGCCCGGGATGCCGGACAATACCTGCCGCAAGCCGACCCTGACCAAACATTGGGCATCGGCGATGATGACTTTTACTGGTTCCATGGTTAGCATTCGGGTATTGTGGTTTCCCCGCCCGGCAAAGATAATTCCACCCTACGGACTGGCAAATTTATTTAGATTAAATTTACATAAGGAAGGGAAGGTTGGCTCCGCTCCATCCGGCATGGGCCGCTCAACTGAAATCGAGCACATACCGCAGGGTGGGAAATATCGGCAACATACTGACCTGGATGACCTTGCGCTCCAGGACACCCTGCGCGTCAAAGGTATCCCGGATCGTATAATACAGTGGGTTCTGCCGAAAATAGGCATTGTAAACCCCGAGGGCTACGGCATGTTGCCAGGGGCCGCTCCCGAACCGGTAGGTGACGCCGACATCCAGCCGGTGGTAAGGCGGGAGCCGTTCGGCGTTCAGCGCGTCGATGACGGCCGGCCGGGAGATGATTTCGGTCGGGGCCCCGCCGGAAGGGGGTTGCACCAGGGCGTACTGTGCCACCGGAAAGGAAAAGGGGGTTCCGGTGGCGAAACTGAAGGTAGCGTTCAGGTCCCAGGCAGGCCGCAGCCGGTAGACGCCCTGGAGGTGGAGGCTGTGCCGCCTGTCCAATCGATGGGGGAAGGGATTGCCGTTGTTGACGTCCTTCCCGAACTGGCGGTAGGCGTTCGACCGGGTGTAGCTGAACCAGCCGTTGAGGCGGGCCGCATCCAGCCGCAGGAGCACCTCGAGCCCATAGGCCTTACCCTTGCCCAGGGATACGTGGTTCTGCCAGTTGACGGCATTGATTTCCTCGAATCCGTTGCTGCGGAAATTGAGCAGGTTCTCCATCTCCTTGTGGAAGGCCTCCAGGGACAATTCGAGGGATGTGCCCAGTCGCCGGCTCAGTCCCACGCTGTACTGCCAGGCATGCTGGGGAGGGATCCGGTCCGTGGCACTGACCCATAGGTCTTTCGGCAAACCGATGTTGCTGGGGGTCAGCAAATGCAGGAATTGGGTCAGTCGGTTGACGGAGCCCTGGAGGACCAGCTTCCCCGGCAAGGGATATTGTCCGTACAAGCGGGGCTGCCAGGACCCGTGGAAGGCGCCGTCGACGAACAGCCCGGACCACCGGATCCCCAATTGGACCGTCCCCTCCCCCACCCGGATGTCATCCTGCCAATAACCATCTACGGCCGTGGAGGAAAGCGGCACCTTGTACCAGGCGCCCAGGGTGTCCGTGGATATGGAATCCACCAGCGTGGCCTGGTCGAAACTGACGATCCCGGGTTGGAAACGGTGGTGCGTCACCATGGCGCCGGTCCGCATGGTGTGCCGGGAATTGGGCAGGTAATCGAAATCGACCTTGAAGGCCATGTCCCGGATGTCGGACTTGTACCGCTGGATCAGGATGTCCCGGGCGATCCGCCCCCGGTCCTCGGTCTGCAGGTCCACGTCGATGCGGTCTTCCGATTGGTAGCGGTAGCGGCTGTAGGTAAGGGTGGTGTTGGCGAACAATTTCCGGGAAACCACCCGGTTCCACCGCAGGGTGGCGATCCCGTTGCCCCACCGGACTTGCTCCCGGTCGAACACCAGGGACAAGGTGTCCTGGAACCAACGCGATTGGTCGTATTGGTCGGTGAAGTAGTCGTTGCCCTGGTAATAGCTCAGGAATAACCGGTCGCGCGGCCCCAACTGTATATTCCCTTTGAGGTTCAGGTCGTAGAAATGATAGCTCAGCAAGCCCTCGGCGCCGTCCTGTCGCCGCAACCGGCGCGAGATCGGCTTGCCGTACAAGTCGAACAATGCCCGCCGACCGGAGACAAAATAGGAACCCTTGCCGCCCGCCAGCGGCCCTTCCAGGCTGAGCCCGGCCGTGCTGATGCCGACCGATGCCTGCCCTTTCTGCATCCGGTCGTTGCCTTCCTTGGTCTGTATGTCCCACACGGACGACAGCCGGCCGCCGTATTGGGCCGGCTGGTGCCCTTTCAGGATGGTCGCCCGCCGGATGGCATGGCTGTTGAACACGGAATAAATGCCGACCCCGTGCAAGGCATTGTACACCGGAACGCCGTCCAGGAGGAACAGGTTCTGGTCCACATTCCCCCCGCGGACGGAGATCCCGCCGAATCCGTCCGCGCCGGTCTGTATGCCCGGCAGGGTCATGGCCATGCGTACGACGTCCGGCTCGCCGCCGAGGCCGGCCAGCCGGACCACCTGCCGCTGGTTGAGGTCGAGCCGGCCCTTTTCCCGGGCCAGTAGTTCGGTCTGGTTCACGGAACGTACGATGACCTCCGCCAGGAAGGCGGGCCGCAGGGCCCGGGCCAGGAAAGTATCTTTCCTGCCTTCCAGGAATACCGTATCGGATTGGTAGCCGAGGCTGGAAAATACCAGGTACAAGGGGCCCGGCTCCGCCCCGAAACTGAAATAACCGAACTCGTTGCCATAGGTGCCCAATCCGGTGGCGGCGTCGTAGACGGCCGCCCCGGCAATGCGCTCGCCGGACAATTCATCGTACAGGAAGCCGTGGAATATGCGCTTGGCCGCCTGTTCCGGCTCCCGCTTGACCAGCACGACCTGGTCCCCCAACAACCGGTAGGTCAGTCCCGTCTCCTGCAGGAGGCTGTCCAGGGCGCTCCGCAGGGGGATGCCCCGCCAATTCGGCTGGTACCAATGTTGGTCCGGTATACCGGCCCGACTGTACGACAGGTTGACGCCCGGCTGCCCGGACAAGCGGTCCAGGCACTCCGACAGGTTCCACCGCCCCCCCGATAGCCAGACCGGCACCTCCAAGGGTACCTGCCCCTCAGCCCGGGCCACCCAGAAGCCCCAGGCCATCCAGACATACAGCCCGGCACGCCGAAGTCCCCGCTTACCCGACAGCCCCACTACCGGCAGCAGTTACCGGTCACGAGATACGCACCGTCCGGCTGGACCTCGAAGGATATGGGACAAACCATCGAGATGGCCTGCAACCCCTCCTCGACGGCTTCCCGGCTGACCTGGACCGTGAAGGGACAATCGGACAGGTCGCGCCCTGCTTCCAGGCGGAAGGTCGGCCCGAACTGCCGGGTCACCATCGCCAGGATCTCCGATAAGGGCGTGTTCCGAAATTGGAGGCGACCGCTCTTCCAGGCCAGGACATTCGGCACCGTTTCCCGCCGGACCGTGGCCCTCCCGTCGGCCCGGTGGTACTCCAGCCGCTCCCCCGGGCGCAAGACCACGGGCTCGGTGCGGCCGGACAGGGTCACCGCCACTTTGCCGGATTCGACGTATACCTCCATCCGCTCCTCCCCGGGGTAGGCCCGTACGTTGAAGGTAGTCCCCAATACCTTGACCTCCCCGGCGTCGGTTCGCACCGTAAAGGATTGCCCCTGCCGATGGGTAACGGCAAAATACGCCTCCCCCGCCAGGGCCAGGACACGCTCCGATTCCGAAAAATCCGACGGATAGCTGATCTCACTGGTCTCGTTCAGGGTCACTTCGGTTCCGTCCTCCAGCCGGAGGGCCTGCCGCTCGCCTGCACCGGTAGCCACGACCATCTGCCCGGCTTGCCGCTGCAACCCGAAATGAAGGGCAAAGGCACCTGCCAGGAGCAGGACACTCGCCGCTGCAACCCAGGCCGCCGGCCGCCGCCATGCCGGCATGCGCACCACCGGCTCCGCGGCAGGCGACGGCTCTTCCGTGCCCAGCCTCGCCCGAAGCCGCTCCCAACCCGCATCCGGATCTGCCGCCGGCCCGGCCGAACGGTACCGGCCCGTCCATTCCCAGACTTGCTCCGGGGACGGCATTTCCCCGGACCGCCCTGTTTGCAACTCCTTCCGGTCGGAGTGCCTGCGCTTATGCTTGTTTGCTGCCATATTGGTTGCTTTCTTTTGATTGTCCAGCCAACGGATGCGGGAAATCCGCCTCGGCGGCCCCTTATACCCCGGGACATCTTTCCCGGGCACAAGCCCCTGGCTTCCCGCCATCCGAATATATGCGTATCATGGTACCGCCCGTTTGCTGCGTTCGCCGCCGGAAGCCGTGTAACCGATCGCCTCCCCCGACCTGCGGACCGATTTTCCGAAAGGGAGACACCGGCCGCATGGTTCCTCCCCCATTCCGCCACCCGATATCTGTCCGCCGATCATCGATTTGTTGGCTACCCGACCAATCTCCGCCTCCCGACATGCCTCCCTTTCAACGCTCCGGGCCCTGGCGATATTCCCGCAAGGATTCGCGCAACAGACGCAGGGCTTTCCCCAGCTGGTGCTCGACGGTCTTGACCGATATCCCCATCGCGGCCGCAATCTCGGCATGGCTCAGCTCCTCGAACCGGCTCAGCACGAATACCAGCCGACAACGGTCGGGCAAGCGGTCGACCGCCCGGTCCACTTCCGCCCCCAATTCCTGACCCGCCAACATATCCCAAACCGCCGGGCCGTCCGAATCCGCCCCCGCCGCCCCCGCTTCGGTCATACGGCCGCGGCGCCGGTCGCGTACATGATTCAAGGCCCGGTTGACCGCCGCCCGCCGGAGATAGGCCCGGAACGACACCACCCCCTCCAGGGTGGTCCGCCGCTGCCACAGGCCCAGGAACAGGTCCTGCACCAGGTCCTCCGCTACCCCCTTGTCCCGGACGATCTTGTCCACCGCCCCGCACAACACGCCGTAATGCGCCCGGAACAGACGCTCCAATCCCTGCTCATCCCCCGCCTTGAGCATGGCGGCTATTTCGAGGTCTGTGGCTGCTTGCACGTACTGCTGATTTGAACCTGGGTGCACGCCGCAATGCCCTCCGGCTTATTCCTGGCGACGCTTTTGAAAGGGAAAATTAGCCGCTTCGGACATTTTTTTTCCCATGAATTTCCAGCTATGTCATTTTTTTTCCAAAATTTATGGCCCGTTTTTCTCTGTATAACGGCGTAGGTCGTCCTGCCGGCCTCCTCGATCGAATACATTTTTTGGTTATACACCCGGGATGGGGCCTCGGCCCCGACCCGGTTTTTTACCCGTCCGCCCTCGGCGTCGCCCTGGCCGGACCCCTCAGCTCGCCCGCCATGCGCTTCTGTCTCCCCTTCCTGCTGTGGTGCTTCCTGTCCGTTTGGTCCCCGGCCCTCGGACAAGACCCGACCACCGCTTTTGTCCAGGATTTCGCCGAGGAACACAGCTTCCTGTTCCTGCTCGACAACCGCCCGAACGACCTCGAGGAAATCCGCGGCGGCATCACCAAGTACATTTGGAAGTTCCACCCCGGCGACCGGCTGAAGATCACCCAGCTCCGCATCGACGGCGACCTGGCCCAGGTGCCGGTCATCCATGTGACGGGCTTCGCCTCGAAGGACAAGGCTATGGCCTTTTTCAAAGGGCTGAAATCGAATTTGCCCGACTTCCTGCAGTTGGGCATGACCAAGGCTTATTTCCCTGTCTCCAAATCCAATTTCGAACAAATTGTCCGTCAAGGGTCGACCGCCGGGTATGAGGCTTTCTTCCGGAAGCATTACCTACCCTGATCCGCACTTGCCGCCCCAGTACCCGGTTTGGCCCGGGTTTCGTTATTTTGCGGTACCAAAGTCCGCCATCCTTGAAAGCACAGCCTTATCAACCGATCCTGGCCGCCCTGCAGAAAGGGCAGTACCGCCCCCTCTACTTCCTCCACGGCGCGGAACCGTACTTCATCGACCTGGTGTCCGGTTTCATCGAGGAAAATGCCCTGCAACCGCATGAAAAGGCCTTCAACCTGACCGTGCTCTATGGTCGCGACACCCACGCCGGACAGGTCATCGACCAGGCCCGGCGCTATCCCATGATGGCGGAACGACAAGTCGTGATCGTCAAGGAAGCGCAGGACATGAAAGACCTCAAGAGCCTCGAACCGTACTTCGAGCGGCCCAGCCCCACCACCGTCCTGGTGCTCTGCCATAAGCACAAACCTTTCCAGACCAAGACGAAACTCGCCAAGGCCATCGAATCGAACGGGGTGCTCTTCGAAGCGAAAAAACTGTACGACAACCAGCTCGCCGCCTGGATCCAGGCGCACGCCGCCCAAATCCACCTCCAGGTGGATGCCGCAGCCGCCGACCTGCTGGCGGAATACCTCGGCACCGACCTCTCCCTCGTCGTCCATGAACTGGAAAAACTGGCCATCCAACTGGACCGGGGCGCCAAGGTCGATACGGCCCTCGTGGAATCACATATCGGCATCAGCCGGGAATACAACGTCTTCGAATTGCAAAAAGCCCTCGCGTTCCGGCAAGGGGACCGCATCGTCCGCATCACCCACCACTTCGCCGCCAATCCCCGGAAACACCCACTGGTCATGGTCATCTCCTCCCTGGCCGCTTTCTTCGCCAAATTGTTAATGTTCCATGCGCTCCGACAACTGCCGGACCAACAGGTGGTCGCCGCCATGGGACTGCGCTCCGCTTTCGCCCTCGCGGATTACCGCGCGGCCAGTACCGTGTTCCCGCCGGCCAGGACGGCCCAGGTGATCCACCTCCTCCATCGGTATGACCTGATGTCGAAAGGGGTGGATTTCAATTTGTCGGGGACGGAGGAGGGCGAACTGCTGCGGGAGCTTATCTGGCGGATTGTGCACGACGCATAGCCTTTGGCCCCACCCGGCGCTCCCCGCTGCGCGGAACGACCGGGAGGCCGGGGCTGCTCATTTGTTCACCTGGTCTGATACCATCTTTTACCATGGGAAAATCATTGCGTTCGACGGGTCGGGGCACCGGAGCCCGGATGGCCTGCACCGGAATCGGATTGGCCGTAGGACTGGCGGTCCTGTCGACCGGGTGTGTGATCCGCGGAAACGGGTACTCCTTCAAGGGAATCAGCATACCGCCGGAGGTCAACACCTATTATGTGGCCTTGTTCGACAACCAGGCACCGTCGGCCCTGCCGACCTTGCCGCGGGATTTCACCGAGCGGATGAAGGATAAGATCCGCCAGGAGACGCGCCTGCAATACGATGACGTGGATCCCGATATCGAATTCTCCGGGATCATCACCGATTACCGCGTCACCGCGGAGGCTCCCAAGGCGGGGGAACAGATCGGCTTCAACAAGCTGACTATCGTCATGCAGGTGAGTTTCTCCAACCACCGGAATGAAAAGGCGGACTGGAAACAACAGTTCTCTTTTGAGGATTTCTTCGGTGCCACCGATAATCTCCTGGATGTGCAGGATGCCTTGGTGGAGAATATTTCCAAGGAACTGGCGGAACGGATTTTCAACAAGGCTTTTACCAATTGGTGAGCGCGACGGGGGCACCGCTGCACGGTGTTTGTCCGCGAATTTTAAGGATTAAACGAATCGGATAATTTAATTTGTCGGATGATTCAATTCGCGGACAAGAAGGGAAAGGGTGGCCCGGGAGGCTGGGCATCGCGGCGTGCGGGGGGGCGGTGCTTGCTATTTCCAAAAAAAAGGAGACCTTTAGGGCCACAGGCGAAACGAAAAATCAACTTAAGCGCATGGAGTACCTGAGAGCCCTGTTGGGAATGGCCGTCATGATCGGCATCCTCTACCTGTTGAGCAGCGACCGGCGCCACATCGACTGGCGGCTGGTCGGTTCCGGTCTCGCCCTGCAGCTGGTGTTGGGATGGCTGGTGATGAAAGTCGATATCGTCAGCCGGGGATTCGATGCCGTCGCTGGTTTCTTCATCAGCCTGCTGTCGTTCACCGATGCCGGCATCAACTTCCTGTTCACCCCCTTCCAGTCCACCGCCGTCGATGGAGCCCTCAATTCCTTCGTGTTCAAGATCCTGCCGATCATCGTCTTCTTCTCGGCCCTGACCTCCACGCTGTACTATTTCGGCATCCTGCAATGGATCACCAAGGCACTCGCCTGGGTCATGAGCCGCACCATGCGGCTCACCGGTCCGGAAAGCCTGGCCGCCGCCGCCAATATCTTCATCGGACAGACGGAGGCGCCCCTGGTCGTCAAGCCCTACATCGCCGGGATGAGCCGCTCGGAAATCATGTGCCTGATGTGCGGCGGCTTCGCCACCATCGCCGGCAGTGTCTTCGCCGCCTACGTGGGCTTCCTCGGCGGCGGCGATCCCGAGTCGCAACAACGGTTCGCCCGGCACCTGCTCACCGCCTCCATCATGTCGGCTCCCGCCGCCATCGTCGCCGCCAAGATCCTGCTGCCCGAACACAGGAAGCTCAGCCTCCAGGACCAACGCCTCGAAATTCCCAAGGAAAACCTGGGCTCCAATGTACTCGATGCCATCACCCTGGGTTCCACCGAAGGACTGCGGCTCGCCATCAACGTCGGCCTGATGCTGCTCGTGTTCACCGCCTTCATCGCCCTCGTCAATTACCTGCTCGCCGAAGGGATCGGCAGCTGGACCGGCCTCAACACCTTCGTGGAACAATCCACCGACGGCCAGTTCAAGGTCTTCCAATTGGAATATATCCTCGGACTCCTCTTCGCCCCCGTCGCCTGGCTGCTCGGCGTGCCGGCCCAGGATACCTTGCTCGTCGGACAACTCCTCGGGATGAAGACCGCCATCAACGAGTTTTACGCCTATTCCCAACTGCCCGGCATCCAGGCCCAGCTCCAGGAAAAATCGCTCGTCATCGCCACGTATGCCCTCTGTGGCTTCGCCAATTTCGCTTCCATCGGCATCCAGATCGGCGGCATCAGCGCCATCGCCCCCAACCAACGGAAAACCCTGACGGAATTGGGCCTGAAGGCAATGGTCGGCGGTACCGTCGCCTGCTTCTTCACCGCCATCATCGCCGGTATCCTCGTCTGACGCCGACCTCCCGCCGCTCAGACCCGCGTCGCGCGTACCATCTCCCGCTTGCCGGGAGGCCCCTGCAAGGTCTCCACGGTGAATCCCGCCGCCTGCAAGGCCCGCTTGAAACTGCCCTTGGCACAATAGGTCACCAACACGCCGCCCGAGGTCAGTGTGTCGTACAGCCGGCGCAGGTGGGGCATCTCCCATAACTCCGGCTGGACGACGGGCGCAAATGCATCGTAACAGACCAGGTCGTACCGCCGGACCGGCATCGGATATTCCTCGAACCTGCAGCGCCATTTCTCGAAGACCACACCCGGCCCGACCTCCACCGGCCGGTTCCATGCACACGTATGCAGGGTCTCGTACGCCGCCCGCTCCCCCTCCTCGCCCAGGACGCCCGGATAATCCATCGCCAAGGCAATCTCCGCCGGCACCGGATAGGCCTCTACGGCCGTCAAGTCCAGGGTCAATCCCAGGCGACGTGCTTCCAGGTACAGGAGGAAGGCGTTCAGGCCCGTCCCGAAACCCATGTCCAATACCTGTAGCCGCTTCTGGACGATCGACTTGTAATACAGGCCCGCCGCTATGTACACGTGCCGGCTCTCCTGCACCGCCCCGTACCGGGAATGGTACGGAACGCCGAAACGGTCCGACACCAGGGTCGGCGACCCGTCCTGGGTGCTGATGATGCTGTGTTGCTCCATTTTCTTTGGCTTCTGTCGGTCCGGCCGCCGCTTACTCCGGCCGCCGGTTGCCTCCGCTATGTATCCCAACGGTCGGGACGCCTTCTTTGTTTTCGGAAATTCCCCCGCCCCCTGTGCCGCCTCCCGCCGTTCCGTCGGGATACTGGAATAATGTTTGCATATTCCATATGTGTTGGCGGTTATTGGCTTAAAACTTACAGATGACATTTTTTTTACTTTTTCCTCCCGACCAACGAAACATTTGACCCCATCGGTATCGTTACATCACATATTACATTTATTTTAATATGGGATCATGAAACCAAACCTCCAACGGCAACCAACCCTTCCCATGAACAGCATTGCGAGAAAATTACGAAACATTACATTCCTGACGGTCGGCACCGCCGCCGCCGCCGCCCTGGTCTACCAAACGGATATGGTCCGTCAACTGAAGGAGCGCCTGGCCGGGGAGACGCTCCGGGCGGACCGGGCGGACCGGGAACTGGCGGTCAAGAACACCATGGTGGAAGAGCTGAATGCGGATAACCTCCGCCTGCAGGACAGCATCCAGGTGCTCCACCTCGAAATCGCCCGCCACGAGGAAACCATTGCCGCCCAACAGCAACGCATCCGCCAGCTCGGCAGCACCATCGGCGACCTGGACAGCCGGGTGAAAAAATTATCCGCCGATATCGTCCGTCTCGAGGAATCGGGTCGGAAAAACCTGGCCGCCGTCCGGAAACTGGAAAATGAACGCGCCCAGCTGCTCGCCAAGATGCAGGAGCTGGACCAGGCCCGCATCCGCGCGGACCGCGAAAAGGAAGCCGCCCTGCGCCAACAAGGCAAGGACGCCGCCGCCCTCGCCGCACTGCAGGCGCCGAAGCCGACCCGGACACCGGTGGTTCCCGCCCTTCCCGGCGGTTCCGCCCCGGCGGCCGCCAGCTCCCAAACCGCCCCGCCCCCCATCCCCGACAACCTGCAGGAACGGCTCTTCCTGGTGAAAACCCAGACCAAGGTGTCCTACGGGGACATCGCCCTGCGCCGCAACCCCAAGGGCAGCAACATGTCGCATGTCGACCTGCTCGACTGGCGGTATACGCTCATCCCCATCGAACTGCAACACCCGCAACCGGAGCTGCTGGTCGGCGAGGTCTTCATGATCCAACTGGTGGACCTCGACAATGTCCTGGTGGTCCCGATGAACGAACGGAATCCGGAATACCCGGACAGCGAGTACAACAACCTGGGCTACCGCTTCCGGTACCAGGGCAAACCGCTGACGATCCGCTACTTCAACAACCAACGGAAATTGGGCAAGAATTACGAAATCCGCTTGTTCCATGTCCGCGACGCCAATATCTACCCAATGCCGCAGTGCGCCCGCCGCATCGTGGAAAACGGGTCGGTAATCCGTTACTGACCCCCCGCTCTTCGGAAAGCCTTTATCTCAATAGAAGTTGTTAGGGCAGTGGCATCCGTGCTACTGCCTTTTTTCTTTCCCACCCCGCCGCCGCGCCGGAGTTTCGTACTTTTGCCCCATGCTGCTGCAGTCCCTCCGCCTCACCAATTTCAGGAACTACGCCTCGGAATCGATCCGCTGCGCCCCGCAACTCAATGTGGTGGCCGGTGACAACGGCATGGGCAAGACCAATCTCCTCGATGCGGTGCACTACCTCTGCCTCGGGAAAAGCTACTTCTCCGCGCAGGACCGCTATGTGGTCCGCCAACAGGAATCCTTCTTCCGGCTGGAAGGTCGCTTCCTGCTCGACGGCCAACCGGAACAGATCGTCGCCAAGGTCATCCCCGGCAAACAGAAGGTCCTCTCCCGCAACGAGGCACCCTACCCGCGTATTTCGGACCACACCGGCCTCCTGCCGGTCGTCTTCCTGGTGCCCGACGATACGGCGCTCGCCATGGACGGGTCCGAGGAACGCCGCCGTTTCCTGGACAATACCCTCTGCCAACTGGACCGGCCCTACCTGGATGCACTGCTGACCTACAACAGCGTCCTCGACAAACGCAACGCCCTGCTCCGCCATTCCCCGAACCACACGCCTCCCGACCCGACCCTGCTGGATGTCTACGACCAACTCCTCCTCGACCCGGCCCGCCAGGTCTTCCTCCGGCGGAATCAATTCATCGCCGACTTCCAACCGGTCTTCCGGCACTTTTACCGCGATATCTGCCGCGATACGGAATCGGTCGAGATCTCCTATGCTTCCGACCTGCTGACGGCCGACCTGGCCGACCTGCTCGCCACCCACCGCCAAAAGGATATCTACCTCCAACGGACTTCCCACGGCATACACCGCGATGACCTGCCCTTCTCCCTCGATGGCAAACCCCTCAAACGCTTCGCCTCCCAAGGACAACTCAAGTCTTTCGTCCTCGCCCTCAAACTCGCGCAGGCAACTTTCCTCCGGGAACGGACCGGCAAACCGCCGATCCTCCTCCTCGACGACCTCTTCGACAAACTCGACGACCATCGCGTCCTCCAACTCATCGGATTGCTCGCCGACGGCAGCTTCGGCCAGGTCTTCCTCTCGGATACACACCCCGACCGCGCCGTCGCCATGGCGGACCGGTTCGGGCTGGCCTGCGAACGATTCCTCGTCCGCCAAGGGGCCATCCTCCGTTGATCCCCCCCACTCCACCCCGCCGCCATCGGTTTTTTTCATATATTTACCCCCAAATCCACCCGCACCATGGATGCCGCCGTCCCTACCATCGTCTCCCTCCGCAACGCCCGGATCTTCCAACAGGATGCCCTGGTCCTGGACCAGGTCGACCTCTCCATCCGGCAAGGGGAATTCGTCTACCTCATCGGTCGTACCGGCAGCGGAAAATCGAGCTTCCTGAAAACCCTCTACGCCGCCCTCCCCCTGCTGGAAGGCGAGGGGGTCGTCGCCGGCTTCGACCTCGCCTCCCTCAACCGGAAGTCCATCCCCCTCCTCCGCAGACGCCTCGGGATCGTCTTCCAGGATTTCAACCTGCTCGAGGACCGCTCCATCGAGGATAATCTCCGCTTCGCCCTCCAGGCCATGGGCTGGAAAAAGGAGTCGCTCCGCCGCCAACGTGCCGCCGAGGTGCTCGATCGCGTCGGCCTCGCCGGCAAAGGTCCCCGAATGCCGCATACGGTCTCGGGAGGGGAACAACAACGGGTCGTCATCGCCCGCGCCCTCCTCAATCATCCGCAACTGATCATCGCCGACGAACCGACCGGTAACCTCGACCCGGAAACTTCCGACGAAATCCTCCTCCTCCTGCGCCAACTGGCCCGCGAACACCAGACCGCCGTGCTCTTCGCCACCCACGATTACCGCATCCTGGAAAATTTCCCCGCCCGCATCATCCGCTGTCATAATGGCCGCCTCCGCGAGGAATCGGAGCTGTCGGTTTGAATGGAGGGAGGCCCCCGCTTCGCGGTGTGCTGGTCTACGAATTAGTTGGTATTTAACGAATTAAGGGATTTGTCAAATTTAAAAATCCGTGGATGCTTGCGTGTTGGGGATCGGTCCGGCAACGCTTCACCTTGTTCGACGGTCGTTGGCTATCCACTGGAATTGCAGGGAAGGCGAGCCGAAGTTTACCAGGATGCCAAGCGGGAGCCGGGAATGTTTGGCGTAGTTGATGATTTGCACAAAATGGCTCGGGTTCAGATTGTCCACCGCCTTGACCTCCAGGATTATCCGGTCGAGAACCACGAAATCCGCCACCTGGTGGTGGCGCAGGATAGTCCCCTTGTACTCGACCTTGTATTGCTTCTCCCTGGTGTGGGAAATGTGGTGCCTGTTGAATTCCAATTCCAAGGCATCCTTGTAGACATTCTCCAGCAGACGGTGCTTCAGGATCCGGTGGACCGCCATACAAATCCCGATGGTCTTGAATGATTCGACAGGTAGGATCAGTTTGCTGCCACTGACCTCCGCTTGGTTCTTTGGTAACATCATTGAAAGTTTTGAGGTTTGAATTACCAAATCAGGTAATATTTCATCAGGAAGCAATTTTTAGTTTCCCCTTCCAGAGGCCAGCAGCGTCCCAATTTAGCATGCACCGAAATAAGACATCCACTTTACAGCTACCATTCAACCAATTACACATATTATTTAATTCGTTTAATTCCTTAATTCGCGGACCAATGTGCCGCGAAGCGGCACCC
This sequence comes from uncultured Saprospiraceae bacterium, assembly GCA_964573725.1. GTDB lineage: Bacteria > Bacteroidota > Bacteroidia > Chitinophagales > Saprospiraceae > UBA6168. The sequence goes on from CAZNLJ010000032.1 coordinate 28,256, forward strand.
CACATTCACTTTTTTCATCATCTCACCCTCCGTTTCTTGTTTTATTCCCGTCCCCTCCTTACATTTGTCAAAAGATAAAAAACGAGTAGTTTTTTTACTCATATAGCGGATGCTCGAAGCCTTGATTTCTTCCCGGACCAGGATCAAACTGCTGATGAAGTTCTTTCTCAACAGCAGCACGACCGCTTACTTGCGGAGCCTGGAAGGAGAATTCGGTGATTCCACCAACGCCATCCGGCTGGAGTTGAACAAGATGGAAGAGGCCGGCATGCTGACCACCTTCCTCGACGGCAACAAGAAATTCTACCGCGCCAACACCAGCTACCCGCTCTTTGACGAAATACACCAGATCCTGCGCAAGACCATCGGCCTCGACACCGTCATCCAAACCGTCGTCGAACGCCTCGGCAACCTGGAAAAGGTCTACCTCGTCGGCGAATTCGCCCGGGGACTGGACAGCCCGATCATCGACCTGGTCTTTGTCGGCGATGTCCAGAAATCCTACCTCCTGGAACTCGTCGACAAGGCGGAACGTTTGGTCCACCGCAAGATCCGTTATGTCATCTACTCCGGCCCGGAATTCGACAAGGACCCCAGCCCGCTGGGCCTCGCCGACCATTCCCTGCTGCTCTGGTCGAACGCTTGACCCCGGAAACCCCCACGGTCCGCCGCACCCCACGACCGGCCCGCTCAAGGAACAATAAACCACATGCTGAACGATCTCCTGGATAAGAGGAAAGCCATCTCCGTCATCGGCCTCGGCTATGTCGGCCTTCCGCTGGCCCTGGCCTTCGCCCGCAAGTTCCGCGTCGTCGGCTTCGATATCAATGCCGCCCGCATCGACATGATGCGCCGGCACCAGGATCCCTCCGCCGAGCTGGACGAGTCGGATTTCGAGGGCTGCGACATCCTCTTCACCCACGACCAGGAAGACCTTCGCCAAGCGCACTTCCATATCGTCGCCGTCCCCACCCCGGTCGACAACGCCAAGGTCCCCGACCTCACCCCTGTCCTCAGCGCCTCCCGCACCGTCGGTTCCATCCTCAAGAAAGGGGATTACGTGGTCTATGAATCCACCGTCTATCCGGGCTGCACGGAGGAGGACTGCCTCCCGATCCTCGAGGATTTGTCCGGGCTGTCCTTGGGACGCGACTTCAAGCTGGGCTACTCCCCCGAACGCATCAATCCCGGCGACAAGGAGCACACCATCACCAAGATCCTCAAGATCGTCTCCGGGTCGGACGAGGAGGCACTGGACGCCATCGCCGGCACCTACGGCGCCATCATCGAGGCCGGCATCTACCGCGCCGCCTCCATCCGCGTCGCGGAAGCGGCCAAAGTCATCGAGAACACCCAACGCGACATCAATATCTCCCTGATGAACGAACTGTCCATCATCTTCGACAAGATGGGCATCGACACCCGGGAGGTGCTGGAGGCCGCCGGTACCAAGTGGAATTTCCTCAAGTTCGTGCCCGGCCTCGTGGGCGGCCATTGCATCGGCGTGGACCCCTATTACCTGGTACACAAGTCCCGGAAATTGGGCTACGAACCCCGGGTCATCCTCTCCGGCCGCTCCATCAACGACGGCATGCCGGCCCATATCGCCAGCCGCCTCGTACAGAAACTCATCAAACGCGGAAAATCACCCGCCCAGGCCCGCGTGCTGGTCATGGGGGTGACCTTCAAGGAGAATGTGTCCGATATCCGCAACTCCAAGGTCGTGGACCTCATCCGGGAACTCATGCAGTTCTCGGTCAACGTCCATGCCGTGGACCCCTACGCCTCGCCGAACGAATTCGCCCACGAATACGGACTGACCCTCATGGATGCGCCCGGCGGCGCCTATGATGCGGTCGTCGTCGCCGTGAACCACCGCGAATTCCTCCGGCATGACATCACGCATTTCCGCTCCCTCATGCGGGAAGATGCCCTCCTGCTGGACCTCAAGGGGATTTATTCCCCCGAGGCGGTCCGCGAACAGGGCATGGCCTACTGGCGGCTCTGAACCGCCGCACCGACTTTCGAACCGATTACGGATTGTACATGTCCACACAGACGAAACAAATCACGGATGCCGAAAATCACCTCCACGCGACGGAGGCCCGATGGTTCGCCGTCTACACCCGTTTCAAAAGCGAAAAGGTGGTCAAGCGGCTGCTTGACCTGAAAAATATCGAGAATTACCTGCCGATCCAATCGGTGACCAGGCGCTATACCCGCAAGATCAAGACCCACGATATCCCGCTCATCAGCTGCTATATCTTCGTCAAGATCACCCGCACGGAATATGTGCCGGTCATGGAAACGGAAAATGTCGTCCGCTTCATCCGCTTCTCCCGCAACCTGCTCTCCATCCCGGAATCGGAAATCAATATCCTCCGACGGGTCGTGGGCGAAGCGGTGGAGGTCGAGGCCGAAGCGGGCCTCCTCCGCCAAGGGGACCTCGTCGAGGTCGTCGGCGGCAAACTGACCGGCCTCCAGGGCCGGCTCGTGGAACAACAAGGTAAGAAACAGATGGTCGTGGAACTGGAAAATGTCGGCTACTCCCTCAAGATCAGCATCGACACGAACCTGCTCCGCCGCATCTGACCACTTTTTCCGGGTCTTTTTTTCTTTGTATAGGGGCTTCCGCGACCTATCGGCGGCGAAGCCATGCCCCGCCTCCCATGCCCGCCGCTTCCGAACATATCCACCCGATCGATCACCTGCTCCTGCCCCGTGCGGACCGGGAACGCTTCCTGCGGCAACACGGCAGGGTGCTCTGGATGACCGGCCTCTCCGGCGCCGGCAAAAGCACCATCGCCCAAGCCCTCGAACGCCGCCTCTTCTCCCTCGGCTTCTTCTGCCAGGTGCTCGACGGCGATAATATCCGCCACGGCATCAACAACAACCTGGGCTTCAGCGAAGATGACCGGACGGAAAATATCCGCCGCATCGCGGAAGTCGCCAAGCTGTTCTGCCGGGCCGGCATCGTCACCCTCTGCTCGTTCATCAGCCCGACGCGCGCCATCCGCGAACAGGCCCGGCAAATCATCGGCCCGGCGGATTTCCTCGAGGTCTTCGTCGATGCCCCCCTCCCGCTCTGCGAGGCCCGCGATGTCAAAGGCCTCTATGCCAAGGCCCGCCGCGGCGAAATCCAGGCTTTCACGGGCATCGACGCCCCCTATGAACCGCCCCTCACGCCGGATATTTCCGTCCGCACCGGGGAACAATCGCTCGAAGTGTCCGTTCAATCCATCCTCGACCAGCTGTGGCCGCACATCCGTTTCGCGGATCCCGGCCCGGATGGCCAGTACAACTCCTCCGACGCTTGAATTATTATCTCGGACACCTGAAGGAACTGGAGGCGGAGTCGATCTTCGTCCTCCGCGAAGTGGCGGCCCAATTCGAAAATCCGGTGCTGCTCTTCTCGGGCGGCAAGGATTCGATCCTGGTCTCCTGGCTGGCGAAGAAGGCGTTCTTCCCGGCCCGCATCCCCTTCCCGATGCTCCACATCGATACGGGTCACAACTTCGAGGAAACCATCCGCTACCGCGACGAATGGATCGCCTCCCTCGGCGCCCAGCTCGTGGTCGCCTCCGTCCAGGAAGCCATCGACAGCGGGAAGGTCCTGGAAGAGAAAGGCTTCAATGCCAGCCGTAACTTCCTGCAGACGGCCGTCCTCCTGGAAGCCCTGGAATCCGGCCGCTACGACGCCGCCATCGGCGGCGCCCGCCGCGACGAGGAAAAGGCCCGCGCCAAGGAACGCTTCTTCTCCCACCGCGACGAATTCGGCCAATGGGACCCCAAGCACCAGCGGCCGGAACTCTGGAACCTCTTCAACGGCCGCCGCCGCTTCGGCGAACACTTCCGCATCTTCCCGATCAGCAACTGGACGGAACTCGATGTCTGGCAATACCTCGCCGCCGAGAACGTCCCGCTGCCGAGCCTCTACTTCGCCCACCGCAGGAAGGTCTTCCGCCGCGATGGGATCCTGCTGGCGGATTCCCCCCATATCCTCCGCCGCCCGGAGGAGGAATTGTTCGAGACCACCGTCCGCTGCCGCACCATCGGCGACGTCACCTGCACCGGGGTCTGGGAATCGGACGCCGCCTCCCTCGCGGATATCATCGCGGAAGTCGCCGCCTCCCGAAAAACGGAACGCGGCGGCCGCGCCGACGACAAACGCTCGGAAACGGCCATGGAAGACCGCAAGAAAGAAGGCTATTTCTGACCTTTCACCCAATCGCTCCCTTACCTTGCTCACTGCCGACCATACCGCCCAGCAATTGCTCCGGTTCACCACCGCAGGCTCTGTCGACGACGGGAAATCCACCCTGATCGGTCGCCTGCTCTATGATTCGAAGTCCATTTTCGAAGACCAGTACGAAGCCATCCAGTCCGCCACCGCCCGCCGCGGCGAAACGGGCGTCAACCTGGCGCTGCTGACCGACGGCCTCCGCGCGGAACGGGAACAGGGCATCACCATCGATGTGGCTTACCGCTACTTCGCTACCCCGAAACGGAAATTCATCATCGCGGATACGCCCGGCCATATCCAATATACCCGGAATATGGTCACCGGCGCCTCCACCGCCAACGTGGCCCTGGTCCTCATCGATGCCCGCCACGGTGTCATCGAACAGACGCGCCGCCACGCCATCATCGCGTCCCTCCTCCAGATCCCCCACCTCGTGGTCTGTATCAACAAGATGGACCTCGTCGGTTATGACCAACAAGTTTACCAGGACATCCGCGATGCCTTCGAAAAGTTCGCCTCGAAACTGGATGTCCATGACATCTCCTTTATCCCCATCTCGGCACTCCAGGGGGATAACGTGGTGGACCGCTCCGCCAACATGCCCTGGTACGAAGGGGCCACCTTGCTCTACTACCTGGAAAATGTCCACATCGGATCGGACCACAATTTCATCGACACCCGGTTCCCGGTCCAGTTCGTCATCCGCCCGAATACGGACGCCTATCACGACTACCGCGGCTATGCCGGCCGTATCGCCGGCGGAGTCCTGAAAAAAGGGGACCAGGTGCTCTTGCTGCCCTCCGGCTTCTCCTCGACCATCACCCGCATCGACGGACCGGACGGGGAGATCGAGGAGGCTTTTCCCCCGATGTCGGTGACCATCCTCCTCGCCCATGATTACGACCTGAGCCGCGGCGATATGGTGGTCCGTGAAAACAACCGGCCGTCGGTCACCCAGGACCTCGACCTCATGGTCTGCTGGTTTTCGGAAAAACCGCTGCAGGTGAATGGCAAATATGCCTTGCTGCATACGGCCCAGTCGGTCCGCTGCCTGGTCCGTGATGTCCAGTACAAGATGGATATCAATACCTTGCACCGCCACCTCGAGGACAAGCACATCGGGATGAACGATATCGCCCGCATCACCCTGCGGTCGACCAAACCGCTCTTCGTGGATCCCTATCGCAAGAACCGCATCACCGGCAGCATCCTCCTCGTGGATGAACATACCCATGAGACGGTAGCCGCCGGTATGGTCATCTGATCGCTTTCGCTTATTACCCTATTCGTGACTTCCTCCATGCACGCCATACGTCCTATACAGATGGTCGACCTGCGCGGCCAGTACGACCGGATCAAGCCGCAGGTCGACCAGGCCATCCAGGCCGTCCTCGACAGTACCCAGTTCATCCAGGGGCCTGCCGTCCAGGCTTTCCAGGCCGATTTCGAACGGTACCTGGATGTCGCCCACGTCATCCCCTGCGCCAACGGGACCGACGCCCTCCAAATCGCCCTGATGGCGGTCCGCCAACGGGCCCCGCAACGGACGGAAGTCATCCTGCCGGCCTTCACCTATGTCGCCACCGCCGAGGTGGTCGCCCTCCTGGGACTGACCCCCGTCCTGGTGGATGTCGACCCGGATACCTTCAACCTCCGTCCCGACCTGGTGGAACAGGCCATAACCCCGGATACCCTGGCCATCGTGCCGGTCCACCTCTTCGGACAAAGTGCCGACATGGCCCCCCTCCTGGCGCTCGCCGAACAGCACGGCCTCTTCGTCGTGGAGGACAATGCCCAGGCCATCGGCGCGGATTACCGTTTCCCCGATGGCCGCCGCCAAAAGACGGGCACCCTCGGCCACATCGGCTGCACCTCCTTCTTCCCCTCGAAAAACCTGGGCTGCTATGGCGACGGCGGCGCCCTGATGACTGCCGACGATGCCCTCGCCACCCAGCTCCGCATGATCGCCAACCACGGCCAACAACGGAAATATTACCACGATGTCACCGGCGTGAATTCCCGCCTGGATGCCGTCCAGGCGGCTATCCTCGGCGTGAAACTCCCCCTGCTCGATGCGTTTTCCGCCGCCCGCCAAGACGCGGCCGCCCGCTATGATGCGGCCTTCGGCTCGCTGGCCGGGCTGCAGGTTCCCGTCCGGACGCCCTACTCCACCCATGTCTTCCACCAGTATACCCTCCGGGTGGCCGACGGCCGCCGCGATGCCCTGCAGGCTTTCCTGCTCGACCGCGGGGTGCCTTCCATGATCTATTATCCGGTTCCGCTGTACCGCCAAAAGGCTTTCGCGCACTTCGCACCGGCCGACTTTTCCCTGCCGGTCACGGAAATGCTCTGCGATTCGGTCCTCTCCCTCCCGATCCATACGGAATTGTCGGAGGATTCCCAGGCACCGATCATCGAGGCGGTACTGGATTTTTTCTGACCCCCCACCTACCTGCCATGTTCGTCCATCCGACCGCCGTCATAGACCCGGGCGCTTCCATCGGGGAAGGCACCCAGATCTGGCACTTCTGCCATGTCATGCCGGGTGCCGTCATCGGCCCGGATTGCCGGCTCGGGCAAAATGTCTTTGTCGCCAACCAGGTCGTGCTCGGCCGCAATGTCAAGGTGCAGAACAATGTCTCTATTTATGAGGGGGTGGTCTGTGACGATGATGTCTTCCTCGGCCCCTCGATGGTGTTCACCAATGTCCTCAATCCCCGGAGTGCCGTCAACCGCCGCGGGGAATACCGCCGGACCCACGTCGGAAAAGGGGCGACCATCGGCGCCAACGCCACCATTGTCTGCGGCCATGCCATCGGTGCCTTCGCCTTCATCGGCGCCGGCGCCGTGGTCACGAAAGCGGTGCCGGCCTTTGCGCTGGTGGTGGGGAATCCGGCCCGGCAAATCGGCTGGATGAGCGCGCATGGGGAACGTCTCCGCTTCGATGCCGACGGGGTCGCGGTCTGTGAGGCCTCGGGAGAAAAATATGTACTGGCGGCAGGGGTGGTGCATCGGGCGTGAACCGCAACTTGTTCAGGAGCGCACAAATGGTCTAAGGACGCGCGCTTGCCAAACAACACATGACTGAAAACAAACCACATAAGATCCTCGTCACCGGCGCCGCCGGATTCATCGGCTACCACCTCATCCGGCGGCTGAGCCAGGCCGGCTACGAAGTGATCGGCATCGACAACCTGAACAACTACTACGACGTCCGGCTAAAACTCGACCGGCTCGCCGCCGCCGGCATAGACATCCGGCAAGTCGCCTACAACGAACCGGTCCGCTCCGGGATCCACCCCGACTACACCTTCATCCAGGTCGGCATCGAGGATGCCGCCAACCTCGAACGCATCTTCGCCCGCCACCGGTTCGACCGCATCTGCCACCTCGCCGCCCAAGCCGGCGTCCGCTACAGCATCCGACACCCCGAAGCCTATATCCAAAGCAATATCGTCGGTTTCTTCAATATCCTCGAAGCCTGCCGACACCACCAGGTCCGTCACCTGGTCTATGCCTCCAGCTCCAGTGTCTACGGCAATACCGACCAGGTCCCCTTCCGGACCAGCGACCCGACCGACCAACCCATCTCGTTCTATGCCGCCACCAAGAAGAGCAACGAACTGATGGCCCATACTTACAGCCACCTGTTCGGCCTGGCCTGTACCGGCCTCCGCTTCTTTACCGTGTATGGTCCCTGGGGACGCCCCGACATGGCTTATTCCCTCTTCGCCAAGGCCATACTCGAGGAAAAACCCATCCAGGTCTTCAACGAAGGGAAATTGGCCCGCGACTTCACCTACGTCGACGACATCACCGAAGGTGTCTTCCGCATCCTCTCCGCCGAACCCCAAACCGGACACCGGGTCTATAATATCGGCAACAGCCAGCCGACGGAACTCATGACCTTCATCCGGGAAATCGAACAAGCCCTCGGCCGCCAGGCCCGCATGGAATTCCTGCCCATGCAGCCCGGCGACGTCGGAACGACCTACGCCGACGTCGAGGACCTCGTCCGCGATTTCCAATACCAACCCCAAACCAGCCTCCGCGACGGCATCCGCCGATTCGCCGACTGGTACCGCACTTATCACCATGCCTGAACCCCTCCGCATCCTCGTCACCGGCGGCGCCGGCTTCATCGGCTCCCACCTCTGCGACGCCCTCCTCCAACGGGAGGACGTGGCCCTGGTCCGGGTCCTCGACAACTTGGCCACCGGGAAAACGGATAATATCCGCCACCTGGCCGGCCAGCCCAATTTCGAATTCCTGGAAGGGGACATCCGCGACATGGATACCTGCCGCCAAGCGGTCCGCGGGATCCACCGCATCAGCCACCAAGCCGCCCTCGGCTCGGTCCCGCGCTCCATCCAGGACCCCGTCACCTCCAACGACGTCAACATCGGCGGCACCCTGCATGTCTTCCAGGCCGCCCGCGAAGCCGGCATCGACCGCGTCGTCTATGCCGCCTCCTCCAGCACCTACGGCGACAGCCCCTACCTGCCGAAACGGGAGGAGGTCACCGGTAAACCGCTATCCCCCTATGCGGTGACCAAACTCGTCAACGAACTCTATGCCCATACCTTCGCCCGGCTCTATGACATCCGCTTCGTCGGGCTTCGGTATTTCAATATCTTCGGGCCCCGCCAGGATCCCAACGGCCCCTATGCCGCCGTCATCCCGCTCTTCCTGAAGGCCCTGCTACAAAACACCGCACCGACCATCAACGGCGACGGCGGCCACAGCCGCGATTTCACCTTCGTCGCCAATGCCGTCCAGGCCAACCTGCGGGCCTTGTTCACCGACCGCCCCGAGGCCCTCAACGAGGTCTACAACATCGCCGCCGGCCAGCGCACATCCCTGCTGGAACTGTTCGACCTGCTGCAAGCCATCACCGGTACCGACCTCCGACCGACCTTCGGACCGGAACGGACCGGCGATGTCCGCCACAGCCTTGCCGATATCTCCAAGGCCATGCACTACCTCGACTACCAGCCGACCGTAAATGTGGAGGAAGGCCTCCGGCGGACCGCCGACTGGTTCCGCCGACAAGCCGAGGCCTGACCTTGACCGGCCTGTCCGAACATGCCGGCTATACCCATTCTAGCATGATCAAGAATATTTTCTTTGATTTTGACGGCGTCCTCGCCGAATCCATGGCAATCAAGTCGCAAGCCTTCCACGACTTGTATCTCCCGCACGGGGATGCAGTCGCGGCAGCGGCCCGCCACCACCACCTGACCCATGCCGGTATCTCCCGCCATGAGAAATTCCGGTACTGCCACCGCCACTTCCTGAAAACGGAATTGGAGGATGCCGCAGTCGATGCGCTCGCCGCCCGCTTCTCCGACCTGGTCACGCAGGCGGTCATCGATTGCCCGGAAGTGCCCGGCGCCGGCTGGTTCCTCTCCACCTACCGGCCACAACTCCGTTGCTGGATCATCTCCGGTACGCCGACCCCGGAACTCGAAGCCATCGTCGAAGCCCGCGGAATGCGGCACTTCTTTGCGGATGTCTGCGGCTCACCCCGCACCAAACCGGACTGGGTCGCCGACTTGTTGGACACGCACGGCCTGGTACCCGCGGAAACCTTGTTCGTCGGCGATGCCTTGGCGGACCTGGAAGCCGCCCTTCCCGCCGGCCTCCATTTCGTCCTGCGCGAAACGGCTGAAAACCAACCGCTGTTCCGCCATTATATCGGGCCCCGAATCCGGGATATCCATGGCTTGCCGGCTTTTCTCGGATAAAACCACGCCAGCAGCCAATTGTGGCTCCACCCCTTCAAATCAAGAAAAAACTAAACATCCAATGTCTAACTTCGCCCTGATCGGTGCCGGTGGCTACGTAGCTCCCCGGCACATGAAAGCCATCCGGGAAACCGGCCACAACCTGGTCGCCGCCTACGACAGGAACGACTCGGTCGGTATCATCGATTCCTATTTTCCGGAAGCGGATTTCTTCACCGAATTCGAACGCTTCGACCGCCACCTGGAAAAGCTCAGGCGCCGCGGCACCCCGATCGACTATGTCGCCGTCTGCTCTCCCAACTACCTGCACGATGCGCACATCCGCTTCGGCCTCCGCATCGGCGCTGATGTCATTTGTGAAAAACCGCTGGTACTCAACCCCTGGAACGTCGATGCCCTCCAGGAAATGGAGCAGGAAACCGGCCGCCGGGTCTTCACCATCCTCCAGCTGCGCCTCCACCCTGCCCTGCTGGCCCTGCGCGAAAAAATCCGCGCCGCCCCCGCCGACCGGGTCTACGACATCGAGCTGACCTACATCACTTCCCGCGGCAAGTGGTACTATGCCAGCTGGAAAGGCGACCTCGATAAGTCCGGCGGTATCGCGACCAACATCGGGGTCCATTTCTATGATATGTTGACCTGGCTCTTCGGCCCGGTCCGCGAAAATACTGTCCACCTCCATACCCACGACCGCGCCGCCGGCTACCTCGAACTGGACCGCGCCCGCATACGTTGGTTCCTGAGCATCAACGCGGATACCTTGCCCGCCGCCGCCCGCGACAAAGGTGCCCGCACTTTCCGGTCGATGACCATCGACGGCGAGGAAGTGGAATTCAGCGACGGCTTCACCGACCTGCATACCCGCAGCTACGAGGATATCCTCGCCGGCAAGGGCTTCCGACTGACAGAAGCCGCCACCGCCATCCGCATCGTCCACGATATCCGGAATGCCCGACCGGTCGGCCTGCATGGATCCTGGCATAAAATGGCCGCCCTGCCCCCGACCAAACACCCTTTCAGCGGTGCAACTGGTTCGGAAGCCGGCAACACCAATCCATCAATCATCTAATTCGCCCAATCCGTAAAATTCGCGGACCATCACCGCGAAGCGGTACCCCAATACCAAACGATACAAGACGAGCACATGAAGTACCTCCTCCTCAGTATTTTCTTCCTCCTACCCCTCATCCAGGCACAAGCCCAGCCCGCCGCCCAACTCGCCGCCGCCCGCGCCGAGCTCCAGCGCCGCGGCCTCTCCGAAGCCGAGGTCCGCGCCAAACTCACCGCCCGCGGCATTGATATCGACAACGTCCAACCGGAAGACCTGCCCCGCCTCCAACCGACCATCGAACAAGTCCTCCGCGAACTGGAAATGGAAAAAGCCCAGGCCGCCAAACAACAAGCTCAAGCGAGCCAACAAGCCGCTGCCGCCGTCTCCCAGGAAACCCAGGAAACCCTCCAGGACATCAAGGAACAAGTCGCCGAGTCCATCGACCAAACCGTCGAAGAAGCCACCCGCGAACAAGCCGCCGCCATCCAACAGGGCGTCCAGGAAAAGGTGTCGGAAGGTGCCTCCGTCGAGGAAGCGGTATCGGAAACCCTGACGGAAACCGTCCAGGAAACCGTACCGCCCAGCAATATCTACGGACACGAAATCTTCCGGAACCAGGGTCTCGACCTCTACCGAACCACCAACGACGTCAAACCGCCCGATTCCTACATCATGGGGGTCGGCGACGAAATCGGGGTCTCCATCTTCGGGGTCTCCCAAGCCGACCTCAATTTCGAAATCGATGCCGCCGGATTCATAACCCCGCCCGGCTTGCCCCGCATCTACCTCAAAGGCATCCCCTACGGCAAGGCTAAGGATATCGTCCGCAGCCGCCTGTCCCAATTCTATGTCTTCGAACCGGGCCAGTTCGCCATGAGTATCCGCACCGCCCGCACCCTGACCGTCAACATCTTCGGGGAAGTGGAACGCTACGGCAGCTATACGGTCTCCGCCGTCAATACCGCCTTCAACGCCCTGATCGCAGCCGGCGGACCCACCGATATCGGGACCATCCGCAACATCTCCCTGATCCGCAACGGGGAAACCCGAACCATGGACGTCTACAAGTTCCTGCTCAACCCCTCCATCCAGTTCGATTTTTTCCTGGAAAACAACGACATCCTCTTTGTCGGCCCCGCCGAACGGATCGTCACCATCACCGGCGCCGTCAAACGCCCCATGCGGTACGAACTGGTCAAGGGGGAACAACTCCGCCAACTGATCCAATATGCCGGCGGTCTGGCGGACAATGCCTACACCAAAAACATCCAGATCCAACGGATCTCAGGCGACAACCAGGTGCTCATCGACCTGAACCTGGCCGAACTCCTCACCTCCGACCAGGATTTCGACCTGCTGCCCAGCGATGTGGTCAGCATCCGGACCATACCCGGGAAAATCGAACAGTTCGTCCGCATCAGCGGGGCCGTGGAACTACCCGGCCAATATGCCCTGCTGCCCGGCATGCGGGCGGGTGACCTGCTGGCCAAAGGGGTGCTCGCCGTGGAAGGCAGCGCCGGCCCCACCGCCACCGAATACGCGTACATCAAACGGACCGACCCTGCCAACCGAAAGAACAAGACCTACCTCCGGCTGAATGTCTACCAAGCGCTCGAACAGCCGCAGGACAGCACCCAGAACCCGGTCCTCCAACCTTTCGACGAACTGGTCGTCTATGCCCGCGAACGGTACACGGACCAGGAAGCCATTTCCGTCAACGGGGCCGTCCGCCAACCCGCCCAGTACGACTTCGACGAGGGACTCCGCATCAGCGATGTGGTCTATTTCTCCGGCGGCCTCGCACCTACCGCCGCCCAATTCGGCTATATCCTCCGCACCGACCTAAGCAACCCCCAACAAAAGGATTACATCCGGGTGGACCTTTTCTCCGCCCTGGAAAATCCGGACGGCCCGGCCAACATCTCCCTGGCACCGCGGGATGTACTCTCCATCTTCGACCGGACCCGGTTTAGCGAGGAATATACAATCAGTGTCAGCGGCGGCGTACGCGATGGCGGCACCTTCCCCTTTGCCCCTGCCCTGCGCCTCAGCGACCTGGTATACCTATCCGGCGGACTCATCCCCACCGCCGCCCAATTCGGCTATATCCTCCGCACCGACCTGACCAATCCCCAACAAAAGGATTACATCCGGGTGGACCTTTTCTCCGCCCTGGAAAATCCGGAAGGCCCGGCCAACATCGCCCTGGCCCCGCGGGATGTACTCTCCATCTTCGACCGGACTCGGTTCAGCGAACAATTCGATGTCAGCATCGGCGGTGCTGTCCGCGACCCCGGCACCTTCGCCTACGACCCCGACATGCGGTTGAGCGACCTCCTCTACCTGGCCGGCGGCCTCACCCTCGATGCCACCGATTTCGGCTTCATCACCCGTACCGACCCGAACAATACCAAGGTCAAATCGTACCTCCGCATCGACCTGCGGGAAGCCCTCGAACAAGCGGGTACGGACAGCGACCCCTTCGTCCTGCCCATGGACCGGCTCAACGTCATGTCCGTCACCACCTTCACCGACGTATTCGACATTCAGGTCATGGGGGCCGTCCGGAATCCCGGCACTTTCCAGTACAACGAAAGCCTCCAGCTCAAGGATGTCCTGACCATGGCCGGCGGCCTGCGGCAGGAAGCCGCCCTGAACCGCATCGACATCTCCCGGGTCGTCTTCGACCAAAACAAACCCACCCGCATCAGCTTGGCCACGTTGGAAATCGACGAAGACTATGACATCACCAACCGCCCCGGATTCCAGCTCCAACCCTATGACCTGATCATGGTCCGTACCGTACCGGACTTCAAGCTTCAGGAATCCGTGACCGTCCAGGGGGAAGTCACCTACCCCGGCGTCTACACCCTGCTGGGAGACAACGAACGGCTCAGCTCCATCCTCGAACGCGCCGGCGGACTGACCCCGGAGGCCTTCCCGGAAGGCGCCAGCCTCTACCGCTCGGAAGATAACGTCGGCCTCATGTTGACCCGGGTGCATAAAGTGTTGAAGAATCCCAAGCATCATTTCAACTACATCCTAAAAAAAGGCGATGTCCTCAACATCCCCAAAGCGAAAGACGTCGTCACCATCCGACTGGCCAATACGAATGCCATCGAATTGTATCCGGAAAAAATCCTGGCCGGTGGTAAGATTAATATTCCTTACCAGGGCAATAAATCCGCCCGCTGGTATGTCCGTCGCTTCGCCGCCGGATTCTCCAAGAATGCCAGCCGCAAGTTCGTGACCGTCGAACATCCCAACGGCCGCATCAAGCGGACCACCAACTACCTGCTATTCAAAAATTATCCAACCGTCAAGAAAGGGTCCATCATCCAGGTCGGTGCCAAGCCGGTCAAGGAGAAGAAAGAAAAGGAAGAAAAGGAGCCGAGGAAGCCGCTGGATTGGAACGTACTGGTCAGCAATGCCTTGGCTTTGACAGCCAGTGTGGTGACTATCTTGGCGCTGAGTAGGCAGTTGTGAGTGACGACACCCACCTTAGATTTGTTATTACATAATCTGTCAAACAAACTCATCTTCTTTTGAGCACACCAACTGAAAATTCTTCCATCCCACCTCCGCACTATATTGAGGATGACGATATCAGCCTGAAAGAGCTTTATTTGAAAGCCTTGGAGTTGGTGAACTTTATACGCCGGCACATCAAGCAGCTGGTATTGCTGGGGTTGATGGGTGGAGTGATTGGGTTTACCTATGCGCACTTTACAAAAAAGACCCAATATGCCAGTAAGTTGACATTTGCCGTGGAAGAAAAGGAAGGTTCCGGTCTTTCCGGTCTGGCCAGCCAATTCGGTTTTGACATGGGGGGAGGTGCCTCTTTATTTACAACTGACAACCTGCTACAACTGCTTAAATCCGACCGAATCGTACAAGCGTCCCTACTGAAACCCCAAAAGGATTTGCCACAAGCGAGTTTATATAATCTTTATTTGGAATCTCGATTCAAAGAACAAATAGCGGAAGGTGAAATTTCGCTTATCGACCCCGACCTGAATCGGGAAGCATTTACTCGGGAACAAGACAGTATCCTTCAAAAAATCACATTGACTATTGGTGAAAAAATTGAAATTGGAAAAAAAGACAAGAATTCCTCGCTGATAACGGTTACCGTAACAGATATCGACGAAGATTTTGCCTGGCGCTTCTCGAAAGAATTAATCAAAGAGGCGGCCGACTTGTATCTTGAGTTGAAAGTCGGAAAAATGAAGAGGTCCATTCAATTACTGAAGACACGGCAAGACAGCGTACAAATAGAGCTGAAATCAGCCATGCTGGATGTAGCGGCAGAAACCGATCGCAGTCAATCCATCCAGCAGCTGGTACCCAAGGTCAACGCGGCTCGAAAACAACTGCAAGTAACCTTGCTGACCACGCTATATGCAGAAATAACTAAAAACCTGGAACTTAGCAAATACACCATGGAAAGGGAGGAACCCTCTATTGAGGTGATTGATGAACCTAGAAAGCCATTGGAAATAATTGGGAGAGGGAGGGTTAAGGCAGCTATTCTGACGGGCTTTGTTTTTGGATTGCTGACCTTGGCAACTCTATTTGTTAAAGAAAAATTACAGGACTAATTCATAACAGTTTAGAAAACCGGGCCGGTAATATATAAATATAATACGCATATATTTTATTATTTACCGCATTACATAACACAACGCTTAACCCTAAATAAGCTGTATTGCTGGCAGAGTCAAATTGAGATTGAACTGCTATCGATTCAATAATCTTATAACATCAAATGAAATTTTCAGGAAAATCAGTCCTCATCACTGGTGGAACCGGTTCATTCGGTAAAGCCTTTGTCCGGAAAGTTCTTGATGCCAGGCCTGAAGTAAAACGCTTGGTTATTTATTCCAGAGATGAACAAAAGCAGTTCCAAATGGCACAGGAGTACCCTGCGCATCATTTTCCTCAACTGCGATTCTTCATTGGTGATGTCAGAGATTTGGATCGATTAAAAAGAGCTTTAAAAGGAATTGACACAGTTGTACATGCCGCTGCCATGAAACATGTACCCATTGCCGAATACAATCCAATGGAGTGTGTCAAGACGAATATCCTGGGAGCTGAGAATGTAATCAATGCTTGTCTGGATTCGGAAGTTAAAAGCGTAGTGGCCCTTTCCACAGATAAAGCCGCAGCCCCCATCAATCTATATGGTGCAACCAAGTTGGCATCAGATAAGCTGTTTATCGCAGCGAACAACATCAAAGGATTCAATACGATCCGTTTTTCTGTGGTGCGCTATGGCAATGTGATGGGCTCCAATGGTTCAGTCATTCCGTTTTTCCTACAGCAACGCCAAACAGGCAGGCTGCCCATTACAGATGCCAACATGACGCGTTTCAATATTACTTTGGAGCAAGGAGTGGATATGGTGCTGCACGCGCTGGAGCATGCATGGGGCGGTGAAATCTTTGTACCGAAAATACCGTCGTATCGGATAATGGACGTGGCTGAAGCCATCGGGCCAAGTTGCGAAAAACCGATTATTGGTATACGCCCCGGTGAAAAGATTCACGAGGAGATGATTACAGAATCAGACTCCTACTATACCTATGATTTGGGTAAGTACTATGCGCTGCTGCCTGCCACCCACCAGTGGAAGCTGAATGATTTTATCCTGCACTTCAACGCCAATAAGGTGATGCCCGGGTTTAAGTACAACTCAGGAGAGAATACGGAATGGGTATCCGTTGATGAACTACGGCAGCTGATTAAACTACATGTGGACCCACAATTTCAATGGGAATGAATACGCCTATCCCTTACGGCAAACAGCATATCACTCCAGAAGATATCCAGGCGGTGGTGCAAGCATTACAGTCAGACTTTCTGACCCAGGGTCCAAAGATTGCCGAGTTTGAAGGTGCATTCGCCGCTTATACTGGATCAACTTACGCAGTCGCTGTTACCAATGGTACCGCAGCCTTGCACCTTTGTGCGCTGGCATTGGATGTGAATCCAGGTGATAAGGTGATAACAAGCCCTATTACATTCGCAGCCTCAGCCAACTGCATACGTTATTGCGGGGGGGAGGTTGTTTTTGCAGACATTGATCCCGAAACTTACCTTTTGGACATAAATAAAGTGCGGTTACTGCTGGAAGCAGAGCCTGTTGGCACCTATAAAGGTATCATTCCGGTAGACTTTGCCGGGCGCCCTGTTGATATGGAAGCTTATAGGAAGTTGGCAGATGAATTTGACTTATGGATTCTTGAGGATGCGTGCCATGCCCCAGGCGGGTACTTCATTGATTCCGCTGGTAAGATGCAGCGCTGTGGCAATGGAAATTATGCAGATTTGGCCATCTTTTCTTTTCACCCGGTAAAACATATCGCAACGGGTGAGGGTGGTATGATTACCACGAACGACAAAAAGCTTTACAAAAGGCTGCTTAAGCTGCGCACACACGGCATTACGCGCAATCAGGATGATTTTACAAACAGTGTTGCGTTCGCAACGGGTGATGATTCTAGTGCCGCATATCCAATGTGGTATATGGAGATGCAGGAATTGGGTTACAATTATCGCCTGACCGATTTTCAGGCAGCGCTTGGGATATCACAGTTAAAGAGGGCTGATGAGGGGATTGCGCGCAGGCGTGAAATCGCGCGTCTATATGAAGAATCTTTTACAGCGTTGAAAGGAGTAATGGTTAATAAGTTGGCAATGGATGTAGGCCATGCTTACCATCTGTTTATTGTTGAAACTGAGAATCGGTTAGGATTGTATCATTATCTCCAAGCAAATAATATTTTTGTACAAATACACTATATCCCATGCCATTTGATGCCATATTACAGGAATTTGGGATGGAAGGAAGGAGATTTGCCTTTTGCAGAGAAGTATTATAGAGGGTGCATTAGCTTACCAATATATCCTTCATTGAGCATAGATGAGCTTCTGTATGTAATAAATCATGTGAAACAGTTTTGCGAAAATTCTGATGAGTTACGTAATACAAGTAAAGTCTCCTCCGATTGAACAACCTTGCCATCATAACTGCCCGTGGGGGTAGTAAGCGCATTCCAAGAAAAAACATCCGAAATTTTCTGGGTAAGCCCATAATTTCCTACAGTATAGATGCAGCTATTAAAAGTGGTTTGTTTTCGGAAGTAATGGTATCAACAGATGACGATGAAATTGAAGAAATCTCTAAAGCATACGGTGCAAGCGTACCTTTCAAGCGCTCCGTTGAAAATTCAAATGATTTTGCAAGTACAGTTGATGTATTGCTGGAGGTGCTTGGCAGTTACCAAAAGCAAGGGCGAAATTTTGAGTATGCGTGCTGTTTATATCCAACTGCTCCATTCATTACCGCTAATATGCTGGGAAATGCACACTTGATGCTCAAAAATGATGGATATGACTGTGTATTTCCTGTGCTACCTTATTCATATCCCTTCCAAAGGGCTTTGAAATTGAATCAGGATAGTAAAGTAAGTATGTTCTACCCGGAACATCTTCATTCGAGGTCTCAAGACCTTGAAAAAGGTTATCATGATAGCGGGCAATTTTATTTCTTCAAAACTGACGTATTGCTAAGGAAGAAGAGGCTTTTTACGGATAATAGTGGGGTGATTATTTTGAAAGAAATGCAGGCTCACGATATCGATCATGAAGAAGATTGGAAAGTTGCCGAGTTAAAATTTAAACTTCTGATAGATAGCCAACAATAGGATTGAAATCCTTTGGCTTAATACTTTATCATACACCTGTAAAATTGTCATTTGCAAAGAAAGCGGGCATAATGAAATTCACCTTTCGTACCGATGCTTCCCTCCAAATAGGCACAGGTCATGTCATGCGCTGCCTTACGCTAGCCGAAGCACTACGAGAAAGAGGCTCCTACTGTCGTTTTATATGCCGCGAAATCCCAGGACACTTGACATCCTTGATTCAACAAATAGGATTCGAGGTGCTCACCCTACCTGACGTTACACCTGACAATAATCAGCTCACCCCGACAGGTACACCAGCCTTAGCGCACGAATCTTGGTTGGGTACAACTTGGCAAACGGATGCACAACAAACTATCGCTGCCCTCGAAGGTGTGCAAACGGATTGGTTAATCATTGATCATTATGCGTTGGATAATCGTTGGGAGACGCAATTACATTCCTACTGCGATAAAGTTATGGTCATTGATGACCTGGCTGATCGAAAACACGATTGCGACATTCTGCTCGATCAGAACCTGGTTGCCGATTTTGAATACCGTTATGATTCCCTGGTTCCTGACAACTGCGCACGACTATTAGGTCCGGATTATGCATTATTGCAGCCAGAATATGCAAAGCTTCACCCACGAACACCTCCTCGGTTAGGTCCTGTCCAACGAATACTAGTGTACTTTGGCGGATATGATCGGGATAACCTTACAGGCCGTACCATAGCAGCTTTTCTGGAACTCAATCGTGCAGACATTCAGGTAGATGTTATAATCAATTCCCATAGCCCGCATGCAGCTGCCGTTCGCCAACAAAGTATGGGTTATAGCAATATTACAATACATGAGCAACTGCCAAGTCTTGCGGAACTCATTGTCAAAGCCGACCTCGCCATAGGCGCAGGCGGTTCAACAACATGGGAACGATGTTGTTTAGGCTTGCCTACAATGATCATAACACTGGCAGAAAATCAGATACCCATTGCCTCAGAGATGCACAATCAGGGTTTTGTACGCTGGTTAGGACATAAGGATACAGTTGATACAGAACACTTGAAACAAG
Organism: uncultured Saprospiraceae bacterium; assembly: GCA_964573725.1. Lineage (GTDB taxonomy): Bacteria > Bacteroidota > Bacteroidia > Chitinophagales > Saprospiraceae > UBA6168. The sequence continues at coordinate 48,062 of CAZNLJ010000032.1, forward strand.
CTCTATTGGAAACCCTAGCAAATGAACACCAGTTATTGCACTGGTCTGTGCTTTGCCAGGCCCTCTTGAATGGAAAAGGAACAGAACGGGTGGCCAACATAATATTGTTAAAGGCTGACACTAATCTGGTTGCAAGGAATGCAGTCCTTGAAGACGAGACTCTGATTTTGAAATGGGCTAATGACCCTCTGGTACGACAAAATGCCTTTAGTACCTCAGTAATTGATGCAAAAACCCACAAGAAATGGTTTTACTCCTGCCTGCGTAATCCGGATAGCTGTCAGATTTACGTGGTGGAAACAGAAATGGGACTGCCGATTGGCCAGGTGCGATTTGAACTCAAAAATAATGCTTGGGAAATTGATTTTGCATTGGCAGACTATGCGAGAAGACGGGGATTAGGTAGGCATTTATTAAAAACGGGTATACAAAAACTTAGAAGTAAAAAAAAAGGAGCACAGGTGTATGGCCGTGTAAGAATAGAAAATCTGCCCTCCCAATATGTCTTTGAGGCCCTCGGTTTTGACAAGGTTCATAGGGGGAGGATTGTCTATTTCCATATGTTCTGATGCGGTTAGCTGGCTTAATTCCTATATTCCTGATTTGTTGACACAATGGTTGCTGGAAGGACACAGATGCACATGGGTAAATGATGCAAAGCAACTACAAATTGGTGATTTATGTTTTTTTCTCAGTTATAGTCGAATCGTTGGTAAGCAAATCCTGAAAAAATTTAGGAATAACCTCGTTGTACATGAAAGCGAATTGCCTAAAGGCAAGGGATGGTCACCCTTGACACGGCAGATTCTTGAAGGTAAGAATATCTTTCCTGTAACTTTGCTAGAAGCATCCGAGCAGGTGGACAGTGGCTAGATATATGCACAAAGATGGATTAATATCGCTGGAAATGAGCTTGTCAATGAAATCCGTTATGAACAAGCTATTTGCACAATAGACCTTTGTAGTTGGTTTGTTGATAATTATCCAAAATCAGTTTTACTCGGCAGAAATCAAGAAGGTGAAGAATCCGTATATAACCGAAGACGGCCAATACATAGCGTCCTCGACTTGAATAAAAGCCTTGGTGACCAATTCAATTTGTTGCGTGTGGATGATAATGAACAATATCTAGCATTTTTTGAACTAAACAATCAGAAATATATCATTCAAATTCATAAAGGCAAATGACAGCAGGAATCCAAATAGGTAATAAGATAATTGGTTCAGGACATAAGCCATTTATAATAGCTGAAATGTCAGGCAATCATAATCAATCACTTGATCGTGCGCTTGAAATTGTGGTAGCTGCTGCCCAAGCCGGTGCGCATGCAATCAAGTTGCAAACATATACGCCTGATACAATGACTATTAAAGCGAGTGGAGGGTTATTTGAAATCAATGATAGCTCCTCACTTTGGGAAGGTCGAAGTCTCTATGACTTATATCAAGAAGCCCATACGCCTTGGGAATGGCATAAGCCCATATTTAATAAGGCACGTTCTCTAGGCCTAGAAGTGTTTAGCACTCCTTTTGATGAAAGTGCAGTAGACTTTCTTGAAGGTTTGGACGTACCGGCCTATAAAATTGCATCTTTTGAAAATACCGATTGGCCATTGCTAAAAAAAGTTGCAAAAACGGGTAAGCCAGTAATAATGTCTACTGGGCTTGCTCGTTTAGCAGATATAGATGAGGCAGTGCAGATTCTGCGGAGTGAAGGTTGTCAGCAGCTAGTCTTGCTTAAATGTACCAGTACTTATCCTGCTACTCCAGAAAACACACACTTACTTACTATTCCGCATATGCAGGAAATGTTTGGTTGCCATGTAGGCTTAAGTGATCATACGATGGGTATTGGTGCTGCCATTGCCGCAGTCGCCCTCGGTGCCTGCGTGGTGGAAAAACACTTTACACTACGCCGAGCAGATGGTGGGGTTGATAGTGCTTTCTCCATAGAGCCCGAAGAACTTGCAGCTCTTGTAACTGAATCTGAACGGGCCTTCCTCGCTTTGGGCAGCGTATATTATGGGGTTCAAGAAGCAGAAGCAAAAAGTTTGCGCTTTAAGCGCTCTATTTATGTGGTACAAGACGTCAAGGCAGGAGAATGTTTTACTCGAGAGAATCTGCGAGTTATTCGCCCTGGGGATGGCCTTCAGCCGAAGTATTATGAAACTTTGATTGGCAAAATGGCCAATCAAGATATTAAAGCTGGAACACCATTATCTTGGAACAACCTTTAAAACATTACTTGCTGGTTACAGCAAAGCCTTGGCATGACGCTCTTTTTGAGTTAGTGCAACAAACTGTGCCTGGCCAATGGACAAGGATTACAACACGCGAGGCTTTTACCCCTAATTCACTGGAAATCCTTAAACCTGATAAGATTTTTCTTCCACATTGGTCATATCTTATACCTGAATCGGTATTCCAACACTGGGAGTGCATCGTGTTTCATATGACTGATTTACCCTATGGCAGAGGTGGAAGCCCGCTTCAAAATTTAGTTATTAGGGGACATCAAAGCACTAAGATTAGCGCTATTCGTGTTGAAGAGGGAATTGACACTGGACCGGTTTACTGCAAAGCTTCACTTAGTCTCGAGGGGAGTGCCAGGGATATTTTTGAAAGAATGACGCCTATAATTGCTGGAATGATTCAGTGTATAGTAGAGGAAAATCCAATACCCAAACCACAACAAGGCGACATAGTAGTTTTTAAGAGACGTAAGCCAGCTGATGGAAACTTACAGGATTTAACTAAACTTAGAGAATGGTATGACACAGTTCGCATGTTAGACTGTGAAGGCTATCCGCCAGCCTTTTTGGAAATATCTAATTTTATACTCACGTTCCACCAAGTTGAATATACAACCGACGGTCAAGCTCTTAAAGCAAATGTTACCATCACACCGAAATAAACGAATCATGGTGGTAGTAGCCCACCCTGATGATGAATTGTTAGGACCTGGTGCGAGTATGAATCGATTAATTCATGAAAATGATGTAATAACACACGTCGTGATCTTAGGTGAGGGAATAACATCAAGAGCGGACATAAGAAATACGAAATTATGGGAAGAAGAACTTTCCATACATCGTAATAACATCAAAAATGCAAAGGGGGCCATTGGCTATCATACCGTCAGTATTCACGACCTGCCGGATAATAGATTTGATTCTGTTCCACTACTGGATATCATAAAAATAGTTGAGCGCGAAAAAGCAGAGTTTCAGCCAGATACAATATTCACTCATCATGGAGGAGACTTAAATATTGACCACCAACGCACTTTTGAGTCAGTAATGACCGCTTGCCGCCCAATGCACACTGAAACTGTAAAAACCATCATAACCTTTGAAACACCTTCAGGAACAGAATGGAGGGCTTCTACCGACCCCAAACATTTCATTCCAAATATGTTCATGACCATCTCAGAAGCTAACCTTCAAGCAAAAATCAACGCAATGCAGTGTTATGAGTTTGAGAAGCGCAATTTTCCTCATCCCAGGTCACCTGAAGCACTTAGGATATTAGCGCAGCGGTGGGGTGTGGCTGTTGGAAGTGGGTTGGCAGAAGCTTTTTGTTTGGTAAGACATTTATTCTAGGGCTAGCCGAACCTTAGAGCATGTTGGGAAATTTAATACCCTAAAAATGGGAGCCAGTTCATAGCTTTCGGTATCATCAAAATCCATAAGCTATGGTCACCAAATTTGAAGACCTAACTGACTCCCAGTGGCAAATTATCAAAGAATTCTTGCCTGTCAAAAGAAAGCACAAACTTGATTTGCGCCTGGTTGTAAATACTATTCTGTGGATTTGTCTCGAACCCCTATTTCTTGGAGTAATTTCTAAAAAGAGTTTAGATCTATTTCCTCTTTTTAGACATGACTTTTTTGAGGCATGGACAACAATGATGATCAAAGGTTGGCAGGAACAGGCTTCCCGGTTCCTGCCCGACCATCTTCGTTGGCCGGATTATTCCTGACGGGTTGCTCTCCAGCATAGCCCGTTTCCGCTTCATCCGGCTTAGCCAAGTTATCGTTTTTATTGTTAAAATAGCTCTCCCATTTTTGCTGGGGGGTGGTTCTGACCAATTGGCCATGCTTGCGGGTGTAGTTGTACCACTTCAAATGCGCCTCGAAGGTTCTTTTTGCATCGTAATAACTACTGAACTCAAATCTTTGGATTACCTCGCGCTCCACGATGCTGTGAAACGCTTCGATATAGGCGTTTTCCTCCGGGGTGGCAATGTGGGTAAACTCCTGCCTGGCTTGCGCCATCTTCAAGAACTGCTTTACGTCATTGTCTATGAACTGTGAGCCGTTGTCGTTACGTACCGTAACCCCTTTGATCCCGTACTCAACATCTATTCGCCTCAATAGGTCTATCACGTCCATCTTTCGGATACTGCTTTTAAAAAGCTGTTGCAGGGCTTTCCTGGTGAACACGTCCAGCACCGTCAGCAAATAATAGTTCCTACGCTCTCCTTTCACCCAGACATATTTGATATCCAGGCACAAGCATTCCATTGGCCGGGTAGCTTCAATCCTACGATGCCGCACAAACTCCCGCTGACCCTGGGTACGCATGGTTTTGCCCAGTAAGAGATTGTTTTCGGCCATTAGCCGATATACTTTCTTGTGATTGACGATATAGCCAAGGTCGCGCAGGTCATCCGTGATATTGTGATAGCCGTAACAACAGAACTCGCGGCCCAGGGCCAGCTTGATATCTTCTACTACTTTCTCATTGCGTAGGACCCGGCCATCCTTCGTGACCGTGTGCGTACTTGGCTTCACGCCACGCTTGCCATCCTGAGGCCGGTAGTAGAATACGCGCTGGGACAATGATGCCCATTTGCATAATCTCGATGTAGAAGCCTTACCCGTGAACTGCTTCACCATGGTTACTTTCGTTTGATTGTCAATGAGTTTTTTTTTAAAAGCTCGTTCTTGAACTCAAGTTCCAGTGCCTGGTTCGCGATGATACGCTTTAACCGTTCGTTTTCTTCTTTAAGCTCCTTCATCTGGGGATCAACATACTTGTACTTGGGCTTCAATCCATTAATACCTTCTGAAAGGTAATTCTTGCGCCAGCGGTCAAACAAAGAGGGTGCTATACTGTACTTACGAATCGTTTCTATTCGACCTTCCCGCGCTGCTTCCTGAACAATGGAGAGCCTTTCTTCTGCCGTGAACTTCCTTCTGCTTTTGGTCATACGAATATTAGGTTAATCAGACCTAAAATCAAATCCTTTTTTCTCTCCAGGCAATTAGGAGGCTAAGACATAATTTACTTCAGTCTGGGAAGAATTAGTTTCGATATCCACTATAAATGACCAGGAACCTATTTCTTTAGCAAACTTAAAAGCTTGATTTTTAACCTTTTATATAATTTAAGAAAATCAGACTTTGGCCAAGTCCTTGTTCGGTATGCATCAGCTCAAATCATATCCAATTTCCTAAGAATGCTTTCTGGCTTTCTGGTAGTGCGGATGGTGGAACCAGAAATGTACGGGACTTTTAGTGGCGTTGGGGTTTATATGGGCTACATATTGCTTGGTCATGGTGGAATAATAAACGGACTAAATCGGGAATTACCCTACAAACTTGGACAAGGAAATGATGATGAAGCTAAACAAATGGCTTCATCTGTTTTTTTTATTGCAATTATAATTAGCCTATTAGCTTCATCAATATTTGCTTTGTCTGGAATTTGGCATTTACACCAGGGAAACTCCCTACTGGGCTGGGTGTTTATGGGATACGCATTCATGGCTTGTACGCATTTGATGAATGCACAATTTTTGCCAGTATTATACCGAACTAATAAAGATTTTGATTCTCTGTCCAAGCAAAATATATATTTTGGAATTGGAAATCTTCTTTCGGTAGTCTTGGTTTGGATATTTGGCTTTTGGGGCTTGGTTCTTAGAGGAATTGTATTATCGCTTTACCAATTCATATTATTATTTAAAAAAAAACCCTATGTCCTTAAATTAAAGTTCAATATCAACGACTACAAAGTTCTTCTAAAAACTGGTATTCCCATTTTTTTAGTAGGTCATGTTGGCCCAATCTGGACTACCATTATTAACAACATAATATATTCAACTGGTGGTGCCCTAAACTTTGGCCTTTATGCTATCAGTAACATTGTAATGGGTGCTATTGGAATAATACCGGGGGCTTTCGGCCAAGTGATTTATCCTAGGATGGCAGTAATGCTTGGACAGGGCAAGTCAGTAAGATATATACTTAGGGCCAATGTAAGACCGCTTTATTTCCAGTTCGGCATCATGCTTTTCCTTGCTATTATAGCTTCAGTATTGCTTCCACACGTTGTCCCCATATTATTGCCCAAGTATATCGGTGGCATCAAAGCCGCTCAATGGGTAGTCTTTGTACCTGTAGTTCAGTCTTTCGGGGCACTCAATAACATCTATAATGTAGTAAAAAAACAAGGTTGGTATTTTTTCTCTTTGATAACTGGAGCGATAATAGGAACTTCATATATATTAATTTTTAATTATTTTAATGGTTTTAAGCTGGAGACGTTTCCACAGGGGTTGATTATTGGCATATTCTTTCAACAGGTACTGTCATTAGTATTTTTACGAAAGATACTTTAGTTTGATTTTATTGGTTCTATATGAAAACCTGTGCGTAACTTTGAAAGCAACCACCTAAACTCACCCCTAAAAAAACGATGAACAGCGAATAGCTTTTTGAAATCGCATTAGGGGACATCGCGCCTTGAGCTATCCAAAATATAGAATGCAAGCAGTTCGACGAAAAGTCCGGGAACTGCATATTTACCTGAACTTTCCTCTAGGCAGTCTATTCAGGGATGAGTTTGGCGTTCCCTGTAAAGCTTACGATACGTCTGACCACACCTGGCAGCATTTGAATTTTTTTGAGCACCGTTGTTACCTGCACGCCCGTGGCCCCCGGATTACTGACAGCAAAGGGAATATCAAGAAAGTGCAGGTTCCCTGGCGCGGCGAAACAATGGCTTCACTCTTATGTTCGAGGCTTACATCATGACCATGCTCGAACTTGGGACATCCCCTGCTGCAGCTGCCGATCTTGTCAAAGTCTGGCACAAAAGGATCTGGGAGGTTTACTACCACTACGTTGCCCATGCTTACGAACAGTGCTACCACAGTGGCATTGTGGTAATTGGCATAGATAAAACAAGCAGGGGCAAAGGCCACGTCTACATCACTGTCGGCGTTGACATTGCACAGGGCAGGGTGTTTAAGGTCGTTGAAGGCAAAGATACTGCAGCAGTGAACATGCTTGCCAAGCATTTGACAACCAAGGGGAGCTCTGCCGAACAGTTCAATCAAGTCTGTATCCACATGTCTCCGGCCTTCATGTCAGGGGTAACCACCTAATTTCCAAACGCCCAAGTCACGTTTGACCGCTTCCAGGTTGTAAAGGAAGTGAACAAGGCGATGGACGAATTGCGCGAAATTGAGCGCAAAAAGTGCAAAGAACTCAAGGGTCATAAATACACCTTGCTGAAAAATCCGGCCAGCCTGTCGGACAAGAAACTGGCTGAATTGTATTCTCTCATCGAAATGTACCCTAAGATTAGCGAGGGTTATCAGCTCAAAGAACTGTTCAGGGCATTTTAGGAATTTGACAAGCCCGTCCAAGCGGAGCGCTTCTTTTCAGACTGGTGTAAACAAGCTGAAAAGAGTGGAATTTTCCCTTTTCAAAAAGTGGTTAAACCATCAAGGCTCACCGGTTAGGTATCATTAACCGCATTCAATCCCGAATAACAAACGGCATTTTAGTAAGTATCAACTCTTAACAGTTGGCTAAAAGGAAGGCTCGGGGTTATCGCAACCTGAACAACTTTGTCAATATGATATATTTCCTGTGCGGCAAGCTAAGATTGGGTTACCCACAGGTTTCTATATAGAACTGTAATGGTAATCCCCTAGAAAAAAAAAAAAAAAATTGATTATCAATAAAAAAAATTGACAACCAGTTGTTAAAAAAAGTAAATCACCTCATAGAGTTAGAACAACGCCTAGATGAACATGGCAGGAGAAAAGCTGGCATTCCAATTGGCTCACTATTGATACACTATTGGCGGCATGAATATAAAATCCAGCAAGGCTACGAATGGAATAAACTTCCTGCACTATATTTCGTTTTCTCTTTTATAAAACATGCTGTTAAAATCCTGTTATATAAACCAATTAAAGCTGATAAAATAAAAAATTGCCTTCTAATACTTGGTAAAACTGCAGAAATACCACATTACAAAGCACTAATTGAACCAATTCAGCAATCTTTTAGCCGTAGCTATGAATTTGTGCACGGGGTACAAAGTGCCTATTCCTATCAAAATAATTACGAAAAATTAATTTGTATATTAAGGACTACGAGACTTATATTTTTCATTAGAGAAATAATTGATGGAATAAATCCAAAAGATCGGTGGTTAGCATATTTGTCTAGTTTACTATTGATACTGCAATATTTTTTATGCATTAATTTTTTGAAAAAAACCAAGGCAAAAATAATTGTGGTTGACTATGACAGAGATAAATACATTCCATTAATTCTTGCTGGAAAAACTTTGGAAATTAAAACAATTACGCTGCAACATGGTGTTATTAATCCTCCGTATGGTTATACACCAATACTAGCAGATGAGATTTGGGTATGGGGTTCACTTTGGAGTAGTTTGCTGCAGGAAATGGGAGTAACAGAAAAAAGAATTCGCATAACCGGAACTCCAATTATTCGAAGTGTAAATCAGTGGAAGGGAACAAGACAATTGAAATTGATTGGCTTGGGGCCAAACCCAATAAGTGATCAAGAAAACCAAACCATCTGGCTGCCAATCATTGAAGCCATAAAAAAAAATGGAGCGGATGTCTTGGTGAAACTTCACCCATCACAGAGCAGGGAATCCAACATAGGTAAATGGTTTTCTAAGCAGTGTAGCACCTTGGAAGCAAAAGAAATTTCGAATGAAAAATTTATGGAATCCATTGACCTTCTAATTATCTCATCTAGTGGCTTAGGGTACGAAACAGTTTGCTTTGGCAAACCAGTGATGGTAGTCAGGCATGCACCCCATTCTACAGGTAATGATTGGATAATGATAGAAAAGGCAGGATTCCCTGAAGTTACGCCCGACAATATTACATATGTGATAAACAAATATAAACACAAGTTATCGGAACTTCATACTTACGAACTTGAAAATTTAAAAAAAATTGGTTTCGAGTATGTAGGAAATGATTCTGCTGCAATAACAATTCAAAACATAAATAGAATTATTTACGAAATGGATTAAAAAGGTTCTAAACCTTTGGATTGAGGTGGTAGACAAAATTTGGACAGCAACTTAAGAAAACATAACTTGCTATCC
>CAZNLJ010000033.1:0-55178 GCA_964573725.1 uncultured Saprospiraceae bacterium
TGCACTCAGATGGGAACCGCAAACGCTGCTTAAAACGACAATTTGGTTTGCGCCCTCTTGCAGGGCATCCTGTGTCTTGAAGAAAAGTTTGTAAAATCCTATTTCCAGCTCTGGCGACCCAAGCTTCGGCAAATCGGACTCGGAAGCTTTCAACGTTTCCGAGGCCCTGGTGAAGTCGCCCTGGTCGTAATAAATTTCTGCTCGGTTGATCCGGTTGACCATCAACCCGAACTGTAATCCGATGCCGTTGCAAATCGAATCGGAGCTGGCCATGAGCCGCAACGCCGCCTGAAAATCCCCTAGCCTGCGTTTATGATTACCGTAATTGGCCTGGACCCTGGCCAGCAAAAAAGGGTTTTCGCTTTCGGTCGCTTTGCGGAGGGCGACGGAAAACAGCTGTTCCGCCGCTTCGAAGCCCCGTGTCCGCGACAAAATGATACCTATTATGTTCAACGTATTGGCGGACAAATTTTCAACATCCAAGCGTTGGAGGACGGAATCCGCGTACATGCGCGCTTTCTCGGGATAATCCAGCCTGTTGTACAAGCTGGCGATGTTGGTGTACAGGACACCCAGGTCAACGCTGTCTTTCGGTTGGATGAGGCCCAGGGATTTGACGTAGTTGACCATCGCTTCGAAAATCTGTCCCCGCATGGTGGCCAGGTTGGCTTGATTGTTAACGTAGGTCAATTGCAAGACAGGAGACGTGTCGAATGCGGGAGTCGACTTGAGCAGGGCATTGTACTTTTCGAGACTATCCTTTTCCATGGCCTTCAAATAGTGGTTGCCGAGCGAAGCGATCGCGGTGACCTGGTTGCTGCCCTGAGGCTCGGAATGGAAGTTGGCGAGGGTAAAGTAGGCTATCTGAACAGCTGCGGTGGAGACCTCCTCATCAAACAGCCTGGCGTTGACCTGTCCCAGGATTTCGACCGGTACGGATGCCCGGTCCGAAAACAAATCCGTGGTTTTGCCCGCCAGCCATTCTTCGACATCGTCCTGGTCGTCTTGATATTTATCGAGGAGTTCCAGCACGTATTTCCATTTATCCTTGGATTTCCTGGCATCAAATTCCACATCGGCCGCCACTTTGTTGAATTGGGCCTCCGGCAAATTCCCGGCGGTGTCCTCCTTTCCGCCGCCGCAGGAGGACAAGGCCAGCATGGCTGCTGCGAGCACGATGACCGATGATTTGACCATTTTCATGTCCTTGATTGAGTTTTGAGGAATCCTGGATCCGCGTCGCATGCCGGGAGGGGGGGTCGGGTGCTTGAGGCAATTGCTTCGGATGCAAACCTGGCCACCCCATCCAGATATCGTCGATGACCCTCATCGACATCCACGGAAACCGCCCCCTTTTGCGCATCCCCCGCACCACAACATTATCGGGCCATCAATTATAATGGCCTGATTTTCAATTATTTTATAAGTAATTAAACTTACTGCTGTGCAACGACCTGCATCGAAAAGGGTGCAGGACGGCTCTCAGGAAAAGTTTCTTGGGCGGCCGGCGGTACGCTTGGACGTGCCGCCGGCCACCCTGTCCAAAAGGCGGGAAGCGCCGTAAGGCCCCTTTGTTTATGCGTAAGTTACGCTTTTATACAATCATGCTAACCATGCAATCAAAACATTCGATTTGGTTCTTGCGGTGCGAAAGATGCGTTCTTGCGCAAAGCGGGGCGGATCGGACCGGAGGAGGCAATTGTTGCGTCCTTGCGTCGGGGATCACCGCGACATCGGCGTTGCCGCCCGGCCGGGAGACACCGGGGAAACGGCCTGCTGGTCGGAAAGGCGGCCGCTTGCGAATCATTTGTTGCCCTGCCGGTATGCGGTGCGTGGCGGTCGACCGCCACGGCCATGGTGCCCGTCCATTTGGAGCCGCCACCGCGCCCGGCCCTCAGCCGGGGAGTTCCTCCTACCCGACGCGACGGCTTGTGTCCGCCATCCCGGGCCCCACGCGGCCGGTGCCCCTGCCCGGCTGGCAAGCGGCATCGAAATCAAGAAAGCAACTTACGAGAACATGGCGGCGCTCCCTGGCGGAGCGGCCGGTCAATGGCCGGCGGATCCGGCACAAGGGATCTTGCGGACCCGATCCTGATGGCGCCCCGCTTCGAACGCCGTGGAGAGGAACACCTGGACCATGGCCAAGGCCATGCGTCGGCTGACGAAGCGGGCGGGAATGGCGAGGACATTGGCATCGTTGTGTTGGCGGGCGAGGGCCGCCAGCTGTTGGTTCCAGCAGACGGCGGCCCGGATACCCTGGTGCTTGTTCGCCGTCATGGCGACCCCGTTGCCACTGCCGCAAATCAGGATGCCGGCCCGGGCCCGCCCCTGTTCGACAGCCAGGGCGACCGGGTGGACGAAATCCGGATAATCGACGGAGGCCGGGCTGTCCGTCCCTGCGTCCATGACCGCATAGCCGTGGCTTTCCAGCCACCGCAGGAGGGCATCCTTGTAAGGAAAACCGGCATGGTCGCAGCCGATGGCAATCACTGGGTCGGTCATAAGTGGTGTCGGATTGGCAGCCCGGGGAAAGGACTGGGTATATTTTTCACGAAAGTAAAAGGATGGACGGAAATATGTCGGACATTTGCACTAAAATTTAACCACGAGGTGAGCGCACGGAAAGGAGAACCCCTCGGCGGCCACCCGAAACCTTCGGTTGCGTGTTCCAGGACCCCGTCATACGAATCTTGCTGATCCCGTTTGCGATGCTGTACGGATTGGGCGTCAGCCTTCGGAATTTCCTGTACCGGCACAAGCTGCTCAGCAGTGTCCGGTTCAGCGTCCCCGTCATTTCCGTCGGCAACCTGAGCATCGGCGGCGCCGGCAAGACCCCGCACATCGAATACCTGATCCGCCTGCTCCGACCGTATCTGACGGTGGCGACCCTCAGCAGGGGGTACCGACGCACGACCCGGGGCTACCAGGTGGTCCTTGCGGAGGACCATGCCCGGAACACCGGCGACGAACCCCTCCAGTTCAAGCGGAAGTTCCCGGATGTGTTCGTCACCGTCTGCGAGAGCCGCGCCCTGGGCATACCCGCCTTGCTGCAGGACCGACCCGACACGCAGACCATCCTCCTGGACGATGCCTTCCAGCACCGCAGCGTCCAACCGGGGCTCAACATCCTGCTTACGGAATACGACCTGCCTTTCACCCGGGATTTCCTGCTCCCTTCCGGCCGGCTCCGGGAATGGCGGAGCGCTTACCGGCGGGCCGACCTGGTCATCGTTTCCAAATGCCCGGCCGACCTTACCGAAGCGGAAGCGGCAAGGCTCACGACCGCCATCCAGCCTTTCGCCCACCAGCGGGTGCTGTTCTCCGCCTACCGCTACGAGCACCCCTACTATATCCTGAACCCGCGGCACCGCATCCCCCTGTTGGAGAACATGGCCGTCCTCCTCGTCTGTGCCATCGCCAATACGGCGTATCTCCAACGCTACCTGCAGGCCACCACCGGAATGGTCCGGACCATCGCCTACGAAGACCACCATTACTTCACGGAGGAAGACCTCCACCACATCGAGCGGAACTTCCTGCTGCTGCCCGCCTCGAACCGGATCATCCTCACCACGGAAAAGGACGCCATGCGCCTGGAGCTGCACCGGGAGTGGCTGATGTCCCAAAGGATTCCCGTCATGGTCCTCCCGGTATCGGTCCATTTCCTGTTTGACGGGGCGGAACATTTCGATACCGCGGTAAAATCCTTTCTGCTGAATTTCAAAATCTGAACATCATCGCCCCTCCGGGGGAAAAAGGCTCCTTTGGTCTAATAATTATCCGGTTTCACCTGTCGCCGCCTGAAATTTGTACCGGTTGTTTCCCATGCGGCAAAGGACGCCCCCCCACCCTGTCTGTTCGGATGCCACCGACTGCCGGTGCCGCCGGGACGGTGCCGCCGCCACACCTGCCAAAAAAAATCGAAATGAGACCATTCCGCTCCCCGCACCCGTCTGCGCTTCCGGCCCGCTTCCCGGTTCCCGTCCTGCTCCTGTTGATGATCGCCGGCATCGGCGCGACATTTCCGGCCGACCCGCCGGAAACGACCGGAACCGGCAGCCTGCTCGACCGGATGGGCGACCAGGAGTCCGTCTCCGTCCAACTGGTCACCGACCTGGATTCCCTGGTGGACAACCGCTATGCCGATCGGTACTATCCGGGCACCTTCCAGTTTTCAGACCGGGACGGTATCCGCCACCACCTGCCCGTTTCCGTCCGGACCCGTGGCAAATTCCGGCGCCGGCACTGCGATTTTCCCCCCTTGAAACTGAAATTCGACACCGAATCGCTCGTCTCCGCCGGATTCAACCGGATGAACGAGCTCAAACTGGTCACCCACTGCCTGGACGACCGTATCGCCAGCACGGAACAGGTCTTTCGCGAATACCTGGCCTACAAGCTCTACAACATCCTCACGCCCCACAGCTTCCGCGTACAACTGGTCAAGGTCACCTACCAGGATACCGGCAGGAAAGGCCGGAAATTCAAGCGTTGGGGCTTGCTGATCGAAGACCTCGAGGAATTGGAGGCCCGGACGGGTACCCGCGAATGCGACTGCCTCGGGCAAACCGATGAGGCCCTCCATCCCAACTACGAAAAGATGAACGCCCTTTTCCAGTATATGATCGGCAATACCGACTGGGATATCCCCATGCTCCGCAACATCAAACTGATCCGGCTCTCCGACGGCCCCTTGGTCCCGGTACCTTACGATTTCGACTTCTCCACCCTGGTCAGTGCCCCCTATGCCCGGCCGAATACCAATGTGGGGCAACGGTCCATGCAACAAAGGGTCTACCTCGGCGAAAGCCGGTCCTCCCGGGAACTGCAGCCCATCGTCCGGTATTTCCAGCGCAAACAGGAAACCTTATACCAAACCGTCCGCCGGTTCCGGCACCTTCCGGAGGACAGCAGAGACGAAATCCTGGCTTACCTGGACGGTTTCTTCCAGGCGCTCGAGGATCCGAATACCCTCGGGACCCACCTCAGCCCACCTGCACCGGCCACCGCCAAGCCGGCGGAAAGCGGCCGTTGAGCCCCGGCGGAGCTTGCACGTTTTTTCCTTGGTTTGTAAAAAAAACAGGTACTTTTGCTACAAATAGGATCAAATGTACTTGTTTGTCAGGGATGCGCGGATCCTTCATGCGAACGGCGAATGGGAACGGGAGACGAAGGATGTGCTGGTCAGCGAAGGGAGGGTCACCGCCATCGGGCGGGGGCTCGACGCTCCTCCGGGGGCTGTGGTCATCGATCGGCCCGGGACCTGCATCTCCCCCGGTTGGATGGACATCGGGGTCTTCAGCGGCGATCCGGGCATGGAACACCGGGAAGATGCCGCCTCCCTGGCTGATGCCGCCATGGCCGGCGGGTATACCGCCCTGGCCATCCTGCCCAATACCAGCCCGGCCACGGACAACAAATCGGCGGTGGTCTACCAACTGGAACAATCCCGGCAGATGCTGGTGGATTTCCATCCGATCGGGGCGGTATCGGTCGGATGCCAGGGTAAGGCCCTGACCGAAATGTACGACATGCGGGCTGCCGGCGCCGTCGCATTCTCCGACGGGCTGCATCCGATCCAGGACAACGGCCTGATGCTGCGGGCCATGCAGTACATGCAAGCCTTCGACGGCTTGGTCATCAATCAACCGACGGACGGCGCCCTGACCGCAAACGGGCAGGTCCATGAGGGGCTGATGAGCACGTCCCTGGGTCTGAAAGGCATTCCGGCCCTGGCGGAAGTGCTGATGGTCCAACGCGACCTCCACCTGGCCGAATATACGAACACCCGCCTGCACCTGTCGCATCTGTCCACCGCCGCAGCCGTCGCCCTGGCCCGTCAGGGAAAATCGGAGGGCCTGCGGGTGAGCGCCTCCGTAGCCCCCATGAACCTGGTATGCGACGACCGCCTGCTCCGGGATTTCGACAGCCGCTTCAAGGTAATGCCTCCGGTCCGGGACGCCACGGACGGACAAGCCTTGCGGAAAGGATTATCCGACGGCACCATCGACTGCATATCGAGCCACCACATACCCTTGGATCCCGAATCCAAGCACTTGGAATTCCCCTATGCGCAGTTCGGTGCCATCGGGCTCGAAACCACCTTCGGCATCTGTGGCATGTACCTGGCCGACAGCCTGCCCCTGGGTGATTTCATCCGGAAAATCTGCCACGGCCCGCGGCAAATCCTGGGGCTGGCCGTTCCCCCGGTCGCCGTCGGGATGGCCGCCGACCTGACGGTCTTCGACCCGACGGAGGAATGGGTGTTCCGAACCGACCACATCCGGTCCCGCTCCCACAATACGCCCTTCGTCGGGTGGCGCATGAAGGGTTCCGTGTTGGCCGTCGCCCACAATGGCCGGATACACGTCAACCCGCCGCGTTGACGGCGGTTGGCCATCCGTGAAAAGAGGATTCCGGAACCCCTGGTCCCGGACAGCCGGCCCTGCACCTTTCCGCTTGAAAAAAAAGCAATCCCGTTGTCGTACATTCACCTCAAATTCAATATGTCATCATGAAATCTTCGCCCATCCATTCAAATGACGATTTTTCGGAAAAGGACGTCCCCTTTGCCGCCGTCGCATTCCAACACGGCCTGCTGGCAGGCATGGTCTTCATCATTTTCTCCCTGATAGCCAATGTCCTGGAGTTTTCCATCCCTACCTCCATCCTCCAGTCCGTCCTGGTGTTCCTCATCAGCCTCGCCCTGTCCGTCGTGGCCCTGTTCTTTTCGGTCCAACATCACCGGGAACAGGAACTCGGCGGCATCATCTCCTTCCGGCGTGCCTTCCAGGTCGGCCTGGTCGTACTGGTGACCGCCATGGTCCTCAATACCTTGTTCAGCCTGGTCTACACCCAGTACATCGAGCCGGAATTCAACATTTCCGTGCTGGAAGCGACGGAAGACATGATGCGGGACATGGGGGTCGACGAGGCCGTCATAGACAAGGCGCTGGAGGATGCCGCCGAATCCATGCAGCCCGCGAACATGCTGAAACAAGGTCTTCTTTTCGGGCTGGTGAGTGCCGTCGACTGAGTGCCATCGTGGCGGCCATCATGCGCCGCCGGGAAGAGGACTGAACGCGCACACCGTCCGGAGCGCGGCCGGCCCTGTGACCGACGCACCCCAAGTGCCGGGAGGCAAGGCCCCTTACCTTGCCGACAGCGGAAAAACTTACCTTTGCCAGAAGCCCGGCCTCCGCCGGGCATCATGAACCGTTGAAATCCATTCGCATGCAAAACACGATGCTGCGCACGGGCGCATGGGCGGGGCTTTTCAGCCTGTTGGGACTGCTGGGTGCCCACCGGATATCGGCCACGGCGGTCCTGCATCCGCTGGTATATTGGAGTGTGCTGCTATTGCCGGCCGGGGTCGGCATGATCGTATCCACCCGCCGTCGACGGTGGGAACTGGATGGCGAGCTATCCAAGAAAGAAGCCATCCGGACGGCATTCCTGACCTTCGCCATTGCCGAACTGCCGTTCTGGATCGGCGTATACCTGTTGTTCAACCATATTGACCCTGGCTTGGTGGATGCGCAACGGGCCATGCTGGAAGCCGCCGGCAGGGATGTGGCGGACCTCGACCTGCAGATGCACGCCGGACGGGTCTTTTTTTCCTACACCTACCTGTTGCTGCCGGGCTTCCTGTTGGCCTACATGGTGGGCAGTTTCATCCGGCGGTGACCGTTCCGGGGTAAGCTACGGCCGGTATACCAGCCGTGGGGAAAGGATTCCCCGTCGACAAAAAGCGAAGAACGCATATGGACATCAGCATTGTCGTGCCCTTGTACAACGAGGAGGAAAGCCTGCCTGAACTGGAGCAATGGATCCGGAGGGTCCTGGATTCCGAGAAACGCACCTATGAGATCATCCTGGTGGATGACGGCAGCAAGGACGGGTCCTGGCGGGTCATCCAGGACCTTGCCGGGCGCAACCCAGCGGTAAGGGGCATCAAGTTCCGTCGGAACTATGGAAAATCCGCGGCGCTGTTCGCCGGATTCGAGGCGGCCCGCGGCAGGGTGGTCATCACCATGGATGCCGACCTGCAGGACAGCCCGGACGAGATCCCCGCCCTATACCACATGATTGCGGAAGAAGGCTACGACCTGGTCTCCGGATGGAAGAAAAAAAGGCATGACCCTTTGGGCAAGACCCTTCCTTCGCGCTTTTTCAACCGGGTGACACGACACATCAGCAAGATTCCCCTGCATGATTTCAATTGCGGATTGAAAGCCTACCGGCTGGAGGTAGTCAAGAGCATCGAGGTGTACGGGGAAATGCACCGGTACACCCCTTTGTTGGCGAAGGCGGCCGGGTTCGAAATGATCGGGGAGCGGGTGGTCGTCCACCGGGCCCGGAAATACGGCGTATCGAAGTTCGGTTTCGACCGTTTCGTCAACGGTTTCCTGGACTTGATGACCATCACCTTCATCGGCACCTTCGGCAAGCGGCCGATGCACTTTTTCGGACTCCTGGGCACCCTGAGCTTTCTGGTCGGGTTCCTGTTGTTGACCTGGCTGACCATTTCCAAGCTGGTGTTCCTGGAGTACGGCATCACGAGCCGTCCCCTGTTCTATTTCGGGATCCTGACGCTCATCATCGGCACCCAATTGTTCGTCACGGGCTTCCTGGCGGAGCTGTTGGTCCGGAACTCGACCACCCGCAACCAGTACCTGGTCGAACAACAAATCTGAGCGCATGATGATTGTCCTGCTGTCACCGGCGCATCCGCTCCGCGGAGGAATCGCCGCCTCCTCGGAGCGGCTGGCCTATGCCCTGCAGCAGGCGGGACACCAGGTCTGCATCTACTCCTTTTCCCTGCAATACCCGGACTTCCTGTTTCCGGGAGAGACCCAATACAGCCGGGATCCGGCGCCGGCCGACCTGGATATCCGGACCTGCATCCATTCCGTCCATCCCTGGAACTGGGTGCGCATCGGCCGGGACCTGCGGGTCTCCCGGCCGGACCTGGTCCTTGCAAGATACTGGCTGCCCTTCATGGGGCCCAGTTTGGGAACCATCCTGCGGGTGGCGCGGTCCAACGGCCATACCCGCACCATGGCCCTGGCCGACAACATCCTCCCCCATGAGAAGCGGCCGGGGGACCGATGGCTTACCCGCTGGTTCCTGGGCAGCCTGGATGCCTGCGTCGTGATGTCGCAGTCCGTCGCGGACGACCTCCGTCGTTTCCGTCCCGCCCTGCCCATGGCCCTGGTTCCGCATCCGATCTACGACAACTACGGCCCTGCCTTGTCACGGGCGGAATCGCTTGCGGCCCTCTCGCTGCCGGAATCTCCCCGCTACCTGTTGTTTTTCGGGTTGATCCGGGATTACAAGGGGCTGGACCTGCTGCTCGAGGCCATGGCCGACGAGCGCATCCGCCGGCGACAGGACATCCGGCTCATCATTGCGGGGGAGTACTACGGGAACCGGGAGAAATACGAGCGGCTGGTGGAAACGCTCGGCTTGGCGGACCGGCTGGTCCGGCACACTTATTTCATCCCGACCGCCGAGGTGAACCGGTATTTCGGGGCGGCCGACCTGGTGGTGCAGCCTTACCGCTCCGCGACCCAAAGCGGGATATCCCAGCTCGCCTATCATTTCGAGAAGCCCATGGTCGTCACCCCGGTCGGTGGCCTCCCGGAAATCGTACCGCATGGGCGCGCCGGTTACGTCGTGCCGCCCCGGCCCACCGCCATCGCGGACGCCATCCTCGACTTTTATGAAAACGACCGGGGGGCGGAACTCACCGCCGGAGTCGTCGCCGGCAAATCCCGCTTCAGCTGGAAAGCCATGGTCGCCGGCATCGAATCGCTGTACCACCGGGTATCGGGCGATCCGGCACGGTAGGTCCTACCGCCAGGGGCCGTTCCTACGCCGGGAACGACCCTTGTGCCGGCCGAACCTTGGCATTGTCAAAAAAAAATCGGTATTTGGGGCTTGCGCCGACATCGGCCGCCGAACGGCGGTGGTATGCGGCCCACGGAGCAGGCAGATCTGCCGCACCCGTACCGGCCAACCGTATCCTTATGAAAAAAATAGCCCTTCATTGGCAAATCCTTCTCGGCATGTTGGCAGGCATCCTGCTGGGGGTGCTGGCAATCACCGCCGGATGGCAATCGTGGGTGACCGATTGGATCAAGCCCTTCGGCACCATATTCATCAACCTGCTCAAGCTGATCGCCATCCCGCTGATCGTCGCCTCCCTGATCAAGGGTGTATCCGACCTGAAGGATATTTCCCGCTTGTCGGCCATGGGCGGCAGTACCCTATTCATTTACATCCTGACCACGGCCATTTCGATTTCCGTCGGCTTGGGTGTCGTGAACCTGGTCCGGCCGGGGGCATTGATCGCCGAAGACACCCGGACGGAGATGCTCGACAAGTTCGGGGCGGATGCCGCCGGCCGCATCGCCGCTGCGGAGCGGCAGCGGGAACAAGCCCCTTTGCAGGCCTTGCTGGACATCGTGCCGGACAACATCTTCGCTGCGGCCACCAGCAATGGCAACATGTTGCAGATCATCTTTTTCGTCCTGTTCTTCGGCGTCGGCCTCATCCTGGTCCCTTCGGAAAAAGGGCAGCCCGTCAAGGCCTTTTTCGACGGACTCAACGATGTCATCCTCAAGATGATCGACCTGATCATGCTGGCCGCCCCCTATGGTGTCCTCGCCTTGTTGGCGGGGTTGATCGTGGAATTGCCCAGTCCCGACCTTTTCGTCGCCCTGGTCGGCTACGCCGCCTGCGTGGTAGGCGGCCTGGCCCTGATGGTCGGCGGGTTCTACCCCTTGGTGGTCCGCCTGTTCACCGGAACCTCGTACCGGACTTTCTTCCGCGGCCTCGCCCCCGCCCAGTTGTTGGCCTTCAGCACCAGTTCCAGCGCCGCCACCCTGCCGGCCACCATGGACCGGACACAGCATGAACTCGGCGTCGACGAGGAGGTCGCCAGCTTCGTCCTGCCCATCGGGGCGACGATCAACATGGACGGAACCGCCTTGTACCAAGGCGTGGCGGCCGTCTTCATCGCCCAGGCATTCGGAATGGAACTGGACCTCAGTGCCCAACTGGGGATCCTGCTGACCGCCACGTTGGCGTCCATCGGTTCGGCGGCGGTACCCGGTGCCGGCATGGTCATGCTCGTGATTGTGCTCGGTCAAGCCGGCATCCCGGAAACAGGGCTGGCCCTCATCTTCGCCATCGACCGCCCCCTGGACATGCTTCGGACGGTGGCCAACATCACCAGCGATGCGACGGTGGCCATGCTGGTCGCCAAACGCAACGGCAAACTTCATCCCCCGGCCGAAGCCAGGCCCTGACGGATGGCCGCCCGGACCGATCCGCAGGGCGGTGGCCATTCCCCAAGGTACGGCCGGCCTGCGCTTGTCCGGAAGCTTCCGCCGGAAAAACCGTCTCCTCAATTTCCCGGTTTATGCACCCATTTTCCAAAACGATGGTCTTTCGCGGTACGGGCCTCCCCCTGGAATCCTGCGACCTTCCCGTCCCGGAACCCGGACCGGGGGAAATCCTGGTCCGCAACGAGTATACCACCCTGTGCAAGAGCGATATCAACACCTATTGCGGACGACGGCAGGAGCAGACACCGACCATTCTGGGGCACGAGATCGTGGGGCGTATCGCCGCCCTGGGAGCCGGTGCGCCGGAATCGGACATCCGGGGGCGGGCGCTCCGGGTCGGTGACCGGATCAGCTGGGCGATTTTCGCCAGCGACCCGGATGACACCTTGGCCCAACGGGGCATCCCGCAGAAAGGGAAAGGACTTTTCAAATATGGACATGAGCAGTTGACGGAGGCCCGGAGCCTCCATGGCGGGCTGAGCCAATACATCCTGTTGCGGGCCCACACGCCGGTGGCCCGGATCGGGGCGGAAGTGCCCTTGCCGGTGGCCGCCCTGGTCAACTGTTCGGTCGCCACGGTAGCCGGTGCCCTCCGGCTGGCCGGTCCGGTCACGGACCGGCATGTGCTGGTCATGGGGACCGGCATGTTGGGGATGGTCGCCTGCGCCATGTGCCGGACCGCCGGTGCCGCCAGCGTCACGGCGTCGGATACTTCCGCGGAACGGCTGGGGCGTGCCGCCGCGTACGGAGCCACCGCGACCGCCCTGCCCGCCGACCTTCCCCACGGTACCGGAACCCCTTTCGACATCATCCTCGAGTTCAGCGGCGCCACGGAGGCCATGACCCTTTCCCTGGACCGGCTCGCCGTCGGCGGCACGGCCGTCTGGGTCGGCGCGACCTTTCCCTCCGATGCCGTCCGCATCGATCCCGAACAGCTGATCCGGCGCCTGCTGACCGTCCGGGGCCTGCACAATTACAACCGGGAGGATTTCGGCCGGGCGGTGGCATTCATCGAGCAATACCACCACCGATTCCCCTTCGAGGCATTGGTCGAGGCCTGCTTCCCCCTGGTGGAGGCCCCGGCGGCGTTCGATTATGCGATGCGCCACAAACCGTTCCGGGTCGGATTGGAGATCCGCTGAGGCCAGCCTGACCCGGCTTCCGCGTCCGGCCGCCGGCCCATGCCCGGCCATGGGCGACAATGGTAACCTACCCTTAAGATTCCGGTAATATCCGACCCTTACATTCGC
Source organism: uncultured Saprospiraceae bacterium (assembly GCA_964573725.1). Classification (GTDB taxonomy): domain Bacteria; phylum Bacteroidota; class Bacteroidia; order Chitinophagales; family Saprospiraceae; genus UBA6168. The sequence continues at coordinate 12,605 of CAZNLJ010000033.1, forward strand.
TGCCGCAGGGCCTTTGCGGCGGGTACCGACTTGCCGGAACACCACCGCGCCGCCCGGAACCAATACCCAGCAGAAAATGTCTCAGCGCGACCAATCGGACCCGCAAGCGGGCAGCCGGCGGGCAGACCGGACCGTTTCCCTCATGGCCCTGACCGGCGCCTTCCTGACCTATTGCAGCATGTACGCCTTCCGAAAGCCGTTCACCGCCGGCACCTATGCCGGGCAAAGCCTGTGGGGCATCGACTACAAGATCCTGCTGGTCTCCGCCCAGGTCATCGGGTATATGCTGTCCAAGTTCATCGGGATCAAGGTGGTTTCCGAAATGCCCGCCCATTTGCGGATCCGGTACATCCTCGCCCTGATCGGCCTTTCCTGGGCCGCCCTGTTCCTGTTCGGCTGGATCCCCCGGCCCTGGAACATCGGCGCGCTGTTCCTCAACGGATTACCCCTGGGGATCATCTGGGGCTTGGTCTTTGCCTTCCTGGAAGGCCGCCGCCATACCGAACTGTTGGGGGCCGGGCTTTGCGTCAGCTTCATCGTCTCCTCCGGTATGGTCAAGGCCGCCGGCCTGTTCCTCGTCGACCACCTGGGCGTCACCGAGTACTGGATGCCCTGCTGGACCGGCCTGCTCTTCCTTCCCATGCTCCTGGCCGGAACCTGGATGTTGTCCCGGATACCGCCGCCCGGTATCCGGGACAAGGCCCTGCGCTCGGAACGGGGCCCCATGGACGGCCGGCAACGCCGGGCGTTCCTCCGCGCGTTCGGGCCCGGCATCGTGCTGATGGTCACCGTATATGTGGCCATCACCATCTTCCGGGACCTGCGCGACAATTTCGCGGTCGAGCTGTGGACCCAGCTCGGGTACGGCGACGTCCCGTCCCTGATGGTCATGGCGGAAATCCCGATTGCCCTGGCGGTCTTCGTGCTGATCGGTGCGATGATCTACGTGCAGGACAACCGCAAGGCCTTCTACCTCAACCTGGGCATCGTCCTGGCCGGCGGATTTGTCCTCCTCGGCGCCACCTGGCTGTTCCAGCGGCAGCTGCTGCCCCCGGCCGCCTGGATGATCCTGGCCGGATTCGGGATGTACTTGGCCTACGTCAGTTTCCACACCCTTTTGTTCGAACGGTGGATGGCTTATTTCCGGGCGAAGGGAAACATCGGATTCCTGATGTACACCGCGGATGCCTTCGGTTATTTGGGAAGTGTCGGCATCCTGTTCCTCAAGCATTTCGGGCAACCCTCGGACCAATGGCTCACCTATATACGCCGGTCGGGCATCGTCATCGGGCTGTTGACGGTGACGCTCAGCCTGCTCGCTTTCGCTTATTTCCTGCAAAAGGAAAGGAAGCCCATGCCGGCGGGGCTCCGGCAAGCGCCCCGGCCCACCGGATGAACGGGCCGGCGGCGGATTCAACCGGCGATATCCGGCTCCGGAAGGAGCGGTGCCGGGCTATCCGCCGGTGGCGGCATGGCCTGGCAATAGTCCATCAAGGCCTGGTAGGTCCCATCGGCCGACAGGATGGCGGCGTTCCCCAGGATCACCACCTGTTCGCGGGCACGGGTGATGGCGACACAGAGCTTCCGGTCCACCCCTTCTTCCGACAATGAAACCAGGGAAGCAAGCTGGGTGGGATGGTTGGTGCACAGGGAGATGAGGATGATATCCCGGGCGCCGCCCTGGAAACGTTCCACGGTATCGATGGTCACACCCGCGGTATCGATACCGGCGGACTGGAGGGTCTGGCAGAGCAGGGCGATTTGGGCGCGGTAGGGCGTGATGATGCCGATATCCGGTCCGGAAGGCGAGCCGGAGCGGCCCTCGGCAGGCTTGCCGACCGTCCGGAACAAGCGGAGCAGCGCGGCGATCCGTTCCGCCTCATGGCGATTGGTCTTCCCGGAGGAACTGTCCCGGTCGGCAGGCGTATCCAGGAAGGCCATGCGTCGGGACAGCACCAGGGATTGCCAGGGTTCCGCGTCCGGCAAGGCCGGCGGCAGGAGGGGCGAACGTTGCCGGATACCCACCCGGATGTCGGCCGGCAGGACCTCGAGCCGGTTTTCGTAAAAAAAACGGCGGGGAAATTCCATGATATCCAGGTGCATCCGGCCCTGCATGGTCAGCTGGTCATAGGCCCAGGACCACCCCTCCGCCCGGCAGCGTTTGTAAAGCCGCTCAAAAAGGGAATTGCGCAGGTTGGCCAGGCCGAGGGCCTGCAGTTCCGGATCAGGCACGGCGGACCGGTCCGGGTCCTGGGCGACCACCGCGGGCAATTGTTTGTGGTCGCCGATCATGACGAACTTCCGGAACCGGGGCAACCAACCGAGCAGGGCCGGTTCCAGGATCTGGGAAGCCTCGTCGATGACCACGGTATCGAAGCTTTTGAAGTCGAGCAGGTCCTGTTGGCTGTTGAGGGAAGCGAGCGTCCCTACGAAAAGCCGGTGACCGGCGATGAGGCGCCGGACAGCGGCCGGCTCCTGTACCCGGGCCGCCTGCACGGACAACAGGCGGTCCTGATAAGCGGCGGCGGTGGAGGTACGGGAACCGATGCGCAGGTAATTTCCCCGGACCGGTTCGCCCAGGCTGTCGAGGGCGTCACAGATTTCATCCACGGCCCGGTTGGTGTAGGCGAGCAGCAGGAGGTTCTCCGCCGTCCGTTCCCAGGTCCACTGGGTAAAGGAACGCAGCATCTGGCTGGTTTTGCCGGTCCCGGGCGGCCCCCACAACAGGAAATAATCCTCGGCGGCGATCATATTGTCCAGGATCCGACGCTGCTCGGCGGTCAGTTCGCCGGCGGGCTGCCAACCGTCCCGGTCGGCGGGGGGTCGGGACGGGCGGGCGGGTGGGCGGACCGTCAGCAGGAGCTCCCGCAGCGCGGCCGGCCGGCCGGCCCAGTGGAACAGTCCCTGATACATGGCGTGGAAGCTCATATCCATGTAATCAGGCTCGATCCGCCAGGTGTCGAACGCCGAAAAAATGGCCAGGTTGAATTGCCGGGCGCGCAGGCGGACCGTCACGGTGTCGGGACCCGCCTCCACCACGGTGACCTTGAAGATCTGGGTGGCCAGCGGGGAGCGGTGGATTTCACCGGACAGGCTGACGGTCGACCGGCCGGCCGCATCCGGATACAACACCGCGATATCACCGACCCGGAAATTGGCCAGCGGATTGGTAGCTTCCCCCCGGTCGAACACGAGGAGGGGATCCCGCTCGTTGGCCAGGTTCGTCCGGAGGCGGAGGTCGCGGAGAATCTCGTAGGCCGCTTCCTTTTCCTCCAGGGTACCCAACCAGAGGGAGGCTTGGCCCCGTTGCCGCTCATTACCGCCCATACCCGTCTTGGTCAGCAGGTGCTCCCGGGCTACCAGTCCGGTAAAAGCATTGAAATACTTCCTTTCCAGGGAGGACAAGGCCTGGTAAACATGCTCGAAAAGCTGCAGGTCACGACTGGCGAACAGGTCCAACTCCCCGAAATTCGCCACCCGCAAACGTTCCAGCATACTGTCGCGGACGGCCGCAGGACCGGCCAGCCGGCGGTCGATCGCCACCAGGAGGTTCCGCACCTGCAGGGCGACCTGTTGTTCCGCACGGACCTGCGGCGCGAAGCGCAGCGGTCGGTCCGCATCCCGGCTGTAGAGGATGAACACATGGGTATCCTTCCCGTCGGCCAGGACGGAACGGACCATCAGGTCATACAGGAGTGTTTGGATGTAATGGCTGGCCCCGACCTGGTACTGGTTCGGCCGAAAGGCCTGACCGCTCTTCAACTCCACGATCGATGTGCGGTCCGGTCCGCGGTGGAGGATATCCAGGCGACCTTGCAGGCCGTGGGTCTCATCCAGGAAGGAAGGCTCGAGGGAGCAGTCGTCGGGCCGGATCCCTTCCTGTTCGAACCCCTGCCGGACGACACCCTTGATGTGGAGCCAATGTTTTTGGGCGCTTTGCCGAAGCTCCGCCGCCTCCCGTTCCGACAAGCGGGCGAATGCCAACGGATAGGCCTGGTAAATGGCCGGTAACACTTCCTGGAACGTCGCATCCGGCTGATGCATCAGCTCGTCCAACATGAAATTGGCGATATTCCCGAGGAGCAAGGCGGGACTTTGCGTGCGGGGCAGAAATTTCCGCAACAGGTACCTGACGGATTCCGGACGGGACGCCCCGAAACATTCCGCAATGGTGGAGACATCCACCAGGTGGTCCGGATCTACCACGATGGTCGCCGGCACCAGGTGCAGCACCGCCTCGTCCGCCTCGATGACCTCCACCTCCAGCAGGCTCAAGGTGACCGGGAAGCCGACGGAATGCCGCAGGGCCTGGATCGTCCCCATTTCCCCTTCATTGCGGCCCACTACGTTGTACCGCAGGTATGCCCGGAGGGTCGGCCGTGCATCGTCGCGGACCCGAAGCCGTTCCTGCGCGGGTTCATCCGCCAGGGCGACCACCCGCAGGTACGGGTGGTAGGCGCTGACATCGGGCTCGCGGTAATCCCAGGGGGATTGCCAGCTCAACAGCTGCTCCAACGCCGGCGGCGGCGGCACACCGTAGAACGCCTCCACCAACTTGACGACCACCTCCACCCCGAGCAGGACCAGGTCGTCGGCCCGATGGTCCTCCCAGGCGGCCGCGCGTACCTGCCGCCGGAAGAAATACAGCCAGTATTGGGTCTTCCGGTCGGTCCCGAACTGCTCGAACGCCACGGCGAACCGCGCATGGAAAGTCGTGAAATGCCGTTTATCCCCACCGGTGACATCCAGGAACACCCGCTCGGCCAGCCGCAGCAGGAAGGTGGCTTTCTCGGCGGCGGACCAGCTTCCATGCCGGTAGGTGTCGCCGATTTCCAAGTAGAAGATGCGGGCTTTCTCAGCCGCCGTAGGATCGTTTGTCTGCACGGGAATCGGTTTTCAGCGGGTCAAGGTACAGACAAAGATAAGAAAGGTCGGTCCCGACCGGTAAAGGCGGCCGGCCGGAAACCGGCCCCATTTTGTCCGGCAGCCGGCCATGTGCGGAATTGTCTTCCCATTTTTTGACCGACAAAGTTGAAACCTCGCCTTCCGGTTCGCATCTTTACCCTGGTTCACGCCCGTGGACGCCGGCAAGACCGGCCGACCGGCGGCGGCAGGACCTTAAATCATGTAAACGGTATGAAAAATTTCCTGCGGACAGCCCTCGTCACGTGCTGTGTCCTCTCGCTCGCCCCCTCCGGCAATGCCCAGCTTTCCTTCAGCGACCAGACGATTCCTTTGTTAGGTTCCTCCCCCGTCTATTCCGGCATCGCGGTGGCCGTGTCCGACATGAACGGCGACGGCCTGGACGACGCCGTCCGCCTCCACGAGGGGACCACCCTCCGGATCGCCTACCAGGTGCCCGGCGGCGGGCCCTTCACCCATGTCGACCATGGCACCCTGCCGGGAGACGCCTGGGCCATCGCCGTCGGGGATGTGGACAACGACGGATTCGCGGACATCCTGGCCGGCGGCTTCTACGACGGCATGAAGGTGCTGTCATCCGGCGGAACCCCGGATACCTATACCCAACAGGTCCTGCCCGGCAACAGCATCTTCGCACAGGGCAGCAACCTCGCGGACATCAACAACGACGGGTGGCTCGATGTATTCGCCTGTCACGACGACGGGGAAAGCCGGATCTGGGGCAACGACGGTACCGGCGGTTTCTTCCAGGCGGACGCCTGGATCGACATGGCCACCGTCCCGGCTTCCGACAACTCCGGCAACTACGGCTCCGTCTGGACCGATTTCGACAACGACGGCGACATCGACCTCTACATCGCCAAATGCCGCCAGGGCGTCAGCAATCCGGAAGATCCCCGCCGCATCAACGCCCTCTTCGTCAATGACGGCCAGGGGAATTTCACCGAAGCCGCCGCCGAATACGGCCTGAAGATAAAATGGCAATCCTGGACCGCCGACTTCCAGGACATCGACAACGACGGGGACATGGACGCCCTCGTCACCAACCACGACTATCCGCTCCAGCTGCTTGAAAACGACGGCAGCGGCCACTTCACCGACATCTCGGTATCCGCCGGCGTCGCCGTCGACGGCGGCTTCCTGCAAGGCATCATGCGCGATTTCGACAACGACGGCTACGTCGACATCCTGACGGCCGACCCCACCTACCTCTTCCGCAACAACGGTGACAAGACCTTCAGTCCCGTATCCGGCCCCCTAGTGAGCAGCGACCCGGGCACCATCGCCTGCGGCGACCTCAACCAAGACGGTTTCCAGGACATATATGCCGGCTATGCCTGCGGCATCACCTCCCCCTGCAACATCCCGGACAAGCTATGGCTCAACGACGGCAACGGCAACCATTTCCTCGCCGTCCGACTCGAGGGGGTCCAAAGCAACCGGGCCGGCATCGGCGCCCGCATCGAATTGCACGGCAGCTGGGGAATCCAGGTCCGCGAGGTCCGCTCCGGGGAGAGTTACGGCATCATGAACGCCACCGCCCAACATTTCGGGATGGGGGCGGATACCCTGGCCGATTTCCTGGTCGTCCGCTGGCCCTCCGGGACCGTGGATGTCGTCCAACACCCCGCCGCCGACCAATTCCTGACCCTCGTGGAAGGGAGTACCTGTGCAGGTCCGGGATTTTCGCTGCTGCCCGACAATTCCGTCGTCTTGTGTCCGGGAGACAGCCTCCTGATCGCGGCACCGCCGGCCGCCGCCTACCTGTGGCAGAACGGATCCACCGAACCGGTGCTGACGGTCACCGCCGCCGGCACCTACCGGGTCGTCACCATCGATTCGAACGGCTGCACGAGCCTGTCCGAACCGGTCTCCGTCGTCCTCAACCCCGATGAAACGCCCGCCGTCTCCGTAGCGGGGGAAACCGAATTCTGCCGGGGCGGGAGCGTCCTGCTGACCGCTTCCGCCGCCGCCGCCTTCAGCTGGTCCAACGGGGAAACCACCCAGACAGTCGAGATCACCGAGACCGGCTCCTACCTGGTGACCGTACCGGGGGCCTGCGGCGATTTCAGTTCCGCCGCCGTGGAAATCACCGTCCTGGAGACCGCCCCGCCGGCCGTCACGGACACCATCCTGCAGGCGCCGGACTCCGTCGCCCTCGTGGCCGCCGGTCATGCGCCGGCCTGGTACGATTCCCTGTTTTCCGCGGAGCCTTTATTCGTGGGAGATACGTTCCTGACGCCCTTCATCGAGGCGGACCGGACCTTCTACGTGGAGGACCGCGGCACGTTCGGCGGCGGAACGGCCACCACCGGCATGGCCGCCCACCAGGGAACCCCTTACAGCAGCAGCACCTTCAACGGACAGGTCATCTTCGACGCACTCGACGATTTCATCCTCCGGGCGGTCACCGTCCAGACCGACCAGGCGGGTACCCGCTGGATCGAGCTGGTCGATGACGGCGGCGAAGTACTCCAAACGGTGGAGGTGGACCTCCCCACCGGGATTTCGGTGCTGACCCTGGATATCGAGGTCCCGGCCGGTACCAACTACATCCTCACGACCAACGCCGCCGTCAACCAGGCGACGCTGGGAACCGTTACCCCCCGCCTGCGACGCAGCGACCAGGGGGTCAACTATCCTTATGTCGTCGACGAGGTGGTCAGCATCAACGGCTCGAACTTCGGCAACGGCTATTACTACTATTTTTACGACTGGAAAGTGGAGCTTCCCGCCCTGACCTGTACCAGCGACCGGGTTCCCGTCACGGTTTTCGTGCAGCCGACCGCCACCGGCGATGCGGCCGCACCCTCCGGCCTGCCCATGACGGCCCGGCCCAATCCCGGCGACGGCAGGTTCCTCGTCGACCACGGCCCGGCGGAGGCGTTCCGGTACCAGGTTTCGGATGCGCAGGGCCGCACGGTGGCCAGGGGTGACCTGCCGGCGGCCAGCGGCAACCGTAGCCCCTGGCCCCTCGATTTGACAGGCCTGCCGCCCGGCTGTTATTTCCTGCAGGTGACCCACCGGCAGGGTGTCGCCACCGAAATAATGGTCATCACCCGTTGACAAGGGCGCCTACCAGGCGATCCGGTCGCCCGGCCGGATGCCGTTGGCGGCCGTAAATCCGCCGTTGACCTCGACCACATACCGGGCCGGCCCCTCGGAAGCGATCGTCGCCTCCGAATGCGGAACCGTATTTTCGTGAATGTTGAGGATGGTCCGGTCCTCATCGACGAACAGGATGTCCAGGGGGATGAAGGTGTTTTTCATCCAGAACCCCTGTGGCTCGCTCCGCTCGAACAGGAAAAGCATGCCTTGGTCCGCGGCCATGGATTTCCGGTACATCAATCCGAACTGCCGCTCCATGTCGTTGTCGGCCAACTCCATGTCGATGGTGGCCCGCACCGCTCCATTTTCGCCGTCGAGAAAACGCAGGGTCCCTTCCTTGCGGAACTGCGGCTCCGGGATGGCGGCGGCGTCCGGGAAACCACCGGGCGGAATGTCCGGTCCGGCCGGCCGCCACCAGGACAACAGGTTCGGAAGCACCATGGCCAGCAAGGCCGATCCCAACAACACGACGATCCAACGCCGCCGCCGTCGCATGGCGGCCACCCGGCCGGTTCCTTTCCTGCTTTTTCCGGGTTGCTTTCTTGAAACTTTCATCTGGGTCCTGTCTTGGTGAACGAATTGCCCCGGCTTTCGCCGCGGCGGGGAATCAACCTCAAAATAAAGCGCTTTTCGCCTATCATCGGTCCATCCGCCCCGGGAAAAGCCATCTCGGCCTACAAGTTTCGACACCGACGTCCGGGAAACAGCGCGCCGGGATAGGAGGACTAATTCGCTAAGCCCTATCTTTGTCCCGCATCATCGTCCGCGGGATTCCGATTCCAGGCCGCCGCGGACGGGCTTGCCAGCAACTTCGACTTATGAGCGCCATCCGTTTGTTTCCGCTTTTGCTACCGCTTCTCCTGACGTCCTGCCTGAAGGAGGAAACCTTCACCGTGTCGCGGGAAGACCGGCTGGCCTTCTCGACGGACACACTCCGTTTTGATACGGTCTTCACCGAATTGGGCTCCGCCACCCGCTTCCTGCGGGTGTACAACCGGCATAAGGAAAGCATCCGGATATCCCACATCCGGCTGGCAGGCAATTCCCGGTCCAAGTTCAACCTCAACGTGGACGGGATCCCGGGCGACGTTCACCAGGACGTGGTCATCTACCCCAACGATTCGATCTACATCTTCGCCGAGGTCACCGTCGACCCTGACGACCCACTGTCGGAAAGCCCCTTCTTCGTTTACGATTCCATCCTGTTCGAGACCAACGGCAACCTGCAGTCGGTGGTGCTGGAGGCCTGGGGCCAAAATGCCAACTATGTGCCGAACCGGTGGTCGAAGGACAGTATCGTGCTGTACACCTGCAACGGCGGGGAGGTCGTCTGGGACGACCCCCGGCCCTATGTCGTCTATGGGATCGTCGCCTTCGACGACTGTACCCTGACCTTGCCGGCCGGCACCCGGGTCCATGTGCACGGCGGTCTGTCCCGCACCCGCGACGCCGACGGTCAATCCGTCACCTACAACAGCGGGCGGCTGTTGTTCCTCGGGGACGGCAAGCTGCAGGTACGCGGCACGGCCGAGAACCCCGTCGTCCTGGAAGGCGACCGGCTGGAACCGGCCTTTGCGGACGTGGACGGACAATGGACCGGGCTGATCTTCTCCGGGGCCGGCAAGGGACACCTGCTGGAGCATGCCGTGATCCGCAATTCCCTGTTCGGCATGTATGTGGATTCCGCCTGTGAGGTCACCTTGCGGAACGTCCGGGTCTTCCAGACCTCGGGGCCGGGGATTTTCGGCTACCATGCCCGCATCCGGGCGGAGAATTGCCTGGTGCACAGCAACGGCTCCCATTCCGTCCAGCTGGTCTACGGCGGGAATTACCGCTTCGATTACTGTACGCTGGCGAACTACGGCACCGATGCCCCGGCCTTGAGCATGGGCAACGGCATCTGCGACGACCCGCTTTGTGCGGAGGCACCGCCCCGCATCAACAAGCTGACCGCCCGGTTCGTCAACTGCATCCTGTACGGATCCAAGCGGGACGAGCTTTCCCTTTCCGATTTCACCGGCAACCGGGGGGCGGATCCCTTCAGCCTGGATTACCGGCTGGAACATTGTATCGTCCGGGTCGACGAACTGCTGGACCCCATGAACGGGTTTCCGGATTTCTACGACCATTGCGACCCTTGTTTCAGCCCCGCCACGGGAGACGCCCTTTTCGCGGATACCGGTGCGGACGATTACCGCCTGGATACCTTGTCCTTTGCGGAGGGCAAGGCGATGGTCCTGCCGACGATTACCTTGGACCTCGACGGCAATCCGCGCGACCCGGCCCAACCGGACATCGGCTGCTTCGAATACAAACAACCCTGAGCCACATGGCCCCTTGGTCCGCCATCCGAAAGCAGGCCGGCCGTTTGCTCCGGCAAGGCACCGGAAATCCGCATGCCCTGGCCTTGAGTACGACCATCGGGCTGCTGCTGGGGCTCTTCCCTGTCGTCGGTGTCACCACCTTCGCCATGACCATCCTGACGGTGCGGTTTTCGCTGAACCTGCCCTTGATGCTGGGCGTCAGCTACCTGATTTATCCGTTCCAGCTGCTGCTGATCATCCCGTTCATCCGGCTGGGGGAACGGATGGCCGGCGCGCCCCGGTTTCCGATTTCCTTCGCCACCCTGAAAAACAGGCTGCTGGAAGACCTGCCCGGCACCTTGTCGGCCTTGGGTATCGCCAACCTGCACGCCGTCCTGGCCTGGTCGTTGGTCTCCCTACCGGCCGGCCTGCTGCTGTACTTCGGTCTTCGGGCCTTCTTCCGCCGGCTTCCGCCGACCGGTAGGCGGACAGCCTGAGGGAGCCCATCCTTTTATCCTCGGACCGCCTCTTTTCATGCGGCCGCGAAAATTCAAGCGTCACTTTTTTGTAAAATCAGCAGCGGTTCCCTACCTTAGTCCAACAGCTATATATCCCGACCGCATACCGGCTCCCTGTATAAACCGAGTCCAATTGCCATACCCGGTCTCCAGACGGGAGGCATTCATTTCATATTCACCACACTTGCTTTCATGAAAAGAAAAACGAACCTGCTTTTGGTGCTGCTCGTGTCCGGCGGCACCGGCCCGCTTTGGGCGCAAGCCGACCGCGACCCCCTCGGTCCGGAAAAGGGCGTATCCACCATGCCGACCCACCGGCCCATACCGCCGCCGCCGCGGGATGAGAAGGTCCTGTCCGACCAGGACATGCCCGTGGCCCCGGCCGCCCGGGTCCTGCCGGTTTCCGGCACCGATCGGGAAGGAATGAGCGGCTTCGACCACCGGCCCATACCAGCGCCGCCGACCGACGGCCGGCAGGACAAGCCGGCGACGGCGGACCGGCCCGCCGTCCTGCCGGGAGCCCCCAACCGGGAAGGCGACAGCGGGCGGGACCATCGCCGCATCTCCCCGCCGCCCACCGACGAACCGAAAGAAGAGCCGCTATCTCCTGCCGGCCCCGCCGGCGGTAAAACCCGGCGGGAATGAATATGCCCGGGTCACAACGCCCTCCCCGTCAAGCCATTTATCTGACTTCATCAACAAATCAACGCATGAAAACGACCGTCACCTTTTCTTCCATCGCCTTCTCCGTCTCCCTGCTGGCCTCGCTTCCCTTATCCGGACAAAGACTCCACATCGAAGGATCTTCCAGCGGATTGATCACAACGGCGACCCCCATCGCCCGGATAGAAGCCACCAGCCTGACCGCGGGCGGCGATATCCTGGAGCTCCTGGCGCCGGCAGGCAGTCCTTCCAACATCTTGTTCATCACCAGCGGCGAATACCTGGAATGCCAGAAGGAGGATGAAGTGGAAGCCACGATTTCCGTCGGGGGCAAGGCTTACCTGAAGCGGGAGCTGCAGCTCGGCACCACCATCGACATCGCCGCCGACAGCTACTACAGCTCCGCCGAGATGTTGCTGGCGGACGCCGACGACAACCAGACCATCAAGATCCGGGCAAAGGATGTCTCCACCAATATCGGCGGGGAAATCCTGCTGTACGGTGATTCGCTGCGCAAGACCGTCGAGATCGACGGCAACTGGAGCGGTACCAACCGCGGGCGCGTCATCACGGACGAACTGCAGATCGTAGGGGGTTCCGATTTGGCCGAAAACTTCGACGTCCGGGCCGACGACGCCCTGAAGCCCGGCCTGCTCGTATCCATCGACCCGGCCCATCCCGGGGAGCTGGCCCTGACACAACGGGCCTATGATGTGGCCGTCGCGGGCGTCATCAGCGGTGCCAACGGGGTGCACACCGGGTTTTTCATGGGACAACGCGGGACCGACGTCGCCGACGGGCACTGGCCCGTGGCACTGGCCGGCCGGGTGTATGTCCTGGCAGATGCCGACCTCGGCGCCATCGAACCCGGCGACCTCCTGACCTCCGCCCCCACCCCCGGTCATGCCATGAAGGTGCGGAACCGCCGCAAGGCGCAAGGCGCTGTCATCGGTAAGGCCATGACGGGCCTTGCGGAAGGGAAAGGCCATGTGCTGGTACTCATCAGCCTGCAGTGATGTCTCCTGTCGGCCGCCGGGTGTCAGACCTTCCTGCCAACCGGATGCCCGCCGCCCGGGAGGGCGGTGGTCACGACCGGAACACCCCGCTCATCTTTCTTAAATCTGACCGTATGAAATATTTCCTCACCATCCTGGCCTGCCTGCTTGTGGGAGGCGCAGGACAGGCACAAGATATGCCGGCCGACGTCGATATGGGCCGGAAGAACCCCTACCCCTTCATCGGCACCCAATTGCTCGACCTGTCGGAGAAGGCGGCAAAAGACCTGCCGGCCGCCGTTGAAATGGCGCAACAGCGGAATATGCTGGTGAAAGACGGATCCGTCTACGTGGAATTCGTCCGCGGCAGCCAGACGGACACCCACCTGCCCATCGACAACGAGGCCCTCCGACGCCTCCCCGATGTGGAAGTGACGACCACCTTCGTCAACCGGACCAGCGCCTGGGTCCGGCTGGACCGGCTGCTGGAAACCGCCCGGGCCCTGCCGCCCGACCACCAGATGGAGGCGGCCATCCTCCCCATCGGCGACAACCAGGGCCCCGGCATCATGAACTCCGACAGCTACTCGACCGCCGGCACCGGCATGCTGGTCGCCATCATCGATAGCGGTTTCGATTCCCTGACGGAAGCCCGGGCCGCCGGCACCGCCCCCACCGCCGCCAACACCACCGCCTACGATTACCCCGGGGGCGGGATCCAGACGGTCACCCAGCATGGCACCGGCTGCCTCGAAACCGTCTTCGACCACGTTCCCAATGCCCAGTACAACATCTACAAGGTCGCCACCACCAGCGACCTGGGGACCGCCGTCAACCAGTGCATCGCCAACGGCGTGGATGTGATTTCCCACTCCGTCAGCTGGTACAACCTGGGCTGGGCCGACGACTCCGGTGCCGCCTGCACCGCCGCCAACAACGCCTCGAACAACGGGATCCTCTTCTTCAATTCCGCCGGCAACCGACATGGCCAACACTGGGAAGGCGCCTTCAATAATTCCGACAGCGATAACTGGCACAACTGGGTCGGCACGTCGGACGAACAGAACGCTTTCACCCTGGGCGGGGGCCGGTCCGTCAACATCCGTATGCAGTGGAACAGCGCCTCCTCGAATGACCACTACGACCTGTACTTGTACACCACCTCCACCACCCTCGTCGCCTCCAGCACCAATACCAACAATTTCGAATCGATTTCCTATACCAATACAGGGGCCAGCACGCAAAATCTATTTCTGGCGGTCTTCAAGAACACCACCAGCCCCCCCACCTTCGAAGTGTTCATCTACGGCAGTCCCTCCAACCTGGAGTATTTCACCGATTCCGGCAGCACCACCTCCCCCTCCAACGCCCTGGGCAGCAATGTCATCAGCGTCGGAGCGGTGCCGCGGACGAGTTATGAGGATCCGGCCGGCACCGCCGGCATCGAGGCGAGCTACTCCAGCCGCGGACCGACCAACAGCGGCAACCAGGCACCGGACCTCTGCGCACCCACCAACACCTCCACCGTCGCCTATGCGGGCGCCTTCGGCGGCACCAGCTGCGCCACCCCGAATGCCGCCGGCACCGCCGCCGCCTTCTGGTCCGGCCACCCGGCCCTGAATGCCACCGGCGTCCGCCGGATCCTTTTCGCCAAGGCCGACCTGTACAAGGACTGGGGTACGTCCGGCATCGACAACATCTTCGGCCGCGGAGGCGTCTATCTCCATGACTACCACTCCCTGAACCGATATGTGCTCAAATCCGCCGGCAACACCACCTCCCTGAGCACCCTGCCGTATTACAGCATCGGCGATATCGACAGCGACGGCACGGTTCCTTCGGACCTCCGGATCTTTTACCTGGATACCTACGACACGGCACCGGGCACTTCCGTGCTGATCGACAAACCCATGTTGTACAAATCCGTTCCGGGCACCCTGATCGATTGAACCGGGAACCGGTCCGGCAGGGTGCTTCCCTACCGGACCGGCTCCCGGTTGCGCCACCAGGATGCCAGCAGGGATCCGGAGATGTTCATCCAGGGCCCGAATACCGCCGCCGGCAGCCCCAAGGTCGCGAGGCGGCCCATCTCCAGGGCGATACCGGACGCCAGCCCCGAATTCTGCATCCCCACCTCGATCGCCACCGTCCGGCAATCCCGTTCCGACAAACCCAGCCCGCGCGACAGGCCGTACCCCAAGGCATAGCCCGAGAGGTTGTGCACCACCGCCGCCAAGACCAACCACCCGCCGATGTGCAGGAGCTGCTCCCGGCCGGCCGCCGTGATTATGGCCAGGATGAAGGCGATGCCCACCATGGACACCACCGGCATGACCCGTTGCAAGCCCTCCGCTTTCCCGCGAAACAAGGCATGGACCGACACACCGCCCAGCACCGGGAGTATGACCATCCGGACTATCCCGCCCATCATCTCCCAGGTGTCGATGGGTACCAATTCGCCCGCCAACCCTTTCATCAACCAAGGGGTGGTCAAGGGCGCCAACAAGGTGATGACCGCCGTCAGGGTCACGGACAAGGCGACGTTCGCCTTCGCCAGGTAGGAAATGACGTTCGAAGCCACCCCGCTCGGACTACAGCCGACCAGGATGATGCCCGCCGCCAATTCCGGCGACAAACCCGACAAACGGGCCAGCAGCCAGGCCAGGCCGGGCATGACCAGCAGCTGGCTC
This sequence comes from uncultured Saprospiraceae bacterium, assembly GCA_964573725.1. GTDB lineage: Bacteria > Bacteroidota > Bacteroidia > Chitinophagales > Saprospiraceae > UBA6168. Next base: position 27,805 of record CAZNLJ010000033.1, read on the forward strand.
AGCACGCCCACCCCCACGGCCGCCGGCATCCGAAATACACCCGCGAAATCCCGCCCGCGCAGGGTTGTCCCCATCCCGAACATGATGACCTGCAACAAGGGAACAATCCAGCTCCGGAATGAATACCCCCCCACCCCCTCGTACAAGGCGGGAAAGAAGAAAGCGGACAATACCGCCCCCGCAATCACCACCGTGAAGACGAAGCGCCGAAGGACCGCATGCAAGCGGAACCCGACCGCCAACAGGCCGATGCCCGCCAGCACCGCTGTCTTCGCCGCAGGAACCTGGCCTGCGCCGTAGACAGGCAGGGCCAGGGCCAAGGCTCCCGCCGCCGCATACATCCATACCTTGCTGTTTTCCATATCCGCCGGATTTTCGCGGGGGACAGGCTTTTGCGGCGACCGCCGGAATAAAACCGCCTCCCTTCGGATTGAATTTTTAAGACGCAATTTTGCGAAATATGCACTCCCCTTCCTAAGGACCCGGTAATTTAGCCGTAATTTTCTTACCCGGCCGCCCAATGTATTACTTCAAAAGACAAGAAAGGATCGGCAAGTTGGAAGTTGCGTCCATCCTGGCATCCGTCCTCGGACTGGTTGCGGTGCTGGGTGACCTGGGCCGGCTGATGCCGGCCGGGGCATCGCTCTATGCGCATGTCCTGACGGGCTGCCTGGTCACGCTATTCATCCTGCCATTGCTGCGATTCCGGCTCGAACGGCCGGAATCCGCAGGTCCCTGGCAGCTGCTCCGACGATTGGCGGAAGGCATCCCGGCTATCGGGGCCGTACTGGCCTATTGGAAGTGGACGGACTCCGGCACCGGCACCGATGGGCGGGAATGGCTCCAACTGGGGCTCTCCGTCTTTTTCCTGATCAACCTGTCGCGGAATCACATCTTGCTGCACCGCCTGCGGACCAATCCCGCCCTGTTGTTCCTGTTCAGCTTTCTGGCCCTGATCCTTTTCGGGACGGCGTTCCTCCTGCTGCCCGTCTGCACCGAAGGGGGGCTGTCTTTCACGGATGCCGTCTTCACGAGCACCAGTGCCGTTTGTGTCACCGGACTCACCGTCGTGGATACCGGTACCCATTTCACCCGTTTCGGCCAGTCCGTGCTACTGGTCCTGATTTCGCTGGGCGGCCTCGGCATCATGACTTTCACCAGTTTCTTCGGCCTCCTGTTCCGGGAGGACAGTTCCTTCCGGCAACTTTCGGTCTATCGGGACATCCTGGGGGCCGAAAACATGAAGAACGCCGTCGGAACGGTCCGCCGGATTGTCGGCCTGACGCTTTTCGTCGAAGGCTTGGGGGCGGCCTGCCTGTTCGGTGCCCTCCCGGGCGATGCGTTCGCCGATTGGCGGGAAAGGGCCTACTTCGCCTTGTTCCATGCGGTTTCCGCTTTCAACAACGCCGGATTCTCGCTTCCTTCCCAAGGCATGTACGATGCGGGGCTGCGGTTCAACTATCCTTTCCTGGGTATCATCACCGCCATTGTCATATTGGGCGGACTCGGCTTCGCCATCACCCACAACCTGATCCATACGGGCAAACAATGGCTGACGGACCGGTACCGGCAGGTGGTCTACGGCCGACCGTTCAAATACCGGCGGATGGCCGACCTGAATACCCGGCTCGTCCTGATCACAACGTCGGTCCTGCTGGTGGCCGGAACCCTGTTTTTCTACGGGACGGAATCCGCCGCCGCGCTACAGGAACACCGGGGTGCCGGGCGATGGGTGGCCGCGCTGTTCTGCAGCATGACCCCGCGGACGGCCGGATTCAACAACATCGACATGGCGCTCTTGTCAAAGGAGGGTATCCTGCTTACCCTGCTGCTGATGTGGATCGGTGCCTCGCCGGGATCCACCGGCGGCGGTATCAAGACCAGTACCGTGGCCGTGGCCGCCATGGCGGTCTACCATTATGCCCGGGGGCGGGAGCACATGGAGTTCGCCAAACGGGAAATCGCCCAGGACTCCGTCCTGCGGGCCTTCGTCATCATCATCATGTCGCTGGTGTTCATCGGCCTGGCATCGTTCACGGTGACCTGGTTCGACCCGGGGCACAGCCTGGAACAGATTGTCTTCGAATGCGTCTCCGCCTTTTCGACGGCAGGACTTTCGCTCGGCATCACCTCCTCGTTGAGCGATGCCAGCAAGGGCGTCCTGATCCTGGCCATGCTGTTCGGCCGGGTGGGCGTCTTCACCCTGTTGCTCGGACTGGTCCGACGGGCCCCGCATGCCAAGACCCATCGTTTCCCGGTCGAGCGGGTCCTCATCACCTGAACGGTACCCGCCCCGCACCGGCGGCAAGGGCAGATGACCGGACAAACCTATCACCAACCACCGCTTTCAGTATGAAATTCATCATCATCGGCTTGGGTAATTTCGGGGCCTCGCTCGGCCTCGAACTTGCGGACATGGGCCACGAGGTCCTCGGTGTGGACCGAAACATGGAAAAAGTGGAACTCCTCAAGCACCGCCTGCCCGAAGTGCAATGCCTCGATGCCAGCCATAAGATGGCCTACGCCAACCTGCCGATCGACAAGGTGGATGTCGTCATCGTCACCATCGGGGAGGATGAGGGCAGCTCCATCCTGACCACGGCCCTGGTCATGAAGGAAAAACCCAAACGGCTGATCGGCCGGTCGATATCCGACCTGCAGAACGAGGTGCTGAAAGCGATGGGGGTCCAGGAGATCATCCATCCGGAACAGGAGGCGGCGAAACACCTGGCCCAAACCCTGTCCAACAAATCCGTGATCAATTCCTTCGAGATTTCCGACGACTACGCAATCTATGAGATCAAGGTGCCGGCCCATCTGGTGGGCAAGACCATCGGGGAGGTGGATTTCCGGAACCGCTATGATATCAACATCGTGACCATCATCCGGAATGTCGCCGTGGAGAACATCCTGGGTGTCGTGCGGGAAAAGAAGGAATCCATCGGCATCGTGAAACCGGGCGAGCTCCTGTACAAGGATGACATCCTGGCGGTGTTCTGCAACCGGCGGAGCCTGGAGCAGCTGCAGGAGGCGTAGGGGCTAACGCAGCGGCCGCGACAGGGCGAAGCGCAGGACGGTGTCGTTGTTGCGGGCGACCAGCCACTGGAATCCCCCTTCCCGGGTCCGGATGGACCGGAGGTCCCGGATTTCCCCGGGTACATACCAGCTGTGTTCCTGCCGGGGGACGGCCCGGAAACGGCCGTTCCCTTCTCCCAGCAGGACGGTGCCGGCGCCGGCATCCTGCCGGCCGAGGGACGGCTGGACGGCATGGAGGTTTCCCCCCAGCAGCAGGTCGGTGAAACCGTCGGCGTCGACATCCGCCGGAAGGATGGCGAAGACCGGGGACACCTGGGCCTCCGGCGGCAGGGGAACCGCCCGGAACCCTTCTTCCCCGCGGTTCTCAAAATAGGTGCTGGCCAAGGTTTCCGCATCCAGGCGGCGGGCGGCCCGCAAGGTCTCCGCACGGAAGACTTCCCCGAAGGTGCTTTCCGCAAAATCCGCATACCGGCCGAAACGTTTGCGCAGGTCCGGCAACTGACCGACCAGCTCGTCCCGCGAAGCGAAGGGATAGCGCTGTCCCTGGCGGACATAGGTCAGCAGGGGATCGGTCGCACCGTTGCCGTCGATATCCCCGACGAACAGGGACAGGGGATTTTCCGAGGTGGCGGTCCACTGGCTGTTCCGGCCGAAATTGCCGCCGACCAGGTCGAGGTCGCCGTCGCCGTCGGCATCGAAGGCGACCAAGGTGTTCCACAAACCGGCACTACCCGGCACGACGGTCGGGGGTGCCGGTACTGCCGGCGTCCAACTGGTCAGCGGCATCCATTCCCCGGCGACCACCAATTGCCCGGTACCGGGCAGCCAAACGGCCGCGGTCACCATCCCTGCCGTATCCAGCCCCGGGCATCGCTCCGCGGTACGGTCCGAAAAACGGCCGGTGCCGTCGTTGTACAACAGGTAGCTGCGCGGCGGGAGGCCGTAACTGCCGGGAATGGAGCGGCCGCCGATGAAGAGGTCCGTAAATCCGTCTGCGTCCATGTCCGCGGCGATGACACAGCCGGCTTGGGAGGAGGGCCAGGCGTTCACCGTATCGGGGAACATCCCTCCGGTGCCGTCGTTGCGGAACAGCCGGTGGCGAAGCTGTTCGGCACCCGGCCGGTATTCCCCGCCGCCGCTGGCGACGAACAGGTCCAGGTCGCCGTCCGCATCGACGTCGAGGAAGGTGGCCGCCACCTCCTCGACCAGGAAGTCCGCAGCGAAGGGATCCGAGACGGGGCGCCAGGAATCGCCGGACGCGGACAGCCATAGTTCGCCGGCCTGCGCCTTGGCGCCACAACGGTAAAAGTCGTCCGTGCCGTCGCCGTTGACATCCCCGACGGCCAGGCGGGGGCCCTGGGTGCTGAGCAGGTAAGGCAGCAAGGGTTCGATGTTGAAATCGACGAACCGGTTCTCCCGATGGGTCGGTCCGGGACCGGCAAAGGGGCGGGCGGAAAACCAGCCCGACGGCGCTACCGGGTCGGGACGGTCATCGTCCGCCGGGATTGCACCGGCCTCCGATTGGCGGAGGGTCAGGGTCCGGTCCGCCGGGATCCCTTCCAGCACCTGGGTCCGCCCGTCGGGCCACTCCACGCGGAGGCGGGAAACGGTGGCGGCGGTATCCAGTCCGAAGACCAGGGTCGGATCCATGGCGGAGAGCCAGCCCCTCGTCGGGAACAGCTCCTGGAGTTGGGTACCGGCCGGGGTCGAGACCCAGACCTTGGCACCGATGCCGGCGGTATTGCCGCCCGAGCCTTGGAGGTGGAGGCGCAGGAAGTGTCGGCCGGTCCGTTGGACGGTCTCGTTGCGGAGGACCGATGCGGGTGCGTTGAGGTTGTTGACCACCAGGTCCAGGTCTCCGTCGCCGTCCAGGTCCGCCCAGGCGCTGCCATGGGCGTAACCGGCCCGGCCGAGGCCCCAGGCCTGGCTGACATCCTCGAACTGCGGCAGATTTCCGCTCGCATCGCAGCGGTTCCGGAACGCGTAGTTGCCCACCGCCCCCGGAGGCATCATGCCGGCGAGGTCCCGGTCGGTGGCGTTCCGCTGCACTTCCTCCGCGGAAGCGTAGCGCAGGTAATCCAGGTCGTTGGGGCGACGGAAGATCCCGTTGCTCACGAAGATATCCTTCCAGCCGTCGTTGTCGAAATCCGCCAGCAAGGCACCCCAGCTCCAGTCCGTGGTCGCGACGCCGGCCAGGGCGGCCACCTCCGCGAATCGGGGTACGGCAGGCCCGACGGAATCCGCCGGCAATTGGCCGTCGGCTATTTGCAAACAGTTGCGGGGGTACTGGTAATGATAGCCGTAGCCCCGTTTCATCTGGTCGAGGTTGTAATGGTCTGCACCGGCACTGGCCTTGAGGACCTGCTCGTCGGCCGGCTGCATATCGAGGCTCATGATATCCGGCCAACCGTCGTTGTTGAGGTCCGCCGCATCCACGCCCATGCTGAAGGTGCTGGTATGGCCGGTGGCGCGGACGATTTCCTCCCGGAAGACAGGCCCCTCCGCAAGCCCCTGCCGGCCGGCGTGGAGATAGAGGTAGTCGTGTTCGTGGAAATCGTTGGTGAGGTAGAGGTCCGGCCAGCCGTCCTGGTTGACATCCGACACGACCAGGCCCAGGCCGTAGCCCATCGGTCCTCCGAAGATACCCGCTTTCTCACTGACGTCGGTGAACCGACCCCCGTCGTTGCGGAAGAGGATATCCCGGGCCAGGGAGTCGCGGGTGGTACGTGCTTCGCCACGGGCATAACTTTCGGCGGAATGGACGGAATGGCACACCAGGAAAAGGTCCAGGTCGCCGTCGCGGTCGTAATCGAGGAAAGCGGCCTGTTGGGCGAAGCCTTTGAAGTCGAGCCCATAGGCCGGGGCCTGTTCGGAGAAGGAGGGTATTCCGCCGGGCTCGGAGGTTCCTTGGTTGATATACAGGCGGTTGCGGCCGTTGATACTTTTGTAGAATCCGACTTCGCAGACATAGATATCCAGCCAGCCGTCGCCATTGACATCCGCCAGGGTCACCCCGGTTTTCCAGCGGCGGTTTTCGGACGGCACGGGAGCCAGCCCGGCGGCGGTGGTGACGTCGCGGAACCGGAAGTCGCCCTCGTTCAGGAAGAGCCGGTCGGCCCCCTGGTTGGCGGTGAAGAACAGGTCGGGCAGCCCGTCGTTGTTGAGGTCGCCGGCACCCACACCGGCACCGTTGTAGAAATAGAGGTACTTGATGATGTTCAGTTGGTCGGTTTCCTCCAGCTGGTTGGTGAAATGCACACCGGTGCGTTCGGCCGGCAGGTCCGTGAACAGCGGATTCCCCGCTTGGCGGCAAGCGGGGACCAGCAGGCAGGAGAGCGCCAGGAGAAAAGCGGGACGAAGTCGTTGGCTGCGCATGGATGAAGGTTTCGGTCGGCCGGGCGACCGTTGGTTCAACGGTTGGCGAAGCGTTGGCTGATCACATCCGCCACGGTCTTGCCCTCGATTTTACTTTCCAGCCAGGAGATGATGTCCAGGTACAGGAAAGCGCGCCGTTCGTTGGGCAACTCCCGCAATTTTTCCAATCTCGCTTTCAACTGGATGAATGCACGCCGGAGTTCCCGCGGGCTGGTGCGGATTTCCCGCCGCAGGAAAGTGAGGATTTCCCGCTGGACGAGGTTGAGGTCCTCCATTTTACCCAGGAAGCGGTACACCGATTTGACCAGGTATTCCAGCAAACCATAATTGCCCAGCTCGAAGTGGGCGATCAGGTACAGGATGCGGGCGTAGCATTGGATATCGCTCAACAAGCTCCCTGCCCGGTAATTGATGATGTCGTTCAGGTAATCGATGGCCCGGCTGTTGTCTCCGCTGCCGAAGTAAAGGCAGGCGATCTTGTAGTAGAAGACCAGCTTGCGGTGGGCATCCAGGAAATCGCCGTACCGGTCGAGTTTTTCCATCAGTTCCGGCACGAGGTACAACCCTTCCCGAAAAGAACCTTCGAGATAATGCTTGTTGATCTTGGCGGTATAGAGGAAGGTGAAGGCCTGGATCTCGAGGTTGGTATCGAAATGGTCGGCGGTACGGGCGATGAAGCGCTCCAGTTCCCGGAGCACCAGGCAATAACGGTCGTGCCGGGCCATGTAGAACAGGGCGGTCAGCAGGCTGTGGAGGCCGCGCAGGTACAGTTCCGGGTCCGCTTCCTTCATCGCCGGGTGCTCCTCGAAGAGGTCCACCCAGCGCTGGGTGTATCGGAAATGGAGGGGGAATTGTTGGAGGATGTAGTAGTACCAGACATGGCATTGGCAGAAGTGGACCTTTTCGTAGAAGGACAAAGCGTCGTAATCCAACGGCGGGAAGGTGCTGTTGAAATACTCCGTCACGAACAAGGTCTCCTGCTCGGTCTTGACATGTCCGGTCTTGACATAAATGCTGAATAGCTTCAGCGCCAGGTTGGACAGGTCGGTGATATTGGCCACCACCCGCATGCATTGCGCGGAGGCGGCGCTCAGTTCGTCGATCCGGCTTTCGGTCAGGTGGGTGATGTGCCGGTGCTCGATCATTTTCTCGAACTCGATGATTTCCAGCCGGAGCAGGTCCTGGTGGGTATGGGCGGCGATGGCCTTGATACGGTCCAGGATTTTCTGGCTTTGCTGGAAATGACCCTTGTTGTAGAGGACGCGGGCGAAGTCGATTTCCTCCCGCACCGCCACGTCGCTGTTGCGGGAGATATGCAGCAGCCGCAGGCTGGTGAGGACCTGCCGGTACAGGTGGCGTTTCATATTGGAAAGCTGGCTGCGTTTCAGGGCGGTGACCTTTTGGAAGATTCCCTCCTCGTCGTATTCCTGTTGTTTGTCCAGGACGTCGAACAACTGGACAAACAGCGCCGCATCCCCGGCACCGCCGGAGCGGTTGACATACAACTTGAAGGACCGCTTCTCCGCTTTGGTCATCGATTTGATCAGCCGGAACAAGTGGTCGGTCGTCGTGCTGGCCATCGTAGTTGTTGTTTGTTTAAAACATTATCCGTCAGCATTTTGAAATATTTTTTTTCACGGCTGACAGACGTAAAGCCACACAGTTTTGTCGCCGGGTCGAAGCCCGCAAGTAGTAGATTTGGTTCTTGTTGCCGCGCCGGAATCCGGATTTCGGAAATGCCGGGGAAACACGAAATTGAGGGATTTTTCCCACAGCCCCTACAAAATGCGGCAATGTTTTCAAAGAATCGGCAGCCGGTCGGGTAAGCCGGCCACCGAACGGAAACAACCATGGAACGAACCTACATGAGCGCTACACCACCGAAGACGCTTTTCGACAAGATCTGGACCGCCCACGTCGTCGAAAGCCAGGAAGGATATCCAGACCTGTTGTATATAGACCGTCATTTCATCCACGAAGTCACTTCCCCGCAGGCGTTCGACGGCCTCCGCCGCCGGGGTTTGCCGGTCTACCGGACGGATCGGACGGTCGCCACGGCCGACCACAACGTGCCGACGCTCAACCAACACCTGCCCATCTCCGACCGGCTCTCCGCCTTCCAGGTGGCCCGCCTGGAGGAAAACTGCCGCGATTTCGGGGTGACGCTGTACGGACTCGGCCATGAAAAGCAGGGCATCGTGCATGTCATCGGCCCGGAACTGGGCATCACCCAACCGGGCATGACGATTGTCTGCGGCGACAGCCACACCTCCACCCACGGCGCTTTCGGTACCATCGCCTTCGGGATCGGCACCAGCCAGGTGGAGCAGGTCCTGGCCACCCAATGCCTCCTGCAGTACAAGCCGAAGACCATGCGCATCGCCGTGGAGGGAACCCTTTCGCCGGGGGTCACCGCCAAGGATATCATCCTGTACATCATCTCCAGGCTCTCGGCCGCCGGTGGTACCGGCTATTTCGTGGAATATGCCGGCAGTGCCATCCGGTCGCTCAGCATGGAGGCCCGGATGACCATCTGCAACATGAGCATCGAAATGGGTGCCCGCGGCGGACTGATCGCACCGGATGAGACGACCTTCGCCTATGTCAAGGGCCGGGAATATGCGCCTACAGGGTCGGATTGGGACGCCGCCCTGGCCCGCTGGCGCCAATTGCCCAGCGACCCGGGTGCTACCTACGATGCGGAAGTCGTGTTCGATGCCGCCGATATCGAACCCATGATCACCTACGGGACCAATCCCGGCATGGGGGTCGGCATCACCCGCCCCATTCCGGCGGTGGCCGCCCGCTCGAACGCCGCCGAAATGTCCAAGGCGCTCGCCTACATGGGCCTGGAAGCCGAACAGCCGCTGCTCGGCAAGCAGGTCGATTATGTCTTCATCGGATCCTGCACCAATTCGCGCATAGAGGACCTCCGGCAGGTGGCCGATTTCGTGCGCGGCAAACGGAAAGCACCCGATGTCAACGTCTGGATTGTCCCGGGTTCCCGCCAGGTGGCGGCCCAGGCGGTAGCGGAAGGACTGGACGAGGTCTTCCGCGAAGCGGGCTTCGAACTGCGCCAGCCTGGTTGCTCCGCCTGCCTGGGGATGAACGAGGATAAGGTCCCGCAGGGAAAATACTGTGTATCGACCTCCAACCGAAACTTCGAAGGACGCCAGGGACCCGGCGCCCGCACGTTCCTGGCCAGTCCCCTCACGGCGGCGGCCGCCGCCGTCACCGGCCGGATCGTGGATGTCCGCGAATACCTGTAACCCGGCCCGACGGGCCACCGCGCGGACGGCCCGTCGCCCGACCAAACGTCAACTGACCTGCGAGCGTATGGCTTTCCGACAAGTAAATACCACCTGTGTCCCCCTGCCGATCGAAAACATCGACACCGACCAGATCATCCCGGCCCGCTTCCTGAAAGCGACCTCCCGCGATGGTTTCGGCGACAACCTGTTCCGCGATTGGCGCTACCTGCCCGGCGATGTGCCCAACCCGGATTTCGTACTGAACCAATCCCGTTACCAGGGAAACATCCTGCTGGCCGGCCAGAACTTCGGCTGCGGCTCCAGCCGGGAACATGCCGCCTGGGCCCTGGCCGACTATGGCTTCCAGGTGGTCGTCTCCAGCTCCTTCGCGGATATTTTCTATAACAATGCCCTGAACAACAACCTGCTGCCTGTCCAAATCCCGGCGGATACCCTCCAGCTGCTCTTCCGACAGGTGGAAACGGATCCCGGTACGACCGTCCAGGTCGACCTCGCCGACCAGGTCTTGGCCGTACCGGCCCTCGGGCTGGCCGTCCCTTTCGACATCAACCCCTACAAGAAAGCCTGCCTGCTGAACGGCTACGACGACATCGATTACATCCTGTCGCGCCGCGAAGCCATCGAACGCTTCGAGGCGGCCGGCGCCTAGAACCGGTTGCCGACCACGATACAAAGAAAAAACATCATGCTGCATACCAGGAAAATCGTCTTGCTACCCGGTGACGGGATCGGTCCGGAAGTGACCGAATGGGGCCGCCGGGCCCTGGCGGCCGTCGCCGAATGTTACGGCCACCTGTTCGCCTTCGAAACGGCCCTGATCGGCCACAGCGCCATCGAAGCCACCGGCAACCCCCTGCCGGACGAAACCCTGGCCACCTGCCGCCATGCCGACGCCATCCTGCTCGGCGCCGTCGGAGATCCCCGCTACGACAACGACCCGTCCCGCAAGGTCCGACCGGAACAAGGCCTGCTCCGCATCCGCAAGGAACTGGGACTGTACGCCAACCTCCGCCCGATCCGGATTTTCGACGAACTGGCCCACGCCTCCAGCCTCAAACCGGAAGTGCTGCGCGGCGCGGATATCCTCTTCTTCCGGGAACTGACCGGCGGTATCTATTTCGGTCCTTCCGAACGGCGCGACAACGGCAACGTCGCCGTCAGCACCATGATCTATTCGAAGGAGGAAGTCCGCCGCATCGCCGTCAAGGCATTCGAGGCCGCCAGGGCCCGACGCGGCATCCTGCATTCGGTGGATAAGGCCAATGTCCTCGAAGCCAGCCGGCTGTGGCGGGAGGTCATGCAGGAACTCGCCCCCGCTTTTCCGGAAGTGACGCTCTACCATATGTTCGTCGACAATGCGGCCATGCAGCTGATCAAGAATCCCCGTCAGTTCGATGTCATCGTGACGGAAAACATGTTCGGTGACATCCTGACGGACGAGGCTTCCCAAATCGCCGGCTCCCTCGGCATGCTGGCCTCCGCCTCCGTCGGCGACCGGACGGGGCTCTACGAACCGGTCCACGGCTCCGCACCGGATATCGCCGGCCAAGGTATCGCCAACCCACTCGCCGCCATCCTCTCCGCCGCACTCCTGCTGGAAATCGGCTTCGGCCTGAAACGGGAGGCCGATGCCGTCGTGGATGCCGTCGACCAGGTACTCAAGACCGGACTCCGGACCGGCGACATCGCCGACCCGGGTACCCCGCCGGAAAATATCCTCGGTACCGAGGCCATGGGACGGGCGGTCATCCGGGAAATCGAACGCAAACATGCCCTCGCATAGGTGCACTCCCCCGGAAGCGCCTCTGCCCATCGAATAAGAATCCCGTCGGTCCCGGACCGGCACCGTTCAAAATCCATCCATCATGTCAAACCGCGTTTATTTTTTCGACACGACCCTGCGGGACGGGGAACAAGTCCCCGGATGCCAACTCGATACCCACGAAAAAGTGGAAATCGCCCGCCAACTGGAAGCCCTGGGGGTCGATGTCATCGAAGCGGGATTCCCCATCAGCAGTCCCGGCGATTTCCAATCGGTCGTCGCCATCTCCAAGGCCGTCCGCTTCCCGACCATCTGCGCCTTGACCCGGGCCGTGGAAAAAGACATCGATACGGCAGCGGAATCGCTCCGCTTCGCCAAGCACAAACGCATCCATACAGGCATCGGCGCATCCGACTACCATATCCGCCATAAATTCAACGCCACCCGGGAGGAAATCATCGAAAGAGGGGTCGCCGCCGTCAAGTACGCAAAAAAATTCGTCGAGGACATCGAGTTCTACTGCGAGGACGCCGGCCGCGCCGACAATGTCTTCCTCGCCCGCATGGTGGAGGCGGTCATCGCCGCCGGCGCCACGGTCGTCAACATCCCGGACACCACCGGCTACTGCCTGCCGGACGAGTACGGCCGCAAGATCCGGTTCCTGATGGAAAATGTCGGCAATATCGACCGCGCCATCCTCTCCTGCCATTGCCACAACGACCTGGGCCTCGCCACCGCCAATACCATCGCCGGTGTCCTCAACGGCGCCCGACAGGTGGAGGTGACCATCAACGGCATCGGCGAACGGGCCGGCAACACTTCCCTCGAGGAGGTCGCCATGACCCTCAAGACCCACAAGGGCCTCAACCTGGAAAGCAATATCCAGACCCAACGCATCTATCCGCTCAGCCTCCTGGTCTCCAAGATGATGCGCATGCCCGTTCAGCCCAACAAGGCCATCGTCGGCCGCAATGCCTTCGCCCACTCCTCCGGTATCCACCAGGACGGTGTCCTCAAGAACCGGGAAAACTACGAAATCATCGACCCCGAGGATGTCGGCGTCCCCGCTTCCTCGATCGTACTCACCGCCCGCAGCGGCAAAGCGGCCCTGCGCCACCACCTCGAACGGCTCGGATACCACCTCGATACGGAATCCCTTCAGGCCGCCTACCAGCGTTTCCTCGCCATCGCCGATGCCAAGAAGGAAATCCAGGACGAAGACCTCGTCCGCATCATGGATGGGGAACACCACGCCGCCGACCTGGAACTGAACCGCCTCCAGGTGACCTGCGGCAAATCCACCTCCCCCACCGCCACCGTGGAACTGCTCGTCAACGGCCAACTCCGCCGCGCCAGCGAAACGGGCAACGGACCGGTCAACGCCGCCTTCCGCGCCGTCGATAAGATCATCGGCGAACATATCGAACTGGAGGAATACCTCGTCCAGTCCAATATCAACCGCAGCTACGATACCGCCAAGGTGCATGTCCGCATCAACCACCACAACCGCTCCTTCGTCGGCTTCGGCGTGGATACGGATATCGTCACCGCCTCCGTCGAGGCTTATCTCAATGCCATCGGCAAGATCGGGGTGCTCCAGGTCAACCAGGCCGACCCGGTCCTGCAGTCCAATGCATGACCGCCCCACCGGGCGGCACCGGACGAGCCGGTGCCGCCCGGATTTTTTTTCGCACCCACCGGTTACAGGGTGCGCGCTTTTTCTTAATTTTATGCCCTGCAAAATGCGGTAGTAGCTCAGTTGGTAGAGCATCAGCTTCCCAAGCTGAGGGCCGTGGGTTCGAGTCCCATTTACCGCTCCGCCATCGGCCAAGGACCTACGGAAGCATCCGTAGGTCCTTTTTTTTGGGTTTGCAAGGGCATCTGCTCATCCTGCGACCACTCACCGCAACCTGACAGCCCCGCTTCCCGGCACACCCATGCCGCCTCCCGCAAATCCAGCAGCCGTACCCCTTTCCTGCCGTACCGACTGATTCGGGTCGTCGCCATTCGGCGCCCCACCGGCAATTTGGCCTTCCGCAGGGATGCGCAATCCAATCCGTGGTGTTTCCCGGGGTAAGACCTCGTCAGGTCGGAAAGACTTCCCTGGTGCAGGCCATCCGTTCACAACTCTCCAGGAAATCGGTTTATCTCGACCTGGAGAATCCCGACGACCGGGTCAAGCTCGGACAACCTTCCCTTTTCCTGGAGCCGCTTGCCGACCAGACCGGAGACCGTCATCCTCGACGAAGTACAGAAGCTGCCAAGCTTGTTTCCCGTGCTCCGGGGCATCGTCGGCCGGCATCGGGCTTGCACCGCCCTGCCGGCAGGATGGCGGCGAATAGCCGATTGCCGCGGGAGGCGGGAGGGCGGTGGATGGATCGGGGCGAGGTCGTCCTTTGAACGGTCACCGGTCTCCCGCGGCCCTTACCCTCGACAGTCCGGTGAGGGCGCCAAATCGGAAAGCATCCCCCGGTTCCCGAACGGACAAGAACTGACGGATATCATTGTCCCCGGATTCCCGGCCGATTATCTTTGGTCAAAACCGGAACCATGAGAACAATCCCCTACCCTTCCGTCCTTTGGCTGGCCTGTGCCGTCGGCCTGCTCCCCGCCTGCCGACCATCCGCCGAAAAGGCCGGCGAATCGATCTTGGAAAACGCCATCGAAAAATCGGGCGGCGGCATGGCACACGTGGACATCGAACGCGGGCATATCACCATGGAGGGAGACAGCCTGCATGCCGAAATCAGCACGGAAGCCCGGACATGGCCCGGCGACATTCCGGCCGAGGTGCCGCGCTTCTCCGACGGTACGGTGGCCCATACGACCTATGCGGACGTGGGGACCTCCCGGACCTGGGGGGTCTTTTTCGAGGGTGTCCCCCTGTCGGCGGCCGGCACGTATGAGCAGGAATTGAAACAAAAAGGCTATGAGACGTTCCGCTTCACCTCGGACGAGGGTGCCAACGTGAGCGGCCAAAAGGGGAACCTGTCCGTGAGCGCCACTTTCACCGCGGGCAATGCACACGTGGCGATACACGAGGAACTGGTCTCCGGCGATACCGGCGACGATCGCTGACCGGGGGAAAGCCGGTCCACCGGGTGACACGGCCGGTTCCTCCCCGCAATACGTCGGGGAAGGGCATGCCCGATGGAGGCACGCTGTCCGGTCGGTCTCATCCTGCCCGTATCCAATCGGGTGCGGGGCAAGCCGGCTGCCGGAAGGTCCGGCTGCTCAGGCACGAAGGCCGGTGAACACCGGAAGCCGCCCGCATCCACCCGCTCCAGACTCCCGACCCCGCATGTCCGAGCCTGGGCACACCCGGAACACCCGCCTCCCGACCAGGAACGAGTTCCTTACGGAACTGATGCCGACCCACCCGCAGCTTCCCGGTAAGAGCACGAACCGGTCAGACAGCGGCGAAGCACCGCGGATCGGAACTCATCCCTTGTATCGCCCCCGCATGCGAGGGCGACCTTGCCGCCTGTTGCCGCGTGCTATTGGGACGGGAGTCGGCTTATTCCGATATGCACCGGACAGACAGTCCGTATTCACGGCCGGCCCCTGTGGTATAGGTGCCGCTGAAAAAGCCCATATACAGGATCCAGGCCTGGTAATCCCCGGAAGCGGTGGTGCTCCAGTAATGGCCGGAGAAGCCGCGGGTGAACTGCAAACCGGTGACATTATCCCGGTTACCGGCGGCAGGCAGCATCAGGTCGGGACCGAAGAAGCGTCCGCTGGTGTAGTTGTTGACGTAATCGAGCCAGGTACCCACGTCGGTGTGGGTATTGTGGAGCAGGAGGCTGTCCCACTGTGCCCGGGTGGGCACCCGATACCCGGCCGGACAGGGGTCTGCGGTTGTTTTCGCCGCATCCGCCCAGGCGCCGTTGGTCGTCGGGACCGGGTCCCACCCCACGATGGGGGCGGCATTGGCTTCCCCGACCGAGGGGCCGGTCGGTCCATGTGCGAAATGGGCGGTATTGGTCGTCCGCCAGCTGGCGGGATCCGGCCCTGCCTGTCCCCACTGCCAATAACCGCCGATGATTTCCCAACTCGGCGTCCGGGGATCGGCGGCGGTATTGGCGGCGGCCAGGTTGTGGCACTGGAACTGTTTCCATTGGCCGGCGGCCACATATGCACCGCAGCCGGCCACCGGCAGGGACAACGGACAAGCCTGTCCGCCGACGGACAGCGCAAGGGCGGCCGTACCGACGGTGTCCGGCGTTCCGCTGATGAGATAGGCCAAGGTATCGGAACCGGTCGCGAAATAGCCGGCCGACAGCATCGCCGTGAGGCCGGTCACCCCGGTCGAAGCGACCGACTGGCTGCCGTAATAGCCGCCGTCCCCTCCGGTGTAAGGTACACGGACCACCAGGCCGGCGGCCGGTGTCCCGGCATACAGACTGCCGGAAATGGTCGACTGGGCACAATCCAATGTGGAGACGGATCCGGGCGGCGGCGGGCATTTTATGGATGTCCAGGCCGGTAGATAGGGGGTTCCCAGATTGATTTCCAGGCACTTGGTTGTGACGTTGTACACCATCAACCCTTCCGCCGGATCGGGGATGGCATCCCGTTGGAGGGTGGTCAGCCGGGGAAACAGGACGCCCCGGTCCGTGCTCCGGATATCCAGCATGGCCGATGTGTCCGGTACGATACCCCCGATCACCGTCTGGGTGTACAGCGGCTGCCCCAGCGCCAGGAGGAAGCCAAAGGCCAATCCCGCAATCACCTTGTTTACAGCCATGTCATGATGTCGTGTCCAGTTTTTCCGCCGATCGGACGGCGTTGTTTTTTCTTTCTTCATTTCGGTTTTTTTTGGAGGGAATGAATTCCAATTCCCCGGTACCCGGTGCAACCCGGCCGACCTGATGACGCAGGCGGCCCGTCCTGTCGCCGAATGCCAAGCCCTGCCGCCAAGAACCTGGTAGCTTCCGCAAATTTCGAAACGGCCGCAGGCCCGGACAATGCGCCCGATACCTGGTTTGCGCCGGAATTGTCACCCCCGGCAGGCGACATTCCGCAGTGAAACATTTATTCGGTAAGCGATTCGGGCCCTATGCATGGCCAGACCTTGCGGCCGGAACAAACGAGTACCGCAAGCCATCGTGCCGAACCGGCGTCTACTTCGACACGGACACCGAACGGATAACCTCCCGAGCTCCCCTTTGCCTTATCTTTGTATCGGTACGGCCCGCCGCAGGTCGGCCGATTTGCGGAACCGTACCCCAAACCCCGGATGCTATGAAAGTGCTCCATACCGCCGATTGGCACATCGGACAGACCTTCCACCGCTTCGACCGTACCTACGAACACCGCCGATTCCTGGCTTGGTTGCTGGAAACCCTCAGGCAGGAATCCGTAGATGTCCTGCTCCTCAGCGGGGATGTCTTCGACAACTTCAACCCTTCCGCAGAAGCTATCGGCCTGTTCTATTCCTTCCTGCGCGATGCGACCCGACAAGACCCGGGTCTCCAGCTTGTCGCCATCGCCGGCAACCACGACTCGGCATACCGGCTGGAGTCGCCGGTCCCCTTGCTCGAGGGAACCCGCATCCACATCATCGGCAGTATCGGTCGGACGGAAGCGGACTTACCCGATCCCGGCAAGTGCCTGGTGCCCTTGTATGAGCGGGATGGCACCATTGGGGCCTGGTGTCTCGCCGTGCCTTACCTCCGGGCGGAATTCACGCCCGCACAGGTGGAAAATCCGGCTGCCCCCGACCAGAAAAACAACGTCGCCGATTTTTATCGGGACACCTGCCAGCTGGCCTTGTCCAAACGCGAGGCAGGACAGGCAATCCTTGCCATGGGCCATTTCCATGCCCTGCAGTCGGTGGTGACGGATATGGACAGCCAGGAACGGTTGGTCCTGGGCGGCCTGGAGGGGGTGCCGATCGGCCAATTCCCCGCCGATATCCAGTACCTTGCCCTGGGCCATATCCACAAGGCCCAGGCCGTACCGGGGCACCGGGCCTGTTGGTATGCCGGCAGTCCGCTGCCCATGTCCTTCACCGAACGTGACTATCGGCACCAGGTGCTGGTTTTCGACATCACGGACGGGCAGGTCACCGAGCCCAGGCCGCTGGAAATCCCCGTGACGGTACCGCTGCTCCGGATTCCCGACGAACCGCTGCCGATGGACGAGGTGCTGGAGGCGCTCCGACAGCTGGATACCGATGCCACCGATATGCCGTCGGAACATTTCCCTTACCTGCAGGTACAGGTCTCTTTGACCCAGCCGGAACCCTCCCTCCGCGCCAAGATCGAGGAAGCCTTGCGGAACAAGGCGGTCCGCCTTACCGGCATCCAGACTCATTATCCCCCCGCTGCGGCAGCCGGGGCGGAACCGGCCGAAACCTTGTCGCTCCGGGACCTGAATCCAGATACCATTTTCCGGCAGACCTACCGCAAGAAATTCCAGGAGGATCCGCCGGAGGCGCTCCTGACCCTTTTCCATGACGTGTGGCGGGAAACCGAACAAGTCCCGGCAAACTGATCCACACCACCACCCATCCCCAAGCGGCAACACATGAAAATACTATCCATCTCGCTGAAAAACCTGGCTTCCCTGGAAGGGGAGCATACCATCGACTTCACCACCGGCCTCCTCCGGCAGACCGGTATCTTCGCCATCACCGGCCGGACGGGCGCCGGCAAGACCACCGTCCTGGATGCCCTCTGCCTGGCCTTGTACGGCAAGGTACCCCGCCTGGAAAATCCCGGCGACCGGGAAGGTTACGTGACGGATGTATCCGGGGAGTCGCTGCAACGGACGGATGTCCGCACCCTGTTGCGAAAGGGAACCGCCGAAGGGTGGGCCAGCGTGAAGTTCACCGGCACCGACGGACAGGATTACCAGTCCACCTGGTCTGTCCGCCGCGCACACCTGAATATCAGCGGCAGGTTGCAGCAATCCCAATTCAGACTCGTGTCGTGCGGCGACACCCAAGCATTCCTGAACAACGGGAAAAACGACCACCAGACACATATCGAACGCCTGGTCGGCCTTACCTTCCAGCAGTTCAGCCGCTCCGTCCTGTTGGCGCAGGGCGATTTTTCGGCCTTCCTGCAGTCCAACGTCCAGGAGCGCGGCCTCCTGTTGGAACGGCTGACCGGCACGGAAATCTACAGCCGGATCTCCCGCCAGGTACACGTGAAAAACGGTATTGCCAAGAACGAACTAGATAACCAAATGAAGCGCCTTGCGGGAATCCGGGTCTTGTCCGCCGAGGAACTGGCGGAAATATCCGGCCGGGAAGCGGCGTGCCGGGCGAACTTGGAAAGCCTCCGGATTCGATCCGATAAGGTCCGGGCTGGTATCCGTTGGTACAAGACCCTGGAGGAGCTGACCGAAAACCTGCACTCGGCCCTCGAGAATGAGCAAAAGGTGCAGGAGGAACGGGACCAGGCTGCGGACCGGTTCCGGCAGCTGGATATCGTGCAGGCCGTCCAGGAAGCCCGGCCTCGGGTGGATATGCGGCGGCACCTGCAGTCGGAGGGGGAACAATTGGCGCGGGATTTTGCCCAGGCCGGCGACAGCCATCACCGCGCGCAAGAAAAGTTGCAGACCCTGCAACAGGTGTTCGAAAACAGTACCACCGCCCTGCAGCAGGCGGAGGAAGCCCTGGACGCCCTCCGGCCTTTGCTTCAAAAAGCCAGGCTCCTGGACGGTCAGCTGGCCGTCCAACGGCAACAAGTGGACAACGCGGCAGCCGACCGGGACAGAATCGAACGGAATCTGTCGAAGCAGTCGGATCTGCTCCGCCAACTGGAAAAGGACAGGACGGTCGCCGAATCTTCGCTGGCCGACAAGTTACAATGGAAAAAAGACCGGGCTACCCTGCAAACCATCCGGGAGAACCAAGGTCTCATCGAACAGCAACTCCAGGTGGCCGGACAACTACTGCCCCAACTGGCCACCGCGGATACCGATGTCGAAAAGGCCCGGCAGGACCTGCTTGCGGCCGAGCGGAACCTGGAGGCAGGAAAAAAGGAATCGAACAAGAACCGGGCGTACCGCGACCAGCTGGAAAAACGTCAAGAAAACCTGGCGGCGGAAGGCGACCCGGCGACCGGGCTGGCCGAGCTGACCAAGCGACTGTCCGACCTGGAACAGCAACGCGACACAATCCGGGATGCCGATCACCTCTGGCAGCTGCTTTCCCGGTCCGAAGCCGTGGTAAACCGCCTGGCCGGGGAAGCGGCCGAACTGGAGGCTGCACGTCCCGACTTACTAACAGCCATCGAATCGACGACCCGGATGGTCTCGGAGACCTACCTCCGCCGGGATACCGTCGCCCGGCTGCTGGATAAGGTCCGCCTGGAGATGTCCGCCGATGTGGTCGGTCTCCGGCAGACCCTCGAACCGGAGACCCCATGTCCGGTCTGCGGCAGCACCCACCACCCCTACCGGCACTCGGCGCAAGCCCCCCACCCCGCCCTCGATTCCCTGCAACAGGAATTGGACAATGCCGAACAGGACCACGTACGCTACCAACAGGAGCTTCACCGGCTGCAGGCTCAAGCCGAGCAGCTGGAAAATCAGGTTCGAACGAACCAAGAGGCCCGATTGGCCCAACAACAGGAACGGCATCAACTGCTCACCGATTGGGACCGGCTGGCCTACACCCCGCAACTGGACAATGTGCCGGCCGAAAACCGGGCGAAGCACCTGACGCAGGCCGGAAAGGCTTGTAACGAGTCCCTGCAGTCCTGCCGCAGCTTGCAAGAGCAACTCCTGCAACGCCAAAAAGACATGAACCGGATCCAACAGGAACTGCAGGACTGCAGCCAACACCTCCGGACGGCGGAAACACAGGAGAACGTGCTCCGACAAAATGTGGACAACCGGAAAAACCGGCTGGACCTGCTCCGGATGAACCAACAACAACTGCAACAAGGGTTGCAGGATGTGAGCAAGACCCTGCAACCCTTCCTGGCCTCCGACAATTGGATACCCGCATTCCGGGACAACCCGTCGGAATTCCGTTCCCGCCTGACGGAAGGCATCCGCAAATGGTCGGAGAACGAACAGGCCATCGCCGAACTGCAATCGCAAATCCATGTCATGAACGGGCGGAAAGCCGAATTGTCAGCAATCATCCAAGGGTACCGTGAACAACTGCCGCAAGCTCAAGACAATTGGCAGGCCAATTGGGACCGGCTTCAAGGGTTCCTGGCGGACCGGCGGCAGCTGCTCGATGGCCGACCTGCCGACGAGGTAGAAACCCAGGCCCAGGAGGCCGTCCATACCGCCCGGAAAATCCTGGCCCAGACACAGGCGGAACGGCAACAGGCAGAGAACGCGCTCGCCGGCAGCGCAGCGAATCTCCAAACCCTGCGCGACCAACTGCAACATCACCGGACGACCGCCGAGGCGGCCGCCGAAGCGTTCCGCGAATGGCTGGATTCCTTCTGCCAAGGCATGCAACTCACCCTGGATATGGACGGATTGGACGAATTGCTTCGGTATGACCAGGCTTGGATCCTGCAGGAACAGTCGTTCCGGGATGACTGTGTCAATCGCTTGAATGCGGCACAAACCATCACCGGGGAAAGAAAGGCCCGGCTCGAGGAATACCTGCGGAAACCCGCGACCGATCAACCGCTTGCCGACCTCGAAACGGAACAAAGCCGCCTTGGGCAGGACCTCGAGCGAACCCTGAACGAACATACCGCCTTGCAGCTCACCCTGCGACAGGACGAAGAACAACGGCGCGTCCATGAGCAGGCTTGCCGCGAACTGGCGCAGCGGCAGGAGGAAGCGGATCGCTGGGGACGCCTCGATACAGTCATCGGCTCCGCGGATGGCAATGCCTTCCGACAAATCGCCCAGCAGTACTCCCTCGACGAACTGCTGCGTTACGCCAACCGGCACCTCGAGACCATCGTCCGCCGCTATACCCTCGAAAGGATTCCCGAATCCCTGGGCCTGCAGGTCATCGACCGCGAAATGGGAGACGAGGTCCGCAGCGTGTTGTCACTTTCCGGTGGGGAAACCTTCCTGGTCTCCCTGGCCATGGCATTGGGGCTGGCTTCCCTCAACTCCCAACAAGTCCGGGTGGAGTCGCTCTTCATCGACGAAGGGTTCGGCGCACTCGATCCGGAATCCCTCCACCAGGCCGTGGACGCCCTGGAACGCCTGCATGAATCAGGACGCAAGGTCGGGGTGATCTCCCACGTCCGCGAAATGACCGAACGCATCCCGGTCCAGATCATCGTCCGCCGGATTGCCAACGGCCGCAGCCGCCTGGAAATACCCGGCTGACGGCATCCCGGGAATATTCCGGCATGGGAACGGAAATCCCCATATATTTGTAGGGGTGTATGCAAGGTCGTCCGACGAGCCGTTTATCCGGCTCCCGTGTATATGGCGACCACCGGCAATCACCCTCAGCCGACGAATATGATGGTCACCAGACTTAAGAAATTTACCCGGATTCCCAGGCGTATGGTGTGGGCTTTCGTTTATGAAAGCTTGGAAACCAAACAGATGATTCAAACTTTCGCCCATCGGGGATTCGTGGAGCTCCGCATGGCGGACCCCGCCTCCGGTCCCAGTCCGGCGGAAATGGACCGGGCCGTCCGCCAACTCCGCGACATTCCCCGCTTCCTGCCTTTCTTCGTTTTCATCGTCGTACCGATGCCTGGCGTGACGGAAGGATATGTACTCCTGGCTGTCAGCCTGGAGAAATGGCTCGGCCGGAAAGTCAGCCTCCTGCCCAGCCAATTCCGCAAGGTGTTCCAGGAACCGGAGGAACAGGAACTCGCCTCCTGAACACCAGCCAATAAGAATCCCACCAATTCGCCCAATCCATAAAATTCGCCGACCCCACTCCCCGCGAAGCGGGAAGAAAAAAATCCATTAATCACCGACCCGCCGTTCCCCATCCTTCCGCCAATAATTTCAGCAAAAAATAAAATCCCACCAATTCGCCCAATCCATAAAATTCGCGGACCCCACTCCCCGCGAAGCGGGGACCAGCCCCCCCCTCCCCCGACCCCACTCCCCGCGAAGCGGGGAGAAAAAAATCCATTAATCACCGACCCGCCGTTCCCCCATCCTTCCGCCAATAATTTCAGCAAAAAATAAAATCCCACCAATTCGCCCAATCCATAAAATTCGCGGACCCCACTCCCCGCGAAGCGGGGACCACCAAAACCTCCTCCCCGACCCCACTCCCCGCGAAGCGGGGACCACCCCCCCCTCCCCCGACCCCACTCCCCGCACCAGCAGGAACCACCAGCACCGTATCTCATCCCGCCACGACAAAAGAAACCCAAAAAAAATCCGGCGGACACATGCAACCCCAGCCAAAAAAAACGTTAATCCTAAAAATAACAAATAGCCACGACCCCATCCGGGAACCGAACCGGCACCTCCACGCAGCAATAAAATCCCGACGCATATGCAGCGATTCTTCATCTTCCTTTCGATGGGACTTCTCCTCCTGGGGTGGTCTTCCTGTGAAGAAGACCTGACGCAGGACATCACCGAGCTGTCCCGATCCGCCGTGATGGAGACACCGGTAGCCGACGGGGAGAAGTCGAAACCTGCCATGGAGACGACCGCACCGGCAGCCCCGGCCCCGGTACCGGCCGATCCGACCGAAGCGGCCCCGGTACCGCCTCCGGCGGAAGCCCCGGCGGTAGCCGCAGTCCCGGATACGACCGGCCAACTGCCGATGATGAATGTGCCGACCTTCAATTACATCCCCCTGCCCGAGCACTCCCAACCACTTTTTTCCCGTTCCTGTCTCCTGGAGGAAGATCCCGGAAAATGTTCCGCCGGCCTGTTGCAGCAATGGTTGTACAAGCACCTGCGGAATACACCGGCGGAATTGATTTCAAGGGAAGGGGCCATCGAATACATTTCTTTTACGATCAATGAGTTCGGAGACGTAATCGACATCGGGCATGCCGGCACAAAAGGATCGCCGAACAAAGCGCGGGCGGATGCCGCACTTGCTGCGGTACGGGGGATGCCGACTTGGCAACCGGCCGTCCGGAATGGCAAGCAAGTCCGCATGGCGGTGATCCTACCGGTGAGATTCGATATTTAGGATGTAGGCGGTCCGGAATAGGGCCGGCCGCTGTATGGCGAGTCGATGGGTCGGGTATCGGAGGACCGGGAACCCGGCGCTTCCGGCCCTTTGTCACCGGCATACGGCAATAGTCCGCGCAGGGACCCGGACTTCGGGCGTCAGCATTTTTCCAAAATGAAGGCGGAGGCACCCCCGCCCCCGTTGCAAATGGCCGCGAGGCCGTAAGTTCCCTTGTATTGGTGGAGGACGTTGCCGAGTGTCGTGAGGATACGGGCACCGGAGGCGCCGAGCGGATGGCCGAGCGAAACGGCGCCGCCGAACACATTGGTCTTGTCGTGTGGGACCTCCATCAATTGCTCGAAGGCCAGGGCGACGACGGAGAACGCCTCGTTGACTTCGACATAATCCATTTGTTGACGGGAGAGACCGGCGAGGCGGAGCGCCTTTTCGGCCGCCGCCACCGGGGTGGTGGTAAACCAGGCAGGTTCCTGGGCCGCATCTGCGAAAGCGACCACCCTGGCGAGGGGGGTGCCGCCCCATTCCTTCAATTTTCTTTCTGACATCAGCACCAGGGCGGCGGCGCCGTCGTTGAGGGTGGAGGCATTGGCTGCCGTCACCGTCCCGTCCGGGGTGAAGACCGGTCGGAGGGAAGGTATCTTGTCGAACTTCACCTTCCGGTACTCCTCGTCTTCCGATACCGGTGCCGGTTCGCCCCCTTTGGATGGGGGTAGGGAGACCGGGACGATTTCCGCCCGGAAGAAGCCGGCGGCAGCGGCGGCGGCGGCACGTCGATAGCTGTCGATGGCGTAGGCATCTTGTGCTTCGCGGGAAATGCCATAGCGGGCGGCGGTGCGGTCGGCAAAGACCCCCATGGCACATTGGTCGTAGACATCCGTCAGGCCGTCCCGTGACAAACCGTCGACGAAACTGTTGTCCCCGTATCGGTATCCCCAACGCGCCTGTGGCAGGTAAT
Organism: uncultured Saprospiraceae bacterium; assembly: GCA_964573725.1. Taxonomy (GTDB): domain Bacteria; phylum Bacteroidota; class Bacteroidia; order Chitinophagales; family Saprospiraceae; genus UBA6168. Next base: position 52,269 of record CAZNLJ010000033.1, read on the forward strand.
AGGGCACGGACGACATATTTTCCATGCCACCGGCGACCACCACATCCGATGCGCCGACCTGGATGGACTGCGCAGCCAACATAACCGCCTTCATGCCGGAGGCGCATACCTTGTTGACGGCCGTACAGGGAACGTGGTCCGGAAGCCCCGCCAGGCGGGCCGCCTGCCGGGCGGGCGCCTGCCCGAGGTTGGCGGAGATGACGTTGCCCATCAGCACTTCCTCCACTTCCTCGCCGGCGATCCCGGCTTGTTTGAGCGCACCACGGATTGCCGCCGACCCCAGGACCGGGGCGGGTACCTGCGCCAAGGTTCCTCCGAAACTGCCAATCGGCGTCCGGACGGCCGCCACGATGTATACTGCTTGCATGAAGGTGGACTTTATCTGGTTAGTGCCGCAAAGGTAGGCACTTTTGCAGTTCGGTTCACAGGCCGTCCACCGCCTTTTTAAGAACCGGAACTACGGCAGGCCCGGCGTACACGGCCGGAAGGAAACCGCAGGCAGGCCGGAGACAGGAGATGGGGTGTCGCTTCAGAAGAAGCGCTTCAGCGTGCCGAACGGATTGAAGCCGGCCTTTTGCTTGTCCCACGCCTCGAAATCCTCGCGCAGGATGATCCCCATCAGGTCCTTGTGCTCGTCCACGACCGGAATGATGTTGTAGGTCTTCGTATCGAAAATCTCGCGGGCATGCTCCATGGTATTTTCCGGGGACAGCTCCACCATTTCCTTGGAGACCAGCTCTTTCGCCATCAATCGGGCATCCAGCCCCATGACGTATTGCGCCAGGAACTCGTCCCGGAAAATAACACCGATGAATCGGATACCCTCCACCACCGGCAGGAATTCATTGGGAAAATGTTGGAAGACGTATCGGATGGTATCTACGGTCGCTTCCGCTTCGATGACGGTACAGTTCGTCCGCAGGATATTGGTTACAGAATTGCGTGGCTTCATCGGACCGTGTGTTTTAGTGTAAGTACTTGTTGTGGCACCGCCATGTCATTGACCACCACCCGAGGGTGGCAGGACACCCGAAGGGCTGCCGGTGTTGACATTGGGGATGTTGGAGGGACTATACGTTGGGAACGAAGCAAAAAATCTGCCGCAATGGGTTATTATACGCCCGGAAGGGATTATCAATTCACATATATTCCAGCGTCATTCTTATTTTTCTACCTGTTAGATACTTATCATTTCGAGAAAACAACTTGCCTTCCTGAGGCCCCACAGGACCACCTCCGCCGGCAGCCATCTGTTCGCGTCGGCGGATCATAGGACATTCGCCCCTGTTCGGGGAATTGCGGGGACGTAGCCGACCGGCATACCGTGCTCATCCGTTCCAATGAACCGTGCATGCCCGCAGGTGTTCCTATTGTATGGAATCGTACGCACCCGCCTCGGGATCATATCGTCGGGGAAAGGACGTACACAAATATACAACGCACGCGCAGTAATAAAAATTATCATATGAATACCACGGAATTGACAGACCATCTGTTGTTCGACCTGGAATCAAACGGTTTTCTCGACATCCCGGCGGACCCCTCCCTCGACCTCCCGGCGGAAATCGCCCGATTGAAGCGGGAGAAGAACGCCATCATCCTGGCGCACTATTATCAGGAATCGGAAATCCAGGACATCGCCGACTACATCGGCGACAGTTTGGGGCTTTCCCAAGAGGCTGCCCGGACGGATGCGGACATCATCGTCTTCGCCGGTGTCCATTTCATGGCGGAAACGGCCAAGATGCTCAGCCCGCAGAAAAAGGTGCTGCTGCCCGACCTCAAGGCGGGGTGTTCGTTGGCGGATGCCTGCCCGGCCCCCTTGTTCCGCAAGTTCAAGGAAAAATATCCCGACCACCTGGTGGTCAGCTACGTCAACACCACGGCGGAAATGAAAACCCTCACCGATATCTGCTGCACCTCCACCAATGCCGTGCAGATCATCGAAAGCATTCCGGCTGACCAACCGATCATATTCGCCCCGGACATCAACCTGGGCCGTTACCTGATCCGAAAGACAGGACGCGACATGGTGCTCTGGAACGGCGCGTGCATGGTGCACGAACTTTTCTCCCTGGAAAAGATCACCAAACTCCGGCACCGCCATCCCGATGCCCTGCTGATCGCCCACCCGGAATGCGAAACGCATATCCTCGACCGGGCGGATTACATCGGTTCCACCACCGGCCTGCTCAAGTTCACCCAACGCAGCCCGGCCTCCACCTTCATCGTCGCGACCGAAGCCGGCATCCTCCACCAAATGCAGAAGGCATCTCCCGACAAGGTCTTCCTGCCGGCTCCTCCGGACAATACCTGCGCCTGCAACGAGTGCCCGCACATGCGCCGCAACACCCTGGAAAAACTCTATACCTGCATGCTTTACGAACAACCGGAGATCGTACTCCCGGACTGGGTCATCCGGGAAGGGGTGAAAAGCATCCACCGGATGCTGGAAATCTCCAAATCGGCCGGCTTGTAAGGCGCATTGCCAAGCGCTCCCGGCAAAGGCAGCGCTTCCGGTCGAGGACCGGACCCGGACCACCCGCTCCGGCCTGCGCCAAAGACTTTCCTCCGACCTGAACGCCGAAGCGCGCAGCTTCCGGCACGCCAATAGTATGTTTCCACCACCGGCGTCCATGGCGAGGATGAATCCATGCCCGCCTCCGCATTGTTGGGAATGCGACGAATGAAGCGCTCCTACGCATCTTTCGTACCCCGGAAACCAAATCGAATACCTGATTGCAAGGTTAGCCCGATTGTATATAACGTCAGCTGCGCATAACCAAAAGGGATTTACGGCGCTTCCCGCCTTTGGGACAGGGCGGCGGGGGGGGCGCGGGGGGCGCCCCCCCCCCCCCCCTAACAATTTTGTGGGCCGGGGGCCCACCCCCCCCCCCATGAACGGCGCGG
>CAZNLJ010000034.1:0-53583 GCA_964573725.1 uncultured Saprospiraceae bacterium
GCCGCCCGTCAGGGGGATGGTATAGTTGAACGTCCCGCTCTCCGTCGGCGTACCGTTGATGGTGATCACATCCGCCGACCAGGCGGCCGTCACCCCGGCCGGGAGGCCCGTGGCCGTCCCGATGCCCGTCGCGCCGGTCGTCGCATGGGTGATGTCCGTCAGTGTCGTATTGATGCACAGCGTCGGCGTCGAGGAGGCCGTGCCGGCGGTGTTGGTGGGTGTCACCGTGAGGGTATAGGCGGCGGTGGCGGTACAGCCTTTGGAGTCGGTGACCGTCACCGAATAAGTCCCGGCCGTACCGACCTGGATGGTGTCGGTGGTACTGTTCGCCGGGTTATCCCACAGGTAGCCCGTCAGGGAAGCGCCTGTGCTGGCCGAAGCGCTGACCGTCAGCGTAGCCGAGTCATCCTGGCAGATGATGCCGTCGTCGGCCGATTGCGCCGAATTTTCCGCCACGTTGATGGTTGCCTGCACCCCGAATTCGGGTTCCGAGATATCGACGGAGCTGAGGGCCTGGCACATTTGAGGGCCGCCATCGGTCACCGTGACCGTATAATTGCCGGCAGCCAGTCCGGAGATTGCCGAAACCGTATCCCCGTTCGACCAGGCATAGGAAAAGCCGGACATGGAACCGCCGGTCACGGTGAGGGTAACGGAACCGTTGTCATCACCCGGGCAGGTCACGTCCGTCTGGTTGACGGAGATATTGATGGGAAGGGTCTGGTCGACCAGGGAGACCGAATCCACATTTACGCAACCCTTGTCATCCGTGACGGTCAGGGTATAGAGGCCCTGCACCAGGCCGATGATGGCGGTCGAATCCGAGCCGGTGCTCCAGAGGAAGGACCAGCCGGACTGCGTCGACGAACTGGCCTGACCGGTCATTCCGCCCGGGCAATCCGGATCCACCTTCGAGAGGACGGGTGTGGGCAGGGCATGGACCGTGACGGTGACATCCGCCGCCGCCGTACAACCGTCGCTGGCGGTGACCGTCACCGAGTAGGAGGTTGTCGTCGTCGGATATACGACCAGGAGGGGGTTCGTCTCCGATCCCCAGTTGTAGCTTGCGCCGCCGCTGGCGGTCAGCGTGACCCCGGCGCCCGCGCAGATGGTGCTGTCGTTGTCGGCCAGTCCGGAGCTTTCCGCCACGCTGATGGCGGCGGTCGGGGCCGCTTTGACGGTGATGGTACCGGTGGCATCGAGGGTACAGCCGCCACCCGTGAGCGGCACCGAATAGGAGAAGGTACCGCTTTCCGTCGGTGTGCCGCTGATGGTAATCACATCGGATGCCCAGGCGGCCGTCAGGCCCGCCGGAAGGCCGGTTGCCGTTCCGATGCCCGTCGCGCCGGTCGTAGTGATGGTGACCGGGGAGATGGCCGCATCTATGCAGACTTCCGGTTCGGCCGAAGGATTTCCGACGGCACAGGACACGTCCGTCCGGTAAAGGGCATAAACGCCCGGGGAAACCAACACGGGATCGAAGCCGGAGGTCGTTTCATCCACACCGATCCGGACGTTGGCTGCGCCCCCGGCGAGGTCTGTCAGGCCGACATTGCCTTCACTGGTACCGCTGTACAACTTGACGATGCCATTGGGTGCAGAGACGGCGCCATTGCCCGAAACCAAGATATTTCCACCCGTACCGACGGCTACCGCGCTGCTTTTTCCCGCATTCAGCACGATGGCGCCGCCATAGCCGCTGACATCACCGGTAGCGGAAGCCGTTTCGATGGGTTCCATCAGTTGGATGTCACCGGTATCCGTTTCGATCAGGACATCCCCGGTGGCCGTGATACCGGTGGGATTCACCGAACCTATGGTGAGACCGCCGGATGAATCGGTGAAGTGCAGGCTTCCCAGGGGCCTGGTATTGTCACCGCCTGCGATGGTCACCACATTGTTACCTGAATTCGACAGGGTGAAGGACCCCGTACCGTGTAAGCCCAGGCCGTTGGCGGTGAGGGCGGCGGACTGTGTCACAGTTCCTGAAGCATGCAGATTGATGTCGGAATTTGTTGCCGTAAGGGCTGCGTTTACAGCAATATTACCCCCATACACCGTAATTGGGCCGGCGATGGCGGCGGCTGAGCCTATCGTGATATTGGCTGTGTTGGCCGTGTCGCCAATGGTCCAGGCTGTTATACTATTGTCAAAGGTAATGCCCGCACCCACCGTCAGTGCTGCGGTAAATGCAGAAGAACCGACCCTGGGCAAAAAGTTTACCTTGCCAGTCGTATTGAAATCAATGACACTCGAGCTCATGTATATCACATCTGAATAAAGACTGATGTCATTGTTTGCCGTCAGAACATTAGTTCCACCCGTGTAGAAACCACCGGACAAACCGGGTCCGACATTCGTGTTCGCATAAAGATTTATACCTCCGTTTGCGGAAGTGATCCGAGCTCCACTAAACGTAGCATCATCCCGGGTATCATCCTGTCCGATCAATGTGATATCATCGTTGGCTGTGTAGGTTCCGGAAAGCCTGAATCCCCTGGTGACCGTATTGGATGTCGAATTGGAATAACCGGTGATAGATAATGCACCTGCGGCATTTATTACCGTACCCGCAGCATCGTTGTATCCCATAACATTACTGACACTACCATTTCCACTTCGGCCGATAAATGTAATATCACCCGATGCAAGGGTTTGGATCGTCACATTGTCGGCGACCTTGATCCCATCCACGCCCGTAGGCAGGCCACCACCACCCAGGTCGGCGTCCAGCACGATATCGCCTCCTGTAGCGGTGAGGTTCGCGTTTGCAGCGATGGCACCACCATATACGGAGATTGGTCCCGCTATAGACTGTGCAGAAGAAATGGTTACTTTGGAGGCATTTGTATTTTTACCAATGGTCAACCCCGTCACCCCAGCATCCAATACCAGGTTACTTCCGATTGTCTGGGCTACCCCAAAGCTGGCAGACGCATCCAAAGGCACCAGACTTACCGCCCCTGTCGTATTCAGATTCGTGGCACTGTTGAATACGGTGTTGTCACTTTTCAGGATGATATTGCTTGTAGAGGAAGTAACATTGGAACTTGATTCAAAGCCAAGGGTCGCTCCTGTTAAAAATAATCCCGTTTGGATAGCATCATTATTTTCAGCCGTAAGGGTAATGGTTCCGGAATTCGCAAGAATACTTCCATAGATATCCATAGGATGATCGTATCCTGTAGCCGTGCCCGACTTCCCGGCAAGCTGAATGCCTCCCCCGCCGGTCGACTCAATGGTTCCCGCAAAGTTGATACCCAAAGACGTTACCGAACCATTGTAGGTTGAACCATCCCCATCCAGTACGATAGCATCCGAGTCCGGATTGGAAGAGCGAATTGTCCAGCCATTTCCGTAAGCGCTAATCGCCTGCGAATTTGATGCACCAGACCCGCTTGCCTTACCGACTATGGAAATCTTGCCACTCCCTGCATCTACCGTGACATTATGCCCCATCACACCAAAATCGATGGTAGTTGCGCTACTCTCGAAGTTCTGACCACGGAGCGTAATGGTACCACCTCCAGAAGAGAGTGAGGCACCATTCTTCAGGTGAACGCCGGAAATATGGAGAAAATTGACATTATCAGTTTCCGCATCCCGAGTAGCCGCCCCAAGTGCATATCCGGTTGCAATATCTGCTCCACCACCTAAGGTAATGTCTCCACCGGCCGAAGTAATCGCTGTTGAACTACCGGCCTGTGCGTATCCGGCTCCATTCCCGTCACTGTCTGACCAGAAGGTCACATCGCCGCCGGAGGTGGTAATGGATTTGGCATTGGCCAAGTTCACATTGCCAGAGGCTTTCAAAAATACATTGCCTGCCGTGCTACCAGCACTCGTGTTCAGGTTTTCATTGATGCCGATATTCCCGCCGTACACCGAAATCGGCCCGGCGATACTTGTGGCCGTATTAATGGTCACATCACCGGTATTGCCAATGACCACCGGGTCGGTACCATCCAACATGCCGTCGTATCGGCCTATGACCAGCCCGCCTACATCAGCAATATTCCGAATATTCAGATAATCATAAGCGCCACTGAATTCAAAATGACCACTACCCAGAACCGGATTCCAGTTCAATCCACTTGGGAAGGCACCTCCATTTGGCGCAAGGGTAAAGACACTTGTGGTTTGGAAGCCAATTGCAAGGGGGCCTTGACCCAAGATCTGATTGGCGATCAAGGTAATGTCTCCTGAGCCCGTATTGATGACATTTCCTGAACCAGGTACAGTACCAATACCATTAACACCCCAACTAGTTCCAGCCCATGCTAAAAAATCCCCACCATTGGTGGTGACATTGCCCGCAAGGTCTAAGGCATGGAAATTATTGCCAGGATTGCCTACCGACGGACCATCACCTACGGTGAGGCCATTCCAGGTGTAAGAGCCGCCATTGCTGTTGGAGCCTCCTAACCAAACATGGCCACCATTGGTGGTGATGGAGCCTGACATATCTGTACCTCCATCATCGTTATCATTATCAAAATCCGACCAAAGCACCACATTCAAGACACCCGGTGCAGTGGCGGTAACCGTTCCATGCTGATTGACACGACCATGGCCCTGCATGGTCAAGGTACCGGTACCTCCAGTTTTAGCCACCGTCACACCGGAATTGATTTGTATATCCGGAGCAGCACCGGTAATTGCTTTCAAAAAGATATCTCCATCCGCTGAAGAGGTCAGGTTGGATGCAACACTCACTCGCCCTCCGTACATACTAATCGGGCCGGCAACGGTAATTGGAGTATTATGCGTCACATCAAAAGTGTTGCCCGATTTACCAATCGTCAAACCACTCATGGTTTGGCTGTTTTGATTCCAACTAAAGAAATTGGTATTGACCGCCATCCCAAAAGTAACGCCATTCGGTTGCCAAGTAACGGCACCGTCTGTGCCTATAAAGCGGCTTCCTCCCGGAAAATCGAACCGATCAAATTCAATAAGAATATCACTGGAACTAGAGGTAACAGCGGTAGAGGTCTTAGACCCCAAATAAACGTTATTTGCAAAATGTAGGTATCCGTTGGCTACTCCGCCCAATTGGCCACCTTTTAAAGCAACAGGTCCATCCACTGCCAGAACATTTAGTGGTCCTCGGAAAACGGCATCATAATAATTGGCAATCGAGTTTCCGGTATTTACAGTAATACCTCCTCCGGAAGCCGTTGCTAAAATATTGAGGGTATTAAATGCCTCCGTTTCTATACCGTAAGCCTGACCAGAAGCACCGCTTGAAAAACCATTCAGGGTGATTGCATTCGCTGTGGTATTGGCAGATTCTATGGTAAAGGTTCCACCAAAATTCAAATTCCACCACAACAAGCCTGCAATCGCATTTCCAACGGAAGTCTGACTATAGCCATCCAGCAGAATGGTACCCGTACCGCTATTGATAGAACCGGTAGCGATGTTGTAGAACATAATTCCTGCACCACCGATATTGTTGGCAATGCCCACCGCCGGGGTTTTCCCACGCATTTCGATATTTCCCCCTCCTGAATTGAGGGCAACCGTTCCATCAATCCGAATGCCTTCGGGCAGATTGTTGAAATTCTGCCCCATGGCATAGCCTGAACCATCGTTGTTCTCTCCTCCCAGGGTAATGTCACCTCCGTTGGTGGTAATGGTTAGGCCGGATTGCAAACGAATCTGCCCATTAATGGCCGATTCCCCATCGGTGGCATCATCCACATTGGCCGCCAATAACACATCTCCGCCTTGGGTAGTGATGGTGGTGGCATTGGTATTCAGGATATGGGATTTCGACAGCACCTTAAAGACATTATTGGTACTGTTGGTTACATTGGCACTGAAGGTTACCTTTCCCGCTTCGATGGATACATCGCCATTTGTGAACTTCGCTTCAAGATCTGTATTAAGCAGGTTCACTGTGTTGTTCAGCGTCGTAATCACCCCATTGGAATAGCTCCAGGTGGTTCCTTCGGCATCTCCACCCGAAGCGACGATGGTCAGGTCACCGGTACCTGTGGCCACCCGATAAATGGCGTAGGAATTATCATCCACCAATCCTGCCGAGGATAAATCTGACGTCTCATCAAAGCCCGATCGTGTATTGGCTGCTCCTACCAAGGCTGTCAGGCCGGTGGAGTTGGGTTCAAAACCACTGAACAATTTGGCACGTCCACCGGAACCATAGCTCAAGGTCGGGCTGCCGCTGATGATAATATCTCCACCAGCAAGTGTCCCTGCTGCAGAGGCCCTTCCCGCATTGAGAATCAAGGCATCATCAGAAGTAGAAGTGGTATTTAAATTTTGAGAAAGGGTCAGGTTGCCGTTTTCCGTCTCTGCCAGCACGGTTTCGGATGCAAATATTCCATTTAGCGTACCTACTGTTCCTATTTCCAGTGCATTGGCATCGCGGTAGGCCACATTGCCCAGGCGTGTGCCGCTTTCTCCACCAGCCAGCGTAGCCACATCATTGGCACTGTTTTGCAGGGTGAAGTTCCCAGTTCCGTTAAGACTTAAATCGTCAGCCGTGAGGACCGCAGTTTGCGTCACGTTCCCGCTGGCAAACAGGCTAATGACATCATTGGTAGCCGTGAGGGCCGCATTGATAGCCAGGGCTCCACTGTGGATGGTTACCGGACCTGCCACTGTAATCGGATTGGTTTGATGGGTGATTGTTGTCGTATTGCCTGCCTTGCCAATGGTCAAAGCTGTCATGTTCTGGCTGTTTTGATTCCATTGGAAATCACTGGTCAATTGCGTAGCGCCAAAGCTTGCGTCATTGGGCTGCCAGGTTACGCTGCCGGTGGTGGCGATTTGTGGTTTAGTACTTGCAAAATCCACCCGATCAAATTCGATGAGCAAATCGCTGCTGCTTGTTTCAATATCCGTGGAAGCCTTGGATCCCAATGCCATCGTATTGGCGGTATAAAAACGCCCATTCGCCACACCACCAAGCTGCCCTCCCTTGATGGAAATAGGGCCATCTACTGCCAGGATATTGGTTGGGCCTCGGAAAACGGCATCATACCAATTGGCAATCGAGTTTCCGGTATTTAAAGTGATACCGCCTCCTGTTGCAGTCGCCAATACATTCAAAGTATTGCTGCCTTTGGTTTCAATACCGTATACAAAACCAGAAGCACCGGACGCAAATCCATTCAGGATGATTGCATTGGATGTGCCATTAGCAGATTGTATAGTAAAAGGTGTTGCATTAGAAAAAACGATGCCTGATGCATATTGACTCACAGAAGTTTGACTGTATCCATCAATGAGTATGGTTCCTGTTCCACTGTTTATCGTGCCGTTTGCCACATTATAAAATCCGACAGCAGCCGCACCAAACAATGATTGTACACCTCTATTGTAAGATTTTCCTTTGATGGAAATATTCCCATTGCCTGAATTAAGAGTTGTGTTTAAATCTAATCTTACCCCTTCTGCCCAGTCCTCCGCACTGGAGCCAAAGGCGTAATCGGTACCGTTTGGATTACCCCCTCCAATCGTAATATCTCCGCCATTGGTGGTAATGGATAAACCGGATCTCAGGTTTACATATCCATTCGTTGTATTGTCCGCCGCATCAATATTGGATGCCAAAACCACATCTCCACCTTGGGTGGTAATGCTTATCAGGCCTCCATTTCGCAGGTGGGTAGTACCCAAGATGGAAACGGGCGCATCTGTAGTGGTACTGGTGATGTTGGAGGTACCCAGGCGTACCGAAATATTGGTCGTATTCTTTCCTAAAATGGTAATTGGGCCTGCGTTACTGATCGTAAGGGTATTATCAGACCCCACCCCTTCCGCCGAGCCGTTTTGCTCCCCACGGATAATGATTTCCCCGCCATCACTATCCAAGGTAATGTTGGAACGAATATCGACCGCTTCCCCAATATTACCTCCACGATAGGCAAAGCCATCCGGAATACCATCGGCAGCGGTTCCTCCATTGGCCCCATCATCCAAACCACCGGCTAAGACGATTTTACCACCTTTACTACTCAGAATATTGGTCCCTGCTAAAATAATTTCATTATTAGCTATACCGCTGGTACGGTTGGCAGCATTGGACCAGAGAATGATATCTCCTCCCTCTGTGGTGATATCTACATTGTTATTGAGATCAATCTGACCATTGTTATTGCCGGTACCGGCACCATGGCTCACCAAAGTAATCGGGGCATTCTGCAGCGTGGAGGCGATATCTTGCTGAACCGTTAATAAGTTACCATAAGCCGAGATTGGACCTGCTACCGTAAGTGCAGAGGCGATAGTCAGATTGGCGTTATTACCCGCTTTACCTATCCTCAAGCCCGAAATTCCTGAATCCAGAACCAATCGTGCATTCGGGAAGCTGATGGCTGCGGTAAAGGAATCACTAAAGGATTCCACTACTACCTGGCCTGTGGTATTAACACGCGAGGTCCCTGCTGTAAGTGAAAAATTGTCAAAAGTAAAAGTCACATCTGCAGTCGAGCTGCTCACTGCACTGTAGGAGCAAGTGGAGCAGGCACCAAAGAAAGTGTCACCTATCGTTCTTCCTGTAGCATTGGTGTACAGATCTCCCGTTCCCGTGATAATGGCTATCGCGCCGGTGGCAGAAAGGAAGGCACTAGAGTTAGCTCTCAAACCATTGGTACCTCCGGAATTGGAGGCCGTAAGGCTTATACCTCCTGCTCCCGTAGCTTGCAATAAGGTTTTTTCATTGCCTGATGAACCACTGTGCCAGCCCATTAAGATTCCCCATTCATTGGCGTTGCCGGTACTACCGTTGAGTGTAATGGCAGGGTCATTGGCAGTGCCGCCGGCCGCCTGAATGATGTTCCAGGAATTGGCCGCCGAAAATCCGGGATTGTTAAAACTGGAACCTATCTCTATGCCATGCATCGATTGCGCTTCGCCCGTAATGGCAATCGTGCCTGTACCTGCATTGATGGTGTTCATAAAGGAGACAAACACCCCTCTTCCGCCATAGTTGGATAAGGTTCCTGCAGTCCCGGTAGATTTCCCCTTGATGGTAATAGCCCCTCCACCGGAGTAGAACGTTACGCCGTTCAAATTGTCCGTAATGTGTCCGATTTTGATACCCGGATTGGTATTGGTGTTAGCTGCTGCAAACCCGGTAGGGATTCCATTGGTGCCGGTGGCACCCCCCGCCAAAACAATCTGCCCCCCGCCGGTGGCCGTGCTGATGTTGTCGGCCGTTCGGTCTGCAGCGGTACGGGTATCTAAAGTGACATTCCCATCAACATTGATGTATCCGGATCCATCTCCATCGCTGTCTGCCCAATAGATGATATTTCCCGCATCGGTTTGAATGGTTTTCCCATCCAGGGTTGAAATATATCCTTTAGATTTCAGGGTCAGGTCATTCCCTGTCGCACTGATGATATCCGCATTTACGGTGATGCTTCCTGCTTCGATAGACAGGTCACCACTGCTCAGGTAGCTGACCACATCCGAAGCATTGACATTGACCGGAGAACCAATCGTACGAATGGCGCCATTGTCAAAAATCCAGGTACTGTTCAAGGCGTCTCCGCCCGAAGCCACAATGGTGAGATCGCCGTTTCCTTCGGCAAGACGATACATCGCGTACTCGCTTCCGCCCGTTGCGCTCAGGACAGGAGTAAAATTGGTTGTGTTCTCATCCACCGCTGTGCGGGTATTAACTATACCACCGATGAGTGAGGTAAGGCCGGTACTGTTGAAATCCGTACCGCTGTAGAGTTTGGTGATGCCATTGGGTGCACTAACCGATCCACTTGCCCCTACTTTAATGTCTCCGCCCGTAAACGAACCGATAGCGGCATTTTTTCCCGCATTCAGTACAATTGCACCGGTATAGCCAGTAGCTGTAGTCGTGTTTGAACTGGTAGAAATAGGCTGATTCAATTGAATATCGCCCGTGAGCGTTTCAATGAGAATATTTCCCGTGGACGTAATGCCATCCGGATTGACCGAGCCGATTTCCAACCCACCGCTGGCATCCAAAAAGCTCAGGTTGCCGAGCGAATCGGTATTGTTACCACCAGCGAGGGTGATGACGTTATTGCCGGTATTGGTCAAGGTAAAATTCCCCGTGCCATGTAAGCCAAGACGATTGGCGGTAAGGGCTGCGGTTTGCGTGACATTTCCTGAGGCATGCAGGTTGATATCCGCATTGGTCGCCGTTATGGCGGCATTGAGTGCCAAAGCCCCACCGTATAGGGTGAAATCTCCGGCGATGGTTTGTGCCTGTCCAATGGTAATATTGGCGGTATTACCCGGTTTGCCAATGGTGAGGCTGGATGCATCCTGGGCCAGGATGTTATTGGCACTGACCGGAATAGTCTGGGCACTTGTAAAGCTGGCACCTTTGGGTTCATAGCTGACATCTCCCGTTGTTCTTACCCTCACTCCTGTAGCAACCGCTGCAGCATATCTAGAATAAATCAACTGTACATTACCGGAAGCAATCCAGCTGGCATCACCCGGGGAACCTACATAGACATTCCCCCAGCTTGAATGGTTGATCCCTGCGGCACCTGTTGTGCCTTCATCACCAGAAATCTCAATATCACCAGTTTTTGAAAGAATCGAGATATGGTAATTTTGAGAGCCTGAACTGTAGTTTTGTCTGTAGAAATTTAACGCAGCTGTGCTAGTGCTTTGTATATCCGTAAGCACACCCCTGAGTGTTACATTTCCGTCATCTGTGATAATGTTAGTTGTACTCCAGACGGTAACACCTCCAAAATAAGTACCGTTATAGCCTCCAAAAGCATCACCATAGATTCCAATCGTTCCAATTCCAGTGGTGGTGATATTTCCATAGAACAAAATACCATCATCATAGCTACTTACGCAACGGCCATAAAGCTTTATATCACCGCCAGAAGCCGTAATGGTTATATCTTCAAGATACATAGCAGCTCTGCCACCAATCCTGTTGGTAGCGGCATATAAACCGGCACCTTCTGTCCCGTCATAATTACCCCCAAGCGTAATATTGCCGCCATTAGACAGGAGGCTGGAACCTGAATTTAAACGAATGGCATGTTCGCTTGGTAAAGGAGTTCCCCCCGCATTAGATCGGAAGATAATGTCGCCTGCATTGGTTTCAATGGTTCTACTGGCTGCAAGTACAATGTTGTTGTTGGCTTGCAGTAAAATATCGGCTCCTGAAGCCGTGGAAGTTAAGTTTTGATTCACCGTTACGACGCCGCCATAGATGGAAATCGGCCCGGCTATGGTTTGAGCAGTTGTTGTAGTGATGTTGGCGGTATTGCCTGATTTACCCAAACGCAGACCCGTTTCATTCCCTGATAAGGAGAAATTGCTCAGCGGCCAAGAAATAGCACTTAGGAAACTGGTGGCATAAGGCTCTACCGCAAGGGTACCCGTAGTGGAAACCGTTAAACCATGGGTGCCGCCAAAACTGAAACCACCGGTTTGGATCAAGATATTACCCGCTGCGGATGTAGCTTCAGGCGTAATCCCTTGTATGGCAGAAGCATTTAAGCGATTGCCGAGATACACATTATAGTTGGTAATTGCTGTATTTCCGCTGGTGACCAGGGATATATCACCCGCATTGCTGATAATTTGCAAGGTAGAGGCTGCATCGTTGTTGCCGAGCCATAAGCCCTGAACAGCGGTTCCGCTGTTGATGCCCTGCAACACAATACCTCCTCCGGAAGCACCGGTGGTCTGGATCAGGGAATGTCCGGAACCTGCATTGAAACTGGCAACGATTCCCGCATGGGCAGTCGTAGTCGTACCCGAAATGGTGATGGCGGTCGCTGCCGTACTGGCCGAAGTGATCGCATAGTTTCCATCAGCCAAATCAATGGCGTGATTCCCTGCGTTTTGACCATCGATCGTGATGGTACCGGTACCGCTGTTGATAAGCAGGTTTGAACGAAAGCCTACTCCATAATCTGAACCATTTTGTCGACCACGAATGATGATTTCACCACCACCGGAATTCAAGGTGGTGTTCGTTCCGATATTAATGGCTGCACCTACATAGCTACCACGGTAGGCATAGCCATCCGGAATACCATCTGAAGCTGTACCACCATTACTACCATCATCCAAACCACCGGCAAATACAATCTTACCACCAGACGTGCTCAGCGTATTAGTTCCTCCCAAAACAATCTCATTGTTTGCTTGACCACTTGTAATATTCTGTGCATTAGACCAAAGAATGATATCTCCCCCTGAAGTCGTTATGTTTTTTGAAGATGACAAGCCAATGAACCCATGGGTCAGACCCGAAGTGCCTACACCCTGAGAAACGATGCGAATGGGTGTATTGGTACCGGTACTTGTTAGGCTTTGTTCCACTCGTACCGAATTACCGTACACCGAAATAGGTCCGGCTATGGTTTGTGCAGATGTCAAAGTCACATCAGCTGTGTTACCCTCCTTACCGATGGTAAGCCCGGATACCCCAGATGCCAACACCATATTACTTCCTATAGTTTGTGCTACGCCAAAGCTTGACGATGCATCCAACGGCAGTAAACTCACCGCCCCAGTGGTATTTAGATTCGTGGCACTATTGAAGACAGTGTTATCACTCTTCAGGATGATGTTGCTGGTGGATGCTGTAACATTGGTACTGGCCTTATACCCTACCGTAAGCGCACCAGCGATATTAATGCCCGTTTCAGTAGACACATTATTCTCTCCCGTTATGGTGATAGTACCAGCGTCACCCAAAACACTACCGTGAATACTTACGGGTACATCAACACCAGAGGCGGTTCCGGATTTGCCAAAAATCAAAATTCCACCACCACCTGTAGATTCAATGTTACCCGAAAAGTTGATACCTAAAGATGTGTTTGTTCCATTGTATGCAGATGCATCCCCATTCAGCACAATAGCATCTGCGTCTGAATTGGAAGAACGAATAGTCCAACCATTTCCATAGACACTGATGGCCTGCGTATTTGAACTACCAGATCCGCTTGCTTTACCCGTTATGGCAATTTTTCCACTTCCTGCATCCAACGTAGCATTATGCCCCATAACGCCAAAATCCAAGGTCGATGCGCTACTCGTGTAGTTCTGGCCTCGAAGGGTAATGTTTCCACCGCCTGAAGAAAGCGAGGCGCCATTTTTTAGGTGAACGCCAGAAATATAAAGGTCAAAAACAGGTTCGGTCTCCTTGTCGACCGTAGCAGCACCACGTGCATAACCGGTAGCAATATCAGACCCACCGCCCAGTGTAATGTTACCGCCCACCGTAGTAATGGCCGTTGAACTGCCAATCTGGACATACCCGGCACCACTGCCGTCACTATCGGCCCAGAAGGTAACGGCACCCCCTGCCGTGGTAATGGAATAGGTGTTGGAGAGATTCACATTGCCTGAAGCCTTTAAGGTTAAGGCGTTGGCCGATGTAGAATTTACATTGGTATTCACCCAAATGTTTCCCGCCTCAATGGTTAAGGCACCGCTGGCTAAATAACCTTCTACAACAGATGCATTGATATTAACCGGGCTGGTAAGGGTGGTAATCACCCCGTTGCTATACGCCCAAGTACTGTTCAAGGCATCTCCGCCCGAAGCCACAAGGGTGAGATCGCCTGTACTTGCTGCGACAATGTACATGGCATATTCACTTCCGCCGGTTGCATTCAATACCGGTGTGAAATTAGTGGTGTTCTCATCCACTGCTGTACGAGTATTATCCGTACCTCCTGCGAGGGCGGTAAGGCCGGTACTGTTGATAGCCGGTCCGCTGTAGCGTTTGGTAATCCCATTGGGTGCGCTTACCGATCCACTCGCCCCTACTTTTATATCCCCTCCGGTTAATGAGCCGATGGCTGCACGCTTTCCGGCATTCCATACGATGGCACCCGTATAGCCGGTTGCGGTGGTTGTATTTGAAGAGGTAGAGATAGGCTGATTCAATTGAATATCACCACTGAGTGTTTCAATGAGAATATCGCCTGTAGACGTAATACCAGTCGGATTGACCGAGCCGATCTCCAAACCACCGCTGGCATCCACAAAACTCAGGTTGCCGAGCGGATCGGTATTGTTACCACCAGCGAGGGTGATGACATTATTGCCGGTATGGGTGAGGGTAAAATTTCCCGTGCCATGTAGACCAAGGCTATTGGCGGTAAGGGCTGCGGTTTGCGCGACATTGCCTGAGGCGTGGAGATTGATATCCGCATCGGTCGCCGTAATGGCGGCATTGAGTTCCAAAGCACCTCCGTAAAGCGTATGGAAAACCAACAAGACGAAAAGCGTAAGGGAAAATCTAAGAATAGACTGATTCATATCGTTGTTCGTTGACTTATTCATATCAGGTGATTTGTACTTTAGTTCTAATGGGTTCAAAATCCGGAAACCTTATTTGATTGGCGAGCCTTAAGGATAGGTCGCAAGGGATAGGTTACTTCCGGTTAAGTAGGATTCCCTGACCGAGAGATCCATTTTTGAGGTAGAGCCAATGGATTTGCCATCCTCTTCGATAATTAGGTCATTCCCTCCCGTGGCTGCATTGATGGCCTCGATTATAGTGACAGGCACTGTACTTGTACCATCCACGCCCATCGTACCCGTATTCAGCAAATGGTTTTCAATCACCGCAGCTTGAATAAGGGCGTTTTCGGTAACGGTAAGCTTGTTGCCGGTGATATTCCGGTTGGTCCCCGACGTTCCGGTTTCACCGGTATTCGAGCTGGTCAGGGAGGATACTTGACCGAACCCTTCCGACCCCGCACCGAGCAGGATGGCAAGCAGGAGGCCGAGCCGGAAAGCCGTTTGCTTGACCGTATGTAGATTTGATGTCTTGCAGGTCATCATATTTTTGGTTTCTTTTCGTAATCGGGATCATTCACTTGATTCGGACATCGTTTGCCCGCCGGATCAAGGTGTGCATGGATGGCTTCGCTTTCCGGTTGACACTTACCGCTTCTTTCCGGACTTTCGCCGCCTGCCGGTGGCACAGGACCCGACGGAACCGGGTGGCTCCACCATCGGAATCTGCCCCGGCAAAGTGGACTTGTATATTCCGGGGATCCGCATGACCGTCGGCGGGAACCCGCAGGCCGTCTCGTCGACGGCATGCCATACGGTCGGTATGGCTGGTAACTAGGTTGGGAGGGATGATTGCCGGGCCGGCGGATGCCATTTGCTCGGCTTTTCCTTTGGATGTATCAGCAGGTGCCGGAAATTCCGGACCGGTGGTGGTTCGCATCGTACGGATGCCGAACCGGAAGGCTTGAAGCGCGTGAGGCCGGGTCCGAATGACCCGGTAATCGCATGTCGATTTCTCATGTTTGTTCGGACCGGGCAGTTTTCAATGGTTTTGGCTGCTGGTTGCGACGGAACCATCCGGGGATGGAGGCAACTGCATCCTACTGCCAAAGCGGTTGCACGGCGGCTATTGATTAGCGAGCAGTTAAGGATAAGAACCTGTTAACAAAACTCATACTATACCGCCTTTCGACACTTTTTAACAAGGTTCCATTTCTTAACAAGCATGTTCCATTTCTATTTTCGGCTTAAACAATGGAACAATTCCCGGATTTTTATCCCGGCACTCCGCCCCGGCAGGCCCTGCCTGCCAAATTCCGGCACATGGCATCGGATCTGTTGCCGGGAAGGCCGCAGGCCGGGAATCTTTTTTTGGGAATGAGGACCTGCAGCCGCACTTGCACACGAATTGCTGCGCCATGGCCGGCAAGCTCGAGATATGTGGCTTTCCAAATATATATGGATGCGTGTCCGGATTGGTGCAGGGTTGTTGCGGACGCAGCCGCTTGATGACGATGGGGATCGGCCCCGCTTATCCGGCCGTACCGGCTTTCTTATTCCTTCGTGAGGGGCATGGCTGAAGGAGATGCCGATCTACGTAGCCAGTATGCGGGAATCCGTTGCCACCGAACTGCGGCCGCCGAGGTATGGGGGATTCGGCTTAATAGGCCTTCCGGATCCTTCCTAAATCCTTTCCTGTCCCCGCTCCGAGCGGCGGCAGGAAAGGATTCCGCCATGCCCCCCCCATCCGGGACTCTTGCCGGCCCCCTCGTGGATGCACAGGGAGGAAACCGGCATACCGGTAAGCCCGGAATTCATAGGGTCCGTTTCCTGAATACGAGCGGTCGGACGGCGTCCGGCTCATCCTCCGCAACTCGACACTACGAGATCATCAATTATAATATCCTGATTTTCAAAATTTTTTAGTGCTTGTGCTTGCCCATGTGCCGCATCCTGCCTGGGAAAGGGCGCGGGGCTGCGTCCCGCGCCCTAAAAAAGTATTTCAGGGCGGTCGGCGTTGCGCCCAAGCGCACCGCCGGCCGCCCTGACCAAAAGGCGGGAAGCGCCGTAAAGATCCTTTGGTTATGAGCAGCCTACGTTTTTTATTCAATCATAATAGTCTTGTAATCTATATATTAGATTCGATTCTTGCGGCACGAAAGATGAGGTCCAGCCATGGTCGGGCGGTATGTAGCTGCTATCGAAGCGGAGGAATAAAAAAAGCGCAGGACGAATCCTGCGCTCGAAATTGAATGGGTAAGGAACATGTAGGTATTGCCTGGGCGTAGACCGGAACACCGGCTTGGCTCCCCAGTCGTTTCCGCTGTTTCCTACACCTATCCTATATGGGTTGCCTGGACCTCATTTCAACAACCAAAGTCAGGAGAATGCGTAACCGGAAGAAATTCGCATTCTCCTGTCCAAATAGGATTGCCGGATCGGTAGGGAATGACCGACAACATCGCCAGCGGCTCCATGGTCACCTCGCTTCCCTCCTTAACGAGCAGGGTGCGGCCGACGGCATACACGCCGGACTACTCGGAACCCGGAGTCAGGATGCCGGTCCGGGTGGCGTTGGTACATTCCAACGAAGAAATGGCTCTGAAACACCTGAGCGGTGTCCAGTTCGGCACGGAGGGTGTACCCCGATTGATTTCCAAATATTTGGAGCTCAAATCATACAACATCAAGCCTTCCGCCGGCCGGGCGACGGCGTCCTGCCGGACAGTGCCCATCCGTGGAAACAAGACTCTCCGGTTCGTCCCCCTGGATCCCCCGGATGTCAAATACCGCCGACAACCGTTCGGACGGACAAGTTCGGCTCGGCACCGAAGCACCATAACAGGACGACCATCGTGGTAACCAGGGTCAGTCCCCATGGCTGCCGGCCGTAGGAACTTCGCGCCTGGATTTGCTGGTGTGTGGGTCTTTTTATCATGATTACTTCTGATTTTAAGTAAAGAAAAACAATCGCTGAAAGCCGGATCGATACACCGCTCCTCGCCGGTAAAGGGCAAAAAATGGCTGTTCCCGGGAAGTACCTACCCCGGAGATACCCATGCCGCTTGCTTGTAAAACGCTGGTCGACGGAAAATGAAAAACGGAATGTCCCGATGGAAGCCGTACTTGATTCCGTTCCGCAAATCTTGCTACCCCATACCGGGAGACAAAATTTCTTATGGGGACAAAAAGGTGCCTACCTCATTTTTCTTCTTCCCGATCGGCAATGGAACCTCAAACAAAGGGACAACAAGGGGACAACCGGAGGAGAACCGGGGAATATCATGCAGAAAAAGCGGAACAACCGGGCCATGGACCGCAGGTGCCGGTACTGGACCCGTGACTGCACCGAGAGGTCGCCGAAGACGAATGCCCCCGGATAACGGAAGCCGTCCCGCATTCAGCGACCGACGGGCCGGGACCGACGCAGGAAGAAATAAACCCCGGCGCCCACCGCCAGCAGGGCCAGGCCCGGTACCGCCTGCCCCGGCTTTTCCAACAGGGTATTGAAGGCGAAAGCAAAGGAGGAAAGGACGAACAACAGGGGAATCCACGGATAGCCCCAGGCCCTGACCGGGCGGGGCCAATCGGGGCGGGTGTACCGGAACCGGAAGACCGCGGCGCCGGCCAAACCCATGAACCCAATGTCCATGAAGGTGACGAAGGTGATGATCTCGTCGAATAGTCCCCGGAAAAACAGCAACACCAGCAAAGCCCAGGCGACCTGTACCCACATCGCGACCACCGGGGTCCGCCAGCGGGGATGGATGAACGCCAGCTGCCGGAAGAAGACACCATCTGCCGCCATGGCGAAATAGATCCTGGGGGCGGACATGGAATAGATGGAAATGGTCCCGAAGATGGAAAGGGCAATGGCGACGGCGACCACCTTGCCGCCCCAGGGCGCCAGGGTCCCGACGGCGTCCGCCGCCACCCGGGGTGTGGCGGCGATGACATCGAGGGGCAGCAGGAACAAGTAGGCGAGGTTGACCAGCAGATACAGGACGACGACCACCAGGACGCTCCAGCTCATGGCCTTGGGAACCGTACGGCCGGCATCCACGGCTTCCCCCGCCACATAGGAGGCATGGTGCCAGCCACCGATGGAAAACAACACCCCGATGAGGCCGGTGAGGAGCGCGGCCGGCAAGGCGTCGGGCACATCCGCCGGCGTGAACAGGTCCACCGGCGTGACCGCCGAATCGAAAAAATAGAAACCGGCGGCGATGATGGCCGCCATGGCCGCCATCTTGAGGCCCGTGAAAAAGGTCGCCAGGCCTTGGCTGTACTGGACCCCCGGCAGGTTCAGCGCCGTGAGCAGGAGCAGGGTGGCCGCCGCAACCCCCATCTTGGCAAAATCGCCCATGTCCGGCCAAAAGATCCGCAGGTACTCGGCGAACGCCACACACAAGCCCGCCAGTGCCCCCGTATTGATGACCAACAGGATGACCCATCCGTACAGGAAACCGGCCAGGGGGCCGTAAGCTTCCCGCAAATAGGCGTATACCCCGCCGGATGCGGGGAACATACCCCCCAGTTCGGAAAAGGTCAGGGCACCGGTCAGGGCCACCAGACCGCCCAAGCTCCAGACCAACAACACCAGGCCGGCATGGGGCACCGCCTGGACGATCTGGGCGGGGGTGATGAATATCCCCGATCCGATGCAAGACCCGATGGCGATCATCGTCAGGCCCAGGAAGCTCAGTTTCCGATTCAATTCCGGCATGGTATCACAGGTTGGGGGGTGATTCAGTCGTCGGTTGGGGCTGCCAATGCCGACAGGAAGGTCCGAAGCTGTTCCGTCACCCTTTGCAGGGTACGCTCCTGGACGGGTTCGTACCAACCCAGCAGGACCTGCCCGGTGGCTTCGTCGGGCCGTTGGTCATAGGGATGATAAACGAAGGAAGCTCCTTCCCGGGCGGGCAGCGCAAGGGCGAGCCGCCGCGACCCGGAGTCGGCCACGACGCGGACCCGGTCCAGGTCGACCGCCCGGACAGGTACCAGGTACCGCCCCCCGCCCCTCAGCTCGCCGGAAACCGGGTCCAGTCGTTTCTCCGGAATTTCCAGCCGATAGCCGGCAGGGGCTTCGGACCGGACGTAATCCAATGAGTAATTCTTGGCGAACGGCGTCCCGTACCGGTCATCCGGCAAGGTCGGCGGCAACTGCATGCGGATGGCTTCCCGCAAGGCCCTATGCAGCAGGCGCAGGGAATCCGGTGCCGCCGGAACGGCCTGCGGATAGGCGGCCGGCAGGGCCACGGCAAACAGGAAAGGGAGTACGAGCAACCCGGGTCGGTACATATCTGTTGAATTTTAATGCGCCCGGGGGGGCTTCCGCGACCCGCCGAGGGTCTCTCCATGGAAGCGGCCCGGCCGGAAAGCGGACAGGTAGCCGGCGTCCGCACCGCCGTCGGTAGCCAGGATATCCATGACCAACCGGCCCGTCGCCGGGGCCAGGCTGAGGCCCATCATGGCATGACCGGTGGCCAACACCAGGTTGGGGTATGCGTCCAGCCGGCCGATATAGGGCAAACCATCCGGCGTACAGGGTCTGAATCCGTGCCAAATTTCCTTTTCCGGAGGCAGGGAAGGCCGTAACCGGGGATAGTACGCCGGGACGGATTGCAGGATCGCCTTCACGCGCGGCAGGTTTATCCGGGGACTCATCCCCCCCAATTCCAGTGTTCCGCCGAACCGGAGGTCCGGGCCCATGGGCGTGACGGCTACCTTGGCTTCCGTCAGGATGGATGCATGTACCGGCCGCTCGGCGGCATCCGGGACGGTGACCGAATACCCCTTGCCGTCCTGCAACAAGAGCGGCACCCGCAGCCGCCGCAACAGGGCGGCGGACCAACTCCCGGCGGTCAACAAGTAAGCATCGGCGACAAACCGCTCCCTACCGGCACGCAGGGCGGTGATGCGGCGGCCGCGGGTCTCGAAGCCGATCACCGGCCGGTCGCTATGAAAGACGGCACCCCCTTCCTCCAACAATCGCTTGAGGTGGGCCATCAATCGGTTCGGGTGCATATAGGCATCGGCCGGGTAATGGACACCCCCCCGGGCATCAACGGCGGTCCCCGGCTCGAACTCGGCCAGCGCGGCACGGTCCAACACCTGCGTTTCCAGGCCGAGCTGCTCGGCCAGCCGGGCGGTTTCCCACTCCTCGCGTTCCTTCTTGGCCGTCCGGTACAACATGAGGATCCCGTTCTCGGACAAGTGGAAATCCAGACCGGTCTCCTGGTGGAAATCCTGGTACAGGGCCTTGCTCCATTGGTTGAAACCGAGCAGGACCGGCATGGCGGCGCGGGCCTGCCGCTCGTTGCAGGACCGGTAGAAGCGCCACAGCCAGGCCAACAGGGCCGGGTCGGGCCGGGGTCGGATGAAAAAAGGGCTGCTGGGGCGGAACATCCAACGGAGGCCCTGGGCGACGATACCCGGTGCGGCCAGCGGCACGAAATGACTGGGCGTAATCATGCCGGCATTGCCGTAGGAACAGCCGTCGGCCAGGTCCGTCCGGTCGAACAGTTCCACCCGGAAGCCCGCCTTTTGCAGGTACCAGGCCGAGAAGCGGCCGATGACCCCGCTGCCGATGATATGGACGGTTGCCATGCGGATTGAGATTGTTTGGCGCGATGTCCCGACGCAGCCAGGTAAGGGCTTTCCGGATCAATTCCCTTGCCTGCCGCGGCAAACCGGCGGCCGGGTCAGCCGACCTGGAAACCGTGCGCGTAGGGATCGTCTTCGTCGTCGATGATGATATGGTTGAAACCCGTGATTTTCGCCCATCCCTGGATACTCGGGATGATGGCGGGCCGCCCGCCCAGGTCCGTCAACCCTTCGATTCGGCCGACGAACTGGCTGCCGATGATGCTCTCGTGGATAAAATCCTCGCCCGCCCGCAACCAACCCTTGGCCTGCCACTGGGCCATGCGGGCGGATGTGCCCGTCCCGCAGGGGGATCGGTCGATGGCCTTTTCCCCGTAAAAGACGGCATTTCGGGCATGGACCCCGGAATTGCTCGGTTTGCCGGTCCATAGGATATGGCTGAGTCCCCCGATCCGGGGGTCGAGGGGATGCCGGAAAACGTAGGCCTCGTTGAGCCGTTTCCGGATCACAGGGCTCCAGGCGACCAATTGGTCGGTCCGGAAGTTTTCCATTCCCGGAAAATTGTCCTGCGGATCCACAATCGCGTAGTAGTTGCCGCCGTAGGCCACGTCGACCCGGAGCAGGCCCAGGTCCGGACATTCCACCGGCAAGGCCTCGGCATGGAGATAGGCGGGGACATTGGTCAGGCGGACCCAACGGACCTTCCCCCCGACCGCTTCATAGGTCACGGCGACCGGACCGGCCGGCGTTTCCAACCGCAGCCGACCGGGGGTCTTCGGTTGTACCAAGCCTTGTTCGATGGCGATGGTGACCGTCCCGATGGTGCCGTGTCCGCACATGGGCAGGCAACCGCTGGTCTCGATGAACAGCACGGCCGCATCGTTCCGCGCGTCGGCGGGTGGATAGAGGATACTGCCGGACATCATGTCGTGTCCGCGCGGCTCGAACATCAGGCCCCGGCGGATCCAGTCGTGATTGGCCAGGAAATCCAGCCGCTTCTCCGCAATGGTCTCACCCTGGAGGACGGGGCCGCCGCCCGCCACCAGCCGGACGGGGTTCCCACAGGTGTGGGCATCGATACAAAAGAAATCCTTTCTCATGAAATGACGGGTCGGTTTCGGTCCGGCGTTGTCGGCCGCACAAGCGACGTCGGCACCAAATATAGGAGATGGAGGCCGTCCGTCCTATCCGCAGCTCTTTCCGATCTAAAAAAATCCGAACGAAAAAAAATCGCCGCAACCGATGGGCCGCCCGACCGGCCATCGACCACAGGAACCCACACTTGGCGGAAACGCCCGAGCTCCCCGTCCCTGGCGGCTCGGCGGACTGCCTTCCGCATATCGGCCTGCGGACGGGAACAAGGCGGCGGGGCCCGGTCGATAAGTGGGGGCAAGCAGCGAAAGTCGGGGAAATCGATTTTTTTCCTGGTCTTCCCGTAAAGTAGGCGTGACAAGCGGAAAGACCCGGAAACAGGGATGGGGCACCCGGCGGTACGGGGTGCGGAGGATCCGGGGCCGGTTTTCGGCGACTTCAACGCGGCAAGGTGCAGGCCGCCTTAGGAAAGGGATTCCGGACGGCCGTCCACCAGCCGGCGGATCCGGAGCGGGTTCGCATCCTGCAGGGCCGGAGGGAGGGCGGTGTCCGGGAAATCCTGGAAGGCGACCGGTCGGACAAAGCGCAGGACGGCATCGGTGCCCACGGAGGTCGACCGCGCATCCGTGGTGGCGGGGAAGGGACCGCCATGGTGCATGGCGGGACCGACCTCCACACCGGTGGGTACCCCGTTGAAGAGCAGCCGGCCCACCCGGTCGGTGAGTTCCCGGAGCAGGGACGGATACGCGGAAAGCGCGTCCGCATCCCCGACCACGGTAGCGGTCAGTTGGCCCGGCAAGCATCGGACCAGGCCGGGCAGTTCGGCGGCATCCCGGTAGGAGACCAGCAGCGTGAAAGGACCGAACACTTCTTCCTGCAGGATGGGCGTACGCAGGAATACCTCCGCCCGGGTCATGCCGAGGGCGGGCCGGACGAACGGCCCGGGCTGGGCGGAATCCTGGAAGGAATGGAGTTCGAGCTGAGGAAGGCGGGCCATTTCCGCCAGCATGGTGTGGTAGTGGCGGAAGATCCGAAGGTTGAGCATACACTGGGGAGGGGCCTCGGCAAAGGTGGTGCGCACAACCTCGACGAAGGCGGCCGCCTGGCTTTCCGGAAGGAGGACGAGGCCCGGATTGGTACAGAACTGGCCGGCCCCGAGCAGGACGGAAGCCGCCAGGCGGGCGGCATAACCGCGGGTTTCGCCGGGGGACAGGTCGGGCAGGACGACGACCGGATTGATGCTGCCCATTTCCGCAAAGACGGGAATCGGTTGCGGACGGCGGACGGCGAGGTCGAACAAGGCCTTGCCACCCCGGAAGGAGCCGGTGAAAGCCACCGCCTTGACCTGGGGATGGCGGACCAGCCGCTTGCCGAGGGTGTGGCCTCCGTGCAGGGCGGAAAAGACACCGTCGGGCATTCCGGTGGACAAGGCGGCGGACCGGATGGCATCGGCCACCAGTTCGTGGGTGGCGGGATGGGCCTCATGTGCCTTGACCACCACGGGGCAGCCGGCGGCCAGGGCCGAGGCGGTATCGCCGCCGGCGGTGGAAAAGGCCAGGGGAAAATTGGAGGCGGTGAAGACGGCTACCGGTCCCAGGGGGACAAGCATCCGGCGGATATCCGGTTTGGGAAGCGGCTGCCGCCCCGGGTCGCCCTTGTCGATGACCGCATCGACCCAGGACCCATCCTCCAGCAGGGCGGCGAAAAGCCGCAACTGTCCGCAGGTACGGGCCCTTTCCCCCAGCAAGCGGGCTTCCGGCAATCCGCTTTCCGCCATGGCGGTGGCGATGAGCCGATGGCCCAGGGCTTCGACCCGGTCGGCCACCGCCCGCAGGAATGCCGCCCGTTCCACGCCGGGCAGGTCCCGATACAAGGGGAAGGCCCGGGCCGCCGATTCCAGCGCCAGGTCCAGTTCCCGTTCCGTCGCAGGATGGAAGCGGGCCTCCCCGCCGGTGGCGGTTTGGCCGGTGAACGTCTTCCGGCTGTTGCCGGACAAGGTATGTCCGATGAAATTTTTACCGTGGAAATCCATGCCGGTGATTTGGCGGGGAGGCACTCCCCGGATGAATGAATGAACGAGGCCGGGGCATCGGACAAGCGATGGGCACCCCGGAATGGCCGGAAGGGCCGCGATGAGAGGGGCGGGAAGCGGTCATCAACCGGCATCCGGCCAGACCGGCCTGTCCGACAGGGCGGTTTCCAGGATCCGGAGCACCCTTTCCCGGGCAGCGCCGGAAAGCGGTTGGCGCGGGGGGCGGACAAATTCCGTTCCCAGGCCGGTCATCACCTCCGCAAGTTTGATGTTTTGGACGAGTTGCGGGTCGATGTCCAGTTCCAGCACCGGCAGGAACCAACGGTGTATCCGGCGGGCCGCCTCCGACTGCCCGGCCGACACCAGCCGGTAAATGGCCACCGTCTCCGCCGGGAAGGCGTTCACCAGGCCGGCCACCCAGCCGTGCGCCCCCATCAGGAGGGATTCCATCGCCAGGGTATCCACCCCGCACAGGATTTTCAACCGTTCCGGGCCGAAGCGGTTGATGATCCGGGTCACGTTGGAGACATCGCGGGTACTCTCCTTGACGGCGGTGATATTGGGCAATGGCAGGAGTTGCTCGAACATGTCCAGGCTCACCTCGATCTTGTAGTCCACCGGGTTATTGTAAATCATGATCGGCAGGGCACAGGCCGCCGCCACCTCCGAAAAATAACCGACCGTTTCGGCATCCGTGGCCTTGTACTGCATCGGCGGCAGGAGCATGAGTCCGCCGGCACCCCCTCGTTCGGCGGCACGGGCCAGCTCCACGGCGGCACGGGTGGAGCGTTCGGCGATGTTGACCACGACCGGCGACCGGTCATCCGCCACCGCCAACGCCGCCTCGAGGAGTGTCAGCCGTTCGTCGATAGTCAGGGTACTGGCTTCACCGAGAGAGCCGGCGATGATAAGCCCGTCCACCCCGGCCGCCAGTTGGGCCGCCAGGTGGTTTCGGAAGGCGGGGAGGTCGAGGGATCCGTCCGCCGTGAATTTGGTCGTCAATGCCGGATAGACGCCGGTCCATGTCGCTTTCATAAATCGATTTGCATGGTGAAATGAGAAAGACGGCAAGGTAGGGATTTTCCGCGGCCCGACCTACTCCGGATCGACAGATATCCCCCCGCCGGCCCAAACCGCCGCCGGCCTTCCTGCACCGCTACCCCGGGGCAGGAATATGGACAAGAACCCTTTATTGGTAGATAATTATTGCAGGTTCCGCACCGGGCACCGAATTTTGCCGGCCTCGGATTGAACTATTCAGACCGGAATTCCTTTTAGAGAGACCTTATCCGTTTCCGTCCCGCTGTTTCCGACGCGGCGGAGCCATCCATAAAGACAGAGCGACATGCGATTCAGCTACCGGATCATCCTATTCATCATAACCCTGTTCGCCCTCCCCGGCACCTCGGCCGCGCAGATTCCCGGCGGAAGGCCGGCCGGCCCGCCCGACGACCAGCCCTACGGCCTCGGCGGCCGGGTGGTGGACGCCGCCACCGGCCAACCGGTGGAATTCGCCACGGTAACGGTCTTCGACGCATCGGACAGCAGCCTGGTGGACGGTACCGTGACGGAGGCCACCGGTGTATTTTTCATCCCACTGAAACCGGGCAGCTACTTCGTCCAGGTGGAATTCATCTCCTACCGGCCGGCCGTGCTGCGCGGCATCGTCCTGAGCCGGGATGAACCCGTCGCCGAATTGGGCGTCATCCGCCTGGAAACGGATGCCAAGATGCTGCTGGAGGTGGAAGTCCGTGCCGAAAAGAGCCAAATGCAGCTGTCCCTCGACAAGAAAGTCTTCAACGTCGGGAAAGACCTGGCCAACCTGGGCGGTACCGCCTCCGACGTCCTCAACAACGTGCCTTCCGTGACGGTAGACGTGGAAGGCAATGTGGAACTGCGCGGCAGCGGCGGCGTCCGCATCCTGATCGACGGCAAGCCGTCCGGCCTGGTCGGACTCAACGGCACCTCCGGCCTGCAACAAATCCCCGCCAACCTCATCGACCGGGTCGAAATCATCACCAACCCCTCCGCCCGCTACGAGGCGGAAGGAATGGCCGGCATCATCAACATCATCCTGAAAAAAGACCGTCGGGACGGCTTCAACGGTGCCTTCGACCTGACCCTGGGGCATCCCGCCGAATACGGGGCGGCCTTCAACCTCAATTACCGCAAGGAAAAACTCAACTTCTTCGTCAATTACGGCCTCCGCTACCGCAAAGGCCCCGGCAGCGGCAACCAGTTCCAATCCTTCTTGCGCAACGACACGACCTTCCTCACCCAACAAAGCTCCCGCCGGGAAAGGGGCGGCCTGTCCAACAGCTTCCGCGGCGGCGCCGATTATTACTTCAACGATAAGAATATCCTCACCTCCGCCTTCACCTATCGCATCGGCGACAACGACAATTTCAACAAGATCACCTACCGGGATTTCCGCTTCGATACCACCCAACCCACCGGCATCACGTATCGGACGGACGACGAGACCGAACTCGATGAGAACCTCGAATATTCCCTCACCTATCGCAAGCTGTTCGAACGGGAAGGCCGGGAGTTCACCGCCGATTTCCGTTTCCAGGACAACCGCGAGGACGAACGTTCCGATTTCCTGGAGAAATCCTTCTTTCCCGACGGCATCTACCCCCTGCGGGACGACCTCCGGCAACGGTCCGACAACCTCGAACAACAACGCAACCTCATCCTGCAGGCCGATTATGTCCACCCCTTCGCCAAGGACGGCAAGTTCGAGGCCGGCTTCCGCAACGGCATCCGGAACATCAACAACAATTTCAAGGTGGAGGAGCGCATCACGGACATGGACTGGGATGTCCTGCCGGGCCTGACCAACAATTTCATCTACGACGAAAACATCTATGCCCTGTACGGCATCGTCGGGAACAAGGTCGACCGGTACAGCTGGCAGGCCGGACTCCGGGCCGAATACTCCGATATCCGCACGGAGTTGGTACAAAGCGATTCCGTCAACCACCGGACCTACGCCAACCTTTTTCCCAGCATCTTCCTGGGCTATGAGATGTCGGCCGACAACGCCCTGCAAATCAGCTACAGCCGCCGGATCCGGCGCCCGGATTTCCGGGACCTGAACCCCTTCTATTCCTATTCCGATGCCCGGAATTTCAGAAGCGGCAATCCGAACCTGGACCCGGAATTCACGGATTCCTATGAAATCGGATTCCTCCATTACTTCGAACAGGGTTCGGTCACCACCTCCATGTTCTATCGCCACACCGACCAGGTCATAGAGAACATCCGGGAGCAATTGTCCGATGTATCGGCCCTCTCCTACCCGGTCAACCTGGCGACACGGAACGATTACGGCCTCGAGGTCACCGGATCCTACGACCTGCACAAGACCTGGCGGGTCAGCGGGAACGCCAACTTCTTCCGGTCCCGTACGGACGGCAGCTACCGGAACCAGGTTTTCCGTGCCGACACCTACACCTGGTTCGGCCGCTTGTCCAGCCGGCTCACCCTGTGGCGGAAACTGGACCTGCAGGTCAACGTCAACTACCGCGCACCCCGCAACACCACCCAAGGACGTTCCAAGGCATTCTGGCATGTGGACCCCGCCGCCAGCATGGAGCTTTTCCGCGGGAACGCTACGCTCACCTTCAGTGTGCGGGACCTTTTCAACACCCGTCGTTGGCGCTATATCACGGAGGGATACAACTTCTACACCGAGGGCGATTTCCAGTGGCGCGCCCGGCAATCCACCCTCACTTTCAGCTACCGCCTGAACCAGCAGCCCCAAAAAGGCCGGGACGGGAAACGGTCCGGTGGCGGCTTCGAAGGGGAAGGAGGGGATTTCTGAGCACCGGCCTCGGTCGCCCCCACGACTGCTGCCGACAAAACGACCGGAAAATCCGCCGGGAATCTCACAAAACGGGAACGGACCCCTGTGCTGTCCCGGCAGTGGATTAACTTTGCCCCTCGTGACAACCGCTGGCCCGGCGAGGTCCGACCTGCCGTCCCTCCCCGGGCCGTCCTCATACCTGCTCCGAACCGATACACATGAAAAGCAGCCGTTTCCTCCTCCTCCCGCTGTTGTTGCAATGTTGCAGCCTGTGGGGCCAACAGACGGTCGGCATCCTGCACAACGATTCCCTGTCGCTGAACGGATACACCCTGTTCTGCAACGGCCGCTACACCTTCCTGGTCGACAATTGCGGGGCCGTGGTCAACCAATGGACCAGCGACTACACCAGCCAGTCCGGATTCCACCTGCTGGAGGACGGCCGGCTGCTCCGGTCCTGCCTCGTACCGGGCGCCTTCAACGGCGGCGGGTTGGGCGGCCGGATCGAACTGCACAGCTGGGAGGGCCAGCTGCTTTGGTCGTACGAATATGCGTCCGAAGACCACCACCAACACCACGACATCTGCCCGATGCCCGGCGGGAATGTCCTCGTCCTCGCCTGGGAACGGCGTTCGAAGGAAGCGGCAACGGCCGCCGGCAGGCTGGCAAGCCAGGTGACGGAGGAGGGGCTTTGGCCGGAGCACCTGGTCGAACTCTCCCCCGTCGGCCATGACAGCGCCGCCGTCGTCTGGGAATGGCACCTGTGGGACCACCTGGTCCAGGACACCGACCCGGACGGCGCGAACTTCGGCATCATCTCCGCGCATCCGGAACGGGTCGACATCAATTACCTCGGCACCATGGGCGGCAATGCCGCCGACTGGATCCATGCCAACGGCATCGATTACCATCCCGGGCTCGACCAAATCGCACTCAGCAGCCGGACCTTCGGGGAAATCTGGATCATCGACCACAGCACCACCACCACCGAAGCGGCCGGCACCACCGGCGGCGTGGCGGGCAAGGGCGGCGACCTGCTCTACCGCTGGGGCAATCCCACCGCCTATGGCCGCGGCGACGAAACGGACATCCGGCTCTGGGGGCCCCACCATATCACCTGGGTTCCGGAAGGCCATCCGAACGCCGGCGACCTGCTGGTCTTCAACAACGGCGTCGGCAGACCCGGCGGGAACTACTCCTCCGTCGAACGCTGGACACCCCCGCTCGACACCCAGACCCACAACTACCTGCTTGCCGCCGACGAACCCTTCGGGCCGGCCGGTCCGGCCTGGACGTACACCGCGGAAGGCTTCTACTCCGGTATCCTCTCGGGCGCCCAAGCCCTGGAAAACGGCAACACCCTCGTATGCGAGGGCGTCAAGGGACGGTTTTTCGAAATAACCCCCACCGGACAGACCGTCTGGGAGTACCGCAACCCCTGGGGCAACTGGGGACCGGTTTCCCAAGGACAAACCGCCAATTTTCCCAGTTTCCGGGCCTTGCGTTACGCGGCGGCACACCCCGCCTTCGAAGGCCGGGACCTGAGCCCCGGCCTACCCGTCGAACTCAACCCCTGGCCCTCGGATTGCACCCTGTTCGTACCGGTCGCCACCGCCGCCGGGGAAGCGCCTGCCCGCCCGGCCGCCCCACCCGGCCACCACCTGGTCGGCCGACAACTCTTCCTGGCGCCGACCCCGGAACCCCTATCCCTGGTCGAGGTGTACAACCTCAGCGGACAATGCCTGCTCCGACGGACATCCTTCGACGGGACGGGCCCGCTGGACCTGGGCGCGCTGCCCGCCGGATACTACATCCTCCGGTGCCATACCGGCAAGGCATCCCCCCCTTCGGCCAGCCCGTTCATCCTGCCATAGCGGCCGGACAGCAAAAGCGACGTCCGCAACGTTTCACATAAAAGGGCAAGGCCCGAACGGCGGCAACAGGATATCCCCGGGCGACGCGGAAAAAAGCGATGCCCGCCGCCGCATACCTCAAGAAATTCCGGCGACCATCCGCCGACAATAAACAAGACTTCCTATGAAAACAGCCCTTACCTGGTCCCTTCTCCTGACATTAATGATACAGGCGGGAGCCCAACCGACCGTCGGATTGCGCCACTACGACCCGTCCGCCACCTATGAAGGGTACAACCTCATCTATCCGCACAACCAACCGCATGTCTACCTGTTGAACAACTGCGGCGAAATCGTGCACCGTTGGGACGACGAACCCATCTACCGGCCCGGCAACACCGCCTATCTCCTGCCGGACGGCCGATTGGTCAAGACCAAGCGCAAATCCACGGTCTCCACGGATGCCATCTGGGCCGGCGGCGGCGGTGCCATCATCGAAATCCGGGAATGGGACAACACCCTGGTCTGGAGTTTCGAAATGAACAACGACACCCAACGGCTGCACCACGACTTCGCCATCACCCCGCAAGGCACGCTGCTGCTGTTGGCCTGGGAGAAAAAATCCCGCGAAGCCGCCATACAGGCGGGCCGGGACACCAGCCTGTTGCCCGATGACGAGTTATGGCCGGAATTCCTGTTCGAAATCGACCCCGCCACCGACGAGATCATCTGGGAATGGCACCTGTGGGACCACCTGGTCCAGGATTTCGATCCGACGAAGGACAATTTCGGCGACGTGGCGGCGCACCCGGAGCTGCTGGACATCAATTTCACCACCAACAACGGCGGACGGGACTGGCTGCATGCCAATGCCGTCGATTTCAATGCCGAGCTCAACCAGGTCATGCTGAGCACCCCCTTCCTGAGCGAAGTCTACCTGATCGACCACACCACCACCCCAGTACAGGCGGCCGGGCACACGGGCGGATTGGGCGGTCGCGGCGGTGATTTCCTCTATCGTTGGGGCAATCCGCAATCCTACGGTGCCGGTACCGCCGCCGACCAGCGGCTCTTCAGCAACCATGCCGCCCACTGGATCGACAACTTCCTGGATTTCACCCACCCGTATTTCGGCAGGATCGGTGTTTTCAACAACGAGGCGGGCCCCGATTACTCCACCGTCAACGTCTTTTCCCCCGGCTGGGACATGTACGACTGGGCCTACCCCATCCCACCCGGCACCGCCTGGTCGCCGGAAAGTTTTGACCTGACCCTGACCCATCCGGAACCGACGGCCATGTATTCCGAGGGATTGTCCAGCGCGCAGTTCCTGCCGAACGGCAACGTGCTGATCCTTTCCGGGCGCCAGGGCTACGCCTTCGAGCTGACACCGGGCAACGAGATCGTCTGGGAATACATCACCCCCCTCAAGAGCGGGCAAGCGGTACCCCAAGGCACCGTATTGCAGGCCAACGACAACCTCACCTTCCGCATGGACCGGTATCCGGCGGATTTCCCCGGTTTCGACGGCAAGGACCTGTCGCCGGTCGGCTGGATCGAACTGAATCCGGATTCCCAGTTTTGCGACAACATCCTGCCCAGTATCGAGGCGGCCCGGGACCTGGCCGTGACCCTGTCCCCGAATCCTGCCCACGACCGGGTGACCCTATCCTGGAAAGCCGGTGTGTGGGTGAACCTTACCGTCGTCGACATCTGGGGCAGGCCGGTTTACGGACCGGCGGAACTGACCGGCGGCCAGAAATACCTGGATGTTTCGGGGTGGCTGCCCGGCATGTACTTTGTCCGGATAGCCGGCGGCCCGGCCCGGCCGCTGTTGATCCAGCGCTGACACCACACCGGGTTCCTTTTGAAAAAGGGGCCCCCGATACCGGTTAGGCCGGAAGGGGCCGTCCCACCGGCATACAAAGCGCCGAAAAAGCGGAAATCGGCACAAGATATCCGTGATAATCAGTATCTTTGCGCCCATTTTAGCGAATTGGGGCCAGGCAAGGGCGGATCAACCGTCACCGAAAGCCCGCCACACGACCGACCGCACCGGCGGCAGCGACAAAACAGCAATCATGCACGTACCTGTCGAAACCACCCACCCACAGACCCAAGATAAAACGGAAACGAGTGCCGGCAAGGCCGGTACGCCTGTCCGGCATGCCGTCATCCTGGCGGCAGGCATGAGCTCCCGGTTTCGGGAAAAAGGTGTCAAGAAGCCGAAAGTGTTGATGAAGGTCGGCGGGTTGCGTTTGCTGGAGCGTTCCATATTGACCTTGCACGCGGCGGGCATCCGGCACTTCCGGGTGGTGGTCGGTGCCTATCGGGAGCAGGTGGTCGCCGAAATGCAGCGC
Source organism: uncultured Saprospiraceae bacterium (assembly GCA_964573725.1). Lineage (GTDB taxonomy): Bacteria > Bacteroidota > Bacteroidia > Chitinophagales > Saprospiraceae > UBA6168. The sequence goes on from CAZNLJ010000034.1 coordinate 32,011, forward strand.
AGCACCCGGTTGCAGGGCATCGATGTCCGCTATTTGGTCAGTGCGCAATATGCCCTGGGCAACGGGGTATCCTTCGGAGACGGGGCGGCCGGGCTCGAAGCCCCATTCCTGCTGACGATGTCGGACCACATCTTTTCCGTACAGACGGTCGATGCTTTTTTGGAGCGGGCACAGGAGATGCCCGGGTTGCCGGCTTTGGCCTGCGACGGCAACCTGGCGGGTGTGTTCGACATGGACGACGCCACCAAGGTGGTATCGAAAGGCGGATTCATCGACCGGATCGGGAAGGAAATCGAGGGGTACGACCTGGTGGACACCGGCTTGTTTTATTTCCCGGCGGGTTACGGCCCGCTGGTGCACGGCAAGGCGGCGGCCGGTGCCCACTCCGTGAGTCACATTATTGCGGATTTCATCGCCGGGGAAGGCGTACGGGCCGTAGCGCTGCCCCAGGCCATGTGGCAGGATGTGGACGACCCGTCCATGAAGAAGGAAGCGGAGCGCCGGCTGGCGGCGATGATGAGCCCGGCCGGTCCGGCCGGGTTGACCCGTCGCCTGACGCAGGACCTGAGCCGTCGGATCGGTTTCGCCATGGCCGCCTCGGGAGTGGCACCCAAGGCGGTGCGGATCGCCGTCCTGGCCATGACCCTGCTTGGGGCCTGGTGGGCGGCGAGCGGCATCCATGCCTGGTTGGCGGGTGGTGCCCTGATGTTCCAATTGGCGACCATCCTGGAAGGCAGCGAAAAGGACTTGGCCCGACTGACGCTGCGCAGCAGCCGTTTCAGCAGCTGGTACCGTCGTTTTTCGGCGGACCTGCGGTACATGGTATTCTTCGGTGCGCTCGGCATCAGTGCCTGGCGGGCCACCGGTATGGAAATCTACCTTTTCGCGGTCTTGTTGTTGGCGGCACTCGGCCTGTATATGCTGGCACAGGTTTCCACTTTCGCCTGGCGGAACCGGCATGACTCGGAAGCCGCCCTCACCCGGTTGTTGCCGGTGCAGCGGCATGACCCCACGGGAATCATCGGCCAATTGTCGCACCTTTGGCGGGAAGTCAGCCGACAGGACATCGTCGCTTTCCTCACCTTCCTCATGGGCATCATTTGGTTGTACCAGGCCATGTTCTGGTTGGCCCTGTTGGGAACCACCGCCACGGCCATCATGGTCTCCAAATCGGTCCATGCCGCCAAGGTCACGAAAACCGGCGCCAACATCCTGGAAAAGGTAGACCCCATCTATTTTTACCTGATCGGGGTCGTCATCCTGCTGTCCCTGGTCTTCAACATGGAACTGTCCGTCGTGGCTTCCTCGATGGCGGCGGTCGGCAACAAGCTTTTCCTCGTCTTCAGCATCGCCATTCTCTGGATCCTGGCCAATACGCTTTGCATCCGGACGCTGGTCCAAGGCAAGGTATCCTTCCCCGACCTCCTGTTCAACCAGTTGACCGGCGATGCCTACAATACCATCATCCCCCTGGCCGGACTCGGCGGGGAACCCTACAAGATCAAGCACCTGACCCAATGGCTGGATTGGCATACCGCCAGCCGGGCCGTCGTCGTCGACCGCTTGATCCATGCCACCACCGGAACCCTGTTCGCCGCCATCAGCACCTTCGTGACCTTGCTGTTCCTGGACATGGCACCTGCCTACCACAACATCCTGCTGGCCGTTTCCATCGGATTCGCCGGCATCAGCCTCGGCATCATCTGGTTGGCCTTGTCGGAAGCACCTTCCCGCATCTCCGGTTATATCCTGCGCAAACTCAAGATCGTCGAGGAATTCCGGAGCGACCCCATCCCCGCCGGGCGTTTCCTCACGGCATTCGCCTTCAAGTTCATCGGCAGGGTCCTCTACCTGGTCGAGCTGTACGTCATCTTCACCGTCCTCGGTTTCACACCGGGGCTCATCGACCTGACGGCTGTCGCCGGGTTCATCGCCCTGAGCGCTTCGCTGTTCTTCATCATCCCGCAGGGATTGGGAGTCAACGAGCTCGGTATCAGCGGTGCCCTGACCTTGCTGGGGTATTCCGCTTCCCTGGGTATCACCTTCGGACTGATCCGCAGGGCCCGGATGATATTCTGGGCGCTCTTCGGGGTCGCCCTGCACCTGACGGTCTCCGTTGTCAAAAAGGTGGCCGTCCTTCGGGCGGCCAAAGGTTGATACGGCTTGGCTACGACGGAGGGTCCATCCCTTAATTTTCGCGGTAAACGGTCGCTGTCTTGATATTTTTTGCCATTACCTGTAACTTTGTAAGTCGGGTTTTGTTAGAAAGAGCGGGGCTGAGCGCAACCGAATGGTTCAATTACCTAAAGTCCCTTCCGCAAGACCAAGGTCAAGCCGTGAAAAAAAGAATCCTCCATATCGGTATCCAGGCATTCGTCGCCCTGTTGTTCTTCGCCTCCACCGGCGTGAGCTTCGAGCAGCTGTATTGCTATTGTAAGGGAGAGTTCTCCACCGCCTTGTTCCAGCCTTCCGATCCTTGCGGAATGGCCGACGCGGGTTCCGGAAAACGGCAGTCCTCCTGCTGTGGCAGGAATGCCTGCGAACGCGACACCCCGTCCCCGCAAAAAAATTGCAGCGATACGGAAACCGTGTATCTCAAGCTGGAGACCAACTATGTAGTCTCCGATTCCGGTTTGCGCCTGCAGGACCACCAACCTTTCTCCCTCCCTGCGCCCCTGCCACCGCAGTCGGCATCCTTGGTCCCGTCCCGGACGGCCCGGATCCACCCGGCCGCAGCGGGCGACCTCCCGCCGCCACCCTTCGGCAAAATGCTGCGGGTGAGGGTCCAATCCTTCCTTTGTTGATGCTTTCGGGTGCATTTGCATCTTTCCTTCCTGTTTCTTAGTTCCTTTGCCGGATCGGCCCCCTCCCGGGTGAACCCTACCCGACGGCATCCTCCGGCCATTTTTTCGAACTGTAAAAAGTGCACAATGAAAGCATGGACCATTTTCCTATTATCCATAAGCCTACCGTTCGCCCTATTCGGCCAACCCGGATCCGACCGGTTCCTATACGGTAACATTTTCAACGAAGCGGGCGAAGACCTGGTCGGGGCCACCGTCCAGTGGGAAGGCACCGACATCGGGACCTTCACGGATGAGCGCGGAAACTTCCAGCTACCCGCCATGGATACCGTCGCCAACATCCTGATCCAGTATGTAGGCATCGAGCCCATGACCGTAGAGATCCTGCCCGCCGAGGATAACGTCTACATCCAGGTCACCCAGGTCAGTTCCCTGACCGCCGTGGAAGTGACGGAACACCGGGGCGACATCTACACATCCACCCTGCAGACCGTCAACATGGAGTCCATCAGCTCCTGCGAGCTCAAGAAAGCGGCATGCTGCAACCTGGCGGAGAGTTTCGAGACCAGCGGCAGTGTTGATGTCATGCGGCAGGACGCCGTCACCAGCGCCTCGGAAGTCCAGATGTTGGGCCTGCGGGGCATCTATTCCCAGTTGTTGCTGGAAAAAAGGCCAGCCTACGTCGGGCTGGGTAGTCCTTTGTCCTTGGAATACATCCCCGGCACCTGGGTGGAAAGCATCCAGGTATCCAAGGGTACCAGCACCGTACAGAACGGCCCGCAGGCCATGACCGGGCAGATCAACATCGAATTGGTCAAGCCGAACAAGGACAAGCCTTTGTTTGTCAACCTGTTCAGTTCCACCACCGGCAGAGGGGAAGTCAACCTTCACCTGAACCGGCAATGGAACCCCTCCTTCAGCAGCGGATTGTTGCTTCATGGCAGCACTACCCAAGGTGAATTCGACCGCAACGACGACACCTTCCTGGACCAACCTTTGAAGAAAACAGCAACCGGACTCTGGCGGAACGTATACCAGGGGGACAACCTGTTCAGCCAGTTCAACGTCCAGGTTCTATCCGACCGCCGCAGCAGCGGCCAACGGATGCCCGGTACCACGGATTCGCCGGATGCCCCCTACCTCATAGACCAGGCCAACGACCGGGCGGAAGTCTATGGAAAGCTGGGGTTCCTGGGCTTCGACAAACCGATGACCTCGATGGCGCTGATCTACGGAGGGAGCCTCCACCGGAGCGACAACACCTTCGGCCGTACCCGGTACGAAGGCCTGCAACGGAGTTTCTACGCCAACCTCCTCTATGCCTCCTTCTTCCGCACCACGGACCACCAAGTCAACTTCGGCGCCAGCTTCCAGTACGACGATTACGAGGAAACGCTCAACGACCAGGATTTCAGCCACCGCGAACAGATGCCCGGCATCTTCGGGGAATATGCCTATACTGGTAGCAAGCTGGGCATCATCGCCGGCCTGCGGGCGGACCACCTCGCCATCACCGGCCCCCGGGGAGGGCAAGCGGAACAGGCCAAGACCTTCCTGACACCACGCCTCAACCTGAAATACAATTTCAGCGACGACCATATCCTCCGGCTCAGCCTGGGACGGGGTGTCCGTACCGCCCAGCTTCTGCCGGAGAACCTGGCCGTCCTGGCCAGCAACCGGACGGTCGAGCTCCGCGGCGACCTGCGCGTGGAGGATGCCTGGAACGCCGGCCTCAACCTTACCCGTAACTTCCGATTGGCCGACCGGAGCGCCAACCTGGTGGTCGACCTGTACCGTACGAACTTCCGCAACCAAATCGTCATGGATATGGAAAGCGCCCATGGGAAGGTGCTATTCTACAACCTCGACGGCCGGAGTTACGCCAACAGCCTCCTCGTATTGACCGGTTGGTCGCCGTTCGACGGCTTCGACCTCAAGCTGGCCTATAAGTGGAACGATGTCCGGGTCACCTATTTCGGGGACCTGCGGCAGCGGCCCATGACGGCCGCCCACCGCGGATTGCTCACCATGAACTACGAGACCCCGTCGGAACGGTGGATGTTCAATACCAACGTCCAATTCACCGGCCGCCAACGTTTCGTCCATGCCGACCACCTGCCCGCCAACTTTCCGGACAAGGCGGCCTTCGAGGGATTCTCCCCCGCGTACACGATTTTCAATGCCCAGGTAACCCGCCGGTTCCGGATCTGGGAGCTGTACATCGGCGGCGAGAACCTCAGCGATGTCCGACAGGAACAAGCCATCATCGACTGGCGCAATCCTTTCGGGGAATATTTCGATGCCATGCAGGTGTGGGGCCCCTTGGTCGGTATCCGCGGCTATGCCGGCATCCGGATGTGGCTGGATTGACTGCGAAGCGAAGCGGAGCCGTTGCAGCCCCCCCCGGCAACGGCTCCGCCCCGCTTCCACTCGGCGCCGGCCGATCGGTTCCGCACAGGAGCCCTCCCGGCCGACCCGCATCGCCAGGGTCCGGTCGCCCGAACAAGTGACCGCCCAGCACCCTTTCGTCCGGTCGGCATTCAATTTCATCTTTGCCGCATCCCGGCGGGATCGAATCGCTGTTTCCGGGAATGGACGGATAGACCGGAATCCCTTGCCGCCGCTGACACGGAAAGGATGTACGGAAAGGAAACCCCGACGCTGATGCAGGGATTCTCCTCCCACTGTACCGGAAGCCCGCCGGGAAAAGGCGGCGGTCCGGACTTGCCGTGTCCCGACAAAAGGCAAACGACAAGTCGGTGCCAGTCCCTTTTCCATATCTTTTTGAAACAGCAAGGACCGGACAGGGCGGTTTGTAGAAACAAACCTTTACATTAGCCCAAAAAACTGCCCTCATGGATGCATCACCGGCCTCCGGCCAACAGCTCCGGCGTACCCTCGGCCCCCTGATGTTGTGGGGGTTGGGGGTCGGATACGTCATTTCCGGCATGTATTTCGGCTGGAACCTGGGATTGGAAAAAGGCGGCACCCTCGGCCTGGCCATCGCCACGCTCTTCATCATCGTCCTGTACGTCTGTTTCACCTTCAGCTATACGGAACTGGCCTGCGCCATCCCCAAGGCCGGCGGGGTTTTCGATTACGCCACCCAAGCCTTGGGAAAGGATTGGGGCTTCATCGGCGGCATGGCCCAGAACATCGAATTCATATTCGCCCCGCCCGCCATCGCCTTTGCCATCGGTGCCTACCTCAACCTGTTCCTTCCGGACATACCGGTGCCGGCCATCGCCGCCGTCGCGTACATCGGATTTACCTTGATCAACATCGTCGGCGTCCGAATCGCAGCGACCTTCGAACTGGTCATCACCATCATCGCCGTATTCGAATTGTTGTTGTTCGCCGGGGCGGCCTTGCCCGGATTCGAAGCGGACAACCTGACCCGCAACGCCTTGCCGAACGGCTGGCAAGGCATCTTCGCGGCCCTTCCCTTCGCCATCTGGTTCTTCCTGGCCATCGAGGGTGTGGCCAATGTGGCGGAGGAGACCATCCACCCCCAACGGAACATCCTCCTGGGGTTCGGTGCCGCCATCCTGACCCTGGTCGTCCTGTGTGTGCTGACCTTTTGCGCCTCCGTCGGCTTGTCCGGATGGGAAGCCGTGGTCTATCCCCATCCGGGAGCCCCCCCTTCCGACTCCCCTTTGCCCTTGGCCATGGCGCACCGATACGGGGAAGGACACTTGTTGTACCGGTTGGTCACCTCCATCGGGTTGTTCGGGCTGGTCGCCTCCTTCCATGGCATCATCCTGGCGGCCGGGCGGGCGACCTTCGAGTTCGGCCGGGGTGGATTCGCCCCCGCCGCCATCGGACGGGTCCATTCCCGATACCGCACGCCCGCGAACGCCCTGTTGGCGAACATGGTACTAGGCATCATCGCCCTGGCGACCGGTCGGACCGGAGAACTCATCACCATCGCCTGCTTCGGCGCCCTGACCTTATACCTTATCTCCATGGTATCCCTGGTCGTGCTGCGGCGAACAGCGCCGGACCTGGAGCGGCCCTTTCGCGTCCCGCTTTACCCGGTGCCCCCCTACCTGGCCCTGGTCATCGCTGCCGTTTCCCTGGCCGCGTTGACCTATTACAACCTATCCCTCGCCGCCATCTATTTCGGCATGCTGTCGGCGGCCTATCTCGCTTACCGGATCCACCGGGCATATCGGCCGTCCGTCCGGGACGGCAGCTGAAAAACCCCGGGGTACGGATTCCCGGAAAGGAAGGATCGCAGCTGAAGAATCCGCCGTCCATACCGATCGGTTCCGGAATCCTCCCCTACCCCATCGGCCGCACGTCCCTCCAGCATCACATCACCGGCCCGGGTCGGATACGGCTCCACCCGGCACCACAAAGCAAGCCTCATGGAAAAAACAGGACACCTGACCCTCGAACAACTGCAACAGCAGGTGGCGGCCTCCGCCATAGAGACCGTCATCGTCGCATTTACCGACCATTACGGCCGGCTGATGGGCAAGCGGTTCGATGCCGCATACTTCCTGTCGACGGCGACGGACGGCACCCATGCCTGCAACTACCTGCTGACCACCGACATGGAAATGGAGCCGGTCCGGGGCTATACGTCCGCCAACTGGGAAAAAGGCTATGGTGACTTTCACCTGGTACCGGACATGCGGACGCTGCGGATCGCCAGCTGGCTGGACCGGACGGCCATCGTCCTGTGCGACGTCATGGACGAGCGCACCCATGCCCTGGTGCCGGAAGCTCCCCGCAGCATCCTCCGGCGGCAACTGGAACGGTGCCAGGCCGCCGGGTTTTCGGTCTTTGCCGCCTCCGAACTCGAGTATTACCTGTTTGAGGACAATTATCGGGATGCCCATGTCCGGCAATACCAAGGCTTGCAAGCGGCAGGCTGGTACCTCGAGGATTACCACCTGCTGCAGGGCAGCCGGACAGAGCCTTTTACGGCGGCGGTCCGCAGGCACCTGAACCGGTCCGGCATTCCCGTCGAGACCTCAAAAGGGGAATGGGGATTGGGACAGCATGAGTTGAACATCCGCTACGCCGAAGTGCTGGAAATGGCCGACCGGCATGTCCTGTATAAACAATGCCTCAAGGAGGTGGCCGACCAGCAGGGTAAATCCGTCACTTTCATGGCGAAATACGCCGCCGATGCGGCCGGTTCCAGCAGCCATATCCACCTCAGCCTGTGGCGGGACGGAACGAACCTGTTTGCCGGGGACGAGGCGGTGGGTCCGGTTCGGGGCAGCGAACTGTTCCGCTGGTTCCTCGGCGGCTGGATTGCCCGGACGGGTGATGTGATGCCATTCTATGCCCCGACCGTCAACTCCTACAAGCGATATGTCGATGCCTCCTGGGCCCCGACCCGGCTGGCCTGGAGCCATGACAACCGCACCGCCGGATTCCGGGTGGTGGGCAACGGCCCCTCGCTCCGCATCGAATGCCGGATTCCCGGCGCAGATTGCAACCCCTATCTCGCCTTTGCAGCCGCCCTGGCCTCCGGACTGGATGGCATCGAACAGCGGACGGAACCACCGGCCTGCTTTGAAGGCGATATCTACCAGGCCGACGAACTGCCCCGCGTCCCGTATACCTTGCGGGAGGCGACGGACCGGTTTGCGGAAAGCGATTTCGCCCGGCAGACTTTCGGTCCGGCGGCGGTTTCCCACTATACCCATTTCTTCCGGCAGGAACAAACCGCCTACGACCTGGCGGTAACGGACTGGGAACGGAAGCGGTATTTCGAACGCATCTGATCACCTAACTCTTATTTTTATGCAACTAACCGACAAGACAGCGCTCATCACGGGCGGCAGCAGCGGTATCGGCAGGGAAACGGCACTCCTCTTCGCACGGGAAGGTGCGCGGGTCGTCATCACCGACATCAATGATGCCGCCGGGGAGGAAACCGTCGCCGCCATCCGGCAGGAAGGGGGGGAAGCAAGCTATTTCCATGCGGATGTGTCCCGGGCCGCGGATGCGGCGGCCATGGTCGCCTTCGCCGAGCAAACCTACGGTGCCCTGCACATCCTGTTCAACAATGCCGGCATCATGCACCCGGATGATGACAACGCCACCCACACCGAGGAATCCGTCTGGGACCTGACCATGGCCATCAACGTGAAAGGAGTCTTCCTGGGCTGTAAGTATGGTATTCCCGCCCTGCGGCGGGCCGGCGGCGGATCCATCATCAATACCGCCTCGTTCGTAGCCTTGCTGGGGGCCGCCACGCCACAAATTGCGTACACCGCCAGCAAGGGGGCCGTCCTGTCGATGACCCGGGAATTGGCCGTCATCCATGCGCGGGAACATATCCGGGTCAACTCCTTGTGTCCGGGTCCGCTGCGGACGGAACTGCTGATGAAGTTCCTGGATACGGATGAAAAAAAACAGCGCAGGCTGGTCCATATCCCGATGGGAAGGTTCGGTGAGGCGCGGGAAATGGCACAGGCCGCCCTGTTCCTGGCTTCGGACGCTTCCTCCTACATGACCGGTAGCGACTTCGTGGTCGACGGGGGAATTACGGCGGCCTATGTGACGCCGCTGTAAGGAGATTCGGCCGGCAGGGAAACGGCCCGCCGGCCCCGTCCCAGCCCGCCCGGTTGCGGGCCCCCCGGTCCGGGGAGGCCCCAGGGGCAACCAGGTATGGCGGGGCCCGTTATGAAACGACGGATCCATTCGGCCACGCGTCGGTCATCGATGGGTAGCGCCAGCGATCGACGGGCAGCCTTTACTTTCTCCTCCCCGATCCGACCGGCCCGCATCTCCATCAAGGCCGCCGCATAAGCAGCGGGAAACTCCGGATGTCCCTGGATTCCCAACATGCAGGTACCGGTTTGGAAAGCCCCGATGGGGCAGGCCTCGTTGCCGGCCAACAGCAGGCTGTCCGCCGGTAAGGCCTGTACCTGGTCCTGACAGGACATCAACAGGTTGAAACTTGCCGCCCCCGGTTGCATCCAGGAAGGCTGCGCATGGCACCGGAAGGTATGCACCCCCACACACCAGCCCTGGTCACTCTTCGCCACCGGTGCGCCCATCGCGGCACCCAGGACCTGATGGCCGAAACAGATGCCGACGTACGGGATGGTGTGCTCGTACAGGGAACGGACGAAAGCGGTCAACTCACCAATCCAGGGAAGCGGGTCGTAGACCGATTGCCGGGATCCGGTACAGAGATAGGCATCGCAGGCATCGGGTTGCGCCGGAAGTTCGTGCCGGGTGACATCGTACAGGACCCAGTCGAATCCGGGCAAAAGGGCGCGGAACATGTCGGGATAATCGCCTCCCAAAGGGCGTAGCGATGGATCTACGTGGTCGCAGGTCAAGAGGCCGATTTTCGGCATAGGATTTTTTTTTTCACCGCTTCGCGGTGGCTGGTACGCGGATCCGGCGAATGAATTGGATCTTTTTTCACCGCTTCGCGGTGGCTGGAACGCGAATTACGCGGATCCGGCGAATGAATTGGATCTTTTTACCGATGCGCGGTAAAAAATTAACCCAATCCGACCAGGTGAAAAAAATGTGCGCGGGTACAAAGCCTCCTGTGATTGACAGGTCGGGCCGTATCGAAAGATTGGTCATTCCGATTCGAAATACCGACAAACCGGTAGGATGACGATAACGGTAAATGACAGTCGAGCCCTTCGCTACGCTTGAGACCACCTGCCGCTTGTAAGGAAAGGCCATGTACCCAGCACACCTTACTTAACAACCCCAACGAATCATCCGTAGATGATTAGGATGTAAATATAAAACAAATTGTTTTCTTTAAAAAAATTTTTGTTTATTTTTTTCATTCAAGGTCGGATTGCACGCAGCCGATCTGGCCGGACCGGCGGGCGTCGGGTCGTGCAGCCGGGGGCTTCAAGCATCGGCAATCATACGGCTGCGGCATACAAGCAGAGGGGAGGGTACGGGGAACGGCCGGGCGCCTCATTCCTCCTCCTGCACATCCACCCGGATGCGGGTCGGGCGATTGGCAAGTTCCCAGGCGGTCAGGAAGATCAAGCGGCCGATTTTTTCCATTTTAGGGAACATGATCTTGTCCACGGTATCGGAAGGCTGGTGGTAGTCATCATGGACCCCGGAGAAGTAGAAAATGGAAGGGATCCCTTTGCGGGCGAAATTATAGTGGTCGCTGCGGTAATAAAAGCGGTTGGGATCATCCTTGGCATTGAAGGTATAATCGAGGGCGATTTGTACATAGCCGGCATTAGCGGCTTCATTGATGGCATGCAACTCGGAGCTCAGGCGGTCGGACCCGATGACATAGATGTAATCGGGATTGTCCTGATGCGCCTTGTCCGTCCGGCCGATCATATCCACGTTGACATCCGCGACGGTCATATCGAGGGGAAAAACGGGATGGTCCGCATAATAAGCGGAGCCCAGCAAGCCCTTTTCCTCCCCACTGACGAGCAGGCAGAGCACACTGCGCCTGGGGCCGATGCCGGCCTTTTTGGCCTGGACGAACGCTTCCGCCAGGTCGAGGACGGTACTGGAGCCGCTGCCGTTGTCGTCGGCACCATGATAAACGGAGGCACCCCGTTTCCCGAGGTGGTCGTAATGTGCCGACAGTACCACCAATTCGGATTTGAGTACCGGGTCCACCCCTTCGATATAGCCCAGCACATTGGTGCCTGAGATTTGGCGGACCGCTTTCCGCTGGGACAATTCCAGGGGAACCGAAATCGGCAGGCTTGCCGGTATGCCTTTCCGGCGGATCTGGTCCCGCAAGGAAACAAAGCGGTCGAATTGGTCGCCGATGAGGTCCTTCGCCAGGGTGCTGGACAACAACACGCTGTTCGCGTATTTGTCCTCCGGATGATCTCCCCCGCCCATTTTGAGCTGTCCGTTGAGCAGGTCCGTCCGGGCCGCCGCAATAGTCGCCTTGATGTCCGGATCGATGACCAGTACCGTCGAGACCCCGTATCGGAAGGCCGTCTCCACTTTCTTACGCCAGTTTCCGGACCAATCCGACCGCTTCCGGGAGCCGGTGACGAAGGACTTACCCCTTTTGCTGACCGGTTCGTCCAGGTAAATCAGGATGGTCTTTCCGCGGACATCGCGACCTGCATAGTCGCTGTAGCCGGGCGCGTCGATCCCGTAACCCAGGAACAGGACCTCCTCCGTCCGGAGGAGTTCCCGATGGGCATTGGCGGACGGAAAGGACACATAATCCGACAAGTGCTTGTATTCCTTTCCGTTGACGGTCAGCATCGGCTCACCTTTTTCCCATCTTTCCGCCGTGAAAGTGAAAGGCTGCTGGTATCCGCCGCCAGGAACCGTTTCCGGCAAACCCAGGGAACGGAACCAATCCTCGATGTAGGCCGCCGCCCTGACCTGCCCCTCCGTTCCGGTCTCCCGGCCCTCCATCTCGGAGGAGGCCAACACGGCCAGATGTCTTTCGATATCGGAGGCTGTGACCGAAGTGGCGAAGCGCCATCCTTCCTCCATGCTGGTGTTGGCGGCCTCCGGCAGCACCGCCTGGCCGGAAAGCAGGACAGGCCATCCGGTCAGGCACAGCAGCCAGGCGGCGAAAAATGTCGAATTCTTATTCATCTGATTGTTTTTGAACGGACTTGACGACCAAACATACGCCGGCCGGATCAGGGACGGGCCCGGATCGTCGTATTGACCTGTATCCAGCAGGGCACGAAGAAAGTATCCCCTTCTTTCTTCAGCCGCAGGAAAATATCCTCATCCGAAGGCATGTACTGGGTGTACTCGCGGATCAGCTTGTTGGCCTGGTCGGCGACAGCGGGATCTACGGATTTGGCCTTGTTCCACATATCGATGGCCGGCCACACCACCACCTGGCTGTCCCAACCCCGGCCCGGCCCGCAAAGTGGTCCGGATGAGGCGTACAAGGTTCCGACCAGCAGGTACGGTTCCCCCCAACCCGGTCTCATCCGCGCCGCTTCCAGGGCGTACTTCCTGGCTGCAGGGAAATTCTTCAGGTAAGCGAACTGAATTTGGGCGATGATATAATTGTATTGTGCCTTCCCTTTGTCGTCCTGGACATTAGGCAATGCCTCCTCGAGGCAGGCGACCGCATCCCGGTACCGGCCTTCCCGGATCAGGTCGTTACAGGACGGCCCGGTCTCCGTCCGGCAGGATTGCTGGTAAGCCTCGTTCATGGCGACGAGCCGCGGGTCTTCCGCCGCGCATTTTCCCCAGCGCAGGCGGCTGTAGACGTGGAGGATGACCTCACAATCGTCCGGTTGGGCCTCGAACTGCGGATAATATTTTTCCAGGTAGTAGGCGCAGTCGTAGCAATCCTCCACCGATTCCAGTGCCTCGAGGCGGGACGGGGCGTATTCCCGAATGATGTTCCAGTTCTCACAATCAGCCCCCTGGCAGGTGGCCAAGCCTTCCGCAATGGCCGACCGGATCATCTCACTGTAGTGGCGGGCCTCCGGCAAGGGTACTTTCCCCGCCATGGTTCGCTCCACCAACAAGGCCGTAAAGGGGTTGAGGATGAAATACCTGGGCTTGCCACCGTCCTGCTCGATGGATTTCTTGAACCAGGCATACTGTTCCTCCCCGGACATCCGGTCCCCGTACTTGAAAAAACCATCGAAAGCCTTGAGCCCGGCGACCAATCCACCCTCCGGGTAACATTCCGCCATTTTATCGTACAGGGAAAAGACCTTGTCGATGAACGAATCCCGTGCGGTGGTGTCCTGGGACATGAAGTGCTCGTAGAAGCGGATACCGTCGGTGAAGACCGTACTGCGGCGACCATCCGCCGCCGGTGCATGGTCAAGGACATACTGCCATTTGGGAAAAGCCTGCTCCCAATCGCCTGTTTTCAGGAAATCGCGGTACAGTACGAACTCCTCCAGGGCCAGGTCCGGATTGGACGCCGTATCAAAGGTCTTGCAAGGCTGCCGGGTCGGCGCTGTCGCCGGAACGGTCGGGCTTGGTGTCTCCGTGACCGTCTCCGCCTGCCTAGGCGTACAAGCGGCACACAAGAGCAGAAAGGATGGAAGGATATACCGGAGCATGGTCGATTTCTTAACATACAAGCAGAACCAAAGGGGTGGTCGCGCCTTTGGTTCTGCATCTGTTCGGTTGTCGGCCGGCACCGGTGGATCCGGTCGTCGGACCCTGATCCCGGTACCGGTGGGCTTGGTTTATTTCACCCGTACACGGACGGTTTCCGCAATCCAGCATGGTACGGTCACCGAGTCCCCCTCATTGATCTTGCGCATGAACGCTTCCCCCTTATCCGGGTAGTAGTCGGTGTACCGACCGATCTTGCCATTGGCATCGCCGGCGACGGAGCTGTCGATGGATTTGGCATAGGCCCATTTGTCGATGGCCGCCAGGATGGCCAGGGAGGCATCGAAGGCGTCCTTCCCGCAGCTGCTGCTGGTCTGGGCGTACATATCCCCGATGAGCATGTAGGGTTGTCCCCAACCCGGCTTCAATTTGGCGGCCATGCGGGCGTTCTCCCGGGCGGAGCCATACCGGCTGAGCTGGCGGAACTCGACCGAAGCCATGTAAAAATGATAGTTCGCCAGTTTCTCCGGATCGTTCGTACCGGCCTTTTCCTTTTCGATACCGGCCTCGAACTTCTCGAGAGCCTCCGTGTACTTGCCTTCCTTATAGAGGGCGATTCCGTGGTCTCCCGGATTTTCGGCGTAATATGCCGCCAACTTGACGGCGTTCTCCTCCGCCACGATTTGTTCGTACCGAATCTTGAGTTCCTGCACAAGCGGGTCCGCCTCCCCGCATTCCTCCGCCACCAACTTGTTGTAGATGTATTTCAACACCTCCGTATCGTCCGGGTTCTCCCGGTACTTGGGTTCCAGTTTGGCCTTGAAGTAGCCGCAGTCGAAGATTTGGTCCTCTATCTGCGCGAAGGTACCGTTCATGGCATCCTTCGCCTGTTGGTAGTAAGCGGAGTAGGTGTTGTTCTGCTGGATATTATAGTCGGCGATCGCATTGAGCCGGTCGTAGATATTCCGGGCCTCCTCCGCTTCCATCTGTTGCTTCTGGTATTGCCAGACGGCGATGGAGGCATAGGGTTGGAAAACCACGTAGGAGGTGTTGTCGCCTGCCGCGGCGCACGCTTCCTCACAAGCCTTCTTGTTGATGGCGTACGGTGAGTTCAGCGTGTAGAACATCTCGTACACCTTCAGGCCCAGGGTCAGAGCCTTCTCCTCCGGGTAGCATTCCACCTGCTGGTCGAACAAGGCGATGATCTTGTCGGCATAAGCCTGTTTCTCTTCCTCCGTCGCGGCCTGCTTGAACTTATGGATGTAAATGGATCGGCCGTCCACGAAATGGGAGGAACGCCGACCGTCTGCCGCAGGGGCCCCTTCGTAGGCGGTTTTCCAATATTCGAAGGCCTTGTCGTAATCCTCGGACTTGACGAACTGCCGGTAAAGGACATGGGCTTCCTCCAGGGCATCTTTGTCGGGTGATTCCAACCAGGTACCGCACTGGGAAACAGCCGGTGCCATGCTCCACACCAACCCTGCGGCGACCAGGATGATTTTCATAAGATTTTTCATAATAAGACCATAGTTTTATTGCGAATAAAGAATCAAAACAACCCAATGGCGACGGTATCGGCAATCAGCCGAACCTCCGCTTGAAGAACCACGAATTGTCATTCAGAGAAAACCCGAGGGCAATCTTGAGGAAGGTTTCCTGAACGGATGTCGGCGTATCGTAGCGGCCGACCTCCAGGGCGAGGTTGACAAACGAAGTTTGTTGCCGGGGCAGGATCAGGGGCAAGCCCAGGCCCAAAGTTAGGGCAAATCGGGACAAATCCTGCAAGCGCGGATCTGTCCTGTGGTAAAAACCCGCCCGGTACCGGATCCGACGGAGATAATTGTTGTAAGAGCCGATATCCGGGATATACTCGATACCGGCGGACAAGCGGCGGCTGTCGCGCAACACATCCGGTTTGGCCTCGTTCTCGTACCCGCTCCAGGCCTCCAGTCCGTATTCCACCCCGATCCGGTATTTTCCCAGCCGCTGGTACATCAGGCCGATGTGAAAATCGGCGGGGAGGGTTCCTTCGGACGAACGTTCGATTTCCCGGTAGACCGTATCGGCGGTGAGGACCACCTCGCTGGGTGTCATGTACTCCCCGATGCGGTACACGGTGCTGGTGTTGCGGAATCCGGTGGGGCTGTTGCCATACACGCCGACAATGAGGCTGCGGCCGAGGTAGACCGGCGCTCCTTTTTCCTCCTCGTCGAAATCGAACCGGTATTGGAAGCCCAGGTCCCAGGTAAAGCCCCGGACGGAGATGTTGTCGAGAAAGCGGTCGGAAAAGGAAGCCGCCAGGTCCGGGAAACGGACGACGCGTTCGCTTTCCAGCTGTCCGAAAAGATAGGACAGGTTGATGCCGGCGGAGAAGCGCTTGTAACGCCAACCGTTCCCCCAGACGATCCGGCTCGTTCCGCCGGTACCCCGGAAAATGTTCCGGACGGTGTCCACCACGGGGTCCACCGTAAAGGATTCCACATCGTAGCCGATGCTGGTATGCGGCACCAAGGCGATGCTCATGCCCCAGAACAATTCCCTTTTCTTTTTGAGCAAGGCATCATTGAGTCGGTTGAATACCGGGAAAGCCAGGGCCAGGTGGTTGAGATTCCCGGTCCAGAAGGCGGCCTGCTGCCGCCGGTTATCCAGTCGGCTGTACTCGCCCAGCAGGCCGACCTCGAAGGTAGCGGCGCTGAGGGTGCCCAGGGAAGCGGGATTTTCCAGGTTTACGTAGAGGGGATCCGCGTAGGTCGCCGTCAGGCCGGCGAAGCCGGCGGCGGACAGGGCATGGTCGATCTGCTCCCCCAATCCGAACCGGGAATAGGGGGCGTTGTCTTTCGGCTGCGCCAGGACGGTCGCCAGGGAACAGGACAGGAACATTCCCAGAAGCACCCTGCTTGTGCTGACCTTAGGCTTTTTCAACATTGTATCGCAAGATTATGTTCAGCCCCTGCAGGACCAACCATGGTTGCAGGGTGGCGCTGAAGCTTATTTTATCGGCCAGGAAGGCACCGTCGCCGCCGGTCAGGACGGCTTCCATCCCTTCGAAAGCCGCCGCGCACCGCCGCCACATCCCTTCCATTTCCCAAACGCCCCCCCAAACGGCGCCGTTCCACATCGCGTGCCGGGTGGTATGCCCCAGGAAAGCGGGGCCGGCGGCGCTCCGCGGTATTTCCTCCCGCACAGTCACCAAGGGTAATCCCGCCGTGTAGTGGTGCATGGCCTTCAGGCGCATGTCGATACCGGGCGAAATGTTCCCTCCCCGGAAACAGCCGGCCGCATCCACCAGGTCCGCCGTGATGCAGGTTCCCGCATCCACCACGAAGACCGGCTTTCCGGGGTACAACGACCAGGCACCCACCGCCGCCGCCAACCTGTCCAATCCCAGGGTTTCCGGACTGCCGTAACCGAGGGTGACGGGAAGCGGGGTATCCACGGACAAACGCAGGTAACGGGGGAACCGCCGCCGGAGGTAGTCCTCGACTTCGACATCCACCTTCGCCACACTGGAAAGGATGACATTTTCCACCGGATGGTTGTATGCCAAAGATTCCAGCTGTGGCACGTCCAGCCGTTCCGAGCGCTGGTGGACGAGCCCCTGCATAGCATCAAAAACGGCCAGTTTCACGCTGGTATTGCCGATGTCAATGCAAAGGTTCATGTTTTTGGCGTTAATGAAATACAAATGTCTCCTTTTTTTACGGTCGCAAAACCGGTCCGCAACTTGTCAGGGAGCTTTTTTGAAGTGGAAAGACATCGGGCGGGTCAAGGATTCGTAACCGAGCACCGACAAGGTGCACCCCCGGCCGGAATCCTTGACACCGGTCCAGGCCAGGGCGGGATCGAGGTAATCGCAGCGGTTCAGGAAGCAGGTGCCGGTCTCCAGTTGGCCGCCCAGGTGCAGGGCGGCATCGGCATCCCGGGTCCAGATGGAGGCGGTCAACCCGTAACGGCTGT
This sequence comes from uncultured Saprospiraceae bacterium, assembly GCA_964573725.1. Classification (GTDB taxonomy): domain Bacteria; phylum Bacteroidota; class Bacteroidia; order Chitinophagales; family Saprospiraceae; genus UBA6168. Next base: position 49,767 of record CAZNLJ010000034.1, read on the forward strand.
CGTTCATGTAGCGGATTGCCGCCGTATCGCCGTCGACCGGCATGATGCCGACCACCGGGCCAAACGTTTCCTCCCGCATCAAGTCCATCCCATGGTGTACATCCACGAGGACCTGGGGAGCCAGGTAGGGGCCAGCCGCCTGGGCGGCGGAAAACAAACCGGCATCGATGAGCGGACGGGCGCCTTTCGCCACGGCGTCCGCTACCTGGGCCCGGACCAGGTCGGCGGCGGCCGTCCGGACCATCGGCCCCAGGGTGGTCTCCGGCAGCAACGGGTTGCCCAGGACATACCCTTTCGTCAATTCCACGAATCGTTCGACGAAATCCGCGTACACCGCATGGTCTACATAAATCCGCTCGATTCCGCAGCAGGATTGTCCGCTGTTGAAAAAAGCGCCGTCCACGAGTTCCCCGACGGTAAAATCGAGGTCGGCATCCGCACGGACATAGGCGGGATCCTTTCCGCCGAGCTCCAGGCCGGCGGCGATGAACCGGCCGTCGATGGCACGCTGCACGGCAATACCTCCCTCCACCGACCCGGTGAAAGCCACCTGGGCGATGCGCCGGTCGGCAATGACCTGCGCGGTCTGGTCATGGGTCAAGTGCAGGAACTCGAACACGCCTTCCGGCAAGCCGGCCCACCGGAACGCGGCGGCATACCGCTCCGCACAGAGGGGCGTTTGCTGGGCGTGTTTCAACAGGACGGTATTTCCGGCCAGCAAAGCCGGTATGACCACGTTGACGGATGTGAGGTAAGGGTAATTCCAGGGTGCCAGCACCAGGACCGTCCCCAACGGAACCCGCCGGATGAACCGGTGAAACTGGGCGGAATCCTCCACGGTCAGGGGCGACAAGGCCGCTTCGGCCTGTCCGATCATGTAATGGGCCCTGTCCTGGAAACCCCGACGGATCTCCATGGGGGTGTAGCGGAGCGGGCGCCCCATCTGCCAGGTCAGCTCCTCGCCGATGTCATCGGCATGGTCCAGGAAATAGGCGACCGCCGCCCGGCAGATCTCCATCCTTTCCGACAAAGGGGTTTGCCGCCAGCCGGCGGCAGCGGCGGCCGTCCGGTCGAGGGAGGCCGCAATCTGTTCCGGGGTGGCGAAATCCCGCTCGACATATACCGATTGGTCGACCGGCGATATCACCCGGAACCTGTGTTGACTCGACATACTGTTCGCTTTTTTTCTTTTCTTGGCGGCCGAAACCGGTCGCCTCCCGCTCCCGCTTCCTTTCCGCAGGAAAGTGGCGCTACCCGGCGGACAGTTGCCGCCGGAGCCAGTCCGACCGCCGAGCGGGTGAGGCGGCTGACCACACCCCGGCTTCGGACTGCCCTGCCCCGGCAGCGCCCCGGACGGACGGGCCGGTGGTTACGGGTTCCGGCCGGGTTGCCTATTCCCAGTTGTCCGGTTTATTGACGAGCGGTCGTCCCGGTTTTTGCTCCGCTCGCATTGCTGCCCATGCTGACGACCTTCTTCAATACATCGAACCAGAAGGGAGCGCCCAGCGAAATGGCGAAGGCGGTGATCAGCCAACCGAAGAAGCGGCGCAACCACACCTGCCAATCCGCCGACCCGTGCTCCTGCCGCCAGCCCAATCCGAGGATATTGGACATTTCCTTGAACTCCCGGCTGCCGACCAACTGGCCGACCTGCTCCGCCGGACTCTTCCCGTCGGCGGGCGTACCCGGCAAGTTGAGCGTGTCCCGCGGACCGGCATAATCGGCCGCCAAGGTGGACAAGGCAGACCGGGCCGCCGCATTTTCGGAAAGATGCTGGTAAATCATGAAGCTGTCGGCGTTCAATCCGACCGCTATCGTCAGGCCTACCAGGACGGTGACGAACTGGAGATGGCGGCGGTACCAACCACTGACCTGTCCCATGACATCCTCGAACCACTCGTTGAGGCGGGCCTTGTAGGCCTCCAGGGTGGCATGCCCTTCCGACCGGAGCTGTTCCAGCACCTTGCGCAGCTCGCTGTCCGCCGGCAGGCTGCCGATCAGCTCATCCACCTGCTCCGGCACCCGGTCCTTCTGCTGCAACACATGCACGAGAATATGCACGAAGTTCCGGCCGCTCAGGTAATTCGGTGCCGTAGAGATCCGAAGCGGGATTTTCGACTGGCGCAATTGCCGGTACAAAGGGTTGTTTCGGAACCTGTCAAAGACCGCCGGATCGTCCTGGTAGGCCAGCAAACGCTTCAGCCCCTGTTCCATGTAATATCCGCGCCACCCGCGCAGGGAGGATATCAGTTCGTTCACGGTTGTACTCAACAGACTGAGCAGGAGAAAGGTGAAGACCATGCCGGTCACGACTTCGAGCATTACCATCGGATTGCTTTTTTATGGGAAGAATGCCTGAAAGATAGGCATTGTCCATGAAATAAGGAAATAACCCATATGTTCCGCACCGAAGCCCGCACCGTCTAAGTGGCCCCTACCGCCGGAAGTCGGCGTTTATCCCTTCTTGTTCAGTCTTTGGAGCACCTCTTCGGTGATGTCCAGCTGTTCGTTGGAGAGCAGGACCGGGCTTCCGGACCCGGTCACCAGGATGTAATCGTAGTTCCTTTCCGCCTTCAGCGAATCCAGGTATTCCTTGACCTTGTTGGTAAACTGGCCGTTGAAGTCGTCCGTGGCCTGGAGCAATTCATTTGTCAGCCGTTCCCGCTCTGCCATGATGGTCTGTTCCTTTCTGGCGAGGCGGGTCTGTTCCGCTTCCGCGGACTTCGGCGTCATGGTCCCGCTGTTCACCTTTTGCTGATAGGCCATGACCTCCTGTTCGAAGGCCTGTGCCCTACTGGCGAGGGCGTTTTCCGCCTCCCGTTGCTGTTGCTCGAGGGAGGCCTTCATCGCCTGGAACTCCGTACTTTTCTCGTGCAGGGAATCCAGGTTGAGGTGGACGACCCGGAGGTTTGCATGGCCCCCTTCCGCCGTAGTTTCCGCTTCATTGGCGGTGGGTGCCGCTGTTCCGCCGAAGCGGTCGATGTACAGGAAAGCGACCGCTACCAACAACAGGCCATTGATAACCAAGGAGATATTTTTCATGGTGTTTGTTTTCGGCAAAGCTAAGGAATTTTATGGCTTACCGACGCTTTTACCGCTCCATTGGCGGACTTGGTTTCCCGCCCGCCCGTGGTGGCATTTGTCCGGGATTCCCCGACCTGGCGGCAACCGGTCGCCGTATCCTACCGGAGACGCTTACCTGTCCGACCGGTCGCCCCCCGGAAGACTGACCATGGCATCCTGTCTGCGGCAAGTTCCCGCCGGGCCTTTCAGGAAACACGGAATCTCCTCCCGTACCCAGCTGTTGCAAGGGCTGTCCGTGGGTGTCCCGGTTGGATACGGGCTGTTTGGATGACATCCCGAATGACGGTCCTGAGCACCGCGGGACGGAAGACGCCTGTCCCGTGCGGCGACTGTTCATCCGGCACGCATCGTCCGCCTCTCGACCCTGCAGGATCATAAATTATAAAACTATGATTTTCAAAGTTTTTATTAGCATCTAAACTTGCCAATATGCTGCGACCTGCCTTGAAAAGGGCGCGGGTCGGTGCCCCGTGCCCTAAAAGAGTTATTCAGGGTGGCCGGGAACGGGGGGAGGTCGGCATGATCCGGAGAGAACCGACCAGGAGGAGACGCCATTTAACAGCAAAGGCGCGGGATTACTCCCGCGCCTCGCTGTTGAATGGGCTATTCCATGTATGTCGACCTCAATACGGGATGATGTCCATGGTGGCGGCCGGGTCCATGGTGACCTCGCTGCCTTCCGCCACCAGGAGGGTGCGGCCCACGGCGTTGACGCCGCTGGCGATGTGGACCG
>CAZNLJ010000035.1:0-52287 GCA_964573725.1 uncultured Saprospiraceae bacterium
GTAGCCTTATGAAAAAATATTGTTCATCCAAATTTCTGACCTGCGAAAGGTCAGTAATTAATTGCAAAACATTGACTTTCTGTTGTTCTTGGCCATCAAACTCGCTGATGTGCTGCACCCCGCACTAAAAAGGGCGCGGGGCTGCGACCCGCGCCCAAGAAATTTTTAGGACGGCCGGCTGCGCACCCAAGCGCGCAGCCGGCCGTCCTGTCCAAAAGGCGGGAAGCGCAACAAAGCCCCTTTGGTTATGAGTAGCATACGTTTTTATACAATCATGCAACCTTGCAACCAAAATATGCGATTTGGTTTTTAAGGTGCGAAAGATGAGGTGTAAGGGCAGGGCGGCGGCACCTATCCCGTCCACAATCCCTTCCGGCGAAAGGCCGGATATCCCGTCACCTACCACATCCCGCCTTCCGTCGAGGATCCGATTCCTGTCAAATGCCGCCCATCCAGGCCGTCCCAACGATCGAAGCAAAGGCTATCTACCTGCCACCAGGCACCGGCCAGGGAAGCGGGGAACGCGGCCGGTCCGGCCATTCCGGCGGGCCGCACAACAAGCGGGGCAGCGACCGGCGACCGGTTGGTCCTCCTGTGCGGCTGTTTGGTTGTTGTCCGTGAGAAAAGTGAAGGCGTCATTCCTCCCCGATATCCTCGTTCCAATCCTCCGGATGTTCCCGGATGAACGCTTGCATCAGGTCGACACAATCTTGGCTGTCCAGCACTTCCACCACGACGCCGTGGCTGCGGAGCAATGCTTCCGACCCCATGAACGTCCGGTTCTCCCCGATGACGACCTTGGGAATGCCGTATAGCAGGATGGCACCCGTGCACATCGGACAAGGGGAAAGGGTGGTGTACAATACAGCCCGGCGGTACACGGCGGCCGGCTGGCGGCCGGCGTTTTCCAACGCATCCATTTCGCCATGCAGGACCACACTGCCCTGCTGGATCCGTCGGTTATGGCCTTTGCCGAGGATTCGGCCGTCGCATACCAGGACGCTGCCGATGGGGATACCCCCTTCCGCCAGGCTTTTCCGGGCCTGGTCCACCGCTTCCTTAAAAAATGGATCCATAGGGCTGTCATGTTTTATCCGATCCGCCCGCCGCCGAGCGCGGGCCGGTCCAGGCATTACCAAACCCCGGCATAAGACAAATATCCGTCCGGGTGATGTGCGGCCAAAAAGCCGTATCTCAGTCGCGTCAGCTGCCGCAGGTGCAGGTAATCGTGGGCCAGCCAGGCGGAAAGAAACTGCGCCGCCGATATCGGTCCCAACCGGGGGTGGCAGTGGATGTTCCCCCAAGCCGCATCCGCCCGGGCTTCCAACCAGGCGATGGAAATATCCCGTTCCTGCAGGAATTCATCCAACACCTGGTCGTAGGCCTGTTCCTGATACCTGCGCAGACGGACCCAGGCCGTAGGGTCGATCGGCGGCAGTGGCACGGATGGATCTTCCAGGACCAGCCGGGTCCGCATCCGGAAATCTTCCCGTTCCTCGTCCAACAGATGGCACAGGACCTCCAACAGGGACCATTCGTCCGCCTTTGGTTTCCAGGTTCGGGCCTGCTCCGGAACGCCCCGGAGCATCGTCTCGAAGATTGCCTTGTTCCGCCGGAGTTCGACGGCCAATTCGGTTGGATTCATTCCTGTCATCAATTACGTCGGGCCGATCGACCCCGACCTGCCACCTGCGGGTCGAGCAACTTGCGTCCGGACTGGGTCCGCCAGCCGGCCCGGCTCCGGTACGGAACCCAGTATATCTTCAGGTCCGCTTGGCCGGGCCACTGGACGAAGTATATCTTCTTGTCCGCCCGAAAGACGCTGTCGGTAAAAAACCAGCACCCGTTGTTACCATCCACCTCCGAAGCATAAACGGCCCGGTAGACACAAAGGTCGGCCTGGCTTTCGTACGCCGTCACATAAACCCGGAGGTCGGCGGCGGACGGGTACGGCACCTCGAATACTATCTGCGCGTCGGTGGCGGCAGGTATGCCGAGCCATCCCAAAAAGCAAAGCGCCGTCACCGGGTGGGCAAGCTTACGCAAGCAGGACGAGGGTCTTGGTCTTTTTTCCATCAAGCAAAAGGGATTGGTGTCCAAGTCCGGAGGACAAGGGGATTGTCCGGCCGACCTTGTCATACCGATAGGTCAGTCGTCCCCGACATATCGGCCCAAGGCACGTTCCACCCGGACCAGCATCCAGACGACCCCCAGCACGAGCAGGATGATTCCCCCGGTTGCACCGTGCGCTCCGTCGGGTGCGAGCCATAGCCCAGCGATGCCGGCCAGTACCAGGAAGCTGCCGACCCGCATCATCTCCCGGGCGGAAAAGTGCTGGGCGAAATCCCAATGCGCCTGGCTCCGCATCGAGCGGGCGGTCCGATACCCATACAGACCGTTTATCCGTCGCGGCGGGAAGCGGGCCTGCAGGGCACCGGCCAGCAGGAAGATGCCTCCGGTCAGTCCGCTGACCAGAAAAAAGGGGTTTTGCAGGAACATGTTTTCATATTGACAAGCCGAAGGGGACCGATGGACTATCCGGCGGTTGAAACGGGTAGCGGCGGAAATGGCCGGACCGCCGCTTTCACTTCCGGCCCGATGTCGGCTTGAGGTTCCGAATGCGTTCGATTTCCCGGAGCAGGAGCGGGAATGCCGGCTCCGCCATGTCGTGCGAATACCCGTCGAGCTCATAGTGTCGGATATCCGGATGGCCGGCCACTTTCATCATCCGCAGGAGATAGGCATTTTCCTCGTACCTGCCGAGCAGCTCCAGTTCGCGGTCGCCGGTAATCAACAACATGGGCGGCGCATCAGGCCGTACATGGTACAGCGGCGCCAGGTCGTCCACCACCGGCCGGGTGCCGGGTATCCCTCTTTCTTCCCGGATTGTGAAATGGGTAATGGCGTGCCCACTGAAAGGGATCAGTCCGGCGATGCGGTCGGCATCCACCTGGTGGCGGGCCAGCCAATGTTTGTCGAGCCCCACCATGCTGGTCAGATAACCGCCGGCCGAATAACCGGAGACAAACACTTGCTCCGGATCGCCACCGTATGTCGAAATGTGGCGGAATACCCACGCCACGGCGGCGGCGGCATCCTCTACGTAGGCCGGCGCCGGCGCCCTCGGAGAGAATCGGTAGTTGACGGCGACGACGGCGATACCTTTCTCCCGCAAGGCGACCGGTATCTGCTTGTTGCCTGCCGTCAACCCGCCCCCATGGAACCAAACCACCGTGGCGAATCCTTCGGTTTCGGCCGGATAGTAGAGGTCCAGCAGGCAACGCTCCCCGATGTACGGATCGGCCTGCCGCGCCGCTTCCGGATAGTAGGGCAGGTCCTCGGATAACGTATATCGCACGGCTTGTGCCCCGAGCCATCCGGGCAAACAAGCCAGGCACAAAAGGAACCATCTGTTTTTCATCGTCTTCCGTTTGTTTGTCCCGCCCCTTCCGGTATGGCATCCGCCGGAAATGGATGCTTGCCGGGGCAATGCCAAGTTGCTTACAAGATAAGGCTTTTTTATTACCGCTACCCGCTTCGCGGGAAGGGGGGCCACGAATTGGAAGAATTCAACGAAGTCGTGGCTTTCTTACCGATTTATTTGAAGAGCGGGAAAAGGGGATTGCTTACAAGGGATGAAAGGTTCCTTTCGCCCTGCGGTGCGGGGATGGAAGGGGCCGGGATGGAAGGGAACGTTTGACGGGCAGGTCAATTCTTGACAAAGCGTTCCCGGAAGACGAGCTTGCCCAGGCCGTCCGTCAGTTGCAGGAAGTAGGTTCCGGCAGGAAGGGCTCCGACCGGCAGGGAGGGCCGAAGGACCGACTGCCGCAGGAGCATCCGTCCCTGGACATCATAGACCGCGGCGACGGGTGCTTCCGTTCCGGTCGGTAGGAAAAAGGAGAGTTCCTCCCGGACAGGATTGGGATAGAGGAGGGCGATGTTCGGGGACAGGTCGGGGAAAGTGATCTGAACAACCGGGGAAAAATCATGCGCACCGTCGAAATCCACCTGCTGGAGGCGGTAATAATTGGTGCCGGACAGGGGCTGGCGGTCGATGAACAGGTAGTCCTGCGGCAGCGCGGTGGTGCCTTTGCCGGGGACGGTGCCGACAGGCGTCCAGGTGCGCAGGTCTCCGGTTCTTTGTACGACAAAATGGTCATTGTCCACTTCCCCGCCGGTCGACCAGCGGAGGGTCGCAGCGGAAGCGCTTTTTTCCGCCGTGAATGAAGTCAAGCTGACAGGCAGGGGCGCCCCCACCGTATAGGTATAGTTGGCCCCCGTGTTGTTGTTGAGGTTGATGGTGTACAAATCCGCGTCCCCGCCGCTGATGGAAGCGACATCCCCGGCGGTGAATACATAATACGTGACGGTTGTGTTTTGGTCGTAGGCGGGAATGGATGCCGAATAGGTGGTGCCGCTGCCGGTCATCTTGACCACGGTGGAGTTTGCGAAGCCGTCGATGGTGTATCGAAGATAGGCCGCTTGTCCCGTGGCGAACGCACCGGACAGCTCGGCCGTGATGGTGGCGCCGAGGCCTTGGGGCACATCGGCCGGATCGCGGCTGACCGAATTGACGGATTGGACGTCTCCCTGGATTTCGGCAAAAACAAAAGTGCCGGTAGGGTCCGTACCCGCATTCAAGGTCTTGAAGACGTAGTTGTAGGCGGTGCTCGGCACATTGATGAACATCGCGCCGGCAGTCGTGCAATTGGTGTTTAGTTGGTACTTGACGCCGTGGTAGATTTGGTCGTTCATACTAAGCGTCGTGGTGAGTTGCTTGGTGGTACCGCTCCAGTCCACGCCGAAACGTAAATATTGGTCGCCGGTACCACTCGCTTGGGTGGACACCACCCAGGTGCCGGAAATACCTGCCCCCAGATATTTGAAGTTCCCGGAACCTGTCGGACAGGATCCGCCTCCCCAACCAGTGCTGAAACCAGGTCCTACAATCGCATTTTGTCCGAAGTGCAGCAGTGGAAAAGTCAGTATTACCAAAACCAGCCGGGCTTTCATAATCTTGTTTTTCGAATAGCTTGTCATCCCCGCACGGAGATCGACGGTGCGGGCTTTGCTTCAGCACAGGATAAAGTCGATTCAAAACAAAGCAAATATGGTAATTGTTCTGAAAAAAGGTATTAGGACGGGATTAAAATTTTGACAAGCGCCAAAAAGAAGATATAATTGGCCGGTCCGGCCGGCAGTTTGGGATATCCCAATTTGCGGGGGCAAGTAAGAACGGAATATGGAAAAAGCGGAAACCCTGGAGGAATTTTACCGACGCCAGCGGCGGTGCATGCCGGCCGGTCTCCGGCCCGACGCCGGCCATTTCAACCTGTTCCGGCTCGAACCCCTGGTGGCGGGGATGCCGGTTGTCGTTCCTTATCGGCGTCGGGATTTCTTCAAGGTATTGTTGGTGAAAGGGCACAGCAAGGTTTGGTATGCGGATCGGGTTACGGAAGTGAAGCGGCAGGCGCTGACCTTCTCCAACCCGTTCATTCCATACCAATGGGAGCACCTGGATCAAGTCCGGGAAGGGTGCTATTGTATCTTCGACCGGTATTTTTTCCATCAGTACGGCCAAATGACCCGATATGCCGTTTTCCAGCCGCAAGGACAGCATGTTTTCGAATTGAGTGATGCGGAATTCGCCACGGTTCAGGAGATTTTCGAAAGGATGTTCGGGGAACTGGCATCCGATTACATCCACAAGTACGATGTGTTGCGCAACCACGTGTCGGAGTTGTTGCACTATGCGATGAAGCGGCAGCCGGCGACCGTTTCCGAAAAACGGCCCGAGCAGGCTGCCCAACGTATTTGCCAACTTTTTCTGGAATTGTTGGAGCGGCAGTTTCCCATCGGGGAAGGTCATCCCCGGATCGGCCTGCGGGGGGCGTCCGATTTTGCCGCGCAGCTCAACATCCATACCAACCACTTGAACCGGGCGGTCCGCAGCGTGACCGGACAGACCACCAGCCGGCTCATCGCCGGCCGTGTGCTGCAGGAAGCGAAAGCCTTGCTTATCCACAGCCGGATGAATATTTCGGAAATCGCATTCGCCCTCGGATTTTCGGAGGCGACCCACTTCAATCACTTTTTCCGGAAAGGAACGGGCACCAGTCCCGGCAGCTTCCGACAGGGAGGCGATATCGATTCCGGTACCGGGCGGACATAGTTTTGCAGGCGGGCGGGGCAAGCGATACCCGGCGTAGGCGAGGATGGGTTGTCGCTGATGTCCACTACCCCTTCCTTTTCAAGAAAATGGCCGCGATGATGGGCCGGTCCGTACCGTCCGAGCTGTCCACCAGCCGGGTGCCGGCCACCATCAACCCCGTGCTGCCGCCGCCGTCGAGGTTCATGGCGTCCGTGGCGCCCATGTCCTTGAGCAGGTTCGCCAGGGCGGGGAGTGGGATGCCCTTGTTACCGGGAGCTTGGACGGCCACCAGGAGGAGGAGGCCGTCCGCCGTGAATCCGATGGCGGAGCGGGGTCTGCTGGCCGAGGGGACGGCGGAGCCGGTGATGAGCTCTGCTTCGGCGGAGAGGACGACTGCCCCGTCGCGAAGCAGCATGGGGGAGCCGCCGACCGCTTGTCGGATATCCCATAGGAAGCCGCCGGCCGGAAAATCGGCTCCCGGCCGGTCGAGGGGTGCCGTCCCTTCCTGGTTGGGTGCCGGCGCAGGATAAGCGTAGGTCGAATCGGTATCCGGCGGCGTGTAGGTCCAATAGGCGGCCGGCTTGCCGGCCGCATCCGTGCCGATGGCCGCCCTGGTCGGAAAATAGGGGGTGGCCGATCCCTGGTAGGTGCGGGTGACCTCCTGGACATTGGGAGATATCAATTGGTTGTCGCGGACGACAAGTCCGAAGTTGCGGTTGGGGCTGCCGAAGAAGGTGGCATTGATGCAAGCCAGTTTGTCGCCCGGTTCGTCCGACCAAAACTGTCCCAATGGTTTCCGGACCGGGCTTGTCTGAACGAACCAATCCGCATCGGCGGCCGTCGGGTCGAAGACGACCGCCCAAGCCGTGTAGCCCGCCCCATTGTCCGGACGTTCGTATACTGCCGCCCAATCCGGAAGCTTTTCCTGCAAGGTATCGATGGCTGTCCAGGTGCTGTCCAACAAGAAGGTCAGGCCGACCGGGAGGACGGTATCCACCGCGACCAGGGTGTCGGTTACCGACAGGGTGTCTACCGGATGCAGGGGAAACACTTCCGCCCGGTCTTCCTTCCGGCAAGCCAGGCAGAGGGGAAGGAAAGCGAACAGGATCGGCAGTCGTCGACGTGTGGTCATCCTGGAAGTGGATAAAAAAAAGGCCCGGCGGGTGCCGGGCCTTTGTTGGAATTTGAGAACCATTGGAAAGGTTGAATTTTTCCGGTACGGAGGGGAGCGATTCCCGTCCTTGTTCCGGCATTACAACCACCGTGGTCCTTAATCGGGAGGTCGGTAGCGGAGTCGAACCGCTGTACGAGGTTTTGCAGACCTCTGCCTAGCCACTCGGCCAACCGACCTTTTTGGAAATCCGGCGGCGCTGTTGCCATCGGAAACATGGCCGCCCCCTGTATCGAATCTAAACGGAGGATTCGGGGAGCAGTTGCAAATCTAAGTAGTTTTTTCAAAACAAACCGGCCGGCCGGACAAATGTCCGTATTTTTTCAACCGTTGGTCAGGGTCTTCAACGGTCGCGGAGCAGCAAGACCGTACCCTGCTTTTGGATGACGCGGCCGTCGGACTGGGTGACGACGATCAGGTACGTATAGACGCCCTGCGGTACCCGGCGACCTTTGAAGGTGCCGTCCCAGCCGTTTTCCGCAAGGTCGGAAGCGAAAAGCCGTTGGCCGTACCTGTCGTATACGGTCATTTCGTATGCCACCACATCCCCCAGGGCGATCAGGGGTTTGAACACCTGGTTGAATCCTTCCGGCACGAATGCGTTCGGAAGGAAAATCCGGATGGTTTGGATGGCACAGAAGGTATTGGACCGGCATTCGACCATTTCCTCCTGTCCGCCCGGGGTGGTCAGCAGGGCCTGTGCCACCACGTGATAACAGCCGCGGGCGGCGTTGAGGTCGCCCGGATCCACATACTCCACGAATCCCGGCGCGTCCGAATCGGTAGTGGCTATGAGGGTGGTCAAGCCGGCGACGGTCTTGTACAATTGGTATTCGGTGACGATGGCATTTTCGAGGTCGAGCGGGGTCCACAGGATGAGGTTGCGGTCGGGGGCGGTGTTTTCCGCGGTCAGGTGGATGGTGGCGCCGTAGGTGGAGCTGGCGGGGTCTCCGCATTGGTCCGTCGTCTCCACCCGATAATAGACCGGTGCGGCAATCGGGTCGCCCGATTCGTCCGTGTACTGGAACAGGGGGGGGAGCGGAACGGGCGGGGAGAACAGGTCCACCGGGCCGTAGTTGTCGTTTTCGTCGGAACGCAGGACGGTGATTTCCTGTATTTCCGCGTTGTTGTTCCAGACCCAGGTCAGAACGGGCTGGTTGAGAGCGTTGACGGAGACGCTGCGGAGGTAAAAATTGCGGACCGACTGTACGATGTCCGCGTCGAAGCAGAACCGGTTCGACCGGGCGGTGGCGCCGGTCTGTGCGGCGGTGGCCTGGACGAAGAGGCAGTAGGAATCCCCGTCGTTCAGGTCGGGGAAATCCACGGTGGCGGCGTTGGGGTCGACGGACAGGGCGGGGGCGGGGGCGCCCCCGTTGATGCTGGCCCATATTTCCTGTTGGGCGATGCCGGCGGGCCAGCTGTCGTACCGGTTCCATGTCAGGCTGACGGATTGGCCGCAAGGGTTCAGGGTGCCGTCCAGCAGGGTGGTGGTATGTTTCACGTCGAATATGCTGGTGTTGCCGCAGGGGTCCAGTGCATTGACGAAATAGGAAGCCGGGGACAGGTCGGGGTCCGCGCCGGTATCGAGGTAGGTGTTTCCGGTGTAGACCGTGTCGATGGGTACCACACCGATCGGGGTTTCCCGGTAGACGATATAGCCGGTCACTTCCGGGGAAGGGCTGGGTTGCCAGGTGATGAGCACGTCCCCGTCGACGACCGATGCGCTCAGGATCGGGGATAAGGCGGGTGGCCGGTTATCCAGGGTATCGGAGGGCAAAGGTGTTTGACCGGGGCAATCGAAATGGCTGGTCAGGTAGAAGAACCACTGCGCTCCGGCGGGGTTCGGATGGTGGTAGGACGACTGGCCGGGGTCGGTCACCGAGGCCAGCAGTTGGTAGGGGCCGTCGACATCCAGGCTGCCCCAGACCTCCCAGGCGACGAAAGGTCCGCAATTGAGGACCGGATTCTCCCAGTAGAGGGTGTCGCCCCGCACACAAAGGAAATCCGGCGGAACCAGTTGTGCGGACAAGGTTCCGGCGGTCCAATACGCCAGTGAAAGGATGGTGATGATTTTTTTCATATCCGGCTCCGTATGCCCCATTCCATGCTTCAAGTAACGGCGGAAACCCCTCAGTTGTTTCCGATTGACCGCCGGAACCTGGCTTCCAGGGTATCCATGGGGTAGATATCGGCCAATCGGTAAGACAGGCTGAGCCCCTTGTCGAACCGTTTGGTGATATGGACCAGGCCGATTCCCTGGGCATAGATTTCCGTGGCGGCATACTCCTTTGTCCAATGGCCTTCCTTGTCATGGTCGACCAGTTCCCGCACATCCATGACGATGGCCGGCCTGGAGGTGCCGTCGAATTGGATGGTGGTGTCGCGCGCGTACTGCCGGTTTCGGGTCAGGCTGTACACGGAACTGTCCAGGCTGGATTGCCAACGGATGGTGGACAGCAGGATACCGGGCGGTTGGCGCAACTCGAACGAAAACACGTTGCCGTGTTCGATTTCACCCGGCAGGTCTATTTGGCGATGGTTGACGGAGTCGGTTTCGTAAGCGTAGAATTCGGCGAGCAGCATGCCGTTCTCCAAGCGTTCTTCCCGGACCAGTTGCTCCGGTGTGAACGTCGCATCATAGGACATGCCGAGCAGCATGGGCGGGTTGATGTCCGGGATGGATTTGTAGTACCAATAGGAGGTCGTACGGAGGGAATCCTGCCATACCTCGTATTCATACACCTTGCCGTCGGCGAGGCTGTCCAGCGGGAAATAAAAGGCGCTGATGTCCCGGGGTTCTTGACAACCGGCCAGCAGGAGGACAGCCCAAAAGGAGGCCGGCAGGAACGGACGGAGCGGTTTATGCTTGTGCATCTGAATTTTCCGATTTTGATGGTTGTTGGAGCCCGGCGACGACCACGGATATCTCTCCTCTCGCACCATGGGCGCGAAAATGACCGGCCAGGTTGGCGAGGGTATCCGAGTGGAAGGTCTCATGTATTTTGCTCAGTTCCCGCGCCACACAGGCCGGGCGGTCCGGTCCGCAGCAAGCGGCGAGTTGTTCCAGGCACTTGACCAGCCTGTTGGGGGATTCGTACAGGATGAAAGTATGAGGAAGGCTCGACAGATAGCGCAAGCGTGTCTGCCGACCTTTCTTATGTGGCAGGAATCCTTCGAAATGGAATTTGTCGGAGGGAATACCCGAGGCGGCGATGGCCGGGACGAAGGCGGTCGCCCCGGGCAGGCAGGTGACGGGTACCTGCGCCTGCCGGCACGCCCGGACCAGCAGGAAGCCCGGGTCGGAAATCCCGGGTGTACCCGCATCCGTGACCAAGGCGAAAACGGCCCCTCCCTTCAATTGGTCGACCAAGTGGGCGGTCGTCTGGTGTTCGTTGAAGGCATGGAAAGCCCCGAGCGGCGTATCGATACCGTAGTGCTTCAGCAACCGACCGGTCACACGGGTATCCTCCGCCCAAATCCTGTCGGCGGTCCGCAGGACTTCCAAGGCCCGGAGGGTGATATCCCCCAGGTTGCCGATCGGAGTGGGAACCAGATAAAGCATGATTTGGCTTGGTTTCCGGACAGGCCGTCAATCCGTTGCCGTCACCAACTGGTAGGAGTAGGACTCCATGATGAGGTTGGCCAACAGCTTCCGGCACGCGGTCTCGACCATGGCACCCGCCTCCGCTTCCGTGGCGGCTTCCAGGGTCAGGGTGACGTGCTTGCCGATACGGACGTCCTCCACCCCTCCGATCTCCAGTTGTTGCATGCTATGGGCCACCGTCTTCCCTTGGGGGTCCAGGAGCTCCTTGTGTGGCATGATGTCTATTTCGGCGATGAATCTCATGATTGGAATGGAATGGTGTCCATCCGGTGAGGCCGCGGCTTCCGGTCGGTCCGTCCTGTCTTTGTGACAAGCGCTAACGATCCGGTACAGGGCCATCCTCGGATACCGCTTCTTTTTTTGTAAAGTGAAAGAAAATGGAAAAGAGCAAATACAGCACCATGACCGGCGCCAGGGACGTTTCCCGCCACCAAACGGTCAAAATCAAGGTACAGATAGCAAAGATATAGCGAATCTCGTTCCCCGCCCACCTGATTTTTTGCGGTTTGAGGCCGAACATATGCAGCGGGGACACCATCAGCCATCCGAGGGCCGCCACATTGGCCGCCAGGAAAACCGGATGGCAGACCAATCCGGCCAGTCCGCTCCAGTCCCGGTCGTAGATGGTCAGTAGTCCGATGGCATACGCCGTACAGGCCGGTGTCGGCAGCCCGATGAAATCCACTTGTTGGCGGGTATCCAGGTTGAAACGAGCCAGCCGGACTGCCGCAAACAGGGTTAGCAGGAAGGCGGGGGATGCCGCCAGCGACAAACGGACGGGCAAGTCCGTAGTGTGCGACAAACCATTGACCAGCAACATGTAAAATGCCGCACCCGGTACCACGCCGAAGGAGACCATGTCTGCCAGCGAGTCGAGCTGCTGCCCCAGGGGAGACTTCGCCCGCAGCAACCTGGCCAACATCCCGTCGAGATAATCCGCCGCCAAGCTGCCCAGACTGAACAGGAATGCCTGCTGAAACTGGCCGTAGAACGTGCTCGCCAAGGCGGCACAGCCGAACAGGAGGTTCAGCAAAGTCACAGCATTCGGAATATTTCGCTTGATCATGGTACAAAAGTAACCTGTGAAGTGGTTTTTTTTAGGCTCATTTTTCCGGTTATGCCGGACAACAAGCGGTTTTGTGCCCGGTCCACGCGGTGCACTTCATCCCGGTCCGCGTAAATGAAGCCGGGTTCCGCCGTCGGAATCGGCCTTTTCCGGTGGTGCGGACGGCCAGGGTGCCCGCAGGATGGTCGCCGCAATGGTCCTTCCACCGCCGGTAACCGACACCCGGCCGGAAGGAGGGACAACCCCTCGGCAAGCCGGCGTATTTCCCAAGGGGGCTTCCGCGGACGCTTCGCGCGGGGAGCGGGACGCGGGTTCCCCGGCATGACGCGAACGGGAGGGAGCTGCCTGCGGTGGGATTTTTTGAAAAGTCGATGAATCAGGTTGCCTATGGATATTTTCCCACACAGCTGCGCCGTATTGTGACGCCTGGCAGGGATGACCGGGCGTTTTCCGCGACTTTCCGGATGTACCCCTTCGGATGGAATCGGATGTTGCCATCGGGATGGCTCTGGAAAGGCGAAAGGAGGCGCAAGTTAAGCGCCGCTTCCCCACAATAGGAACCGCTGTCTTCGGCGTTCAGGGGAAGTGACGGATCCCTTTTGCCGTCGGTGCGCCTGCGGATGTCGTCCGGATGTATTTTGCCTCCGCAGGCAGGGTGGCGGGGAAAATCGTAATTTGGTGCCGGCCGGCGTACTGCGGCCGACCTTTCCGGCGCAAGCTGAACGAACGGCCGCGACAACTGTTGTATCGGTAGTCGGCCGGCCGGCCTTCGGTTGTCCGCACTACCCGAAAACACATCCGTTTATGAATACAAAGGTCCTCCTTCCCGTGCTCGTCCGGAGCCTTTCCCTGTTGGCCGGTATCGCCCCCCTTGCCGCCCAACCCGCCAACGACAACTGTGATGCGGCCCTGGTGATTGCCGATGTGACAAACTGGTGTTCGGACCCGGCGGCCTTCACCAATGCCGGCGCCACCGCCGGCCCCTTCGGACAACCCTCCTGTTTCCCGGACCTGGCCCATGACGTATGGTTCGCCTTCGTGGCGGAGGCGACCACCGTCCAAGTGACGGTGATCGGCAACACCGCCGCGAACACCACGCCCGGCGGCACCCTGGAAAACCCGCAGTTCGCCGTTTACAGCGGCACCTGCGGCGGTACCCTGACGGAAATCGCCTGTGCCTCCGACGGCTTCGGCACAAATATCGTGGAGTCCTTCGCCGGTCCCCTGACGGTCGGCCAGACCTATTATATCCGGGTGGATGCCCGCTTTGACCAGACGGGCACTTTCCAGCTCTGTATCAATAACTTCAATGCGGTGCCGGATCCCAGCAGCGATTGCCCCACCGGGGTCATCCTCTGTGACAAATCCCCTTTCACCGTGGAGAGCCTGGTCGGCACCGGCAACCTCAACGATGAAATCGGACCCGGGGTTTGCGTACAGATCGAATTCGCTTCCGCCTGGTATCGATGGACCTGCCAGGATCCGGGCACCCTCTCCTTCACCATCACCCCCACCAATCCTTCCGATGATATCGATTTCGCCGTATTCGAACTGCCCGGCGGCATCGACGATTGCAGCGGAAAGGTCAAGCTCCGCTGTATGGCGGCAGGGGAAAACGTCGGACAACCTTTTCCGAACTGGGCGGTATGCACCGGTCCGACCGGTTTGAGCGAAGATGAGACGGACCTGGATGAATTTCCCGGCTGTGCACCTGGCCAAAACAATTTCGTCGCCGCGTTGGATATGGAGGCAGGGAAAAGCTATGCCCTGATCATCAATAATTTCAGCAATACCGGAAGCGGTTTCCAGCTGACCTTCGGCGGTACGGGCACCTTTCAGGGGCCGCAGGTCGACTTCACGGCGGCCCCCTCCCCGGTATGTACAGGCGACGCGGTGACCTTCACCGACGCCTCCGCCGCCGTGGAGGGCATCTCGGAATGGAACTGGAATTTCGGTGTCGGCGCCATGCCGGCCACCGCCACCGGCCCGGGCCCGCATGATGTCAGTTACCCGTCTGCCGGCCCGCGCTCGGTCGTCCTGACCGTGACCAGTGAATCGGGTTGTGCCGTTACCGATATCCGCCAGGTGGAGGTCCTGCCAGCGCCGGCGGTCGACCTGACGACCCTGGCCGATTATTGCGGTCCCGATACCTTGACCGGTGCCGTTTTCCTGGCTCCCGCCGGCACCGCCTCGGTACCGTATTCGTACGATTGGGAAAACGACGGGTTCTTCGTTCCCGACAGCACCCGGGTTGGGCTCGCCGCCGGGAACTACAGCGTGACCATCCGGTCGGCCGACGGTTGCCTGGAAACCATCGGCTTCACGGTGGAGGAAGGCCTGGCGCTCGCCGCCGGTGTGGATCCGGCCCAATCCCCGACCTGTCACGGCGGGTCGGACGGCAGCATTTCCATTACCATTGACATCGCCAATGAACCGGTACTTTTCGATTTCGGAAACGGTTTCCAGCCGAGCAACACCCTTTCGGGTATTCCCGCCGGCAGTTATGCCGTCCAGGTGGTGGATGCCGCCGGTTGTGCGGGGGATTTCGTCATCGAGGTGGTGGATTTCCCACCCCTGGCCGTTGCGGTCCAATCCGTCAACATCAGTTGCTTCGGCGACCTCGACGGTATGGTGACGGCCCTGCCGGAAGGCGGTGCCGGTGGATATGTCTACCAGTGGGCCCATGGCCCGACGACCGGCGGTTTGTCCGGCCTGGCGGCCGGTACCTATGCGGTGACGGTGACGGATGCCAACGGCTGTGCGGCGGCGTCCGGCGCCGTCGTGGCCGAACCCGCCCCGCTCTTCCTTACCTTCACCACGGAGGATGTCCTGTGCCACGGGGAGGCGACGGGCGTCATCCGGTTGACCGCCCAAGGGGGGACCCCGCCCTACCAATACAGCGCCGATGGGAATGATTTCCAACCCGATCCCGTCCTGACCGGCCTGGCGGCCGGCACCTACGATGTGGCCGTCCTGGATGCATCCGGCTGCGAGGCGGATCAGCCTGCCCTCATCCAGGAACCCGCCCCGTTCGTGGTGGAGGCCGGTCCTGACCAATCCCTGGACCTCGGTTACCAGGTCGAGCTCCAGGGGCTGGTCCTGCCGCCGTTCTCGGCCGTCGACCTGGGCTGGTCACCCGATGATGCATTGAGTTGCAACAGCTGCCTGGATCCCGTCGCCAGCCCCGTATCCACCACCACCTATTTCCTGACCGCCGTGGATGCCAACGGCTGCGTGTCGGAAGACTCCGTGGTCGTCACCGTCCTGCTCAAAAGGCCGGTGTACATTCCCAACGCCTTTACGCCCAACGCCGACGGACTCAATGATTTCTTCACCGTCTATGCCGGTCCGGCCGCCCGCATCGTCCGCTCCCTCAAAGTGTTTTCCCGCTGGGGAAGCCTGGTCTACGAAGGGTACGACCTGCCCCTGAATCAGGACAACAGCGGCTGGGACGGGCTGTTCCGCGGTCAGGTCCTGGATCCCGGTGTCTTCGCGTATGTGGCGGAAGTGGAATTTATCGACGGGGTGGTGGTGCTGCACGAAGGTGATGTCATGATCCTTCGATGAATTCAGCCCGGTTCGTGGAAAGGCAGGACCGCCGGGGCGAATCCTTCCGTCCGGGCGGACAGGAATTGGGCGGCCGTCTCCCGGATCGTCCTTTCGACCGGGATATACTCGAAACCGAAGGCGGCCCTTGATTTGCGGTTGTCATACAGGAAAGTCCGGGCACTCATCCGGGCCGTCTCCCGGGTGATGAATGGCTGTCGTCCCGTCAGCAGGGCGGCCCCTTCCGCCACCCGCCAGGATAATTCCCGCAGCAGCGGCGTAATTCGTATGTACGGGCGGCGGACCCCCAGGGCATCGGCCATTTGGTCGAAAACCGTCGCAAAAGGAAGGTTCTCCGCATTCAGGATATATCGCTCCCCGCTCACGCCCCGGCGCATCAGCAACTCACAGAAACGGGCCACGTCCCGCACATCCACAAAGCCGGATCCGCCGGTGGGCCGGAAGGGCAGCCCTTTCCAAACCGTATGGAACATCTGCCCCGTACTGGTCCTGTCTTTCCAGAAACCACTGCCCAGGATGTTAGCGGGTTGGACAATCGCCGCCGGTAAGCCCTCCGCGATGCCCCGCCATACTTCCAGTTCTGACAAACGCTTGCTGATGCCGTAGGGACTGTTCCATGCGCCGGCCTGCCAGGGTACCTCCTCATCCACCAGCGGTGTGTCCGGCCGCCGCCCCAGGGCGGAGATGGAACTGACATGCACCAATTGTTCCACCCCCCTCCACAAGGCGATGTTGACCAGGTTGGCCGTCCCCTCCCGGTTGGTGCGGATCATCCGCTGTGCATCCTTGCGCTGGAAGGAGACCAAGGCCGCACAATGATACACCTGCCGAACGCCCTCCAGGGCCTCTTCCAGGGCCGGTACATCCAACAGGTCGGCCACGACCCATTGCACCCGGCCCTCCACTTCCCGGACCAGCTCCATGCTGCTGCCCGGCCGACGGGTGGCCCGAATGTCCGTGTAGCCTTGGCGGACAAGGTGGCGCAATAGGTACGAACCGACAAAGCCGGTCCCTCCCGTTACCAGGATGGTCTTGGATCGCATATATTTTTTTCAGCAGGAAAAACTCCTTTCAATACCACTTCTTCGTGCTTCTGGATGGGGAGTAATCGGTTGCCAGGAAAATACATCCGCCAATAAGAAATGCGCCCAGAGAAATGTACAGGATCAACATGAATGTAAGTGTTTGCTTGTGAAAGATCGTAAGGAAATCCACGTTGGTCTTACAGAGGTCGACAGGTTATATGTAGTGATCTCCAGAGCAGTCGTACTTGCGGCTTATAGGGGAACCGGTCGTACCGGCGGTGCTGCATCCTGTTCGGACAGGCTTTGGCCGGGACATGCGTTCGATAGTTGATTTTCTTTCCGAACCGCCTGTTCGCAGGAGAGCAGTTTGCCAGGGTCGACATTGGATTTGGGAATCACTTTCGACGGTCACCGGCGAAAAGACCGATAAGCACCTGGTTGAAGTAGTGAACAGGCAATGGGTCCTTTAGGAATAAAGGACGTTTTGGATATGTTAGGAAGGGATAATGATAAATTGACGACGCAATATGGCAATAATTTTCCGAGCCGGGAAATTTTATCGTTCTTTTTTGAATTTCCCTTTTTCGATGGGTATGCCGGTCCGGTGGCAGGGCGTAGAGCGGCTTTCGGGTCCTGGCAAGAATGAATCCCCTTCCAGGCGAGCGGGCAGGGCCAGGTGACGGCTATCTCCCACGCAAGCGCATCAGGAATTGCCGCGGGCGGGGATTCTGAGGACGGTCGCGTGGCCAAGCCGGACCGATGGACCGGGCGGTCCGGAGATACACCCCTGCATTGGATGGAGTTCCCCGGCGGCAAGCCGCCGTGCCTGCCGGGATACCGCATGGCTACCTCCTGCATCCACCCATGCCCCCAACCTTTGGAAAGTCACAATGCCCGGCGGATACCGCTCACCTTTCGCACCCCGAAAACCAAATCGAATAGCTGATGGCAAGGTTAGCATGATTGTATAAAAACGCAGCCTATTCATAACCGAAGGAGATTTACGGCGCGCCGCCGGCCGCCCGGAAAATTTTTGGGCGCAAGTCGCAGCACATCGGCGAGTTTGAAAAACTAAAAACAACAGGAAATCAATTTTTTGTAATCAATTATCCCGTAGGGTTGCGGTACGGAAGAAGCGGTTGAGCTGAGGGGATAAAAAAAAATCCTCCGGGGCGAGTCGCCACCGGAGGATTTTCCACGGGAAGTGGAGGGCTGTATCGATTACCAGCGATTGATCATCAATCGTTTGGAAACCACCTGTCCATTGACGAGGATACGGACCAGATAGATACCGTTGACCGCGTGGGACAAGTCAAGCGAGCAGCGGCCGGCGGTCAGGTCGACGGACGGCTGCTGCAGGACCAATTTGCCATGGACATCGAAGACCGTGAGGGCGACCTTGGTGACCGGCACATCCTCCAGTTGCAGGGTGACTTCCCCGCTGCTGGGGTTCGGGAACAAGGACAACTGTGCGGCCAGCAGTTCGTCATGGACCTTGACGATGGATTGGACCGTGTAGGAGAACTGGGACTCGCAGCCGTTGGCATCGGTGACAAACAGCGAATAGTTGCCGGCGGAGAGACCGTGGATATCCTCCTCCTGGGAGATGACCGTCCCCTGTCCGTCGATCCAGGAGAAAGAATAAGGAGCGACCCCACCGGAAACGGTGACGGAAATCGCGCCGTCCTGGTTATTGCCGCTCTCGTTGACCAGTTCGTCCAGGGTGGATGCCACCGCATCGGGAGCGGAGAGGGAGATGCTGCCGAGGGCGGTACATCCGTCCGCATCGGTGACCGTCACCGAATAGGTACCGGGGCCGAGGTCGCTGATGGCGGCGGTGGTGGCGCCGGTGTTCCAGGCGAAGGAATAGGCCGGGGATCCGCCGGTCGGCTCGGCGAAAGCCGCACCGTTATCCTTGCCGGCGCAGAGGATGGGAGTTCCGTCCACCTGGGGGTCCATGACTTCCGGAACGGCGACGGAGAACGAGCAGGTCGTGGTGTTGCCTTGTCCGTCCGAGACACTCACCGCCATGGCGGTTACACCGGCGGGGAAGGAGGCGCCGCTCGGGTAGTCGGCCGGGAACACGTAAGACAGCACATCGGAGCAGTTGTCGGAGGCGGTGACCTCGTAGAAGGCGACCGGGTCACAGAAGGACAGGACCATATTTTCCGGGCAGGTGGCGGCGGGAGCCAGGTCGTCGACGACCGTCACGATGGCGGTGCCGGAGGCCATGTTGCCGGCGGCATCCGCCACGGTCAGGACGACCGGGTGGTTGCCGAGTTGGCTGCAATCGAAGGCGGAGACATCGATGGTCATCGAGACGATACCGCAATTGTCCGAGCTGCCGTTGTCGATCATGGCCGCTTCGAGGGAAGCCTGACCGGAGGCATCCAGGCTGAGGGTGATGTCCTGCAGGGCAATCTGCGGGAGTGTGTTGTCGACGACCGTCACGACGGCGGTGGCGGCGCTATGGTTGCCGGCGCCGTCGGTGACGGTGAGCGACACCTCGTTGGTGCCCAGTGCGGAGCAATCGAAGGAGGAGACATCCAGGCTCATGCCGGCGATGGAGCAGTTGTCGGAGCTGCCGTTGTCGACCTGGTCCGGTTGGATGGTCGCCGTGCCGTCGGCGCCCAGTGTCACGGTGATATCCTGGGTGACCACGACGGGGGCTTCCGCGTCTTCCACGGAAATCACGACGGAGAGGCTTGTGGAGCAATCGTTGTTGTCCGAGACGGAAACGGCATACGTACCCGGGGCCAGGTTTTCGATGCTGTTCGTATTGGCGCCGTTCGACCACTGGTAGGAGAGCATTCCCGTTCCCCCGGTGGCTTCCACGGAAACGGTACCGTTGGATTCACCGCAGGCGGCCGGCGTCAGTGCCGTGACCGCGGCGTTCAGTTCGGTCGGTTCCGAGATTTCCACCTGGACTTCCACCTGGCAGTTGACGGCATCCGAGACGGAGGCCGTGTAGGTGCCGGGCATCAGGTTGCTGATGGTGGCGGTGGATTCGCCGTTGGACCAGAGGTAGCTGAACGGGGAGAGCCCGTTGGAGAGGGTGACCGTCGCCTGGCCGTCCCCGTTGCCGAAGCAGCTGATGTCGGCGGAAGTGATTTGGGCGGTCATGGCACAGGCGAAGGGTGCCACGGGAACGGTTTGGACGGCGGTACAGCCGTTGGCGTCCGTGACGGTGACCGTGTAGTTGGCGGACGGCAGTCCGGTGATGGTGGCGGTGGTCTCCCCGTTGCTCCAGGCGAAGGAGAAAGGCTCGGTACCGCCGTTGGGGTTGGCGGTGGCCGTACCATCGGAGGCGCCTTGGGCGGTCACGCCGGTGGAGGTGGTGTTGGGAATCAGCTGGGCCGGTTGCTGGATGGCGACGGAGGAGATGACCTCACAACCGTTGCCGTCCGTGGCGGAGACGGTGTAGGTGCCGGCATTGAGCGAGGAGATGGCGGCGGTCGATTCCCCGTTGGACCAGGCGAAGGTATAAGGTTCCACCGCGTTGTCGAGGGAGACCGAGGCCGACCCGTCGGCGGCGCCGAAGCAGCTGATATCTTCGGCGGACAGCGTGGCGGTCACGGCGCAACCGAAGGCATTGACCGTTACCGTCTGGGAGGCGGCGCAACCGTTTTCATCGGTGACGGTGACCGTATAGGAACCCGGGGATAGATTTTCGATGGTTGCGGTGGATGCCCCGTTGCTCCAGGCGAAGCCGAGGTTGCCGGTGCCACCGGTAGCGGAGGCGGAGGCGGTGCCGTCGTTCAAGCCCGGGGCGGTTTGGGCGGAGGCGTTGGCCGTCAGGGAAAGCTCTGCCGGTTGGGTGACGGCGGCCGACAGGGAGGCGGTACAGCCTTCCGTATCGGTGATGACCACGGAGTAGGTGCCGGCGGGCAGGCCCTGGATGGATTCGGTGGTGGCGCCGTTGGACCATTCGTAGGTGAAGGGATCGTTACCGGATACGGCCAGGGAGATGGCACCGTTGGCTTCACCGAAGCAACTGACGGCGGTCAGCGTGGCGATGGAAGCGGCCATCGGGGGGATGACCGTCACTTCCGTGCTGGCGGTGGCGGTACAACCGTTGTTGGCATTGGTGACGACCAGGGCGTAAGTGCCGGCGGCATCCACGACCGGGGTCAGGGTATTGGCACCGCTGACGATATTGCCATTGGTGGTGGCCCATTCATAGGAGAATTGGCTGCCGGTGGAGGAGGCGGTGCCGTTGAGGACGACGGAGGTGGTATTGCAGTTCAGGTTGGCGGCGGCGCCGGCATTGGCGACCGGGGCGTTGATGTTCTCATTGACGATGGCGGAGGCGGTGCTGGTGCAGCCGTTCGTTCCGGTGACGGTCAGCAGGTAGGTGCCGGGTTCGGAGACGGTCGGATTTTGTTCGTTGGAAACAAAGCTGCCGGGACCGGACCATTCGTAGGAAGCGCCGCCGGAGGGGGAGGAGCCGCCCAGTTCGAGGGAAGTGGCGAGGCAGTTCAGGGTACCGCCGGTGGCGTTGGCGCCCGGCGCCGTGGTGTTCTGGACGACCTGGGTGGTCACGGAGCTGGTGCAACCGTTGGACGGGTCGGACACGACGAGGGTGTAGGTGCCCGTGGTGGAGACAGGGGTGGACGCCTGGTTGGAGGAGAAACCACCGGGGCCGGACCAAGCAAAGGTGGCGTTGGGGGTGGTCGAAGCCCCTTCGAGCGTTACGCTGGTGGTGGTGCAATTGATTTCACCGCCGTTGGCGCTGGCATTGGGCGGGGTGGTGTTGCCCTGTACCTGCACGGTCGAGGCGGAGGTACAGCCGTTGGCGTTGTTGGTGACGGTGAGGGTATAGCTGCCGACGGCATTGACGACGGGGTTGAGGGTATTGGCGCCGGAGACGATGTTTCCGCCGACGGTGGTCCAGAGATATTGGATGCTGGTGCCGGTGGAGGAGCCGCTGCCGGAAAGCGTGGTCTGGCTGTTGTTACAGGACAGGGCGGACGGCGTAGCGGTCGCGGCGGTCGGGGCGTTGAGGTTGGCCTCCACGACGACCGATGTGAACCCGGTACAGGCGGTGGCGGTATTCAGGACCAACAGCTCGTAGGTGCCGGGCGCGTCGACGACGCAGTTGTTGAGGGTATTTTCCCCGGAGACGATGCTTCCGTTGGAGGTTGTCCACAAGTAGGTGAGGTTGGGCCCCGTGGAGGATCCCGTACCGTTCAGGGTGATGGTCGCATTGGCACAGCTGATGGCGGCGGGAGCGACGGCGACGGCGGCCGGGGGGGTCGGCGGATCGACCACGATGTTGCCGACGGAAGCGGTGCAGCCGTTGGCATCCGTGACGGTGCAGCTGTAGCTGCCGGCGGAGAGGTTGAACAGGAAGGACTGGGTGGAGCCGTTGTTCCAGAGGTAGGAATAGTTGGCGGTACCACCGGAGGCGGCTACTTCCGCCGATCCGCCGATACCGTTGCAACCGGAGGGATTGACGGCCGCGACCTGTACCTGCAGCGGTGCGGAAGGTTGGGCGACGGTGATGGGGCCGTGGGTCTTCGTGCCGCCCAGTTTACCGGTGACGGTGACATAATAGTCACCTGCCGGCAAATTGCTGAGGCTGGAAGTCGTGGCCCCGTTGCTCCAGGCATAGGTGAAGGGGCCGATGCCACCGGAGGTGGAGATGGAGATGGTGCCGTTACTTTCCCCGAAGCAACCGATGTTCGTCACGGAGGCCGTGCTGATGTTCGGGGCGGAGCAATCCACGGCGAAGTTCCAAAGGCCCGTGCTGCTTACCTGCCCCACCTCATAGATCTTCTTATCCGGGCAAACCCCGTAGATGGTGGGGTAGTAATTGATCCCGTAAGTACCAGTCTGGGAGGCGTTGTCGATGATCGGATAGGGCGTTCCGGCCACCCAGTTGCCTTGGGTGCCGCCGATGCATCCTTGCGGACCGTAGAGGCAAGCCGTATTGGTACCGGCATCCCCTTCGATGAAGAAGGCCATGACGTCATTGGTGCCGGAGGGGCCGTGGTTGTTGTAGACGGTCTTGAAGGCGCCACCGTTGTGGTAGTTCCAGCAAGGGCCGCACCAGGTGGCGGAAAAATCGATGAACACTACCTTTTCGTTGTTCAGGTAGCTGTACAGGTTGTGGGTGACCCCGTCCAGGTCGGACATCGTCCAGTCCGGTGCTACGGTCCCGTTCGGGAGCTGGCCGAAGGCCGTGGGCAATGCCGACGGCAGCAACAGTAAGAGTGGTAAAAGTCGCTTCATAAAAGATGATTTACGGAATTATACTGAGTGGTGAACAATAATCGTACGGAAGAAGCAAGTTGGGTTCCACTGGGAAGGGTCATGTGGCCGGAGCAGGGGTTTGCCGGGCCAATCCGGTGCAAGTTAGGGAAATAGTGAATAATTATACCGTATATTGTATGGGAACCGAACGAAAATGTTGCATAAGCGGCAGGAAGAAAAACAGGCCGTCCGGGAAAAGGGCGGGCGGAGCGCCGGTATCGACGGCTTTCCGTGCCCAGGTATCCGCCCCGGAGGAGGACGAATCAAAAAAAGTGTCAAAACAAAACCTGTTTTTCAGCAAGTTACAAAAAATCGGCGCTTTTTTTTGAGGCGGCGCGTTGTATTTAGGTGAAAGAGAATTACCTTTGCAGCCGCCTTTAAAAGGGCGGTTTCACAATCCATATTCATCACAGCATCAAACGCAAAGAATCGTGAATACCCGAAGCTATAATACGGTGTCGGCGAAAAAGGAAACGGTCCAGCGCAAGTGGTACGTTTTCGATGCCGAAGGGCAGACGGCGGGAAGATTTTTCTCGCTGGTGGCGCATATCCTGCGCGGCAAGCACAAGCCCTCCTTTACCACCCACGTGGATTGCGGTGACTATGTCATCGTACTGAACGCGGACAAGTTGCGTTTCACCGGCAACAAACTCGACCAGAAGGAGTACATCCGCTACACCGGCTACCCGGGCGGGCAGCGGCGGGAAACGGCCCGCAGCCTGCTCAGCCGCAAACCGGAGGCCGTCGTGGAAAACGGGGTCAAGGGCATGCTCCCCAAGACGAAACTGGGCAGGGCCGTCATCAAGAAATTGTTCGTCTATGCAGGTGACCAGCATCCCCATGCGGCACAGCAACCCGAACCTTACAAACTGTAACATCAAGGAAATTTCTCAATCATGGAAATCATAAACGCCATCGGCCGCAGAAAGGCTTCCGTCGCCCGGGTCTACCTCTCCAAGGGGGCCGGCAACATCCAGGTGAACGGAAAGGATTACAAGGATTATTTCCCGCAGATACACGTCCAGACATCCATCACGGAGCCCTTCCAGACCATCAGCCTGGAAGCCAACCTGTACGACCTGAAGATCACCGTGGACGGCGGAGGATTCAAAGGGCAGGCGGAAGCCGCCCGCATGGGGATTTCCCGCGCGCTGGTCAAACTCAATGCCGATTTTCGCAAGCCGCTGAAGGATAAGAAATTCCTGACCCGCGACGCCCGTCAGGTGGAACGGAAGAAATACGGCAAACCGAAAGCAAGAAAGAGTTTCCAATTCTCCAAACGTTAATCCGGCCCCCGTCCGCTGGACTGTCCGCCTTCTCCTGGTGGGCCGCCAGCTGTCCGGGCTGACAGCCTCCTTTCAATAATGGCAAAACCAACATATCAGGAAATGTTAGATGCGGGTACCCATTTCGGCCACATGCGCAGGAAATGGAACCCGAAAATGGCGCCCTATATCTTCATGGAGCGCAAAGGCATCCATATCATCGACCTTAACCGGACATCCGAATGCCTGGACCGCGCCGCCAACGCCATGCGCGCCATCGCCAAGTCCGGGAAGAAAATCCTCTTCGTCGCCACCAAGAAACAAGCCCGCGATATCGTGGCCCAAGCAGCCGCCAACGTGGACATGCCCTTCGTCACCGAACGCTGGCTGGGTGGAATGCTCACCAACTTCTCCACCATCAAGCGCTCCGTCAAGAAGATGCAGAACATCGAACGCATGCTCGCCGACGGGACCGCCACCAACATGACGAAAAAGGAACGCCTGACGCTCGACCGCGAACGGCAGAAACTGGGCAAGGTGCTCGGTGGTATCGAACAATTGGGCCGCCTGCCGGCCGCCATCTTCGTCGTCGATATCCTCCACGAACACATCGCCATCTCGGAAGCCCGCCGCCTCGGTATCCGGACCTTCGCCATGGTCGACACCAACTCGGACCCCAACCAGGTGGACTTCCCCATCCCGGCCAACGACGATGCCTCCAAATCCATCGCAGTCATCACCAACTACCTCGCGGAAGCGGTCCGGGAAGGACTCGAGGAACGCAAACAGGCCAAGCCGGAGGAAAAGGAAGCGGCCGTGTGACGGCTCCTTCCGCCCGGGATGCCACACACCGCCAACTATTAACCAATAAATCGTCCATAACATGGTAACACTCTCTGCCGCAGATGTCAAGAAACTCCGCGACATGACAGGAGCAGGTATGATGGATTGCAAAAACGCCCTCGCCGAAGCCGAAGGCGACCTGGAAAAAGCCGTCGAAATCCTGCGTAAGAAAGGCCAGAAG
This sequence comes from uncultured Saprospiraceae bacterium, assembly GCA_964573725.1. Lineage (GTDB taxonomy): Bacteria > Bacteroidota > Bacteroidia > Chitinophagales > Saprospiraceae > UBA6168. The sequence goes on from CAZNLJ010000035.1 coordinate 25,129, forward strand.
CTCTCCGTCAAACGCGCCGACCGCGAAGCGAAGGAAGGTGTCGTCATCGCCCTGGTCAGTGATGACAAAACCAAAGGGGTCATCATCAAATTGAGCTGCGAAACGGATTTCGTCGCCAAGAACGAGGACTTCGTCCAATTGGCCCGCCAATTCGCCCAGTCCGCACTGGATAATTTCCCCGGATCGACGGAGGCCCTCCTCGCCCTTCCCTACCAGCAAATCACCATCGGCGATAAAATCACGGAACAAATCGGGGTGATCGGTGAGAAAATCGAGATCGCCGCCTACGAAAAACTGGAGGCACCGATGATCTCCCCCTACATCCACATGGGTAACCGCGCCGCTGTTCTCGTCGGATTGAACATCGCCGCCGACCCGTGCTACGACGCCGGCCGTGATGTCGCCATGCAGGTGGCCGCCATGCGCCCCGTCGCCCTGGACAAAGGGGATGTCTCCGCCGATATCATCCAGAAGGAAATCGAAATCGGTATGGAACAGGCCCGCCAGGAGGGTAAGCCGGAAGCGATGCTGGAAAAAATCGCCCAAGGCAAATTGAATAAGTTCTACCAGGAAAGTACCTTGCTCAACCAGGCTTTCGTCAAGGACGGCAAACTCTCCGTCCGCGACTACCTGAAAGGTGTCCATAGCGACCTGACCGTCACCCAGTTCAAACACGTGGAACTGGGCTGACCAATGCCGGCAGGAAGGCGAATTAAGCAATTAATTCGCCTTTTTTTTTACCTTTCCCCGCCATTCTCCGGCCCGCGACCAATCCCCGGACCGCACGCGCTCCTCCCCAATCAGACAAACCGCATATTTACAGTATTTCCTACCTTATGGCTGCAAAGTACAAGCGTATCCTTCTTAAGCTCAGCGGCGAATCCCTGATGGGCGACCAATCTTTCGGTATCGAGGCCAGTATGTTGCAACATTACGCCCAGCAGATCAAATCGCTGGTCGATGCCTCCATAGAGGTGGCCATCGTCATCGGAGGCGGTAATATTTTCCGGGGCTTACAGGCCTCCAAATCGGGTATCGAACGGGTACAGGGCGATTATATGGGGATGCTCGCCACCGTCATCAACGGCATGGCACTCCAAAGTGCCCTCGAGGATGTCGGTGTCTACACCCGCCTCGTCTCCGCCATCAAAATGGACCAGATCGCAGAGCCTTATATCCGGCGCCGCGCCATCCGGCACCTGGAAAAGGGCAGGGTGGTCATCTTCTCCGGGGGGACGGGAAATCCTTACTTCACCACCGATTCCGCCGCGGCCCTGCGGGCCAGCGAAATCAATGCGGATGTAATCCTCAAGGGTACGCGGGTCGATGGTATCTACACCGCAGATCCGGAAAAGGATCCCAAGGCGGTCCGTTTCGAAGTGCTGAGCTTCCAGGAGGTCATCCACCGGGACCTGGGGGTCATGGATATGACGGCATTCACCATCTGCCGCGAAAACAAGATGCCGATTATCGTCTTCAATGTCAATAATCCGGATAACCTGCGCCGCATCATCCAGGGTGACCGCGTCGGCACCCTCGTAATCGATTGACGGCCGAAGGGACGCTCCACGGTTTCCGCTCCGCTCAGGTATGGCTGGTCATCGCAATCGTGGCCAGGCTGACGCGTGTCCCGGGGAGTGCCAACAATTCCTCCGCACAGACTTCCAGCGTGGCCCCTGTCGTCATGACGTCGTCCACCAGCAAGATGTGACGACCCCGGAGCCGTTCCGCATGCCCTGTCCGGAACTGGCCCTGAAGGGATGCCATGCGCGCCTCCTTGTTCTTTCGGGTCTGCGAGACCCCGTAGCTTGTCCGCCGAAGTCCGTCCGCCATCATCCGGATTCCCATCGCTTCGGCTACCCCGGCACCGAACGCCGCACTTTGGTTGTAGCCGCGGATCCTTTCTTTCTTGGGATGCAAGGGTACCGGTACGACCAGCTCCACCCCGCCGTACCAGGGGGAAGCCCGCAGTTTTTGTCCGAGCTCCATGCCCAGCACCCTTCCGATTTCTTTTTCCCCTTTGTACTTCAACCGATGCAACAGTCGCCTCACCTTGCTTCCCCGGGTGAACAGCAACAATGCCGCCGCTGATTCTATACGCACCCTGCCCCAAAAACGCTCGGCAAAGGGATTGTCCGCCACGTAGGGATGGTCCGTTTCGGGCAAGTCCGCCCGGCAATAGCTACATAGTTGGTCGCCGTACGGCGGTGCGTTTGTTTCACAGACAAGGCAAAGATGCGGAAAGAAAAGGGATAGCAGGTCCTGCAGCAGGTACGACGGAGGTCTCATGGCCGATGGGGTGTTCCGATGTCCTGCAAGGCGGGAACCTGTGCGGAGGAATCGGCGTGTTGTCAAAAAGACGTCTGCCCGGTAGTCCGGGCAGACGCATCAAAACAAAACGAAAAACCAACTTTAAACAAGTCTAATCATACCTGATAAACCTTCGAAAGGAAAAAAAAGTTGTGAAAACATCTTTTTTTAGTAAGGGAAGAGCCTGCATCGGGTGCGGACAGACCGGTTTGCCGGCCGGACTTGTTTTTTCAGGTCGGCCGTCGTATTTTCCGTTCGGCTACCGGTTGAAAAAATTACCTTTGGAAAAAAGAAGAAGCTATGTGGGATCTATTTGGGCGGCTGCACTTGCTGATGCTCCACCTGCCGATTGGTATCTTGTTGTTGGCCCTGGTCATGGACGGGGTGGCGCGGCGCGGGAATGCGGCCCTCCGTCCGGCGGTGTCCTTCTCCCTGGCTTGGGGGACGGTGGGTGCGTGGGTGGCGGCCGCCACCGGTTACCGGCTTTCGCAGTCCGGCGATTATGCAGGGGAAATCCTGACCTGGCATCAATGGTTGGGTATCTCCACGGCGCTGGCTTCGGCCGGAATATACCTGCTGCACCGGCTCGGACGGTATGAAGCCCCCTACTACCAACCCTTGTTTGCCGGGACTGTCCTGTTGCTGGTGGCGACCGGCCACGTGGGGGGAAGCCTGACCCATGGGGATGGTTTCCTGTTCGGTGGACCGGAACCGGCGCTTGCAACGTCGGGCGGTCCGACCGCAGCGGCCGACCTGGATGGTGCGGAGCTGTTCGAAGCCGTCATGCTGCCCATCCTCCGGGAGAAATGCGGCAGTTGCCACAGTCCCTCCAGGAAGAAAGGCGGGCTGGTCCTGCTGACGGCGGAAGGGATAGCGGCAGGGGGGGAGCACGGCCCCGTCGTCCGCCCGGAGCAATTGTCGGAAAGTCCTTTGCTGACCACCTTGCACCTGCCCTTGGAAGATGATATGCATATGCCACCGAAATCGAAAGCCCAGCTGTCCGCCCGGGAGCTGTCGCTCTTGTCCTGGTGGGTCGGGCAGGGGGCACCCATTGGCAAGACGGTCTCGGAAGCCGGGCTGCCGGAGGACCTCCGCGCGGAACTGCTGGCGGGCTTCCGGCCGGCCGTCCATCCCCTCGAATCGCTGTCGGTTCCCCCGGTTCCGGCGGCCACCCTGGAGAAATTGCGGGCCAAAGGTTTTTCCCTGCTGCCCCTGGCACAGGGAAGCCCCTTGCTGCAGCTTTCCCTCCAGGGCCGCAAGGATGTCACGGCGGACAAACTCCGGGCGCTGAAAGGGGTCGGCGAGCAGGTCGTTCACCTCAATCTTGCGGATTCCGGGGCGGACGACGCCCTGGTGGCCGCCGCTGCGGAGCTGTTCCCCCATTTGAACCGGCTACACCTGGAACGCACTTCCATCACCGACAAAGGATTGGAAAGCCTCGCCTCCCTGGCCTTGCTCGAATACCTGAACCTTCACCAAACCGCCGTGACCGATGCGGGATTGGCCGGCTTGGGGACCTTGCCCTTGCTCCGGTCCGTTTACGTCTGGCAAACCCAGGTGACGGAAGCGGGGCTGACCGACTTCCGGACCCGCTACGGGGGGGTGTATGTCGACCGCGGGGTGAACAGTGATTCCCTGTTCGGCGGGGCAGGCCTCAAACCACCGGCATTTGTCGGCGGGACGGAACTGTTCGCCGACAGCGTCCGGGTGGAACTCAGTGCCGGATATGGGGGGGCGGATATCTTCTTCACGCTTGACGGGACGGATCCGGACACCAACAGCCGGCGGTACGACGGCCCGCTGCTCCTGACGACCTCCGCGACCGTAAAGGCCTGCGCCTTCAAGCCGGGCTGGACCATGAGCGAGGTGGCCAGCCGCAGTTTTGTCCGCATCCGGCACCAGGTGACGGATATCCGACTGGAAAAGGGGCCCAGCGACCGGTATGCCGGCAATGGCCCCGCCACCCTGGTCGACCTCTCCCGCGGGGGGACGAGTTTCCGGGAGGCCGGCTGGCTGGGCTTCGAAGGGTATCACAGCGTCGCCACCCTGGACCTCGGGGCGGTCAAGGAGTTTTCCCGGGCCTCCGTCGGGGCGTATGAGGATACCGGCGCCTGGATTTTCTTCCCGAAAGGGGTGCGGGTCTCCGCTTCCTCCGATGGTACCCGCTTCCGGCAACTGAAGGAAGTCCGGTTCCCGGTGGCGACGGGACCGACACAGCCTTCCTCCCGGCTCTTCGCAGTGGAAGTTCCGCCGACCAAAGCCAGGTATGTCCGGGTCGAAACGCTGGGGGTCCTGCAAAATCCGGATTGGCATCCCGGCGCCGGCAATCCTTGCTGGGTTTTCCTCGATGAAATCCTGCTCGAGTAATCCGCAGGGGCCGGTCGCCCCATCCATTTTTTCACAAGAGAATCGCGGTATGGACTACCGGGGACCCTCCGTCCGGCGCGGGGGGCGACTGGGCCGGCTTGGGTTTTTCCGACAGGCGGGGCGCCCTGTTGACCACATCGCGGCGGGCCCGGGAGGCGAAGGAGGCGATTGGCAGGTGCTTGCTCGCGCCGCATTGCAGGGGTTGGTCTTGGAGCGGAGGTTCTTGTCGCCCGGAAACTGCCGCCAGGGCTATTGCCCCGAGGGCTCCGCGACGAAGAATTTTTTACGGCAGGAGAACCAAAGGGGGCCGCCGCCGGTTATTTGGAGGATGGCAGTCAGCCAATCAGACACCAAAACTTCAGGTCATGGACATGTTTTATTTCATACTGGCCGGGGGGCTTTCCCTCATCGGGATGATGGTCAGCGCCCGGCTGAAAGGCAAATTCAACAAATACAGCCAAGTGGCGCTTCCCTCCGGCATGAGCGGCCGGGAAGTGGCCGAGGCGATGCTCGGGCATTACGGCATCTCGGACGTACGGGTCACCATGGGGCAGGGCTTTTTGTCCGACCACTACAATCCGGTCACCAAGGTGGTCAACCTGAGCCCGGACGTCTACCAGGGACGTAGTATCGCCGCCGCTGCCGTCGCGGCACACGAATGCGGCCACGCGGTGCAGCATGCACAGGCTTATGCCTGGCTACAGATGCGCTCGGCGCTCGTGCCCATCGTCAATGTGGCGGCCAGCGCCCAACAGTTGCTCCTGATCGGTGCTTTCATGCTGCTGGGTTCCTTCCCCCAGCTGATGCTGGTCACCATCTTCGCCTTTGCCGCCACCACCTTGTTCTCCTTCATCACCTTGCCGGTCGAATTCGATGCCAGCCGCCGAGCCCTTGTCTGGCTGGACGCTTCGGGCGTTGCCCGCGGCAGCGCACACAGCGGCGCCAAGGATGCCCTTTGGTGGGCCGCCATGACCTATGTGTCCGCCGCACTCTCCTCCCTGGTCATGGTCATGTACCTGGTCCTGCGCTATTTGGGCGTCAACCGGGACTGATGGGCGCACAAGCTCCCGGGCGAGGTACCTGTCGGTCGCTGCCGCCGGGGTTTTCGCAAGGACGGGCCTGCCTCCAACAGGGGGCAGGCCCGTCCTGCGCTTACAGCCAACGGGCAACAAGGACAGCCCACCGCAGGGCAGGCTTCATTCCCGGAGATATTGGCCGGGCGGAACACACTACGTCCGACAAAAAAAGTTTATTTTGCAGGCAAACCAGCCGCCGACATGAACAGTAAGACACATCCTTCGGAAGAGTTGATTTCCAGGACGGATATCGCGACCCTGGCCCAGCAGTTCGTACTGCACCTCTTCAACCAGAAAAACGATACCCGCCTGCTGTTCCGGAACTATCGCCAAACCACGGAAATCGCAAAGGTCGTCAACGTGTTGGCACAAGCCAACGGCGTCCATGAGGCGGAGTGGGAGGCGGCGGAACTGGCGGCGTGGTTCTCCAATATCGGCTACCTGTTCGATTATCAGAATCCGGAGCAGAAGAGCATCGAGCTGGCGGAGAAATTTTTTGCCGCCCACCACTTCCAGCCGGAAAAGAAAAACCACATACTCCAGGCGCTGAAGGCTCTGTTCTCCGACCCCGTACCCAAGACCACGGAGGGCCAGCTGCTCAGCGACGCCTTGCATGCAGTTTATTTCGGCCATTCGTACGGCGAACAGGCCCCCCTGTGGCGGATGGAGATGGAGCTGCTGCTGAACAAGCAGTTCACCACGGAGGAATGGGAGCAGTTCCAGCTGCGGCAACTGCTCCAAGCCCGCTTCTTCACTGCCCATGCCAAGGTGCAGTTCGAACCGTTGGTCGCCGCCAACCTGTTGGCGCTCAAGACCCGCTCGGATAAACGCCGCTCCAAGAAAGACAAGTCCGGCCAAGTCGCCGGCAAACGGTTCGACCAATTCCGGGAACGCCTCTCCCCGGGGGCGCAGACTTTCTTCCGCACCAATTACCGGACCCACATCAACCTGAGCGCGATTGCGGACAACAAGGCCAACATCATGATCAGCGTCAATGCCATCCTGATTTCCGTCATCATATCGGTCGTATCCTACCGCAACATGACGGAGACGAATCCTGCCATCCTGTTGCCGGTGGTCATCTTTCTCGTGACGGGACTGGCATCCCTGATCTTCGCCGTGCTGGCGGCCCGCCCGAAAGTCACTTCCGTCATCAACGATGCCACCCCCCTGGAGGAAGCGCGGAAGAACCTCATGTTCTTCGGCAATTTCGTAGCCCTCAAACTGGATAAGTACGAGGAACTCGTAGATGAGATGTTCCAGGACAGTGAACTCCTGTACGGCAACATGACCCGTGACCTCTATCACCTCGGACTGGTGCTGGACAAGAAATACCGATACCTGACCGTTTCCTATAATGTTTTCATGATCGGTTTCATCGCGACCGTCCTGACTTTCATCCTGGCGATCCTGGGCTGACCGGCGGCGGCTCCCCGTCCCGGCTGCTCCGGCAGGTATGCACGGATGGTACGTCCCGCGCGCCCGCCGGCAATCAAGCCGGCCGGCCGGGCCGTTTTCCGGAGCGTGGCCGATGGTCATCGCCGGTTGCTATACACCACGGGAAGGCGTACGGGCCCGAGCCGGGACTTACATTTCACAAGACATGGAACTACTGCAAATTTCCGGGGAAGTCCGGCAAGCCCTGCACGACGGGACGGGAGTGGTGGCGCTGGAGAGCACCATCATTGCCCACGGTATGCCTTACCCGGAAAATGTGGCCACCGCCCTGGAATTGGAAGCCATCGTACGTTCCGAAGGGGCGGTGCCGGCCACGATCGCCTTGTTGGACGGCCGGATGCGGGTCGGGTTGGCGCCGGCGGATATCGAGCACCTGGGCCGGGCGGGCTCGGCGGCGGTGAAGGTCAGCCGGCGGGATATCCCCCTGGTCCTGGCCCGGCGGCAACCGGGGGCGACGACGGTGGCGGGAACTTTGGTCGTCGCAGCCATGGCGGGCATCCGTTTGTTTGCTACCGGCGGTATCGGCGGTGTGCACCGCGGGGCAGGTGAAACGATGGATATTTCGGCGGACCTGCAGGAGATGGCCCGTGCCGATGTGGCGGTGGTCAGTGCCGGGGCGAAATCCATCCTGGACCTGGGGCTGACCCTGGAATACCTGGAGACCATGGGGGTGCCGGTCATCGGTTTCGGGACGAACGTATTCCCGGCCTTTTATACCCGAGACAGTGGCCATCCCCTGGAGTATCGGGTGGATACACCGGAGGAATTGGCCCGGATCCTGGCGACCAAGTGGACATCCGGCGTGGCGGGCGGGGTGTTGGTGGCCAATCCGATTCCCGTTTCGGACGCCCTGCGGCAGGCTCCGGTCCAGGCCGCTACGGAGGAGGCCCTGGCCGATGCCGAGCGGTTGAATATCCGCGGCAAAGCGATTACGCCCTACCTGTTGGCCCGGATCAAGGAGTTGACGGGAGGGGAAAGCCTGGCGGCAAACATCGCCCTGGTCCGGAACAATGCCCGCTTGGCGGCCCGGATTGCGATGGCAGACAAATCCTGAAGCGCCTGTTCGCCGGGGACTTCAATGGCGGCGGTTCCTGAAAAAATTCAACAAGGTGCCGACATAGGGCCGGTCGGTCCGGATAGGGACGAGGTCCGCATTATGCTTGGCGAACACCTTCCGGCAATAAGCCTGTTTGTCCGCAAAAGCGGCGGCATACCGCTCCCGTTGCTGTTCGTCCTCCGTATCAATCCATTGAAGGGAACCCTTTTCGGCATCGCGGGTAAGCAAGAGGCCGACCGGAGGAAGGATTTCCTCCCGGGGATCGGACAAGTGGATGCCGATCAGCTCATGTCGCCGTGCCGTTATCCGGAGGGCGGATTCGAACTGGGGAGCGATGAAATCGGACAGCAAGAAGCAGATGCACCGTTTCTTGATCAGTGCGTTGACATAGGCCAAGGCCATTTCGATATCCGTGCCGGTTCCTGTCGGCTGGAAATGCAGCAATTCCCGAATGATATGCAGGATATGGGTCTTCCCTTTTTTCGGCGGGATGTACTTTTCGATCTTGTCGGTGAAAAAAAGCACGCCCACCTTGTCGTTGTTCTGGATGGCGCTAAATGAAAGAACGGCGCAGATTTCCGTCATCAGCGCCTGTTTGTACTGGTGGACGGTACCGAAGTGGGCGCTGCGGCTCATGTCGATGACCAGGAGGACGGTCAGCTCGCGTTCTTCCTCGAACACTTTGACGAAGGGGGTGCCTGTGCGGGCGGTCACGTTCCAGTCGATGTTGCGGACATCGTCGCCGTACTGGTAGTTGCGTACTTCGCTGAAGGACATCCCTCTTCCCTTGAAGGCACTGTGGTATTCCCCGGAGAACAGCTGGTGGCTCAATCCCCGCGTCTTTATTTCGATTTTTCTGACTTTCCGAAGGAGTTCCGTCGTATCCATGCTGCGATTCTCGGGTTTGCGGTTTCTGCGAGGCTGTATCCGACGAATGGCGGTACCGGGTAAGTGCAGGTGTGAGCGGCCGTGCCGCTTACCGTCCGTTCAGGCCTCTTCCGGTTGAGGGAGGGGCCGGCGGGCCGGGGCCTGCAATTTTTCCAGGCATCGTTCCTGCCGGAGCAGGTCGTGGTAGTGCATCTCGATGGTTTGGTCACGTTTCAGGATTTGGGTGATGCTGACGGTCCGGACCACATCGTCCCGGTTCATGACAAATCCGTTGCGGGGGTCATGCTGACCGCCGGAGCGGTGCAGGTGGAGGACTTCCGCCGGGGAGGGGTTGGGATGCAAGGCCAACCATTGGTCGAACCATTGCCGGCGGAGTTGGCCGACCGGTTCCGGATACAGGGTGGCGGAGGACCAGAAGTGGGCTGAACGGGGAGATAGGGAGCGGACATGGCGTTGCCGGCCGTCCCAACGGATTTCGGTCGGTTGGTCCGCCTCCACCACCACCAAGGTGAAGGGTTCCATTCTCTCGAAGGGGTAGGTCTGCAGGAAATGCGGGACGGAAGGGTAGTCGAACAGGTCGATGACCATCAGTCCGCGGCTGCGGCGGTACGGCGGTTCATGGCGGTGTTTTTCGAAAGCACCATTGAGGAGGACTGCCGTTCGGTCGGTACCGGCGGCAATCCAGGTGCCCCCGGCGGCCGTATCCCGGGGAAAAATCAGCGGCACTTCATCCGAAGCCGACCGGGATAGTTGCCGGGGGGAGCGTGCGGGGGCCTCATCCCGGTTGGAAGTCAGGATGAAGCCGCCTTCAGCCAGCGGTAAGAATGAGACTGTACACATGGCGTTCGTATCGATGGAACGGATACGCTACCCGGGATCCGTTCAACGCGACACCTTGAGGAAGGTGCCGGTGACGGCTGCCCGGCCTTGGGCGGAACCGGTCAGCCGGTAGAAATAAGTACCCGGCCGCAAGGCGGACAGGTCGACGGTCAGGGGAGCCGGACCGCCGGGAGCCACGGGCACTTGATGGACCAAGCCGCCCCGGGCATCGAACACCTGCAGCAGGCCGCCGGTCAAGGGGAGTCCGTCCCCGCTCAGCGTAGCGAGGTCGGAAACCGGATTCGGTGCGAGCCGGACCATGGGATCCGGGGCGGTTTTGCCGACCGCGGCGGTGGTGACCCCGTTGTCCTTGAACACAACCTGGACCGGGGTCAGCCCGCCGGCATCGGCGGTGGTGACGACGGCGACAGGCTCCTTCACCCCGGCGGCAAAAAAGTGGTACGTGACGGTGGTGTCCTTGCCGAGGCCGGCGAACGGGCCGCCGCCGGCGGGAATCAGGTCCGTTACATCCTGCCAGCCGAGGAAGGGAACCAGGACGTCCAGCCGGGTTTCCAGCAGTTCCGTCCTTTTTTCACGCAGGACCGGATAGCTGCCGCCCGGTATGGTCATCGTTCCATAGGCATCGACGAAATCGCTGCGGTCGGTTGTGACCCGAATCCGGATGGAGTCGGGCAGGAAGGGTACCCCCAGGCTGTCGAGGATGTCGCTCGGCAGGTTGTCGGTGGAAAAAGGCAGCACGAGTGCACTGGCGGAACTGAAGGTGGCCGGGAACGAAAGGGGAGCGTGCCGCTCCGGAATCGGAACGGTGAACTTGACGAGGGTCGGGATTCCGATTCCGGTGGGGTCTGGCCCGCTGAAACCAACCACCTGGAATGCCGTGGCGGTTTGGCTGTAGTATGTTTCCCCGCCGTTCCCGTTGGTGGTGAAGAGGTCCGCATTCAGGAACTCGTCCGCCGCATTCCCTTCGGAGGCGGGCCGGAAGACCAATTCCTGTGACGAGGAAACGGCGAGGCTGCTGTAATCCCAATCGTACGGCCCTCCGGCCGGGGTGATGGCGATGCCCTCCGGCGCGATGTCCGTAGCGGTCCGCAAGGTGTCTCCCAGCGCCGGGAAATAATCCGAGGTCAGGATCGGTTGGGCGGCCACGGTCAAGGGACCGAAGGCAAGAAACAGGTGCAGGCAGAAATTTTTCATCAGTTGGCGGTTTTGAACGGGCGGGCTGCGGCCGGACGTGCGGGACACCCGGTTCCTGCCGGGCCTCCGGCACGATCAGGGTAAGTCCCGGCGCCGATTCCAGGTCTTGTGGAATCGCGCCGAAGGACGGCAGCCGTGACCCCAATGGTCTTGTAAACCGAAGTGTGTCCAAAGATACGTCAAATCTCGCCATATTCTTTATGCGGCGCATGGAATTGCCAATTTGGGCCCGATCCCGATTGGTCCCGGCTGAAACCCCGTCAGGTATCGATCCGCAACTTCCTTCCCGCCGGCGGGGAGAAGACCGGCCGTCCCTGTGGATACATCCTCCGGCTTTTTAATCAAAAGCCGCACGTACCGGCTCTCCGGCGAATCTTTCCGGACAGGCCCGCTGCGGTCCGTCCTGCGCAGGTCGGCGAGCCGTACCACCGCCCCTTGCATACGATCGGCAGCCGTCGGCGGAGGCTTGGGCGGGCGGTGACAGGGTGGGAGTCCGGCCCCCCCCACTTGTCCGGAACGGTGTCTGGCAGTATATTTGCCGGCTTCGGGCAGGGTCGGTTTTTCATCGCAGGAATTCCGGGCGCGCCGCAATAGCCCGCCTTTTGTTCGGACATCCGCCGACCGACCGATGCGGGTTTTCCGTCGCCGCGAGGAATCCCGTCTTTCCCAAGTCAATCGATTATCCATATGCAAAAACTACTGTATCTGGTCAGGGGCATGGCGGCGTGGGGCTTGCTGGCGGTGGTGGCCGGCGCCGCTTACGAGGATTCCGGCAGCGGACCGGGATATCCGACCGATTACTTCCGGTCGCCGGTGGCACACACCCTGCTGTTGTCGGGAACCTTCGGGGAGTTGCGGCCGAATCATTTTCATGCAGGCATCGATATCAAGTCCAGCAAGGGCGTAGCCGGCGACCCCATCCTGGCGGCGGCGGAAGGCCATGTCTCCCGGATCCGCGTGGAGGCCGGCGGTTACGGCCGTTCCGTGTATATCGACCATCCGAACGGATACACCACCGTCTATGCGCACCTCGATGCTTTCTCCCCGGCCTTGGCGGTCTATGTGAAAGCGGAACAGTACCGCCTGCAGACCTTTGAAATCGACCTGAGCCCCGCACCGGAGCTTTTCCCGCTTTCATCCGGCCAGTCCATCGGCACCATGGGCAACTCCGGCAGCTCCCAGGGGGTGCACCTGCATTTCGAGGTTCGGGAAACCGCCACGCAGGATCCCGTCAATCCGCTGTTGTTCGGATTCGAAGTGCTCGACGACGTGCCGCCCCGCATGCATGCCGTCAAATTGTATCTCCTGGACGAAAAGCGCCGGCAGGTCGGCAGCCGAACCGGGGCCCTGTACCGCGGGGCGGACGGGATGTACCACATCAAAGGGGATACCCTGCAGGTCAACGCCTCCCGCATCGGTATCGCCCTAAAGGTGTACGACCACTTCAACCGGGTCAGCAACTGGAACGGCATCTATTCCCTGTCGGTGCGGCAGGACGACAGCCTGGTCTTCTCCTTCGACCTGCAATCCTTTTCCTTCCGGGAAAGCCGTTACCTGAACGCCCATTGCGACTATCAGGAGCGACTCAGCAACAACAGCTATTACAACCGCTGCTACACCTTGCCTGGGAACCACCTTTCCATTTATCGCCAACTGCAGGACGGCGGTATCCTGCGGCCCTCCGTCGGAAAAACCAGCCGGGTCGATATCGTGGCCGCCGACCTGGCGGGTAATTCGGCGCACCTCCGGTTCTGGCTCAGCCGCGGGCCGTTGGACGACCTGGCTTTCCTGCCCAATCCCCATCGCTATGTCTTCCCCCACGACGAGGGGAACGTCATCGAGCCGGAAGGCTTCTACCTCTTCATGCCTGTCGGAACCCTCTATGAAGACCTATACCTGAACTACCACGTTTCCCGGGAGCGTTCCGACGGCTATTATTCCGATGTCCACCACCTCCACGACAGCCGTACCCCGGTACATGATTATTTCGAGGTCGGTATCCGGCCCGACCGGCCGATAGCCGACAGCCTGCGGGGGAAGGCCTTCGTCGCCTACTGCAACGGCAGCTCCGTCTGGAATTGCGGGGGGGATTGGCGGGACAGCCTGCTGGTGGCAAGTGTGCGCGCGCTCGGTGATTACTGCATCATGGTGGATCGGGTAAGACCCTCGGTCCAGCCGCTTTCCTTTTCGAACGATATGCGGAAATCCCGCAGCATCCGGTTTCGGATATCGGATAATTTTCCTTCCATGGGCCATGGCGGCGGCTTGACCTACAACGCCTGGATCGACGACCAATGGGTCCTCCTGGAATACGATCGGAAGAGCCGTACCCTCTCCTATTCCTTCGATGAACACTGCAGCCCGGGAGCCCACCGGTTCCGCTTGGTCGTGGCGGATGCGGCGGGCAATGCCAACACCTTTGAGCGGAAATTCATCCGATAAGCCGGAAAGCCGCCCGTTCGGGCGTGCGGATGGTACCGGACAAAAAAAACAGGTTCCGACGAACCCTGTTCGCCCCCCGCTGTTTTTCTGAGAGGCGGTGGCGTGCAAGGGGCCGGTCCGGCCCCCCGCTGCGGTCAGCTTGTTCATTCATTTCAACCAAATCGGCCATGACAACACTGCAGGCGGGGCAGCCGGCCCCGGAATTCCAGGCGCTCGATGAGCAAGGGCGGCCCATTTCCCTTTCGGATTTCCGCGGGCGGAATCTGGTGCTCTATTTCTATCCGGCGGATAATACACCGACCTGTACGACGGAGGCGTGCAACCTTCGGGATAATTACGATGCGCTTCGCGAGGCGGGATACGAAATCGTGGGTGTCAGCCCGGACAGTGCCCGGAAACACCAGGGATTCATCCGCAAGCACAGCCTGCCTTTCCGGCTGGTCGTCGATGAGGACCTGGCCGTCACCAAGGCTTACGGCGCCTGGGGCATGAAAAAAATGTACGGAAAGGAATATGAAGGGTTGCTGCGCACTACCTTTGTCATCGACGAAGCCGGGGTGATCCGGAACGTCATCACCAAGGTGGACGCCAAACAGCATGCCGCCCAAATCCTCGAAGGCTGAGCCCGGAAGAAAAACCGGTGCATACGGCCGGACAACGGCCGGTGCTCCGCACAACCCGAAACTTGCAATGAAACCGACACTACTTATCCTGGCTGCCGGCATGGGCAGCCGATACGGCGGCCTCAAGCAACTGGACGAAGTGGGATTGTCCGGAGAGACCATCATGGACTATTCCATTTTCGATGCCATCCGGGCGGGCTATGGAAAAGTCGTATTCGTCATCCGGCGGGAATTCGAGGCGGAATTCCGGGAGAAGGTGGCCGACAAGTGGGCTTCCCGGATTGCCGTGGATTTCGCTTACCAGGATATGGACGCCTTCGTGCCGGTCCTGCCCGGCCAGGTGCCCAGGGAAAAACCTTGGGGGACCGGACATGCCGTCCTGGTGGCGCGGCCGGTGGTGGAGACCCCGTTCGTCGTCATCAATGCGGACGACTATTACGGTCCGGAGGGATTCCGCAAGATGGCGGCATTCCTGACGGAAGACAGCGGTCCGACCCGATACGCCATGGTCGGTTATGTGCTGCGCAATACCATATCCGAGCACGGGACGGTCTCCCGGGGAATCTGTTCCATGGACGAACGGTTCCTGCTGCAGTCGGTGCGGGAGTGTACGGGAATCGAAGCGACGCCGGACGGCATCGTATGCCAGGACGGCCAGGGGGGGCGGGAATCCCTCTCCGCGGAAGCGCTGGTCTCCATGAACCTTTGGGGGTTCCATCCCCATATCTTCAACCTGTTGGAGGAGGGCTTCCGGGAATTTGTGGCGGCGCACCGGTCGGCGTCGAAAGCGGAGTTCTACCTGTCCACCTTCGCCAATGCGCTCATTGCCGACGGAAGGGCCAGTTTCACCGTCCTGCCCAACGACGGGAAATGGTATGGCGTCACCTACCGGGAGGACAAGGCCACGGTCCAGGCCGCATTCCGGGAGATGACCGAATCCGGACAATACCCTACCCCCTTGTGGAACGGCCTGTAGGGCGGGCCGGATCAGAAAAACTGACTGCGACCCGCTCCGGCCGGGGGCGCACCCAATCATCATGGAGCAAGCCATCCGTCATTTCTTCGGTGACCAGCCGGTGATGTCCTGTGTGCCGTTTGGCAGCGGCCATATCAACGACACCTACCGCCTGGAGGTGCAGCTACCGCAAGGGAAAGGGCTTTGGCTGCTGCAGCGGATCAACCACCTGGTCTTCCGGGACCCGGCGGTGGTCATGTCGAATATCCGCATCGTATCGGCTCATCTTGCCGCCCGCGCCGATTACAAGGCCTCCGTCCTGATGCCTTTGCCTGCGCTGGACGGATCCCTGGTTTTCCGGGACCCGCATGGGAATCATTGGCGGGTGTTCCCGTTTTTCGAGGGAACCCGGACCTTCGACCGGGTCGACCGGCCGGAACAAGCCTACGAGGCGGCCCGGGCCTTCGGTGCTTTCCTGCGTGCCCTGGACGACCTGCCCGCCGACCGGCTGCGTCCGACCATCCCCGGTTTTCACGACGGCCTGCAGCGGTGGGCCTATTTCCAATCCGTGCTTCGGCGCGCCTTGCCGGACCGGCTTGCCGCCGCATCGGAAGCCGTCCGGGAAGTGGTGGCACGGGCAGGATTGTTTCCTTGGGTCGCCCGCCTGGGTTTGCCCGTCCGGGTCATCCATCACGATACCAAGCTCAACAACGTGCTGTTCGACCTTTCCGGAACCCGGGCGGTGTGCGTCATCGACCTGGACACGACCATGCCCGGTGTCGTGCTGTCCGATTTCGGGGACATGATGCGCACGTTCACCAACAGTGCCGAGGAGGATGCGGAAGACCTGGAAACGGTCGGCATGCGGATGGATGTGTACCAGGCCCTCTCGGAAGGCTTCCGCGCCGAAATGCAGGATTTGCTGAGCCCGGCCGAACTGGCGGCGCTGCCGAGCGGCGGCCTTTGGCTGACCCTCATGCAGGCCGTGCGTTTCCTGGCCGATTTCCTGGAAGGGGACCCCTATTACAAAGTCCGGTATCCCACCCACAATTTGGTCCGGACCAACAACCAGCTGGCCTTGTACCGATCCATGGCGGCACAGTTGGGCGTGCCGGCCTCCTGAGCGAAGATGGTCGGGGGGCAGTTTCCAGGGCCTGCGGCCGATCCCGATTGAACCGAGGCCCCGTCCGTGTGGTTAGTAGAGGAGGGTATGTCGCTGCGCCGCAGCGCGGCGGCGGCCGGGCCGGTTCGAAAGGCCATCCGGCCCCATCGGGGTGGTCGGGCCCTCCCGGTAAGGAAAGTTCCGCATATGAACAAGAAAATCATTTGGCTGATCATCGGACTCATGGGCGCCGCTTTGCTCGGTATCGCCGGTATGCAGGTCAAATGGATCCTGGATACCCTCGAGGTCAATGAGGAGCAATTTGACAACCATGTCTTCCATGCACTCGACGAAGTGGCGGCGAAACTGGAGTACCGGGAAAACATGGAAGTCCTCCAGTACGTCGACAACGGATTCGCCCGGGAATATTATCGGGAGGATTTCCTGCAGCGGATCGAATCCGGGGCGTTCACCCTCTCCCTGACGACCGGGCCGGACAACGAGCGGCTCCGCGCCTTGTCCAAGAACGAACTGCTGGAGTTCCCGCTTTTCGGCGGGGATTGCGACTGTGCCAGCTGCCAGGCCAGCCGGGTCAAGATGCTCGGACAGATGTTGCGCATGAACAACGACCTGAACCGGTCACCCGTCGCCAGCCGTATCCCCCTGGCCGCCCTCGACAATTACCTGCAGGAGATTCTCCAAAACAAGGGGGTCCGCCTGCCTTATCACTATGGGGTCTACGACAACCGGCGGAACAGTTTCGTGATTGCGGACGGTCGCTACATGGTCGAGGACAACCGGCAGCATCCGACCTTGGATGGTTACCAGAACCTCTTCAACAGCGCGTACCGTGTCAACCTCTTCCCCCAGGACGTGGAATCGCCCGGTATGCTGCTGGTGTTCTTCCCGACCCGCAACACCTACCTCTGGGGCTCGGTCATGAAGACGCTGTCGGGCTCCGTCCTCTTCATGGGGATCGTCCTCTTCTGCTTCGCCTACACCATTTCCGTTATTTTCCGGCAAAAGAAACTGTCGGAAATGAAGACGGATTTCATCAACAACATGACGCACGAGTTCAAGACGCCGATCGCCACCATCTCCCTGGCGGCGGACAGCATCGCGAGCGACGTCATCATCCAATCGCCCGATAAGATCCGGCGGTTCACCGACATCATCCGACAGGAAAACAAACGGATGAACAATCAGGTGGAAAAGGTGCTCCAGATGGCGCAGATCGACCGTCAGGAATTCAGTCTGAAGTTGGCGGACATAGACCTCCATGAGGTCATCCGCAACGCCATCGAGTACATCAGCCTGCAAGTCGAGAAACGGGAAGGGACCGTCAAGGCCGAGCTGCTGGCCACTCGCTGTGTCGTGCAGGGCGACCTCACCCACCTGTCCAATATCGTCAACAACCTATTGGATAATGCCAACAAATATTCGCCCGACAAGCCGGATATCACCGTCCAGACCCGTAATGTACCCACCGGCGTGGAAGTGATTGTGAGCGACAAGGGAATTGGCATGAACAAAGAGGCAAAAAAACATATCTTTGAAAAGTTCTACCGCGTCCATACCGGCAATCTGCATGACGTCAAAGGTTTCGGCCTGGGGCTCAGCTATGTGAAGGCGATTGTCGATGCGCATCGGGGGACGGTGGACGTGAAGAGCGAACCGGGAAAAGGAAGCAGTTTCATCCTCTTCCTGCCTTTCCGCCAACCGGCGGGGTCCGCCTCCGAGCGGGACTTCCGGACAACCGGCTAAATTTTTCCGAGGGCTGTCGGAAACCTTGTTCAGCCGGGTTTGCCGGGTCGGATTTTCAGGCGGGCCGCGCAGGTGTCTTCCTGAAAGATTCCCTCGGACCGCCTGTCAACAACCGGAGCATTCCGCCGTGTCGGGGATGTCGGGACAACTGCCGGCGATGACAACGACAAAACCAATACCTATGGCCGCCACTATACCAGCGAGCATCCTGCTTGTGGAAGACGATCAAAATTTCGGGGACGTCCTGCGTTCCTACCTGGAGATTCACGGATACGACGTGAAGCTGGCAACCGATGGGATGCAAGGCTGGGACCGCTTTCGGGAGGGTGCTTTCGACATCTGCATACTGGATGTCATGATGCCCCGGAAGGATGGGTTCACGCTGGCCCGGGAAATCCGCGAAAAAGATCCGCGCATACCGATTATCTTCCTGACAGCCAAGGCTTTGCAGGATGATGTCCTGCAGGGTTTCAAAATCGGGGCGGACGATTACATCACAAAGCCCTTCAACTCGGAGGAGCTGTTGTTCCGGATACAGGCGGTGTTGAAAAGGGTGCATCCCCGGGAGGCGGCTGCGCCGGAAATCCGGGAATTCCTGATCGGCCGGTATCATTTCGATTTTCCGCTCCGGATCCTGACCTTCGACAAGGACGGACCTGCGGAGACGAAAGTCAAATTATCCCCCAAGGAAGCCCAATTGTTGCGAATGTTCGCCCAGCGGATGAACGATGTGTTGTCCCGCAGCGAGGCACTGACGGCCATCTGGGGGGAAGACAATTATTTCACGGCCAGGAGCATGGATGTTTTCGTGACGAAATTGCGCAAATACCTGAGGAACGACGACCGGATCGAGATCGTCAACATCCACGGAAACGGATTCCAGTTGTTGGAGAAGGCGCCGGGTGTCTGAGGCTTTCCCGGAAGGGGGCCGCTTCCGGGCGGTGGTCGACCGGGCAGCTCCGATCCTCCTATGCATACAAGCTTATGATTTCGTTTTATTCCGTCAACGGTGAGTTGCTGCCTGTGGAAGCGGCCAAGCTGCGGGTCGACGACCTGTCGATCTTGCGGGGATACGGCCTGTTCGATTTTTTCTTGGCGCGGCGGGGTCGCCCCTTGTTCTTCGAGGATTACCTGGACCGGTTCCTGCGGTCCGCCCGGTTGCTGCACCTGTCGGTTCCCTATGACCGTCCGACGCTGAAGCGGATGGTGCTGGATGTCCTGGCGGCGAACGGGGAACCGGATGCCGGCCTGAAACTGGTACTGACTGGCGGATATTCCCCGGACGGATACACGCCGGCCGTCACGCCCAACCTGGTCATCCTGCAGTCCCCCTTACCGGTCTATCCGGCGCGCCGTTACGAGGAGGGCGTGAAGCTGATGGGGCATGCCTACCACCGTACCTTGGCGGCTGCCAAAACCATCAACTATATCATGGGGGTCTACCTGATTCCGGAGATGCGGGCGGCCGGGGCGGAGGATGTCCTTTTTCATGCCGGGGGGCAAGTGTACGAGACCACGCGGGCGAATTTTTTCGCGGTCATGGCGGACGGGACGGTTGCCACACCCGGGGCGGGTGTCCTGGAAGGGATTACCCGTCGCAAGACCCTGGATATTGCCCGGAAGCGGTATCCGGTGGCGGAGCGGGCGCTGTTCCTTTCGGAGTTGGCCGGCGCGACGGAGGCTTTCCTGACCAGCAGCACCAAGCAGATCATGCCGGTCACGCAGGTGGACGACGTCGTGATCGGGAATGGCCGCCCCGGTCCCGTCACCCGCGACCTGATGGCGGCGCTGGATGCGGAAATAGAAAGATACCTGTCCGCTCCCTTCCCTGCGGACCGATAAGGGAGAACAGCCTGTCAATACTCCTCTTCTCCCTCGTGCGGGTCATGGATGATTTCCTCCTCCTCCATGAAGTCCTCGGGGGCGAAAGCGGGCGCCATGCCTTCGTTGAGTCGGCTCATGATGTCCGGGCATGATTTCTCCAGGGCGGCGAAAATCTTTTCGGCTTCCTCTTCCTTGCCCAGGTCGCCGAATTTCTCCTCGATGGCGGCAAAGCATTCCTGCGTTTGCCGGTCTACCTGTTCGGCTTCGGCGAAGAGTTCCTGCAGGGCGGCATCATCCGTCGTGTCCGGGTTTTCCAGGGCATCGACAAAAGCCTGCTGGAAATCGGCCATGGGAAGCATGCACCGGCACAGTTCTTCCGCCATGGCGTCGTAGGTGTTTTTCTTTTCGGCGCAGCCGGCGCCGGCCATCAGGAGCAGGGCGGCCAACAGTGGGTAAGTGAATTTCATTTTCAATGGATTGTCGCTGATAAGGATACCGGGGGCAGGGACCTGTTGCGAAAGCGGCGGATTGTCGGGAGACCGGTCAATCCCGATATCCTGCGAACATCAATCGCGTTTTCGGAACGCGGAAGGACGGGATGCCGTGGTTCCGGCGCGAAAATAAATGGAATCCGGTCAATCCGTAATTTTCCCGGGCAGGTATTTGCAGGCCGGGGTCGGAAACGTGCCGGGCGGAAGGGAGGGAACCGGCGGGAAAGGAAAAATCGCGTACTTTTACCGGCCGCAAACCACCAATACATCCTGCAGTTTGATGAAAGGACTACCCGTAACCGGCATGCTATTGCTTGCGCTGGCCGGCCTTTGTGCCCAAGGCCTTGCCCAGGGCCGTCCCGGCGGCGGGTTCGGCAATTTCGGCGGCGGCGGCGGTGGCGGCGGGTTCGGCAACTTCGGTTCCGGGGGACGTTCCGGGGGGATGTCCACCAGCGGGGAACTGACGCTGGACACTTCCGAGATCCATTATTTCCAGGTGACGGATCCGGCGACGGTTTTCCCGTTCCGAGACAGCCTGCTGGAGGATATCCATCAATACGATCCGATCCGGCGTCCGGGTGATTTCGACCATGCCAGCCTGGGGAACCTGGGCTCGGCGGCCCGACCGCTGTTCTTCCGCCCTACCTGGCGCAGGGGCTTCGACGCCGGTTACCATGCCTTCGATTGCTACCGCCTGCAGACGGATGCCATGCGTTTCTACCGGATTACCCAAGCCTACACGCAGGCGGGGTACTCCCAGGGGCCAACCCAATCGGATGCCCAGTTCCATGTCCGGTTCAGCCGCAACTACGCAGACGGCCTCAACCTGGCCATCGAACACCGGCGCATCAACAATACGGGTGCTTACGACCACCAGAAAGCGACGGTCGGCCGTTTCGGCGCCGGTCTTTGGTATCACGGCAAGCAGGAGGCCTACGACGGTTTCTTCAGTGTGGTCACGAATTCGACCGAACAGCAGGACAACGGCGGCGCCGGGGAAGCACTCACCGGCGGCATCCTGCCGGCTTTCCAGGTCGCCGTCAACCTGGAAAGCGCCCAGACGCGGTACGCCGACCAGGAGCTGGCTTACACGCAGTACTTCTACCTCGACCGCCTGTTCAGCGAACCGCTGCGCCGGCAGCGGAAAGCCAGCCGGGCGTCCAGGCAGGATGCCCGCCGACAAGCACCGGCCTCCCCCCGGCCCGACAGCACCGCCCGCTCCGCCGAGATGCCCGCCGGCGCCCCACCGAAAGGGATTGCCGTCCAACCGGCCCGCACACCGGTAGACCGTCCCGCCGCGGCTCCCGCCGCCGTTACCGCCCCCCGCCCGTCCGCCCAGCCGGAAGGCCGGACATTCACCCTCTACCACCGGATGGCTTGGCGCAAGGAAAGTTTCAAATCCTTCGACCCCTCCCCGGATTCCGCGTACTACGGACCCTTCCTGGTGGATACGAGAGGGCTCCGGAACGCCGTCGGCCGCCGGAGCCTCGAGAATACCGTCAAGCTGATCAGCTACCGGCCGGTCCCGGCAGCGCCCGATGGGGATTCCCTCCGAAGCCGAAGCGGCGACCGGCTGGAGGCCGGCATCCTCCACACGGCCTCTTTCCTGTCGATGGAACCGGTGGATACCCAGGCGGTCCACCACCTGTTCCTGACCGGCCGCATCCGGCTGTCCCCCGCCAAACGCCTGCAGCTCGATGCCTACGGACACCTTGGTATCGGGGCGGATGCCGGCGATTTCAGGCTGAACGGGACGCTGTCGCTGTCCCTGGGCCGCATCGGCCGGCTGGACCTGGAGGCAGTCAACCAGTTGTATACGCCGACCTTGGCGGAACAACGGTTTTTTGTTTCCGGACAGGAAATCTGGCGCAACGACTTCGGAAAAGTCCTGGAAACCAGTATCGCCGCGCGCTATTCCCTGCCATCCGTCCACTTTTCCGTCGGCGGCGCCTACCACCTGCTGGATAACTACGTGTACTTCGATGCCACCGGTTTTCCCCGGCAGTCGGGTACCTTTTCCATCCTGCAGCTCACCCTGCACAAGGATATCCACCTCGGCCAAGTCCACCTCGAACAATTGGCCGGTATCCAGCAGGCTTCGGATGCCGCCGTTCCGCTGCCGCTGCTCTACAGCAAACACAGCCTTTACCTGGAACGAAAGCTGTTCAAACGGGTGATGCTCGCCAAGGTCGGGCTCGATGCCCGCCTGGCGGTCGATTTTCAACCGCCCGGTTACCAGCCCCTTACCGGACAGTTTTTCGTCCAATCGAACCAAGAGCTGCCTTTCACCCCGCTGCTGGATGCCTTCCTCAGCTTCCGCGTCAAGACTTTCCGGTTTTTCGCCAAGGTCGAAAACCTGCTGACGACCCCCTTGCAGACCTACCATTTCCAGACGGCCGGGTATCCGCTGCCGTTCGGCCTGGAAAACGGCGGCCTCCGCCTCGGCATCGACTGGCGCCTCGTCGACTGATATCCTCCCCGGCGGAAGGCACCATTTCCTCCGGTTCCCACCACCACCTCGCAACTTAGGACGCCGCTCGGACGTTTGATAAGCGTGTTTTTTGGCGTAGCTTTGGCATGATTGCCACTTAATCCTCGTACCCATGGCCTCCTACCAAGACAACTACCGGCTGCTGATCGACAAACTGGACCAGTTCATCCGCAAATACTACGTGAACCAGCTCATCCGGGGCGGGCTTTACAGCACGGCCCTCCTGCTGGCCTTGTTCCTCGGGCTGAATTTCCTGGAATACCGATTCTACTTCAGCCCGTCCGTCCGGACCGTCCTGTTCTTTTCCTTCAGCGGGATTTCCGTGGCCGCCCTCACGGCCTGGGTCGGCGTACCGATGCTGCATTATTTCCGGCTGGGCCGGGTCATTTCTCATGAGCAGGCCGCGCGGATCATCGGTCGACATTTTCAGGATGTACAGGACAAGCTGTTGAACGTCCTGCAGTTGCAATCCCAGGTAGGCGCTGCGGAAAGCAGGGAGCTGATCATGGCCAGTATCGCCCAAAAAGCGGCGGAAGTCCGCCCGGTTCCCTTTCAAAGCGCCATCGACCTGGGGCAGAACCGGAAATACCTGAAATATGCCCTTCCGCCGCTGCTCCTGCTCCTGGTGCTGTTGTTCGCCGCACCGAGCCTGATCAAGGACAGCACCGGCCGCCTCCTCCGCTACGACCGTGCTTTCGAGAAGCCGGCCCCCTTCCGTTTCGTCGTCGACGAAGCTTCCCTGGAGGTGGTGCAGTATGGTCAGTTCGTCCTCTCGGTCGCCACCGAAGGGGAAGCCGTCCCCAATGAGGTGTTCATCGATATCGAGGGTATCCAGTACCGGCTGGCGAAAAAAGACGACGGCACATTTTCCTACGCTTTCAACAATGTGGCCCGCGATACGGATTTCCGGTTGTTTTCCGGTTCCGTGGAATCCGGGGAATACACCCTGGATGTGCTGGAAAAACCGAATGTCACCGGCTTCGAGGTCCGCCTCGACTATCCTGCCTATACCGGCCGCCAGGACGAGACGCTGGAAAGCATCGGCGACCTGATTGTCCCGGCCGGTACGCAGGTCGATTGGTTGTTCGATACCCGATTCACCGATGGGATCTCCCTGCGCTTCGGCACGGACACCGCCTACCAGGAAGCCCGCCGGCGCTCGGAAGACGGATTCACCTTCCGCCGGCAGGCCTTGCGGGATGAAATGTATCGCCTGTACCTGTCCAATCGACATCTGCCCGCCGCAGATTCCGTGACCTACTCCATCCGCGTCATCCCCGATGCCTTTCCCGGGATCCAGGTGGAAAAATTCATCGACAGCACCAACACCCGGCTCCTCTTCTTCGCCGGCGATGCCAGCGATGACTACGGCCTGCTCAGCCTCGCTTTCCATTACCGGATCCGGCGGGATGGTCGCGACGGACCGCTCCTGACGGAAAAATTGCCGAAAGGGGAGGGTAAAGCCATCCGCTTCGACCATGTCTTCGATATCGACGGACTGGCACTCCAGCCCGGGGACGAGGTGAACTACTATTTCGAAGTGGCCGACAACGATGCCGTCAACGGCAGCAAATCCTCCCGCACCCCCATCATGGTCTTCGCCATGCCCACCGTCGAGGAACTGGAGGCCCGCCAGGAGGAAAACAACGAAGCCATCAAGGATAAACTGGCCGCCTCCCTGCAGGAAAATGAAAAAGTCCAGGCGGATTTGCAAAAGTTGCGCAACAAGATGCTGCAAGAGAAGGAAATGGATTGGCAAACCCGCAAGGAACTGGAAAAATTGCTCGAACGGCAACAGGAACTGCAACAGAAAATCGAGGAAGCCAAGCAGGCTTTCCAGGAAAATCTCCGCCAACAGGAGGAGTTCCAACCCCCTTCCGAAGCCCTGCAGGAAAAACAGGAAAAACTCGAGGAACTGATGGAAAACGCGGAAGACCAGGAACTCCAGGACCTCATGGAGAAGATACAGGAACTCCTGCAGGAACTGCAGAAGGACCAGGCCCTCGAGATGATGGAGGAAATGCAGGCCAGTCAGGAGCAAAAGGAAAAGGACCTGGACCGCCTGCTGGAACTGTACAAGCAGCTCGAGTTCGAATACGAGGTGCAACAGACCATCGACAAACTGGAACAACTGGCGGACAAACAAGACCAACTCAGCGAAGAAACCCTTTCCCAGGATGAAAAGAAGGGAGACCAGCCCTCCGATGGGGACCAACAGCAGGACGAAGCGGAAAAGGAAGGGTCGGAATCTCCGGAAGACCTGGAAAAAAAGCAGGAACAGCTGAACAAGGAATTCGAAAAGGTCGAGGAGCAGATGGAATCGCTGGACAAGAAGAGTCAGCAGATGCAGAACCAACAGGATTTCGACGACCAGTCGCAGGACCGGGAGTCCATCCGGGAAGATATGCAGGACAGCCGCGAGAGCCTCGGGCAACAACAGAACCAAAAGGCCGCACGCAAACAAAAGAGCGCCGCCAAGAAAATGCGCGAAATGGCCGACAACATGGCGCAGCAAATGCAGGGCCAGCAAATGGAGCAAATGGAAATGGACCTGAAAGCCCTGCGGCAGCTGTTGGAAAATATCGTCGGCCTCTCTTTTGACCAGGAAGACCTCATGGATGCCTTCGGACCGGTGGATATCAGTACGCCCTTGTATGTGACCCTCACCCAAACCCAAAAGAAGTTGCAGGACGATTTCAAAATCACCGAGGACAGCCTCTATGCGTTGGCCAAGCGGTCCGTCCAGATGGAGGGTTTCATCACGGAAAAGGTGGCGGAAATTAAGGACAACATGCGCAAGAGCCTCTCCACCCTGGAGGAAAGGCAAAAGCCGCAGGCCTCGGAGCAGCAGCAACGGGCCATGAAGAACCTGAACGACCTGGCCCTCATGCTCAGCGAAGTCATGGAACAGATGCAAATGCAGATGTCCGGGATGATGCCGGGCAGCCAGATGTGTTCCAATCCCGGCGGAAACGGCGGTCAAAGCGGCCGGTCACCCAAGGACAAGCTCTCCGAAGGCCAGCAGGAGATCAATGAAGGCATGAAGAAAATGCAAGGCCAGCAACAAGGGGGCGAAACGCCCTCCAGCAAGGAGTTCGCCCAGATGGCGGCCCGGCAGGCCGCCCTCCGGAAGGCCCTGGCGGAACAACAACGCAAACTGCAGGAACAAGGGAAGGGCAGCAAGGAGCTGCAGCAGCTCATAGACCAAATGGACAAGATCGAAACGGAACTGGTCAACAAGCGCCTCACCAATGACATGCTGCGTCGCCAACAGGATATCCTGACCCGTCTCCTCCAACATGAACGGGCGGAACAACAACGGGAACTGGACGACCGGCGGAAATCCGAAACCGCCGGCGACAAGGAACGGAAAACGCCGCCGGCCCTCGAGGAATACCTCCGTAAACGGGAGGCGGCCATCGACCAGCTCCGGACCGTCAACCCCGCGCTAAAGCCGTACTACAAGCAACTCGTCGAAAACTACTACCAGTCGCTCAAATCCATCGACGGAAGCCCCCGGCAGCGATAAGCGCTGCATGCGCTGCCTACACCTATCGCCGCCGGACCGGCCGGCCGGCCGGTGCTTCGCCGGCCGGCCACCAAAGGTGCCGGCCGAAATCCACGACCCGGTTGTCCGTAATCACCAGTCCTTCCTGTTCCAGCAACCGTTGCATCGTGTCCGGTGTGGCAAAATGATTCCGCCCGCTGAGCTCCCCGTGGCGGTTGACCACCCGGTGGGCCGGGATGTCCTCCACGCCCATGCACTGATGCAAGGCCCAGCCCACCATCCGGGCGGACCCGGTAGCCAGGAAATCCGCAATCGCCCCGTAAGTGGTGACCCTTCCGCGCGGGATCAGTCGTACCACGGCATAGACCGCTTCGAAATAATGGCGCTTTTCCATATCGTCGACCTTCCATCGTTTGCCTTGACAGGATATCCGGACAGATTCCGGACTCGCCGCCCGGCTTCCACCCGCTTGCATCCCTCGGCAAGATAAGTCCTTTTCCCGGTCGCCGGCAACCGGAACCCGGGCCCGATATCGGCCGGGCACGCCGGCCTTCCGTACCGGCAGGATGAAAAAGACGGTGCGGGTGGGATTTATTTCGACAATTGGTCCGCCAAAGCAAGCTCGTAGCGGTCCCCGGAGGCATATTGCTCAACTTTCGCACCTTAAGAAACCAAATCGAATATTTTGATGGCAAGGTTCGCATGATTGTACAAAAACGTAAGCTACGCATAACCAAAGGGTCTTTATGGCGCTTCCCGCCTTTTGGAC